>JAKFFI010000044.1:0-6509 GCA_036677085.1 Porticoccaceae bacterium
CCGTATCTGCTGCTCGACCTGCGAGCTCGATCACGTTACTCTTTTTCACGGCGGTGTATCTCCTGTGTTGATTGACTTGTTTGGCGACAACAAATCAACCAGATACGCCGCTTTTTTTCAAACCCTCAAACACCAGATTCAGTTATACCTCCGGGACCTTCGAATGCTGGTTGATCGTCATACCTACCTCTTTGCTCACTGATCTCTCGGGGATAGGTGGCGCAGGTCATATTGGCACGGGGGGAAGCGCGGCGGGACGATGGCTCAGGAATCGGTAACAGGAGACGAGACGCGTGCCCCATAGCATTCCCCTGATCACGACTATTGCCGCCGCTTTCGGGTTTGCCCTAATTCTGGGCTTCATTGCGGTACGCCTGAAACTGCCGGCTCTGGTCGGTTACCTGATGGCCGGCGTGATCATCGGTCCGGCCACACCCGGCTTTGTTGCAGACCTCGAACTTGCACAGCAACTCGCTGAGATCGGGGTAATGCTGTTGATGTTTGGTGTCGGACTGCATTTCTCGTTGAACGATCTATTGGCTGTTCGCCGGATCGCCCTGCCAGGTGCAATTGCCCAGATCACGGTGGCGACCGCGCTCGGTGTCGCTGTCGCATCCCTGTGGGGCTGGAGCTTCGGCGCAGGCATTGTGTTCGGTCTCGCGCTCTCTGTCGCGAGTACCGTGGTTTTGCTCAGGGCGCTGGAGAGTCGTGGGATTCTCGACTCCATCAACGGACGCATCGCCGTCGGTTGGCTCATCGTCGAGGACCTCGTGATGGTCCTGGTCCTCGTGCTGCTCCCGCCGCTGTCGGGCTGGCTCGGTGGTGGCGCTGAGCACAGCGCTGGTGAGGTAGCAGGAGACTGGGATCTGCTTATCACGCTTCTGCTCACGCTCGGCAAAGTCTCGGTTTTTGTTGTATTCATGTTCGTTGTCGGTCGGCGAGTCTTCCCCTGGCTGCTCTGGCAAGTGGCTAGCACTGGCTCGCGGGAGCTCTTTACCCTGTGCGTGATCGCGGCTGCGGTGGGTATTGCCTACGGCTCCGCCGCCATTTTCGGTGTTTCCTTCGCGCTGGGGGCGTTCTTCGCCGGGATGGTGCTGAGGGAGTCTGCGCTGAGCCACCGCGCGGCCGACGAGTCCTTGCCGCTGCGGGATGCTTTTTCCGTTCTGTTCTTCGTATCGGTCGGCATGCTGTTCGATCCGGCGATGCTGATTCAAGAACCGCTCCGCGTGCTGGTCGTTGTCGCGGTCATCATTCTCGGCAAGACGCTGGCCGCCTTTGTTCTCGTGCTTGCCTTTCGCTACCCGCTTAACACGGTGCTGACGGTATCGGTAAGCCTGGCGCAGATCGGCGAGTTTTCGTTCATCCTGGCCAGTCTCGGGGTTTCGCTGAATCTCCTCCCGGTCGAAGGTCAGAGCCTCATACTGGCAGGCGCGCTCATTTCGATCACACTCAATCCGCTGTTGTTCAACGCGATCGAGCCTGTGCAGGCGTGGATTCGATCCCGCCCGACGTTAGCCCGCGCGCTGGAGCGGCCGAACGACCCGCTAGCGGAGATTCCAACAACCGTGGACCAGAATCGCCTGACCGGGCATATCCTTCTGGTGGGATATGGCCGCGTCGGCCGGCGGATTGGTGAAGCGTTGGCGGAGAAAGGTATCCCGGTAGTCGTCGCCGAGCAGAACCGTGAAATCGTGGAGCGGCTGCGCGAGCGCGGCATACCGGCTGTATCCGGGGACGCCTCCGACCCGGTGGTGCTCATTCAGGCCCATGTCGCTCGCGCGCGGATACTGGTGATCACCATCCCGGATACATTTCGGACGCGGAAAATGATCGAAATCGCCCGCGCGCTCAAGCCCGACGTGGAAACGGTCGTCCGTGTCCATAGCGATGAAGAAGCAACCCTGCTCCGCAACGAGAGAGCCGTCCAGGTGTTCATGGGAGAGCACGAGCTTGCGCTCGGGATGACACGGCATGTACTCGAGCAAGTCGCGGGTGGGATCGGCAAACCTGGGGCAATCGAGGAACCTGTTGTTTGATTGCCGATCGCTTACGTTGCTCGGCAACAGTCCATCGTTTCAGGGCAGCCCGATATGCCGCCCAACCACTGCATCGAGACAGACTGCTGCCGATTACCACTGTAGATTTTCGCCACGGCGTATCCGTCGGGGAGACATTTGCTAAGAAAAAGGGGTCGTAGTGATTTAAAATAAATCACTACGACCCCTTTTGGATTTCGCAGCGGTATTGTTTGTTTTAAAGCTCGGGGCCCATAGACAAGCGGCGAGGGAGCTTTTCAGGCGATGGTTAACGCCGACCCTTCTGGTCAATGGGTGGCTCCATCCGGCATACACTCCAATACAAGCAGGGAGGCATTGCAGACGGGTCTGTCGGCACTGGCAGTCTGTTAGCCGGGAGTGGCTGGGCGTTGGAAGCCCAGCGACCCCCACTACCAAACGTTGGGGTTCATCCCTCGCCCCATCGCATTAATGCCTACGCGGCTTGCTCCGGGTGTGGTGCCGGGCTGTACCTTCGGAGGTTTGCCAGAGTTTCCTACTCAGTCGTCCTGCTCCGCGTTCAGAACCGCGCCGGTGCTCGCATCCAGCTCTAGCTCCACCCACTGACCCTTCGCATCGCGGGCTTCGGTTTCCACCCGACTACCGTCCTGCTCCAGGGCACGGATGTTCGTGTAACCTTGCTCCGTGAGGCTGGCCCGTACCTGCTCGGCCGTCACTCCGGCACCCGGCTCGGGATTGAGGATCCGCCCGGTGGCGGGATCGATGGTCAATTCGACGGCGAAACCATGGGGGCTGATAGCATCGGCTTCCCACAAACCGTCATCCAGTTCTAGGTCGTGAATGTCGCGGTAGCCGGCGGCTTCCGACATGCGCACCACATCGTTGGCGGATGCATGGGGCGCGGCGGTCGTGTGAGGTTGCGCCAGAGCGGTGGCCGCGGCCAGCGCCGCACTCAGCGCGATCAGGGAAAGGGTCGAGGTCGTACGGTTCATGAGGTTGACTCCATTAGAAGCGGCGGCTGCCGCTGTGGACAGACCTTGCCCTGCTGCGGGTAAAGCCAATGTGGCCGAGTGGTTCACACTCGATTTAGATCCCGGCGCGGAACAATGCACGCGTGCGATATACGGGAGACGGTCGTGGTGCGTGGCGTTGGCGTGGGCTTGGCTGGATGGGCCCTGTGCATGAGTTTCTCGGCGTGGGCTGATCGCGGCCAGGATGCCGCACGCGCCGCGCTGGCGCGCGGAGACATTTTGCCCTTGGTGCAGTTGATTCCGCGCATCGAAGCCGATCTGGACGGCACGCTCGTGGAGATCGAACTGGAACGGCGTGGCGCCCGCTGGGTGTACGAAGCCGAAGTGCTGAGCCGGGCCGGCGAACGCTTGGAGCGCGACTACGACGCCGCCAGCGGTGCGCCGCTGGGAAGCAGCCAGACTGAGGAGGACGATTGAAGCTTTTGCTGGTCGAGGATGATACGCAGCTGGCGGACAAGCTGGCACAGACTTTTCGAGAAGCAGGCTTCAGGGTGGAGTGCGCACGCGACGGCGCCACCGCGGAGTTCCTGGGCGCAACCGAGGCAGTCGATGCCGCAGTGCTGGATCTGGGGCTGCCGCAAATGGACGGGCTCAGCGTACTACGTGCTTGGCGCGAGGCCGGGCTGCGGTTCCCGGTGCTGATCATGACAGCACGTGGGCGCTGGCACGACAAGCTGGCCGGCTTCGATGCCGGGGCAGACGATTTTCTAGTCAAGCCGGTGCATATCGCCGAAACCGTGGTCCGCGTACAGGCCCTGATTCGGCGCGCCAGCGGCCACGCCAAGGCGGTACTGGTGTGCGGCAGATTGGAACTCGACACCCATGCTGGCCGCTTCCTGCTGGACGGGGCGCCGCTGCAGCTCACTGCACAGGAACGCCGCATTCTTGCGTATCTGATGCACCACTCGAACCGGGTGATTCCGCGTGCAGAGTTCTGGGAGCACGTCTACGACCGCGACGCAGAGGTGGATTCCAACAGTCTGGACGTGTTGATCGGCCGCATCCGGCGCAAGCTGGGCGATGCCCGGTTGCTGCATACAGTACGTGGCCAGGGATTCCGGTTGTCGGATCAGCCATGAAGCAGGTGGCCTCGCTGCGCCAGCGCCTGCTGCGTGCCGCGCTATGGACCATGCTGAGTGGCACCCTGGTGTTGGCGCCGCTGCTGGCATGGAGCGTGCGCGAGGGCTTGCTGCAGGCGCACGATCAACGACTGACTACCACCCTGCTGTCGCTGGTGGCTTCGCTGGATCGCAAGGCGGACGGCAAGGTGGTACAGCGCCGCCCATTGCTCGATCCCGCGTTCGACCGACCCGCCTCCGGTTGGTACTGGCAGGTGCAGGCGCTGGACACCTCCGCGCCCCTATCCGTGTCCGTGCTGCGCTCGCGCTCGCTGTGGGACCGCGACTGGCCGCTGGAGCCGGTGCCATTGGACGCCGTGCCGACTTTCCACACCGCAAAGGATTTCGATGGCACGCCGCTTCGGGTGGTACGCCAGCGCATCCGGCTGGGTCGGGAGGGCGCGGAATGGATGCTGATCGTGGTCGGCGAAACCCGCGCGGTGAGTGCTGGTCTGCGTCGTTTCGCGGTGGTCATGGCCGCCGGCATGGCAGTCCTGTGGCTGCTGCAATGGCTGGCCATCCGTTTGCAGGTGCATTACGGCCTGCTTCCGCTGGTGCGTGTGCGCACCGCGCTGCAGCGGATTCGCAACGGTGATCAGCAACGGCTTGAGGGGGACTGGCCCATCGAACTGCATCCGCTGGTGGAGAGCATCCATCAACTGCTGGAGCGCAACGGCCAACTGGTGGAGCGGGCGCGCCGGCGCACCGGTGATTTAGCCCATGCGCTGAAGCATCCGTTGAGTCAGATCGACACCGAAGCACAGGCGCCTGCACCAGACTCCTGGGCGCGGGTGGCCGAGGCCACTGCCCACCTCCGCCGGCTACTGGACCGCCACCTTACATTGGCCGCCAGTGCCGCCCAAGGCCAGCATGCTGCTGTAGCGGTCGGGCCGATTTGCGATGCGCTAGCAGCGGCTCTGACCCGTATCCACCCGGATCGGCCGGTGCAATATCTCCGTGAGGGTGAGGGACATTTCCGCGGGGCTGTCGAGGATCTGGAAGACATGCTCGGCAATCTGCTGGACAACGCATGGAAATGGACCCGCCGCCACGTGTGGGTGAAGGTCGTAGAGCGCGCAGGCGGCGCACTGCACGTCACGGTGCGCGACGATGGCCCCGGTCTGGACGAGGCCACCTTGCCGCTCGCAACCCAGCGTGGCCGTCGCTTCGACGAGCGCACGCCCGGAACCGGTCTGGGCCTCCACATCGTTCAGGAGTTAGCCACTGACTATGGCGGGCAGATGGACTTGCGGATCGCCGCAGGGGGTGGGCTGGAGGCAGAGCTGAGGTTTGAATCGACCATGACGTCGAGCTGAGATTCAGCCCGGTAAGTTGGACTGACGCAGGAAGCCCAACATCGTAAACACCGGGGGTGCTGGAGCAAAAAATCGCCGGCCGCAAGGTACCCGAGGGAGCGCCTTGCGTGCGTGATGCCTGGGTGGGATGCAAAACGCGCAGGCTTCGCAAGTGTGTTTTCGGACGAGGGTTGAATCCGTTGGGCTTCCTGTGTCCGATTACGCCGTCAGCAGGGCGTTCGCGTGGCAACATAAAAGCCGGTCGAGCGCTGCAGCGTGTGGCCTGCGGCGCGGTCGGCCGGAGGTTCGCGTCTTTCTCGCCAGCGCATTCGCGCCCGGTGGCAGGCGCCGCCCTGCGACCCGTTGCCCCGACCCGGAGAACCCATGCCGCAGTTTCTCGTTGTCTACTGCGCCAGGCAGCGCACGGTGCTGATCGGCGGCATTGACCACGGCGTCACGGGCGAGCTTATCGAGTTGCCGGCCAGCGGGCGCTACACGGTAACGCTGCAGCTTCAGTCGGATGACATCGGCTGTCAGCCGCCGTCGCACATCGTGGACTTGCTGAACACCAACGCCCTGTTTCCGAAGGAGATCACTTTTGACGTGGTCTAGGATCCCCCACGCGGTCTGGCTGGCGTTGTTGCTGGCTTCGGCAGGCTGCGCGCATTACCCGCTCAACAGTCCGCTGGGCAGCGCGCCGTCCGCGGCGTACCGGTTTCCTGACACGGCGGCGGGGGATACCAATTCAGACTCGCTGCTGGTCTGCCTGACGTTTTCCGGTGGTGGCACGCGCGCCGCAGCGCTGGCGTACGGGGTGATGCAGGAGCTTCGCGATACGCCGATCCAGGGGCCAAGCGGTGCCAGAACGCTGTTGGGCGAAGTGGACTGTATTTCGGCGGGGAATAATAGGGGACAGACCACGGTTTCTTGCTAAACTGCGCCGAGCTTTCTGCCCGGACACCGGCCATGCCTCGGCGTGCCCGCCTCGCTTTAGCCAATGTCCCCCTGCACATCATCCAGCGCGGCAACAATCGCCAGGCTTGCTTTTTC
>JAKFFI010000045.1:0-2795 GCA_036677085.1 Porticoccaceae bacterium
ACCCACAACCGCAGCAGCAGCAGGAACGCGCATGCCTGCTTGGCCAGCGTAGTGAGCGGCGTGCGGTGCCGCAGCAGATACTCCGGCCAGTGGACATGGAACAGGTCGTAGCGCGAGAACAATGCATCCCGCACCGAAAAATACCGGACCTCCACATTCTCCGGCAGCGCGTTCAGCAGCTGCACCAGGTATGGGTTGGTGGTGTCGTCCGGCTTGCCGGTGGACTGCAGCACGACGAAACGGCGGGTGGAAGGCGTCGAGACCCAAGGCGCGTGCGCGGCGTTCATTGCGTTTTCCTTCCGCTTTCGGCGAGCGCCTGCCGGTATTCGTTACGATATCGGTCGACCACCGCATCCCAGTCGTAGCGCCCGACGTATGCCAGCGCATGTCGCCGGCGCGCCTCGAAGGTCTCCTCATCCACGTTGGCCAGTTGCCGAACCGCCTGCGCCGTAGCCTCGGGCGCTTGCGCATCGACCAGCAGGCCCAGTTTCGATTCGGCCTGCAGCTTGGCATAGGGCGGAATGGTGCTGAGTATGGGAACCAGTCCGGCGCTCATCGCCTCGATCGCGGCGATGCCGAAGCCTTCATGCCGAGACAGGGAAACGAAATATTGCGCGTGCGACAGCAACCCGCCCAATTGCTCCTGCGACGGCGCATCGACGATCTCGACATGCGCCTGCAGCCCGCGCGAGTTGATGTCGCGTTCGAGATCCGCGCGTTTCAAGTCGAACTCGCGGCCCGCCAGGATCAGGCGCCAGTCGCCGTCGCCCGCGACCAGATGGCGGAGCAGATCCAGCGTTTCCGGAATGCCCTTGTTCACCGACCAGCGGCCGAAACTGACCAGGGTCTTCCCGGGAACAGGCGAACCCATGCCGGCGAACTTGCCGATGTCCACGCCGTTCTCGATCACGCGCAGACGCCCCGCCGCCGTTACCGCGGCGAACATCTCCCCGTCGTTGCGGCTGGTGGCGACGATGCGCCGATAGGCACGCGCGGAGGCACGGGTGATGCTGTTGAACCATAGTCGCTTGAGCCGCGAGGCATAGACGGTGTGGAAGAAGCCGCCGTGGGTGGAAGCGATCATCGGCTTACCGTGCACCGCGCCGGTCAAGGCCAGGTAGTCGTAGAAGAAATCGATGCCATGCACATGGACGACATCGGCGCCGCGTAGTGCGCCCAGCACTTGCGGACACAGCGGGTAGCGCGTGGACCCGGTGTAGGACAGGCGCCGTATCGGCACTCCCTGGTGCTGCTCGTGCGCGGGCAGGCGCTGCGCATCCTCATGAAATATGCGGTCCAGCGTCACCACTTCCGCCTCGCCGCCAGCGGCCAGATGGCGACGCGCGATGTTCAGCACCACCTCCTCCATGCCGCCGACCGAAGGATGGAACTGGCGGACCACATGCACGACGTTCATGGCGCCCGCCCGAACATCGCGGCGTCCGCCGCATCGTGCAGAACAACCGTGCTCACGCCGTAGCCTGCACGGTGGCGCGGCGCAGTCCCAGCGCCCATGGCGCGTAGCGCATGAACAGAACCCGCAACGGTACGCATAAAGCGATCGAGATGCCCGAAACGCACAGCGCCCATGCCAGGCCTGGCTTGCTTCCCGCCGGAAACAGGCCGAGCACCGCGGCGACCCCCGACAGCACGAAGAAAACCAGGATATGGGTACACAGGATCAGCAGCGTGTTGCGGCCCATCCAGCGCAGAACCGCCGAACGCGCCGCCAGCGGACTGGCCAGCAGCACGATCACGGTTCCCAGCAAGGCGGCGAGGATGAACTTCCACGCCGAAGCTCCGAAGCGCAGCTGGTTGATATCCACGCGCCCGTTGCTCCATGCCAGCCACAGCCACGGCACCAGCAGCAACGCGGCCAGCACGCAGCCTCTCAACGCCGACTGCGGCAAGGAAACCGCCCGGCCAGCCAGCGCTCCGCATGCGTAGAAAAATAGCGCGACCGGCAGGACGTCCAGGGCGAACGGCAAGCGCAGTCCCGTTGCCGGGAAAGTCAGGATCCAGAATATCGCCAAGGGCAACATCAGCAATGCGATCGTCCACGGCCGCAATCGCTTGCCCAGGAAGAGGTAGGCCATTGCGGTCATGAACAGCGCGGGCAGGAACCACAGCGCTGGATGCACGTACAACTGCGGTCCGATTCCGGTCAGCAGCCCGCCGAGCGGTTCCCACCAGGGTGCCTGCCCCCAGCGCAGCGCTTTCTCGCCCATGTGGCGCGTGACCAGCCAGTACCCGTAAGCCACGAAGAAAAAGAAAGCGTAAGGCACCAGCAAGGTGCGGATGAATGTCGCCAGCACTTGTGCCGCCGTCTGCGCATTGCGGCGATGCGACAGCCAGCCGGACAACAGGAAGAACAGCGGTACGTGGAAGCTGTAGACCAGCACCGTAAATCCCATCGGTATGCCTTTTGCGTGGCCCAACACCACCAGCGCGATCGCCACGCCCTTGGCCGCGTCTATCCGCGCGTCGCGGACTATCGCCTCGGATACGCCCGCGCGCCGGTGTTGCGGGGTTGTCCCCGTGGCTGCCGCCCTTGTAGCTGCCATTCGATGCTCCGGTCTTGTTCATGTGGACGCCGTGGCCTGTCGGCCGCCGAACGTTCGCGAGCCGTGCGCATCCGGATGGCTTTCCACGACCTGCATCGTCTGTGGAAGGGAGAGCCGCCAGAAGTAGCCGCAGGCGAACCACCACAAGCCCGCGGTCTTGATCGAGAAATACGCATTGGAGACCAGCAGGCTGAGCGCGAAGGCCACCACGAACAGGTTCTTGAACAATTG
>JAKFFI010000046.1:0-6670 GCA_036677085.1 Porticoccaceae bacterium
GGCAGCAGGCCGAGGGCCTGCGAGGCGCCATAGCTGGTGGTCACGATGTCCACGGCCGGGTTCTGGAAGGCCGCGGCGTGCGACTCGGCGCTGCCAAGCACGCCCTCCACGAAGAAGACGATGGCGTCCGGGTTGGCGTTGAGCACGGCTGCGGAGGTGCCCACGCCGTGCGCATTCTTCTCCGCCGTCGGCTTCAGGTAGGGCACGGCGCCTTCCGCCGCCAGGGAGGTGGCGATGATGTTGGTGCCCGCGAAGTGGTACCGCTCGCCGCGCTTCACGTTGTTCCAGAAGGCGGCGTCCGCGGCGATGTCGGCCGCGAAGTTGCCGGTGCGGGTCAGCTTCACCACGTGTTGCGGCTTCACGCCCAGCTCCGCGAGGACCTCGAGGGTCACCGACGACGGACGCTGGTAGTGGAACGCGTGGTAGGGGTTGATCGCGGAGTCGATGTCGGCCACCACCACGCGCGGACGGTCGGGATCGGACGGCATGGAGACCTCCGTGCCGGAGCAGCCGTACCCGTTGGGGACGGACCCGATCGGCGTGCCGGGGCACTCGTCGTAGGCATCCACCACGCCATCGCCGTCGGCGTCCTGGGTGGTCGTCGCCAACTCGGCGTCGAGCGTCACCTGGGCGTCGTAGGCGCTTGCGAGCTGCGAGTACGGAACGGCCCGGATCGTGTACGTGTTCGTGCCGCCCACGGCCGGGAACGACACCGCTTCGCTACCGCTGCTGGTCTCGGCGTCGGCGATGGTGGTGCCGGCGGCGTCGAGCACGTAGAGGTCGTAATCGGACGTGGCGTCGGCGGGGGCGATCGCCACCTTGATCGATGCACCCGGATGGGTTTGCAGGTAGTCCACGGGCAGCGTCACCGTGAGCGCGTAATCGTCGCAGGGCGCCACGTCGGGCACGCAGGTGAGCGATCCCGAGGTGGCTGTGACGTTCGGTGCGGTGAACGGTCCGCCGGTGTAGGCAGCCGTCCGCTGCGCGTCACTGATGGTGCCGCCCTTGGCCGTCGCGGCTGCAGCTGCCGCGTCCAGTGTCGTGCTCTGTGTCGTGTCCAGTGTCGACGCCAGTGCCACGGCCGCCGCGATGAAGAGGATGATTGCCGCCGGCTTGCCGTATTTCATCTCGAACCCACCATCGCCATTGAAGCGTCCACTGTCGTTTCCGGAGGAGGTGGCAGCAATCAGGGGATTCACTCAGTTGGGCAGAGTTTCTTCCTCATTGAGGGCAGAAAATTGGCCGGATCGTTTCCGGCCAATTTCTCTTTTGGCTTTGGCTAAGGTTGTCGGCGAACAAGCGGCGTGGCAGCCGCCCACACCGATGTTCCGCCGAGTCCGAAGTTCACGACCTTGAACTGGTAAAGGCCGGTCCGCGTGATTGGATGGTTGATCACCGCCACGCCGTTGGTTGAATGCGCCACTGACAGAATCGATCCGGAGGGGTCCATCAGGACCAACTGGATCGGAATGCCGTTGCTTGCCTCGGCCACCAGTGAGATGTCGCTGACGCCCGTGCCGACATCGATCTGGTTGAGCAGATCCTGGCCGATCCCGAGCGTCCCCTGCCAAATACTGGTTTGACCTGGTCCCGACGCCGGCTGCGCGCTCGATGCAGCGCTTACCAACGTGAATTTGTCCAGGTAAACGCTGCCATTGATCGCTCGCAGTTCCAGGGTATGCGTTCCCTGTCCAAGCCTGTCGAATGTCACGCTCTGTCCGAACACCGGAGCGCGCAACGTGCCCTGCGTGCCGTTGTAGTTGATCGAACCCATCCGAACGCCGTCCAGATAAATGTCGGCGCTTCCGCCATTTGGGCTGGTGGCGTAGTGATACGTGATCGACCCGCTGTCGTCGTGGACGTCAAACGCAAGTCTTGCGTGATGTTGCGGCGATTGACTGCTATTCATGCCGAAATGGCCGTCGCTTGCACTCGGGTGCGCGACCCTGTGCCATCCATCGGAATAGTCGATCCGATGGTCGTCGTCTTCAATATCCGCCTCGGTCGAAGATCGCGCGGTGGCGTTGAGCAGTACCGAAACGAACCCGGTTTCTATACCCAGTGTGGTGGCGTCGCTTATGACTGCGATATCCGCCGTGCCGTCCACGTCATAGTCGGCCACCACCATTTTCCCCGCGTACGCTGGCAGTCCCCCCAACTTGATGGGGCTTAAACGGAATGTCCCGTCACCCGCACCGTCAAGAATCCGCACCTGTGTCGAATTGCTGTCCGAGACAGCAATATCCAGATTGCCGTCGGCGTTGAAGTCTCCGAGCTGGCTGTCATCAAAAGTAACCCAGGCGTCCGTTCCCGCTGTATAGGCGGCCCGCGGCTTGAACGTCCCGTCGCCATTGCCCAGATAGATCGAGACATCGTCGAAAGCGATATGGATCCCCGACAGATCCTGTTTGCCATCACCGTTGAAGTCTGCGGCGTGCAACGAGGTCAGCGACCGAACGTCTGGCAGCACGACCTGATCCTGGAACGTTCCGTCGCCGTTGCCAAACAGGAGGGAAATGTTGAAATCATGGGAATTCGCGACGGCGATATCGGGCTTGCCGTCGCTGTTGAAGTCCGCAACCGCAAGAGATCGCGGGTAATCACCAGTTGCATGGAATGCCGCGGGTTGAAAAGTCCCGTCGCCATTACCGAGGAATACGGAAACGTTGTCGTCACTACGATTCAGGTTGACAAGATCCAGCTTGCCGTCGCCATTCAAATCCCGGGCGACGATCTGATCGGGCACCCCGGTCGAATCAAGGCGCGTTCCCGGCTGCGCGAAGGTGCCGTCGCCATTTCCAAGCAGAATGGCAATTGTAAAAGCATCTCCGTTGGCTACACCGATGCCGGTTTCATAGCTGCCGTATTCAAAGCCGCCGGTTACAAAGCTGCCGGTGACGGCAAGATCTGGTCGGCCATCCGCATTGAAGTCACCCACCGCGACAGCGGCGGGTGTGAAGATCAGCGGATAACTGACTGCAGGCTTGAATGTGCCATCGCCGTTCCCGATCAGCACGGAGAGATCGAAGGTGTCCCGGTTGGTTACGACCAGATCTGGAGCGCCGTTCCCGTCAAAATCTCCCTCAGCGACAGCGTTGGGAACAATCCCGACTTCATGGCTCGGGGCGACGCGAAAGGTGCCGTCGCCCTTGTTCAGCACGATCAGCACGTCGCGTGAACGCATGTTGCCCAAGGCGACATCCAGTTTGCCGTCGCCATCGAAATCGCCGGTGGACATGGCGCGCGGGGTGGCTCCGCCGGTGGCGTAGAGCACACCCTGCGCGAACGTGCCGTCCCCTTTGCCGATCAGGATACGGAGACCTGCGTCCGAGCCGTTTGCCGCCGCCAGATCGGCCTTGCCGTCGCCATTGAAGTCTCCGATCGTGACCGCCGGGGGGGCGCCGCCCGGATTGACCAGAGGCAAGAACGTACCGTCACCGCGACCCAACAGGACCGTTACGCCGCCGGAGCCAGCGGCGGAGTCTGCGACCGCCAGATCGAGGTTCCCATCACCGTTGAGGTCCCCCACGGCCGCATGCGCCGAGGCATTCCCCGGATAAACCGAGGTTGCAGGTTGGAAGGTGCCGTTGCCGTTGCCAAGCAGGATCGAAACGCCTGCCGTTTGGCTTACCGTGATCAGGTCTTGCTTGTTGTCGCGATTGAAGTCGCCGACGGTCATGAAGTCCACGTCCCCGACGCTGGTCGTCACCGCCGCCTGAAAGCTCCCATCGCCGCTGCCCGGCAGGACCGAGACGAACCCCGAGCTCGCGGTGACCGATCCGGCTGCGGCCACGTCGCGCTTGCCGTCGCCGGTGAAATCCGCAGTGGCAACGAACTTTGGAGTCGACCCGGCGGGAGCGCCCGTTGCGAACTTCAGCGGCGCCTGGAACGTTCCATCGCCATTGCCCGGCAGCAATGAGACATCGTTTGTACCCGTGTTGGCCGTGACCACGTCAAGCTTGGCGTCGCTGTTGAAATCCGCGGTGGCCAACTGGTTGGGAACTGTCCCTGCTCCCGTCGAGTAGGAGATTGCCGGCCCGAGGCTCCCATCGCATTGTCCAAGCAGAATCCACGCGTCGTCACCGCTGGTCACGGCGGTGTCGGGGGTTCCGTCGCCGTTGAAATCTCCCGCTGCAAGCCACGAGATCAACCCGCCACCGGCCATGAAGCTCATGGATGTGTTGAACCTCGGCGAGTCTCCCGGATCACACGAGGAGCGTGCCTGCGACATCGATTGCCCGGTGAACGGTTCGCCGGTGTTGGCATCCGTCTCACTGATGGTGCCGACCATGGACGTCGCGGATGCAGCTGCCGCGTCCAGTGTCGTGCTCTGTGTCGTGTCCAGTATCGAGGCCAGCGCGACGGCCGCCGCGAGGAAGAGGGTGATTGCCGCCGGCTTGCCGTATTTCATTTCGAACGCACCTTCGTCGTTGAATGCCGAAGTGTCGTTTCCGGGGAGAGGCGGCAGCAATCAGGGGATTCACTCAGTCAGGCGGTTTCCCCCTCAGCGGGGCCTGGCGCCGCATGTGGCTTCGGTGCTCGCGTAAACGGCGCATTGCGACCAAAGGAAGTCCCCGTGGGACGCCTGCGGCTAATGCGCCCTGCGAAAGAGCTCAATCGTCGATATCCAAAAAAGAGCCAGTGCAAATTTCCATGCTGTTGGCATGACCTGGAACAGCATGTCCTGGGACAGCATGTCCTGGAACAACATGTCCTGGAACCAGGTGATGTCGAAGTGGTTCGTGGGAGTACCTCTGGCACTGTTTCCCGCAATAGCCAATCCACACAGTCCTGCTTCAATTCGCACGGACAAGGATCAAGGATGACCATGCTTCGCCCAACGCTGAAGCGCGCGGCAACCGGTTTGCTGCTCTGCCTGATGGGCGCGGCGATGCCCGCCCAGTCCGCGACGGATGTTTCCACCACCGACGCGCATTGGGTCGCTGCCTGGCAGGCTGCTCCCGTCTCGGCGGGTCCGGCATTGAAGGCGCAGACCGTGCGCCAGCGCATCCGGACCAGCATCGGCGGATCGCGCGTGCGCATCCGGCTTTCCAATCTCTTCGGCACGGCGCCGGTGACGATCGGCCCGGTCCATGTGGCGAAGCCTGCGGGCGGGTCGGCCATCCAGCCGGGGACGGATCGCGCGGTGACCTTCGACGGCAAAGCGACCGTCACCATTGCCAAGGGCGGCGCTGTGCTCAGCGATCCGGTCACGTTTCCGCTGGCTGCGCTTGAAGAGCTCGCAGTGAGCTTGTACCTGCCTGATGGCACCGGTGAATCGACCGTGCACGGCTTCGGCAACCAGGCCGCGTTCTTCGCAGACGGTGACGTCACGGCAGCGACGGAATTTCCTGAAGGCGAAACCGACAATGAAACCGACAATCGTCGCTACTTCCTGACCGACGTGGAGGTGGCCGCCGATCCCGCCGCGCGTGTGATCGTGATCCTGGGGGATTCCATCACCGATGGTGTCGGGTCGACGGCGGACCAGAACGCGCGATGGCCGGATGCGCTCGCGGCGCGACTGCAGGCCGATCCGATGTACGCCACGATCGCCGTCGTCAATGCGGGGATCGCCGGCAATCGCATCGTGAATGACGCCGTCGCGCCATACCGGGGGCCAAGTTCGCTCTCGCGGTTCGATCGTGATGTCCTGGATAAACCCGGCGTGCACGGGATCCTCCTGCTGCAGGGCAGTAACGATATTTCCGCCGCCGATGTGTTGAAGGCGCCCAACGAGAAGTTGTCCGCCCAGCAGGTCATCGATGGCATGCAGACGCTGATCGCACGCGCGCATGCGAAGGGCGTCAAGGTCTGGGGAGCCACGTTGCTGCCAAACGGGGGCACGGATTTTCCAGCGCCCCCTACGGCGGCGGCCAAGGCAAAGCGCGAGGCAGTCAACGCATGGATCCGCAACGCCGGTGCTTTCGATGGGGTCGTCGATTTCAACAGACTAATGCGCGATCCCGACCATCCGGACCGTCTCCTGCCTGCCTTCGACAGCGGCGACCATCTGCATCCGAACGACGCCGGCTACAAAGCGATGGCCGCAGCGATCGATCTGCAATGGTTTGCCCAGGACCCGTCGCACCGGTGAGGCCCTGCATTGGCCGCGCTTGGCCGTCAGGAACGAACCTGACCCATTTTTCCGCGATCATGTGCCGATGAAGACCTGGATCGTTTTGTTGCGCGCCGTGAACGTCGGCGGCACCGGCAAGCTGCCGATGGCCGAGCTGCGCGCCATGTGCGAGGACGCCGGGTTCCAGCGGGTGCGGACCTACATCGCCAGCGGCAATGTGCTGCTCGACAGTGCCGCTTCCGAGAAGCAGGTGAAGGCAGTGTTGGAAGCGCGACTGGAACGTTACGCCGGCAAGCCGGTGGGCGTGCTGGTGCGCACCGGTGCCGAACTGGCGGCGGTGCTCGCCGCCAATCCGTTTCCGCAGGCTGCGCCCAATCGGACAGTGGCCATCTTCCTGGACAAGGCGCCGCCGGCCGATGCGCTGGAAGCGGTGAGTGGCCGCAACGCCGAGGAGATCGCGCTGGGCAAACGCGAGATCTACGTGCACTACGGCGATGGCATGGCCGACTCCAGGCTCAAGATCATCGCGGCGAAGGCGGGGACCGCCCGCAATATCAACACCATCGCGAAGCTGGTCGAGATGGCAGGGCA
>JAKFFI010000047.1:0-3603 GCA_036677085.1 Porticoccaceae bacterium
CGCAGAACTCGGCTCCATGTAGCTCGTGTCCTGGGCAAAAGGACTCCAGAGGGTCATGCCCGGCAGGCTGTCAGCGCCTCCCCACTGGAATACGGCCCCACCCCAGTCAGTTACATCCAAACCAAGATGGTCGCGGTACCAGGCGCAAAGCGCCTTCGGATCTGCTGATTTGAAGAAGATCCCGCCAATGCCGGTGACACGTTTCATGGCTTTCTCCGAAGGGTAGCTGGCAGCTTTTCTGCCATCAAACGCCGCGTCTCAGGGTTCATCTGGCTCCCCAGGAAACTGGACGACCCCATGCGGCAGAATGATGCCCGGAAGCATGCGAGACGTCCAAATGTGGGTGGCCTGACGAAGGTCAACCGGCCTATCCAACGAACCGCCCTTGATACTCAAGGTGTCGGTAGAGCCGCGGCGCTGGTGCCAAAGTCTTGAGCCACACTCTGAGCAGAACGCACAGTCGAGAGTGTTTCCCGTATCGGTGGGACGGGACCAGAACTTTGGCTCTCCTTGTATGACATGCAGTGCGGTCTGCCGCACGATGAAGGAGATACCAAAAGCCGACGCGGACTGTTTGCGACACTCCGCGCAATGGCACACATACAACTCCAGTGGACCATGTGACAGCTCGTAGCGGATTGCGCCGCACTGGCACCCGCCACGGAAAGTATCGCTTTCGCTTGACATGGTTCGCGTGCCTTGCTGGTAGATCAGCGCCCCAACCAACAAATAGACCCCGCATCCGAGGCATTGCACCGGATGGTCGGGTTCCCCCAATACCCTGTCAAGGAACAACCCCTTCGATCAGCTCGTGATCGTCTGCGTCAACGCTTCCCAGGTCGGCGGCAACGGCCAATCTGCCACCTGGTTGCCATCGAGTACGCGGCGCAGATCGCGGCGGTCTATGTGCGGGGCCAGCACGTTGACCAGTTCCAGCGCGTAGTCGCGCAACACGCGCTCGCGCGGAAGTACCGCCCAGGCGATGCATTCCTTGATCTCCTTCGGCGCCGGCCACGCGCGCAGGTCGGTGTCGCCGGCGTTGACGGCCATTTCCGCCAGCAGGCCCACGCCCATGCCCGCGCGCACGTAGGTCTTTATGAGGTCCGCATCCAGCGCGGTCAGGGCGATGGTGGGCTCCAGTCCGACGCTGGCGAACGCGCGCTGCAACGAGGATTCGGGACGGGTCGAGGATTCGTAACTGATCAGCGGCTGGGTGGCCAGGTCGGCCATGCCCGGCGCCGCGCCGTCCTTGTCGAGCGCATGCCCGCGTGGCACCACCACCAGCCGGCGCCAGCGATACAACGGCACCGCGATGCCCGCCTGCGGCTCATCTCCGGCCGTGCTGATCACTGCGATGTCGGCATCGCCCTGGCTGAGCAGGTCCAGCGCCGCGCTCTCGCCCGCCTGCTGCAGGTGCACGCTGACCTGCGGATAGGCGCGCTTGATCTGGCCGATGGCCGGCGGCAGCACGAAGCGCGCCTGGGTGTGGGTGGTGGCCAGGATCAACTGACCCTGGCTCTCGCGGCGCTGGTTGGCGGCGTAGGTGCGGATGTTGTTGGCTTCGGCCAGCACCGCGCGGGCGCGGGCGATGACTTCGCCGCCGGCCGGCGTGATCGTCTCCAGGCTGCGGCCCTTGCGCACGAAAAACAGGAAGCCCAGCTCGTCCTCCAGCTGCTTCAGCTGCTTGGACAGCCCCGGCTGCGTGGCATGCACCCGCGCCGCGGCCAGGGTGATGTTGAGCTCGGCATCGGCGATGGCCACGAGGTAACGGAGTTGGGTCAACGTCATCGGCGGGTGTCTCGGAGGGGTTCCTTCCTGCGTGGGCGAGGAAGCAATCACGAATGTAGAGGATTTCCCTGCCCGATCTTATAACCGCCAGTGATATGCAGTGTCCGGCAAGTCATTTCCGGGGGGATATAAGCGGACGTTAGGGTCAATGGCCCGACTTCCAGCCATGACCGTGACCGTACCGCTCTTCCCCCTCTTCGCCGACCTGCGTGACCGACCCGTCCTGGTGGTGGGCGGCGGCGCGGTGGCCGAGCGCAAGGTCGAGGCCCTGCTCCAGGCCGGCGCCCTGCCGGTGGTCGGTTCGCCCGACCTGACCGACCCACTGCAGGCCTGGCTCGAATCCGGGCGCATCCGCTGGCTGGCCGGTGAATTCCACGACGACTGGCTGCGCGACGTCTGGCTGGTGATCGCCGCAACCGATGATGTCGCCGTCAACCGGGCCGTGGCCGCGGCGGCGGAAGCGCGGCGGATCCTCGCCAACGTGGTCGACGATGCCGAACTGTCCAGCTTCCACGTGCCTGCAATCGTGCAGCGCGGACCGTTGCAGGTCGCGATCTCCAGCGGCGGCGGCGCACCGATGCTGGCCCGGCATATCCGCAAGCAGCTGGAAACCCTGCTCGACGATTCGCTGGGCACGCTGGCCGAGTTGCTGACCCGTAATCGCGAACGCATCCGCGCGCGCTTCCCCGACCTGGGCCTGCGCCGCCGCTTCTTCGAAACCTTGTTGGCCGGCCCGTTGCCACGCTTGCTGCGCCAGCGCTTGGACAGCGAGCAGGCCGATGAATACCTGCAGACCGTGCTGGAGACCGCGACGACGACCCAGGCCACCGGCTCCGTGGTATTGGTCGGCGCCGGCCCCGGCGACCCCGGCCTGGTGACCTTGAATGCGCTGCGGGCGATGAACGAGGCCGACGTGATCCTGCACGACCGTCTGGTCAGCGCCGAAGTGATGCGGTTGGCACGGCGTGACGCGACCCGCATCGAGGTGGGCAAGTCCGCGAACGGCCACAGCGTGCGCCAGGAGGAAATCCACGCGCTGATGCTGGAACACGCCCGCGCCGGCAGGCGCGTGGTGCGGTTGAAGGGCGGCGACCCGTTCGTGTTCGGCCGCGGCGGCGAGGAACTGGAATTCCTCCGCACCCACGAAATTCCGTATGAAGTGGTACCCGGGATCACCGCCGCGGTGGCGTGCGCGGCCTATGCCGGCATTCCGCTGACCCATCGCGACCACGCGCAATCGCTGCGCCTGGTCACCGCGCACTGCAAGGATTCGCTGGACACCCTTGACTGGAACGCGCTGGCCCAGGAGAAGCAGACTCTGGCCGTGTACATGGGCGTGGCCGGGCTGGAGAAAGTGCGCGAGCGCCTGATTTTGGCCGGTGTCGCCCCCGATTTGCCGTTTGCACTGGTGGAGAACGGTTCCCGCCCGCAGCAACGCGTGGTGACCGGCACCCTGGCGCAACTACCCGAGACCGCGCGCCATCACCAGGTGCAATCCCCGGCGCTGCTGATCCTGGGCGAGGTGGCCGCACTGGCGGCAGACCTGCACTGGTTCGGCGCCGCGCCGTTGGTTCTCCCACCGCAACATGCCGACAACCTGCGCGTGCCTACACTCCCGCAGGCCGCCTGACCATTTTCCCCGGAGACCCCATGGCAATCTACGACAGCATCCTCGACACCATCGGCCGCACGCCGGTCATCAAACTGCACCGCGTCGCGCCCAGGCACGTGACCCTGTACGCCAAGGCCGAATCGTTCAATCCCGGCGGCTCGGTGAAGGATCGTCTGGCGCTGGCGATCGTCCTGGATGCGGAA
>JAKFFI010000048.1:0-1891 GCA_036677085.1 Porticoccaceae bacterium
TGACGGCAGGTGGCCTCGATCTTGTGGCGCAGGCGTTCGGCCATGGTCTGCGCGCGCTTGCTGTCCGCACCGGCCAGTCCCAGCACGAACTCCTCTCCGCCCAGCCGTCCCAGTTGATCGCCGTATTGCAGTTCCTCGCTGATCGCGCGGACCACCGCGCGCAGGCAGCTGTCGCCCACCGCGTGGCCATGGTCGTCGTTGACCCGCTTGAAGTGATCCAGGTCCAGGAACAGCAGGCTCAGCGGCATCCGCTCCCGGCGCGTGTTCAACACCGCCCAGTCCAGGCGGTGTTCGATGCCGCCGCGGTTGAGCACGCCGGTCAGCCAGTCACGTTCGGCATGGTGCTGGGCGGTGTCGCGCTCCTGGCGGAAGGTCAGCATGCGATCGGCCAGTCCCAGCGCCAATACCACTGCGGTAAAGGCGAGCACCAGCGGCAGCCCGTATTGCAGCCACGGTTCGACCGGAATGCCCATGCTCAATTGCACCGCGCGCGCGGTGCTGAAGAACACCAGCGGCACCCAGCCGATAAGCACGAAGCCTGCGTGCCGGCCACCCTTGCGCCAGGCCACGCAGAGCGCGGCGATGGCGAGGATGTTGGTCAACAGGAACAGCGCATTTCCCGCATTGGGGAACCAGTCCTTGCCGGAAGGCCACGGCGACACCAGCAAAACGAGCAGGACCGCGGGGATATAGACGCCCAGCCATCGCATTGCCAGGCTCAGGCGCGGCACCCGTGTGCGCAGCCCGGCGTAATCCAGCAACAGGTAGACCGCGACGATGGTCGACAACGTGGCCAGGAACCAGATTCCGGGTGCGCCGAACACCGCCAGCGAACGCAATCCCGGCAACGCATAAGCCTCACCGTACGAATACAGCAGGAACATCAGCTGCAGGGTCATGCAGGCCGAGTACAGCAGGTAAACGCGCTCGCGCAGCATGGCCCAGAACAGCAACACGGTCAGCGCCACCCCCACCAGCACGCCCACCGCCAGCGCCAACACGCGGACCTGGGTCAGGTCGTCGGCGATGTGCGCGGCGTGCGGCAAAACCGCAACCTGCAGGGGGTAGCGCGCACCCTCGACCTTCACATACACCGGTCCATCGCCGGGCAACGGGAACACCAGCGCATGCCTCGAGTACTGCGGATCCAGCCCGCGGTCGAACAGGGTCTGCGTAATCGGCGGCGCGCCGGGCGACGCCTGCACAGTGACGCGTGCGCTGTAGGGGTGGTAGATCAGCAGCAGCGGCTGCTCTATCCCGGCCTCCGGCTGCAGGCGCCACTCGCCGTTGCCGACCACTGATGGCGGCGGCGCCGAATCGGTGGTGAAATCCCGCTCGGCGAAGATCCCGGCGCTCTGCGTGGCCGTCTGCCCCGGCCTCGAGGGAGGAAGGGGATCGATCCTGGTGATGCCGCCGTCCCGCGCCAGCGCCGATGGCGAAGCCACCACGCACCACAGGATCGCCAGCAGCCACGTCTTGTTCATTCCACCCCCTAGGTTGCGCCCAAACAGTGTCGGTCCCGATGAAATCGGATGACACGCCTGGGCCGGCCATGAACGGATTCTAATCACATCCCCTGGAGAGGGGTCCGGGCCCGTCACCGGAAGACGGCCGTAACCTCGACGTCGCCGCGACGGGTCGTGTCTTTTGCGAGCGTCCGGCGATGACTTTTCCCGGTTGCATCCGGCACCCGTAAGCAATAGTGTGCCTTGTCACAGAAAATCATATCGGTAGGAGCAGTAACGCAATCGCGTTGCTTTCCTCCCGACCTTGTTTGCGGTGCATGCCTGGAGGGGCCTCATGCGCATTGGGATAGTGGTGGATTCCGCGTGCGACCTGCCGCAGGAATACCTGAAACAGAACGACATCGTGCTATTGCCGATCACCGTCC
>JAKFFI010000049.1:0-43456 GCA_036677085.1 Porticoccaceae bacterium
GCCGCCCGCACCGGCAGGCCCTGGCGCCGGGCACGCACGCCGGCTCGCTGGGGATCGGCGCCGCGACCGATCGCCATGTAGTCAAAACCCTGTTCCGCCAGCAGTGCCGGGTCGTAGAGGTTGCGGCCATCGAAAATCACCGGGTTGCGCAACAGCGTCCGCAACAGATCGAAATCCGGGGCCCAGAAACCCTTCCATTCGGTGCAGATGATCAATGCGTCGGCGCCCTTGGCGGCGGCCTCCTTGGTGCCGAGCAGCAGCAGATCGTCACGCTCGCCATAACGCGCCTGGCATTCATCCATGGCGCGTGGATCGAAGGCCCGTACCCGCGCGCCCGCCTGCCACAGGGCTTCGAGCAACGCCCGACTCGGCGCTTCGCGCATGTCGTCGGTGCGCGGCTTGAACGCGAGTCCCCAGACCGCGAAGGTGCGCCCCCGGATGTCCTTGTCGTAATAGGCCAGGATCTTCTCCGCCAACCGCTGTTTCTGCCGCTCGTTCACCTCCCGGACGGCGCGCAGCAACTGGGGCCGGTAGCCCAGATTGAGCGCCATGGCTTCCAGTGCGCGCACATCCTTGGGAAAACAGGAACCGCCGTAACCGCAGCCCGGATAGATGAACTGGTAGCCGATGCGGGGATCGGCGCCGATGCCCTGACGGACTTTTTCGATATCGGCGCCGAGCGTCTCGGCAATATTGGCGATCTCGTTGATGAAGCTGATCTTGGTGGCCAGCATGGCGTTGGCGGCGTACTTGGTCAGCTCCGCCGAGCGCGCGTCCATCACCATGATGCGTTCGTGATTGCGGTTGAACGGCGCATAGAGGCTGCGCAGAATCTTTTCCGCCCAGGGCGAATCGGTGCCGATGACGATGCGGTCCGGTTTCATGAAATCGTCGACGGCCGCGCCTTCCTTGAGAAATTCCGGGTTGGATGCCACCGCAAATTCGAGCTTCGCGCCCCGCTTGGCGAGCACTTGCGCGATACGCTCGCGTACCTGTTCGGTGGTGCCCACCGGCACGGTGGACTTGGTGACCACCAGCGCCTGCTGTTCCAGGTGGCGCCCCGCCAGCGTCGCGGCCGCCAGCACATGGCAGATGTCCGCGGCGCCGTCCTCGCCGGGCGGCGTGCCGACCGCGATGATGATGACCTCGGCGCCCGCAAAGGCGGTGGCCGGCGCATCGCTGAAGGCGAGCGATGCCGCCCGCGTGGCCTGGGCAATACAGTCCTCCAGACCGGGCTCGGATACCGGGCAGATGCCCCGGCGCAGGCGCTCGATGCGGGCGCTGTCGATATCGAAACACACGACCTGATGACCGGCATTGGCGAGGCAGGCGCTGCTCACCAGACCCACATAGCCGCTACCCATTACCGTGACTTTCATGGCTGCCTCCGGCAGTGATGTCGCGGCAATTGTCGAGGTTCAGTGTGACCGGATTATGTCCCCGGCAGCGGTCTTGCAAGCCGGCAGACTTGCGGGTCGGCGGGCTTGGGTTACACTGAAAGCCTGCCATTCCAGACTCGCACCATGACCCCAATGCGCGCACACAATGCCGACGCCTGCCGCCGGCAACGACGGGGCATGGGCTCCCTCCGACTGCGGGAGCCGACTCCGCGCCATCGCGACACCACCCGCATCCGCCGCTGACGCCCGTCTCCATGTCTGTATTCGAACGACACCTGGGGCTGCTCGCTCAGCCCGCCACCCGACCCTTGCTTAAACAGGTGGTGCGCGGCATCGAAAAAGAAAGCCTGCGCGTGGACGCGGCCGGCAATCTGTCCCAACGCCCGCACCCGCGCGCACTGGGTTCCGCCCTTACCCATCCCTGCATCACCACCGATTTCTCGGAAGCGCTGCTCGAATTCATCACACCGCCATCCACCTCGGTGACGGAAACCCTGGCGACGCTCGAACAGATCCACCGCTTCGCCTATCAGGTGCTCGACGACGAACTGATCTGGGTGAACAGCATGCCCTGCGTGCTCGGCGAGGACGCCGACATCCCGGTGGCGCGCTACGGCAGCTCCAACATCGGCCGGATGAAAACCATTTACCGGATTGGACTCGGTCACCGCTACGGCCGTCTGATGCAGACCATCGCCGGCATTCACTACAACTGGTCGCTGCCCGACAGCTGCTGGGAAGTGCTGCGCGCCGATGACGGTGCGGGGCAATCGCTGCAGGCGTACAAGACCGCGCGGTATTTCAGTCTGATCCGCAATTTCCGGCGCTATTTCTGGCTGCTGCTGTACCTGTTCGGCGCCGCGCCGGCCGTCTGCCGCTCCTTCGTCCGTGGTCGGGAGCACAGCCTGACGCCGTTCGGCGCCGACAGCCACAGCCTGCACGCGCCCCACGGGACTTCGCTACGCATGGGCAATCTCGGTTATCAGAGTAATGCGCAACAGCAACTCAACATCTGCTACAACAGTCTCGATTCCTACATCAGCCATCTCCGCCAGGGCCTGACCACCCCCTACCCGCCCTACGCGGCGCTGGGCCTGAAAGACGCCGACGGCAGCTATCGGCAACTGAGCAAATCGCTGCTGCAGATCGAAAACGAGTTCTACAGCACCATTCGACCCAAACGCACCAGCGCCAAAGGCGAAGTGCCGCTGCGCGCGCTCGGACAACACGGCGTCGAATACATCGAGGTGCGCTGCATCGATCTCAATCCCTACGCGCCGGTGGGTATCGACGCCGGGCAAGTCCGGTTTCTCGATACGTTCCTGCTGTTCTGCCTGCTGGCGGAGAGCCCACCCACCAGCGCCGCCGAACATCGGCTGCTCCAAGCGAACCAGCATCAGGTGGTGTATCGCGGCCGCGACCCGGAACTGAAACTGGAAATCCTGGGCCGCGAACAAAAACTCACCGCCTGGGCGCGCGAACTGTTCGCCGCCATGATGCCGGTAGCGGCCGTGTTCGACGCCGCGCATGGGAGCGACGATTACGGCGCTGCACTGCTCGCCCTGGCGCCCCGCATCGAAGATGCGTCGCTCACGCCCGCGGCGCGCCTGCTGACCGAAATGGCCACTACCGGACAGACCTATTTTCAGACCGCCCTGCGCCAGGCCCGCGAACACCGCGACCATTTCCGCGCCACGCCGCTGGACCCGGCAACCCTTGCTCGCTACCAGGCCATGGCGGCACAGTCGCTGGCCGACCAGGCCGCGCTGGAAGCCGCGGACAAGATGGATTTCGCGCAATTTCTCGCCGCTTATTACGCCCAATACGACTTTGCTCCGAATCCCTGAGCGGCGCGCGGCGAACTCTATCCGGGAAAACTTCCGGTCAGATCCGTCTTTTCCCGACCGCAATGGCCCGACAGAAATCTCGGCGGAAATGCCTCGGTGGACATGCCCAGGCACCCATGTTTTGTTGCGCATATCGCCACGAAATTTTCGTCATGGATTTTCTTTTCCCACGTCTTCCGGAAGGATTTTTTTGTCGTGAACTACCTCGGCCACCTGTATCTCGCCGGCAGCGACCCGGATATGCAGGTCGGCGGTCTGCTCGGCGATTTCGTCAAGGGGCCGTTGCGCGGCGACTACCCGCCGCGCATCGAAGCCGGCATCCGCTTGCACCGCCGCGTCGATGCCCTGTGCGACCACCTGCCGGCAATCCGACAGTTGCGGGACCTGTTTCCCGCGCCCTGGCGCCGCTACGGCGGCATCGTCATCGACGTCGTGTTCGATCATCTGCTGGCGCGGGACTGGGACGACTTTCATCCGCAACCGCTGGGGGATTTCTGCCAGACGTTCTATCGCGCCCTGGCCGGCCACCGCGCCTTGCTGCCGGAGCGGGCCCAGGCCTTTTGCGATCGCGCGCCGGCACTGCGCTGGCTCGAAAGCTACCGCGACGCCGAACAGATTCCCCGGGTACTCGCACACATCGGCCAGCGCCTGCACCACCCGGTACCCCTCGAGCAGGCCTGGCGGCCGAGGCAGCCCTTCGCCGCGACGTTCGAACCGGGCTTTCGTGGCACGATGGCTGCACTCGCCATCGCGATCGCCACGCCCGAACCGGGAATCGCCGCCAGCCCTTGCCTTGACGTCGCGGTGCGGCTCTGAAAGCATCCGCGGCCACCACTGCCCCAAGGAATCCCTGCCCATGCCATCGCGCCGCCAACTGAATCTGATCGCGGCCATGGGTTGCGCCGCGCTCATCGTGATCGCGCTGTACATGCAGTACGCGATGGGTCTGAAGCCCTGTTACCTGTGCATCCTGCAGCGCGGATTCGTGCTCGCCATCGGACTGGTGCTGCTGATCGCCGCAATTCACAATCCCGCGCGCCGCGGGCAGCGGCTATACCACTGTCTCGCGATGCTGATGGCGCTCGGCGGCGCCGGTTTTTCGCTCCGCCAGCTCTGGCTGCAAAGCCTGCCGAAAGACCAGGTACCCGCCTGCGGGCCGCCCGCCGAGTATCTGTTCGACGCCCTGCCCTTCAAGGAAGCGCTCGGATTGATGTTCCGGGGCGACGGCAATTGCGCGGAAATCCAGTGGTCGCTGTTCGGGATCAGCATTCCGGGCTACACCCTGATGGCCTTCACCGGGTTGTTTGCGCTCTGCCTGTGGCAGGTGTTGCGACGCGACTGAGCTATTCGACGGGCTGCCGCGCCCTGGCGTGAGTGCCTCGACATTGATCCCGCGCGTTGAACCAACTCCGGGATCCATGCTCTACTGAACCATCGACGGTCGCGCTGTGTTGCCGATGTCTCCCATCAAACCCCTGCCCTGGTTGCTCGCGCTGCTGCTGTGCTGGCAAGCGATGGCCACGGCTGCGGCGCCGATTCTGATGCCGGCCGGCGGTTCGGGAACCGCCTCGGGAACCGCTGTTGCCGAGCACCCGATGGCAACCGCGGCCGACGACTGCGAACATGCGCTGCCGACGCACTGTGCGGAGTCCGGCCGCGCAACCGCCGGGGCCGATCACTGCGGGCAACAACATTGCAAACACTGCCCGGGCTCCGTCACCGGCTACCTGCTGACCCCGATCGCGGCGATGCCGATACCGGCAACATCCAATCCGCCGTCATTCACCGAATTGCCGTCCTCCTCCCGCCAGCCCTCCGTCGTCTATCGTCCGCCCATCGCCGCCTGATTACAGGCAAGGTGCGTCCGGCTTCCGGACGCAATCCCAACGCGATCACAAAAAGGCGGTTTTTCATGAAAAGCACAATGGGTATTCCGCGTCCCACCGGACGCTATTGCTGGGGAATATTGCTCGGGTTGTTTGTTTCTCTGGCGTTCGCCGGGCCGCCGCCGGTGCCAACCCTCAGGGTTTATAAAGACGCCCAGTGCGGCTGCTGCAGCAAGTGGATCGATC
The DNA here is from genome assembly GCA_036677085.1 of Porticoccaceae bacterium. Taxonomy (GTDB): domain Bacteria; phylum Pseudomonadota; class Gammaproteobacteria; order Pseudomonadales; family Porticoccaceae; genus JAGPUQ01. The sequence goes on from JAKFFI010000049.1 coordinate 5,320, forward strand.
ACCTTGCCGCCCATGGCATTGTCGCGCAGGCGGTTGATCTCGAGACCGCGGCACTTGCGCAGATCAAGCATGCGCATGGCGTCGCGCCGCAGTATCAGTCCTGTCACACGGCGGTGACCGCCGATGGCCTGGTGTTCGAGGGTCATGTGCCCGCACCGACGCTGGCGCGGTTTCTGGCCGAACGCCCCGCAGGCGGGCGCGGCCTCGCGGTGCCGGGCATGCCGGCCGGCAGCCCGGGCATGGAGGTGGGCGACCGCTTCACGCCCTATCAGGTCTGGCAGCTCGACGCGGACGGGGCGGGGGTGTACGAGGATATCCGCGCGCGGGCAGCCCAGTACGCACCCGGAGCCCGGCCATGAAGCCGCTGCTGCCGGATCACGGGATACGGCTGTCGCGGCGCCGCTTCGTCACCGGGCTCGCCGCCGCCGGCACGACCCTCGCGTGCGGCCGCGTGCTGGCGGCGCCGGCCGGACCGGTTTCCATCCCGGAACTGGCCGGCGCGCGCTTCGATCTGCGCATCGGCTACCAGCGCGTGAATTTCACCGGTGTGGAACGTCTCGCCACCACCATCAACGGCAGCCTGCCGGGGCCGACCCTGCACTGGCGCGAAGGCGATCAACTGCGCCTGCGGGTAACCAATCAGCTCGCCGAGGACACCTCCCTCCACTGGCACGGTATCGTGCTGCCGGCCGCCATGGACGGGGTGCCGGGGATAAGCTTTCATGGCATCAAACCGGGGGAGAGCTTCGACTACGCCTTCGCGGTGCGCCAGAGCGGCACCTACTGGTACCACAGCCACTCCGGATTTCAGGAACAGACCGGCAACTATGGCGCCCTGATCATCCACCCCCGTGAGCCGGATCCTTTTGCCTGCGAGCGCGACCATGTGGTGATGCTGTCGGACTGGACCGACGAAGATCCGGCCAGCGTCTACGCCAAACTGAAGAAACTGAGCCACTACTACAATTTCAGCGAGCGCACGGCGGGCGATCTCTGGCGCGATATCCAGGCCAGGGGTGTCGCCCAGACATGGCGCGAACGCGCCATGTGGAACCGGATGCGGATGAGTGACAGCGACATCTCCGATGTCAGCGGCTACACCTATACCTATCTGATGAACGGTCAGCCTCCCGCCGCCGGCTGGACCGGACTGTTCCGGCCCGGCGAGCGGGTGCGCCTACGCTTCATCAACGCCGCCGCCATGACCTATTTCGATGTGCGTATTCCGGGCCTGAAAATGCGCGTGATCGCCGCCGACGGCCAGCCCGTGGCACCGGTGACGGTGGATGACTTCCGCATCGGTGTCGCCGAAACCTACGATGTCATCGTCGAACCCGCCGGCGATACCGCCTATGCACTGTTCGCCCAGGCCATCGATCGCAGCGGTTACGCCTGCGGGACGCTGACGCCGGATCTGGGTCTGAAGGCGGCGCCGCCGGCCATGGATCCCCGACCGGTGCTCACCCACGTCGACATGGGCATGGAGGAAGGCGAGCATCAGAGTCATGGGGGGGGTGGCACAGCAGGGTCCGCCGCGGATGACGGCGTGGGCCACTCCGCCATGGCCACGACCACCATGGATCACGCCGCGATGGGCCACGCGATGCCCGGAGCCGGTGCCGCGGATGCAGGCGCCATGGGCTCCGGCGCTGCCGGGTACGGCAGCAGCGTACCGGTGCGACACAGCGCCACCGAACAGGGTGCGCAGGTGGATGCCCGCACGGAGCCGTCCGGGTACCGGCTCGACGATCCCGGTGTCGGGCTGCGCGATCACCAATCCCGGTATGGACGCCGGGTGCTGACCTACGCCGATCTGCGCCACCGCTACGGCACCCCCGATCCGCGCGAGCCGGAGCGGGAAATCCAACTCCATCTCACCGGCAACATGGCGCGCTACCTGTGGTCCTTCGACGGCGTTCGCTTTGCCGACGCCGAGCCGCTGCGGTTGCGCCTGGGCGAGCGGCTGCGCATCACACTGGTCAACGACACCATGATGCATCACCCCATCCATCTGCACGGCATGTGGAGCGATCTCGAAACCGGCGACGGTGCGCGCATTCCGCGCAAGCACACGGTATCGGTGCCGCCGGGCGCCCGGATCAGTTACCTGGTTACCGCGGATGCGCCAGGCAGTTGGGCCTATCACTGCCATCTGCTCTACCACATGCTGGGCATGATGCGCGAAGTTCGCGTGGAGGGCGGCGCATGAAAACCAGCATCGGTTTACTGGCTGCGCTGGCGCTGCTCGCAGCCACCCAGGTTCGCGCCCACGGCGACGACGATCCCCTGCTCGGCAAGGTGACGTTCGACCAGATGGAATGGCGCGATGGCTCCGGCGACGGCGCCCTGGTGTGGGACGGCGACGCCTGGCTGGGCCACGATCTCGACAAGCTGTGGTTCAAAACCGAGGGCCGACGGAGCGCGGGCAGTACCGAAGAGGCGGAAGTGCAGGCGCTCTACAGTCACGCGCTCGCGCCGTTCTGGGATATCCAGGTCGGCTGGCGCGGTGATTTGCAGCCGACGCCGAATCGCCACTGGCTGGCGCTCGGCATGCGGGGTATTGCCCCCTACTGGTTCGACACCGACATCGCCCTGTTCGCCGACGCCGACGGCCGCACCGCACTGCGCCTCAAGGCCCGCTACGAGCTGCTGTTCACCCAGCGTTTGATCCTGGCACCGGATATCGAAATCAATCTGCACGGTCAGGACGACCGCGCCACCGCCACCGGCTCTGGGCTGTCCGATATGGAAGTGGGGCTGCGCCTGCGCTACGAGATTCGCCGCGAGTTTGCGCCTTACATCGGCGTGGTCGGCTGGCGCAAGTTCGGCAACAGCGCCGACTTTGCCGGCCAGCAGGGCGAACGCAGCGACGATCTGGAGCTGGTGGTGGGGGCCAGATTCTGGTTTTGAGGGTGTTGCGGTAGCCTGGCAGTCGTCGCCGGCGGTGCCGGAAGGCCAGCGTTCAGGTACCGGCCGCTTCGCGCTGAAACCGGTAATCCCGGCGCTCGGTGGCACGACCGCGACGGTAGCTCTGTTCCGCGAAATGCACGGTGCCGTCGCGGTGCATCAACAGCGCGGTGGTGCAGCGCGTGCCATAGCTGTCCGACACGATGAAGGGCGCGGACAGCACCCGCTCCATTTCCAGACCTATGCCCGTGTCAGGCAGATGAGCGTCGGGAAACTGCTCGCGCGACCCCAGAATCGCCAGCAGGCGGTCGAGCTCCGGGACGTCCGGCTGGTCGAGCACGGCCGTCAGCATGCGGCGGGCATACTCGGCCTTGGGCCAGCGCGTGTCGAGGACATCGTTGCTGAGGGTATAGATACCGGGTTCGAGCACCCGCACGCTGGCGTTTTGGTTGGTGCAGTAGACGAGCTCTTCGGGTGTGCCCGCGAGCAGGCTGAAGCCGCGAAACCGGTGCGCCTCCGCCAGAACGCTTTCGGCATAGGCTGTGGGAGCGCTCGCGGCGCGGAGAAAGTTGACCGGCAGATCGCCGCGCGAGCGCGCGTTGGCGCCCAGGGCACCGCCCCGGTAATTGGTGACCGTGGCCCAGCGCCCGCGGCGGTCAATCCCAAACCAGGTGCCACCCGCTTCCTCGTCGCGACCGCCGAGGATGTTCGGGTGATCGTCCCAGAACTGCGCCACCCGGGCGGGACGGTCGTAGTACTCGTCGCGGTTCGCGACCACCACCAGCGGACAGTCGGGATGGCGGTGAAACGCCAGGGCTACCAGACACATGGACGATAGCTTCCCGGTCTACTCGTCGCTGTCCTGCTCTTCCTCGACGACCTCCAGGTAGGCCTGGGCGTCCAGCAGATCGTCCAGTTCGGCCGGGTCGGCAAGGCGCAGCCGGTAGAACCAGCCGTCGCCATAGGGCGAGGCGTTGATGATTTCGGGCGTATCCTCGAGCGCTTCATTGATGGCAATGACGGTACCGGTCAGGGGCGCGAAGACGTCGGACGCCGCCTTGACCGACTCGACCACACCCGCTTCCTGGCCGAGATCGAGCTCGTCCCCCAGTTCGGGCAACTCGACATAGACAATGTCGCCGAGGCTGTCCTGGGCGTAATCGGTAATGCCCACGGTCACGGTTCCATCACCTTCGTTGCGCACCCATTCGTGGGTTTCGCGATAGCCAAGCTCCTTGGGGGTATCGACCATGTTGGTTCTCCAATCTTCAGCGTGCCGGGTAATTTGTTGCCGGGTGTATTAGGGGAAATCCGCCACGGGCGCGGCGGACGCTCAGTTGTAAACCTTTTTACCGTGGCGCACAAAGGGCGGTCGCACCACCCGCACCGGCGCCAACCGACCGCGAATATCCACCACCGCCTCGCGCGCACCGATGTCCGGAATGCGCGCCAGCGCGATGGCGTGCCCCAGGGTGGGGGAATAGGTGCCGCTGGTGATCACACCGACCTTCGGACTGCCCGCTACCCGCACCAGCTGACCGGCCCGCAGCACGCCGGGTTTGGTCATCACCAGGCCAGCCAGGGTCAGATAGCCACCGCGCTGGCGCAGTTCTTCGAGCGCGGTACGACCGATGAAATGTCTGGTCTCCGGATCCCAGGCGACGGTCCAGGCCATGTTGGCTTCAAGTGGGGTGACATCCTCGTCCATCTCGTGGCTGTGGAGATTGAGTCCAGCCTCCAGACGCAGGGTATCGCGGGCGGCAAGCCCGGCGGGCTTCACACCCTGGGCGATCAGCGCACGCCAACAGTCCTCCGCGGCACCCGCGGGCAACATGATCTCGAAGCCGTCTTCACCGGTATAGCCGGTGCGTGCCACCAGCCAGTCACCGATCCAGCGGAAATTGAAGGCGGGCAGCGACACCAGGTCAGCGACCGCAACGCCGAATGCGCCCTGCATCGCCGCCAATGCCGCCGGCCCCTGCACCGCGATGATGGCGCCATCGGTCTGTTCGCGCACCTTCACGCGCTGACCGCTGGCCTGCCGCGTGATCCAGGGCAACACGCGCTCGTGCGTGGCACAGTTCAGCACCAGACGGTAGCGGTCACCCGCCAGCGCATAGACGATCAGATCATCGATCACGCCGCCCTTCTCGTTCAGCATGGCGCTGTAGAGGGCGGTGCCCGGCGCCGCAAGGCGAGCCACGTCATTGGCCAGCAGGCGGCGCAGAAAATCCCGTGCCCCGCTGCCGCTCACGTCCACCGTAGTCATGTGACTGACATCGAACAGACCCGCCTGTTCGCGCACGCAGCGATGCTCATGTAGCTGCGAACCATAGTGGAGTGGCATATCCCAGCCGGCGAAATCGACCATGCGGGCGCCGTGGCGAATATGGGTATCGTAAAGAGGTGTACGCCGGCCCATGCTGCCTCCCGCGCGGAGCCGTGCATTCTAAACAGTGGCCGGCATCGGGTCGAGGCTGATCGCACCGACCCAACGCGCGGGTGGACGCGGGCAATACTCCCTGTGAGGGCGCGGGCCTTTGCTTCAGCGCATTCGCCGTGCGACAGTCACCGATCAGGGCACTCGACCATAACAGCGGAGACAGGTGTGGATCTCGAACTCGGAAACAAAGTGGCATTGGTGACCGGCAGCAATCGCGGTACCGGCGCAATCATCGCGGAGCGGCTCGCCGCCGAAGGCGCCACCGTCATCGCCCACGGTTTCACGACCGGCAGCGCCGACCATCTGCTCGGACAGGGCATCGCGCACGCGGTGTGGGGCGATCTCTGTACCGACGCGGGCTGCGCGCAGGTGGCGCGGGACGCCCTCGCGCTGACCGGGCGCGTCGATATCCTGGTGAACAACTACGGCACCGCCGAGGAAGCGCGCTGGGCCGACGCGGACACGGCGGTCTGGCTCGACATGTACCAGAAAAACCTGCTGTCGGCAGTGCGGCTGGCGCGCCTGCTCAGCCCCCAGATGCGCACCCACGGCTGGGGACGGATCATCCAGCTCGGCACCATCGGCTCGACCCAGCCGAATGCGCTGCGCCCCGCTTATTACGCCGCCAAGAGTGCGCTGGCGAGCATCGCGGTGACCCTGTCGCAGGAGCTGGCCAATAGCGGCATCACCGTGAACACGGTATCGCCGGGTTATATCCGCACCCCGGAAGTGGAAGCGGCGTTTCGCGCCAAGGCTGCGCGCGAAGGTTGGGGCGACGACTGGACCACCATCGAGGCGCGCATCGTCGCCAAACGCTTTCCGAATCCCGTCGGCCGCATCGCCACCCGCGAGGAAGTGGCCGACCTGGTGTGCTTTATTGCCAGTACCCGGGCCGCCTTCATCAACGGTCAGAACCTGCGCATCGACGGCGGCGCGCTGGGCCTGGTGCAATAGCGGGCGCCGGACGTATCGCAAGCCGCCGACCCGGTTGGCAGCGGGCCACAGGCTCTGCCGGGAGCTAACCGGTTCGGCTACAATGCCGGCCCATTCCAGCCTGTGATTCTCCCCACGCAATGGCCCAATACGTCTATACCATGAACCGGGTGGGCAAGATCGTCCCGCCCAAGCGCGAAATCCTCAAGGATATTTCTCTCTCGTTTTTCCCCGGTGCCAAGATCGGCGTACTGGGGCTCAACGGCTCCGGGAAATCCACCCTGCTGCGCATCATGGCGGGCGTGGACACCGACATCGTCGGCGAGGCGCGGCCGATGCCGGGCCTCAAGATCGGCTATCTGTCGCAAGAGCCCCAGCTCGACGACGCCAAGGATGTGCGCGGCAATGTCGAAGACGGCGTCCACGAAGCGGTGGGCGCGCTGCGGGAGCTGGATCAGGTATTTGCCGCCTATGGTGAAGCGGACGCTGACTTCGATGCACTGGCCAAGCGCCAGAGCGAACTCGAGGACATCCTCCAGGCGTGGGATGCCCACAATCTGAACCACGCCCTGGATGTCGCCGCCGACGCCCTGCGACTGCCACCCTGGGACGCTGACGTTTCCCGCCTCTCGGGCGGCGAGCGGCGCCGCGTCGCACTCTGCAAGCTGTTGCTGTCGCGCCCCGACATGCTGCTGCTGGACGAGCCCACCAACCACCTGGATGCCGAATCCGTGTTCTGGCTGGAGCAGTTTCTGCACAACTTCGCGGGCACTGTGGTCGCGGTCACTCACGACCGCTACTTCCTCGACAATGTCGCGGGCTGGATTCTGGAACTCGACCGCGGTCGCGGCATTCCTTACGAGGGCAATTACAGCACCTGGCTGGAGACCAAGGAAAAACGTCTGGCGCAGGAGCAGCGTGCCGAAGAGAGCCACCGCAAGGCCATGAAGGAAGAGCTGGAGTGGGTGCGCAAGAATCCCAAGGCGCGCCAGGCCAAGAACAAGGCCCGCCTGCAACGCTTCGATGAGCTCAGCAGCCAGGAATTCCAGGCCCGCAACGAAACCAATGAAATCTATATTCCGCCCGGGCCGCGGCTGGGCGACAAGGTGATCCAGCTCGAAGGCGTCTGCAAAGGCTTTGGCGACCACCTGCTGATCGACAATCTGAATCTGAACATTCCCAAAGGAGCCGTGGTCGGCATCATCGGCGGCAACGGTGCCGGTAAATCCACCCTGTTCCGGATGATCGCCGGCAGCGAGCAACCCGACGCCGGCCGGATCGTCCTGGGCGAGACGGTACAACTCGCCTTCGTCGAACAGAGTCGCGCGTCGCTCGACGACAGCAAGACGGTCTGGGAGGCGATTTCCGGCGGTCAGGACATCCTGCGCATCGGCACCTACGAGGTGGGTTCACGTTCCTATGTGGGTCGTTTCAATTTCAAGGGCAGCGACCAGCAGAAACGGGTCGGCGATCTCTCCGGTGGTGAGCGGGGCCGCCTGCACCTGGCCAACACCCTCAAGCAGGGCGCCAATGTGCTGCTCCTGGACGAACCCTCCAACGACCTGGATCTGGAAACCCTGCGCGCGCTGGAAGAAGCCATTCTGGCGTTTCCCGGCTGCGCTCTGGTGATCTCCCACGACCGCTGGTTCCTGGACCGCATCGCCACCCATATCCTGGCGTTCGAGGGCAACAGCGAAGTGGTGTTCCACGAGGGCAATTACAGCGATTACCACGCGGATCTGCTGGCCCGCAAAGGTACCGAAGCACAACCACAGCGTGTCCGCTACAAGCCGCTGAAAACCTGATCGGCGTAAATCAGGATCAGGGCCAACGACCCCGCCGGTGGCGGGCGTGCGGCATGAAGGAGACGAAATCGTGATCGACACCACTTTTCTCGCGGTTGGCTCCATGATGCTGCTGACGGGATATGCCGTGATGGGCCGCAGCAATCTGGTACGTATGCGGCAACAGGCCTCCAAGGCATGGGCCATTATCGAGCCGCCCTTGAAACAACGCGATGCCGCGCTGAGCGAGCTGGAAGTCACCTGCCGACAATTGATGCCGCAGGAACGCGGCGCACTGGAGCGGGTCGCGGCGGCGCGAGCGCGGGTTGCGAGCGCACATCAGGCGTTCGATCCGGCGGCACTGGGACCCGCGGAAGCCGAGCTGCGCAGCGGTCTCAGCCAGTTATTCGCGGCGGCCCAAAACCTCAAGAATCAGGCCGGCGATTCACCGTTTCGGCAGCTGTTCGCGCGGATCATTGCGCTAGAAGAGAAGATTGCGGAACGTGGGGAAGCCTACAATTCCGCGGTTAATTTCCATAACCTGCAGATTGCGCAGTTTCCCTACCTGCTGCTGGCCCGGCCCTTGGGGTTTACGGCGTTAGTCCGTCTCTCATCAGCTGGCTGGAAGGCGACTGATGCCGGTGGCAGTGCTTCGTTATAGCTTGGTACCTTTGTCACCATGAAATTGTCGATAATCCGCGGTTCATTGACCTTGGGGACGCCGATCGCAGCGCACCGGCGCTGCCGGCGCCCTGTTCAGGATCCAGCCATGTTGCGGTTCAGCCGTCCGCTGTGGGCAACCTTGCTTGTTGGTGCGCTGCTGGTCCAGGCATCGGCGCACGCAGACACTCTCATTCTCGCGCCCGCGGATACGCGACTGGTTGGCACGGTGCGCTACATCAAATCGCGAACCGAAGATACGCTGGTCGATCTCGCCCTGCTTCACGGTCAGGGCTACGACGAAATGCGCAGCGCAAACCCTACGGTTGACGCCTGGCTGCCGGGCCAGGGCACTGTTATCACCATTCCTTCCCAGTACCTTCTGCCCGATGCAGTGCGGGAAGGGATCATCGTGAACCTCGCGGAAATGCGCCTTTACTACTACCCCACGCCCGGTCTCGGGGTGCCACCATCCGTCATCACCTATCCGATCGGGATTGGCCGCGACGACTGGCCCTCACCCACTGGAGCGACCAAGATCGTCGCGAAGATCCCTCAACCGGCCTGGCATCCGCCAGCCTCCATCCGCGCGGAACATGCCGCCCAGGGCCGCCCGCTCCCCGCCTACGTGCCACCCGGACCGGACAACCCGCTCGGTCAGTACGCCATGCGCCTGGGTTTTTCGGGCTATCTCCTGCACGGAACCAACAAGCGCTATGGGGTTGGTATGCGGGTATCCCACGGCTGCATCCGGCTGTATCCGGCCGATATCGAGGCGCTGTTCGCCCAGGTACCCAACGGCACCCGGGTGGAATTGATCGACAAGCCCTACAAGGCCGCCGTTCAGAACGGGCGTCTCTATGTCGAGGTGCATCAACGCTACGACGAGAATGGCATTACTCAGGGTGACTTCACCGCATTGCTGGAGGTGGTTCACCAGACCCTGGCCGAACACTCCGGCCTGCTGGCGGGAGCGCCAAATCTGGCAGAGCTCCCCGCAATTTATGCCCGGGCAAGCGGGATGCCGGTCGCGCTCGAGGTCATCGGCGGTGGTCGGCCCGCGGGTGACGGTCATCGCCTGACACAGGCGGGTGGAGCCGAGGCACGGTGATTACTCCGCCTCCGTCACTGAGATGGCTAAAAAAATTCAAGGCATAAAAAAAGGCCGGCCTCGGTATACCGAGGCCGGCCTTTGCCGCACACCTAGCCCGCCAGGGGGCCTCGGCGCGGGAAGATCACTTACGCTGTGACCGCTCGAATACGCGATCGAGCTTGCTCTGAACTTCGTTGCAGCACGCTTGCGACTTGTCAGCCTTGGCGGATGCTGCGTCTGCCGCAGATTTTGCGGCTGCAGCGGTTTGCTGCGCCGAGCTTGCGGTCTGTTTGGCTTCCTGAGCAGTACGCAGCGCCTCGTCTGCCGTGCTCTGGGCCTTCTGGACGCTTGAGTTGGATGCGCAACCTGCGGCCAGAGCCACAACAGCTGCCAGAGCCAGTACCCTTATTCCCTTGCTTTGCTGAAGCATGGTAAATCCCCTTGATGGAATGATCGGTTTTGCACACTGACGAAACAAAACAGTGGTGTCGTCCCGCCCCTGATCGCCCGGTACCGCCCAGCCCGCAGACAGTACCCAAACCCCAGGCACTACGGCCACCGATGAAACCATAGCAAATTCAGACCAAAAACGCAGCCGATATGTATCAAGTATTGGCGCAAATCCAGTGGCGGTGCGCTCAAGAGTCTGGCGAAGCAGCCGCCGCAGGCGTCGATTCCGCTGGCGCTGGCGCTGGCGCTGGCGCTGGCGCTGGCGGAACAGTGTTCACTGGCCGCACCCAAATCTCCAGGTCGCGCGGTGCCCCACTGCGATGCCAGGCCTCGAGCGCGGATCTGACGCTCGCGAAACGCCCAAAGGTGACCAAAATATACTGATGGGGATCCTGAGGTTCCCGCCGTAACGCCAAGGTCGGCAGATCACCCAGATTGTGTTGCGCGATATAGGCACGGGCAGCGCGATCGCTTTTGAAAGCGCCGATCTGCACCGTGTAAGTACGCCGATCGCGGATTTCAGTCGGGCCCGGTGCGCGGACCGCGCCAACCGCTGGTACGGACCGTGGTTTGATGGGTATGGCGGCGGTGGGCGTGGTGGGTGGCGCGAGCACTTTTTCGGGCTGCGGGAACTGCTCGTGGACTTCGCCCCGCGGTTCCGCTGCCGCTTTGGCGTCCGCGTCCGCCGCCGCCTTTTCCCAACGCGCGAAGACCGGCTCCGGTTCAGGTGGTGGCTTCCGCGGTTCCCGATCCGCAGCTTTCGACTCCGACACCGGCGGGACCTCCACAACGCCAGCGGACAGTGCCGGCAAAGCCGCACTCCATCGGTTTGCGTTGCTCTCAGGCTGCTGGAGCACGAGCTGAGCCCTGGCCTGCCGGGTCCTCTCGGGAGCGCCAGAGGGTTCATTTGCAGTGGTCGCGGTTCCAGTCTCGACGTTGGGCGCGACCTGGCGCGACGCCGACACGCTGTTCCGCTGACGCTGCTGGCTGCAGGCCCAGTCGCGGCCATCCGGTGTCCGCTCGCAGAACCAGCTCTCCTGATCACTCCGCGGCTGTGGCGTTGCGCAACCGGCGGTGCATATCACAAGGACACCCAGCAACGCCCTGCCGCGCGGCACCCCGGTGATCTCGCGCAGTCGTCGACCCACGACGCGCACTGCCGAATCACATACCCAGGTCGGCGAGCGCATCGACGACCCGGCGCAGGGCAGCGGCGATGCTCGGATGATCGGTCTCGAACACCGCCACCTGGGCCTCGAGGCGCGCGCGCAGCGTTCCCCGCCCCGCGCGCAGGGGTTCGGCGGTAAGGGTGGTTACATCGTGGACCACGTGACTCACGAGCGTCAGCAGATCCGGATCTGCTTCGGTGGCGCGCGCAAGCTCCTCCTGGAGGGCCGCCAGTTCTTCGGCGAGGGATTTCCGCATGTCCATGTCAAGGCTCCAGTCGCGCTCGGCGCGGGGTTTGATGAAAGACTGACAGGCTCTGAGCCCGTCTTATGAAAAACCTAACTCGCTGATGCTGTCCAGGGTAAGTTTGCCGATTCCCCGCGCGAAATCAGGTTGTTCAGTACTTTCTCGGAATTGCTCAAGCTACTTTATGCCAGACGCGACGGTTAGCACAGAAGTCGTTGATCGGCTGGCGCGATGTCACCATGGCGCACCGAAATAAGGCGATCAGGCTATAGGTGGGCCCTATTGGCGCAGTGTTTGCTTATACCTGCGACAAACATAACTTTCTCTTTAAAAGTGCACTATTTTGGGTCGATATTAGTTCTTTATCCTCTTTGGCGCACCTTTTAAGACCACACTTGCCACGAGATGCCCTATGCCATCCGCCCTAAAAAGAACCGCCACTCTGGTACCAGCCGCGCTCCCCCTGCTGGCACTGCCGGCGTCCGGATACGCCGATGCATTGAACGGCGCCGACACCGCCTGGATGCTGACCGCTACGGCACTGGTACTGTTCATGACCATCCCCGGGCTATCGCTGTTTTACAGCGGCCTGGTGCGCACCAAAAATGTGCTTTCGGTAGCCATGCAATGCTTTGCCATCACCTGCGGTGCCTCCGTCATCTGGCTGTTGGTCGGCTACAGCCTCGCGTTCGGCGACGGCGGCAGCGTCAACGCCTGGATCGGCGGCCTGGACCGGACGCTGTTCCGGGGTATCGACGTGGATTCCGTAAAGGGCACCATCCCGGAATCGCTCTTCGCGCTGTTTCAAATGACCTTCGCCATCATCACGCCGGCCCTGATCGTCGGCGGCTTCGCCGAACGCATGCGCTTTTCGGCCATGCTGATTTTCAGTCTGGCCTGGTTGCTGGTTGTGTATATCCCGATATGCCACTGGGTCTGGGGCGGCGGCTGGCTCGCCCAGATGGGCCTGCTGGATTTCGCCGGCGGTACCGTCGTCCACATTAGCGCAGGCGTTGCCGCACTGGTTGCCGCCATGGTGCTCGGCCCCCGCAAGGGTTTCGGCACCCATAGCCTGTCGCCCCACAACCTCACCCTCACCGTCGCCGGCGCGGGAATGCTGTGGGTGGGCTGGTTCGGTTTCAATGGCGGTTCCGCCCTGGCCGCCAACGGCAGTGCCAGCATGGCGATCCTGGTGACCCACGTCTCGGCGGCTGGCGGCGCCCTCGCCTGGATGGGCATGGAGTGGCTGCGCCACGGCAAGCCCTCGGTGTTGGGCATCGTGACCGGCATGGTAGCGGGACTCGGGACCATCACGCCGGCGTCGGGGTATGTAGGTCCGGGCGCAGCACTGGCCATCGGGCTCGCGGCCGGCGTGGTCTGTTACTTCGCCACGCAAACGCTCAAGCAGGTGTTGCGGGTGGACGATTCGCTGGATGTGTTCCCGGTCCACGGCGTGGGTGGAATACTCGGCACCCTGCTGGCCGGCTTCTTCGCATCCGACCAGTTGGGTGTGTTCAGCGGCAGGGGCTACGCCGAGGGCATGACAATGAGCAGCCAGATGAGTGTCCAGCTGACCGGAGTTGCCGCAACCGTGGCATTCACCGCCACCGCTACTTTCGTGCTGCTCAAGGTTCTGGACCTGACGCTGGGCTTGCGGGTAACCACCGACCAGGAGACCGAAGGCCTCGACCTCACCCAACACGACGAGCGCGGTTACGATATCTGATGCCCGCACCGCTCACCGCCATGGCCGACGCAACGGCCATGGCGGTTACGATATCTGATGCCCGCACCGCTCACCGCCATGGCCGACGCAACGGCCATGGCGGTGGATGAATACCTCAGACCAGCGCCTTGTGCCGGTCCGACCGGACGGCGAGCCAGTACTCCATCCCGAACAGCAGCGCGCCATAAACCAGCGTCGCGAGCACTGTCTGGTGAAAAAACGGCAGTGCTGCGAGATAGCAGGCCGCCAACCCCGCACCGGTGGCGGGATAGATGTCCTGGGTCAACCAGACACCGGCGTTGCTGACCAGAAAAAACAGACTCGCACCCGTTATCCCCGCCGCCAGCAACGGCAGGGGACGGCGCCGCGCTCCGAGCCAGCGTCCAGCCCCGACCGTCAACGCCATGCCCAGATAGACAAACGCCATGGTGGCGTGGAACCCCAGCCACAGATCCGCCATCAGCATCGCCGCCAATGGCACCAGCAATGCCAGCCGCCAGTCCCGCAGCGCGGCGCCGCTGAACAGCGCCAGCGCCATCACCGGTGAAAAATTCGGCGGATGCGGCAGCAGGCGGGTCAGCGCGGCAATGAAGATGGCGATGGCGAGAATCCGGGTGGTCGGGGACGGCATGGCATGGCTCCTGGTCGGTCGTTTCTGGTCAGGTGGATGCTGATCAGAAGTCGCGGGAAAGCGTCAGCATCAAATTCCGCTCCGGGGATGGATACAGCGCCCGGGTACCGAAAAAGCTGGCGAACTCAGTGTACTGCTTGTCGGTGATGTTGTTCAGCCGGGCCTGCAGCGTCCAGGCCTGCCGGATCCAGGTCGCCGCCAGATTGGCCACTGTATAGCCACCCTGTTGGGCATTGTTGGCGAGATCGAGGTTGCGGGGACCGGTATAAACCAGTTCGCCAAAGAGGTTGAGGTTCTGATCGAAGCGATAATTGGCGTTGAGTTTCAACAGCTGGCGAGCGACATCGGGTACATGGTTGCTGTCGTAAGGCCCGGCGACGAAGCGGGCATCGACATAGGTATAGATGCCGCCGAACACGAGTGCGTCGGTCGCGTGGTAGCGCGCATCCAGGGTGCCGCCACGGCGGCGCGTGTCATCGAAATTGGTATTGGCACCAAAATCTCCGCGCCCCGGATCGAAACCAATCTCGTGGTTCAGATCCTGCTGAAACAGCGCGGCATGAGCATCGACGACAGCCCAGCTCCACTCGCCGCCCAATTCCCAGGCGACGCCGCGCTGCACCTTCAGCGGGTTGAAATTGCCCAGAAAATCGATGTTTTCATCGGCCAGCGCGAAACGGAAGGTTTCGTCGCGATTCAGGTAATAACGGCCGCGGTCACCGCGCCAGTTGAGACCGACCGTGTGCACGACCGTGCTCTGGTCGTAGTTCAGATCGAAGGGTGTGACTTCGGCATCCAGACGGGCGTGACGCAACCCGCCCTGCACGTCGAGACGGTCGAGCGGGCTATAGATGAAATGCAGGTATTCGCTGCGCTTGCGCTGGCGCTGTTCGGTACCGCTCGCACCAAAGCCGAAATCCAGCGCGAAGTCGTAGTCGACCCGTTCGACATCCATGCCCAGCGTGGCCCGCAGCCCGTCCGTCGCAAACACCAGACGCGGATCGAACGTCCTGATCTGGCGCTGCTGTCCGGTGACCGCCGCACCAAAGCTCGACATCGAATTGATGGCCACATCCTCGTTCCGGTCGCCGTAGCTTGCGAACAGCTCCAGATATTCCCCCAACCGCTGCTCGCCGCCGATCCGAACTGCCCGGTTGACGGCGGCATAATCGTTGAAACTCGACCCGGCCTGACGGCGATCCTGTGCGACCAGTGCCGCGGATAACGCGCCCGCCAGACGAAACTCGTCGTCACTCTGGCGCGCCTCGACGAACAGCTCGCCATCCCCGTGGCGCCAGCCCGCCCGCCCACTGTAGTTTTCGTAATTGATGGCGCCGCCATCCCGGTAGGCGTCGCTGCGCTCGATCTGGGTGCCGACCCGATAATAAAGGCCCGACGCAAATCGATCCTGATAGCTCCCGGCATAGTTTTCGGCATCGTAGCTGCCGCGCCCGACACTGACTCTGCCCTGACGGGGTCCACCGCTGCGCGTGATGATATTGATCACTCCGCCCACCGCCTGATCGCCGTAGAGCGTGCCGGCACCGCCTTCCAGAATCTCAACACGCTCGATATCGCCCACCGCAACCGCCGTGAGGTCGGGCCCCGCCAGATCCGTGTTATTGATGGAACGGCCATCGACCAGCACCTGGACGTTCTGCGCGCTGGCGAACCCGCGCAGGGCCAGCCGGCTGTCGCGCCCGGTGCCCATGCTGTCCTGCACCTGAACCGGGCCCAGGTTGCGCAGCAGTTCGGAAAGATTGTGGGCGCCACTGGCGCGGATTTGCTCCGCGTCGATCACCCGCACCGTGCTTGCGACATGATCGGCGCTATAGGGCGAGCGGGTGGCGGTGACCACCAGCTCTTCGTCGACCGGGATTGCCGCGCCTGCCGTCGCGACGGCAAACAAGGGTGCCGCCAGCGCGCCTGAAAACGCGCCCGACAACAAACGTTTCGAGTTGAACTGAACCGACATGAACGTGCTCCGCAAGCTAAACCGCCGGACACGGCCACAGCAGCGGAACCACAGACATTGTGACCCGGCGCGGCGACCGTGCGTCTGCGCTGCACGGCGAACCACGACGGCCCGCAGCAACGGTTACCCCGACCGTTACACGACAACGCGGTTGTGGCAGGTCTCCTGGCTTCCGGGTCGGTGCGTCCGCCCGCCTTCCCGACCGAAGTCAGTGGCATCCGGGCGGCGCTCGCCGGGTACAGTTGCGGAGACAGCTTCGATTGCGCAGCCACCGGGCCGCGGACGAATTCCCTCGGGGCCCTCGCGGGCACCACAACGGCGGGGATTCTACCAGCGCGCCGCTTGGCGCGCCGGTGACTTGATCAGGACTCCGGCGAACAGAAGGCCACGCCCTCGCCGATCCAGCCGTTGGCGATCATGTGTCGATAGGTGTCCGCGCTAACGACAAAGCGATGGTTACTGTCCGACTCCGCGAAGCGATTGTTATAGAGTCGCCACACCGGCATAGTGCCGGCAGGGCACGAACCCTTGGTAGGCACCAGCGCCCGGAGTGCGATGCCTTCATAGACCCAGCCGCTATCCGGCCGCTTGAGTAACTCGCACTCGCCAGGACCCGCGGTGTAAAAATGTGAATTGACCACCGTCGAATAAAACCGGCACACCGGCTGCGCCGCCTCGGGTGCTGGGCTGTCGGCAGGCCATGCCTTGAAGCCCGCGTCCACAATCTGCCAACCGCCACCCCCACCACCGGCCAGCAACGCCGCGTGCTCGGCCGCGCCAGCGGTGATGAAATAGTGTTTGATGGTGTCGTTGTAAAACGCATGAACCTGTTGGGGAGACGGCACCGTGGCGACGATCAAATCCTGAACGCTCTCCTCCCGCACGCCGTTGGTACCGCGCGAGCGCACGCCAACCCGGTACTGTCCACCCGGGACACCTCCTATGGTCATAAACTGGGTGGTGGCGTCCGGGCATGGCTGTTGATCCGATACCGGAAAGTCCACAGTAATCGCGCGTGTGGCAAGGTCAACCTGCACACTCAAGGCATCCCCGGTGGAACACGGAATTGACTGGTACAGGTGCCGGGAAAAGGTCTGGTAAGCCTGGGGCAGCGGCGGATCCTCAGGGAAACCCATGTAGGAGTCCACTCCCGCGAACACCACCCCCAGATGAGCCGCAACAGAACTCGCCGCCAGCACGGCCGCCTCCACCGAGGGGTAGGTCAACACCAGATAGCGGTGCAAGCGTTCGAGGGGATCGTCGGGGCTTAATAGCGCGCGCTCCTCAGGACTGCGCCGATCATCAGTGAGGAGGTAGCGTGCCGCACTGGGGTCCTGGAAGAAATCGGCCGCGACCAGATCGTGGGCATTGACTGCGTCCAGCACCGCCTGCTCACCCGTCGGCTGGGGGAGCGGGGTGGGCAGATTGGGCAACAAGGCATCGAGGGCAGGGTCAGCGAAGTCGAGCATTACGACGACGGTATTGACACGATTTTGCCAGTCGACCAGGAACGGCGCAGGCTGATGTGCCGAGTGCGCGCACAGAGAAACAAAAAGCGCGCAACTGGCAACCATTGCCAGCATCTTGTTTCGTATTGCCATAGCGTCGCTCCATGTCCCGGTGGACTTGCCTAACAGACCAATATTCCTGACCAACTCGCAACTTGGCGTGGGCTGGGCCAGCGCGACCAAGCGCTTACTCTTCCCCTGATTCTTGCCGCGCATTGTGACTGCTCGCTTGGATCACTTGGGTGAGCAAGCCACTCCAGACTCACACCAAGCCTAATGGAAAGTCGCATTGCTGCATACGTCTCCCCGGCACACCGCAGACAGAAAGGCATCCGACTCCGCCACCGCCTGGGTCGATCTGTGGAAGCCGGAATACCACGGCCGCATCATGCTGACCAACGACGTGCGCGAGGTGTTCCACGGCGACCTGCGCGTACTGGGCTATTTCTGTCGCCGCACCGTTACTACCCATCGAGCGCGGCCAGCGCCTCGGCCAGATGGCGCACGCCGATCACTTCCATGCCCGCCGGCGCCTGCTTGGGAGCATTGCCGGCCGGGACGATCGCGCGGGTAAAGCCGTGCTTGGCCGCCTCCCGCAGCCGCTCCTGACCGCCGGGCACCGGACGAATCTCGCCGGCCAGGCCGATCTCGCCGAACGCCACCAGTTGCCGCGACAGCGGGCGGTCGCGAAAGCTCGACACCACCGCGAACAGCACAGCGAGATCGGCGCCGGTCTCCAGCACCCGCACGCCACCGACCACATTGGCGAACACGTCCTGGTCCCCCACCATCAGGCCGCCGTGACGGTGCAACACGGCGAGCAGCATGGCCAGCCGGTTGCCATCCAGCCCGACCGTCACCCGCCGGGGATTACCGAGCGCACTCGCATCCACCAGCGCCTGCACTTCGACCAGCAGCGGCCGGGTGCCTTCCCAGACCACCATCACCACACTGCCCGCGGCAGTCTCCTCGCCGCGCTGCAGGAAAATCGCCGAGGGGTTGGCGACCTCGCGCAGCCCGCGGTCGGTCATGGCGAAGACGCCGAGCTCGTTGACCGCGCCGAAGCGGTTCTTGTGGCTGCGCAGGGTACGAAAGCGGCTGTCGTCGGAGGCTTCGAGCATCAGCGAACAGTCGATCATGTGTTCCAGCACCTTGGGCCCGGCGAGCGCGCCCTCCTTGGTGACATGGCCGACCAAGAACAGCACCATACCGGTCTGCTTGGCCAACCGCACCAGTTGCGCGGCGCTCTCGCGCACCTGCGACACCGTGCCGGGCGCCGCGCTGAGTTCGGCGCAATGCAGCACCTGCACCGAGTCGACCACCATCACCCGGGGCGCGCGGCGCAACGCGGTTGCGCAGATGGTCTCGGTGGCGGTTTCTGCCATGATCTCGACCCGATCCAGGGGCAGGCCCAGGCGCCGGGCCCGCAGCGCGACCTGCTGGGGCGACTCCTCGCCGGTGACGTAGAGCGCCGGCACCCGCGCGCCGAGTTCGCACAGGACTTGAAGCAACAGGGTACTTTTGCCGGCGCCAGGCTCGCCGCCCATGAGCACGCAGGAGCCCGCCACCAGACCGCCACCCAGCACCAGATCCAGCTCCGCAAAGCCGGTGGCCAAGCGCGGCTCCGCCGCCACTTCGACATCCGCGAGGCGCACGATCGTGCCGTCTGCCGCGCCCGCGAAGCCGCGCGTCGCGCCACCGCCCGTGACCCCCGCGAGGCGGATTTCGGCGAGTGTATTCCAGGCGCCGCAATCCCCGCACTGGCCCTGCCACTTGGTGTACTCGGCGCCGCAGTCGCCGCAGACGTAGGCGCTCGCCGGTCTCTTCGCCACGCTTGCATCCCCCTGAATGCCGGCATCCTAGCAGGTTGCCAAAAAACTTCCGTGGCAGCCGTCTGCGTCGTTGGACGGTGCTCGCTCCCCCGCCTAGCGACTTGATAGGTCTCGGTCGCTGCGCTCCGTGCGGCGCGCATCCGGCCAACTCGCAACGTTTTTCGGCAACCCGCCGTTCCCCACTGCCGACGCCTCTATATCTGCCGACGGTCGGGGCGCGGTCCGCGACAGCGATCTGCTAAAGTATCCAGCATGTCCCTGATCCCCGAAAAACCGCTGCTTTTCTTCCCCCATGTGGCGGTGACCCTGGGGCTGCACGAAGCCATCCTGCTGCAAACCCTCAAGGAAATTGCCTGCCACCAACCGGCCGAAGAGCGCAACGGCTTCCGGTGGGTCGAGATTGCGGGGGCCAGCCTGCTGGCGCTCCTGCCCTTCTGGAACGAGGCGGAGTTGCAGCATCTCACCGCCAAACTGCGCGAACAGGGAATCCTGCTGATCGGCGGCGCGCCCCTGTCCGCGACCGGGCGCTGGCGCTTCGCCTTCAACGAGCAGCGCGCCGGCTCCGCCAGTGCCGCCCCGCGCGCCACCAACGTGCAGCCGATTCGCGGCGACTGGCAACCGGAGCGCGACCTGCTGGCGCAACTCGCCCAGTACGGTATCCCCGGCGCGTTCGCCCTCGCCCAGGTGCCCGAATTCGTCACCTACTGGAGCGAACGCGGCGAGCCACGCCACAGCTGGGGTGCGAAATTCATCAAGCAGGTACTGCGCTGCTGGCGCGAACAGGAAACCGTGCAGACACGCCGCGATCAGGAACAGCCCATGACGGCGGACTGGCAGCCCGGCGTCGATGCCATGGAAATCCTGGTCCGTGCCGGCATCAACCGCAATTTCATCGAAGACGCCGTGCCCGAGTTCGTCCTCTACTGGCGCGACCGCGGTACCTTGTCGAACACTTGGAATTCCCAATTCGTCCAGCATGTGCGGCGCCAGTGGGCGCGCTACACCACCACGCTGGCCAACGACTCCACGCCCCGACCCATGGTCCCCGACTGGCGGCCCGACCCCGCGGTCTACGACGTGCTCGCCATGGCAGGCATCGGGCAGAGCTTCGGCGCCAGCCTGGTTCCGGAATTCATCCTCTACTGGCAGGAAAGTGGTGCCGTCCTCAACACCTGGAACACCAAGTTCTTGCAGTACGTCAAACGGCAATGGGCCCAACGCAACACCACGGCGGAAGTGCGACATGCAACACGGCAAGGACCTGGCAGAACAGGCAGCACGCGATCTCGCGACCTCGTCGACGAACTCAGCGACCGCAGTTGGGCCGGCTGAACGGTCGCCCCCCGATCCGGGGCTGATCGACGCCATCAACCAGGCGTTTGCGCTGTTCCGCGTCAACTACCACAACCAGTTTTACAGCGCCTTTGCCGATACCACGTTGCTCGACCAGGCCAAGCGACTGTGGCTCGACAGCCTGCGCCATTTCGATCCCGGGCTGGTGCTCGCCGCCGCCCGCGCGCTGATCGAGCAGGAGGACTACCTTCCCACCCTGCGCAAGATGCTCGGCGCCTGCGAGGACCAGTTGGCCGCACGCGGCATGCCGCGTCCCCGCGATGCCTACCGCGAAGCCTGCAACGCGCCCCGCCCCAAGGACGCCCAGCGCTGGTCGCACCCGGCGGTCTACCACGCCGGTCGCGCCCTGGGTTGGTACGACCTGGCAACGCGGCCCGAAAGCGTGACCTGGCCGGAATTTCAGCGCGCCTACCGCGACTGCTGCCGCCGCGCGCTCGCTGGCGAAGACCTGAGCATTCCGGCGCCACCCGCGCCGACACCGGTGCCCGCACTCAGCCGGAAGGATGGCGCCAGGCGGCTGCACGAACTGCGCCGGCAACTGGAGTCCTGACCCGGTGCGAACCGCCGTGCAGCCTGCCGCGACTGCTGGTCCGTTGCGCAACAGCACCGCGCGGCGCATGGCCAAAACCATCTACAACGGCTTCCACAGCTATTTCGCCGATTTTCAGAACATCACCATGGGAGCCAAGGCGCGTTTCGAAAAAGCCGACTGGCATGCGGTACAAAGCGCCAATCAGGGCCGCATCGAACTCTACAAAAGCAAGGTGCGAATGACCGCTGAGCTGCTCGGCACAGTGACCAACCGGGATGTCACTGAACTCGCACTCTGGCGCCAAGCCAAGGATGTCTACACCCGCCTGGTGGCCGGCGCACCGAACTTCGAAATCGCTGAAACCTTTTTCAACTCCGTGTTCGGTCTGATCAACGACCACGACAAGATCGACGACGCGCTGATCTACGTGTTTTCGTCCCAGCACAAGCAGTTGCCCGGCAGCGAATACAGCATTTATGTTCGCTACGAAAATCAGGCCTCACCCCGCGCTCTGTTCCGGCAGATCCTGCTCGATACCGAGTTCTCGGTGCCCTGGGAAAACCTCGACCGGGATACCGACGCCATTGCCGCGGCCTTTACCGAGGAAGCCGAACCCGAGATCGGCAGCAAGTTTCACCAGCTGAAATTCGATCTGCTGGAATCCGTGTTCTACCGCGGCAAGGCAGCCTATCTGGTCGGCCGTATCATCGACGGCTACCGTTCGCTACCGCTGGTACTGGCGGTACTCAACAACGAGGCCGGCGGACTGCTGATCGACGCCGCGATCTTCAACCGCGCCGAAATGAGTGTGATTTTCAGCTTCGCCCGCGCACATTTCATGGTCGATGCGCCCCTGCCCTATCAGTATCTGCATTTTCTCAAGCAGCTGTTGCCCCACAAGGGCGACTACGAAGTCTATACCAGCCTGGGCTTTACCAAACACGCCAAGACCGAGTTCTACCGGGAGTTCGTGCAGCACCTGAAAATCTCCCAGGACCAGTTCGTCACCGCCCCCGGCATCAAGGGCATGGTGATGACGGTCTTCACGCTCCCGTCCTACGACATCGTGTTCAAGGTGATCAAGGACCGCTTCGACTACCCCAAGGATGTCACTCGCGAAGTCGTGCGGGAAAAGTACCGCCTGGTGTCCCGCCACGACCGCATCGGCCGCATGGCCGACACCCAGGAATTTCACAACCTGACCTTTCCACTGCACCGGTTTTCCCCCGCGCTGCTGGAAGAATTGCAAGCCACGGCGCCATCGCTGCTCCACATTGCAGGCGACCGGCTGATCATCCGCCACCTCTACACCGAGCGGCGCATGACGCCGCTCAACCTTTATCTCAAAACCGCCGATGAAGCGGAAACCCGCGGCGTTATCGACGAATACGGCAACGCCATCAAGCAGCTCGCGGCAGCCAACATTTTCCCCGGGGATATGCTGCTCAAGAATTTCGGCGTCACCCGCCATGGTCGCGTGGTGTTCTACGATTACGACGAAATCTGTTATTTGACCGACTGCAACTTCCGCCGCCTGCCCGAACCCCAGAACGAGGAGCAGGCCTTGTCGGCAACGGCCTGGTACACAGTTGGCCCCAATGACATTTTTCCGGAGGAGTTCAGGCTGTTCTTTTCCGGCAATCCGCTGGCGCGAAAATTCTTCGAGGAACTTCACAGCGACATCTACACGCCGGAATTCTGGCAGGCTATCCAGGCGGAAATCCGTGGGGGCAAGATCGTGGACGTCTTCCCCTACCGCCGCAAGCGGCGCTTTTCCGAACGGGTGCGAGCAGCCTGAAACCGCATTGGCTCTGAATCAGTCCGAGGGTCTGGCAAGCGCCAGGATTTTCATTATTTTCACGCTTGCGACGAATAGGTGCGCACTTTCGCCAGAACAGCGCGCCTTCGCCAGGACAAAGCGCTAATTCTTTCTTTTCACCAGCCTGTCCATGTGAAAAAACTAGTCCGTCTTTGGTTTCGGTTTGAAGATATTGCTACGGCCAGAGCCCCAAATAAACACGCCGCAAAACGCGAACAACAGCACATAGTAAGCAACGTATTTGGCGTAATTCCCGCCCCCAACGTAGAACGGAAACACCGAGCGGTAACTCAACCCGGTAGCTTGGTGGCGAGCTTCGATAATACCCACATAGCCGCCATTTTCCACAAAAGGATATCGAACGCTTATCGTGCCTGCTCTATACGATTTTGGCTCTTCGTAGAAAACTGTGGCTTTTTCTACCGCTTCCGGCCCCCCCAAGTCCTCGTAAATCGCCTTGCGACCGATATTTTTGACGTCGCGGACAATCCGAAAATCGATGTCCATAACGCGCAGTTCGTCACTAATGAAATCGATTACAAAAATCGCCTTGGTGGCAATTGGAATATCTTCACAGAACTCCTGCGAAGCACGTTCCTGCGGGAGATAGCCGGTAAAGTGCGCGGTGTATGGCCCGATCTTTATCAAGCACACGTCATCTTCCATGGAGACGCCACCGTGGCCTAACGCGGCTGCCGACGCGAAGAGCAAGCTCATCCCTACCCACAGGCCAAGCGCCGATTGCAAGCCGCCCGGATGTGTACGATTTTTTTTGGTTCCAATCATGAGATAACCAGCACTCGCATCGCAAACCACCGTCAAAAGAAGCTGGGGAGAATTGAGCCACCAAGTTCCTGATAGTAACGTTTTCCTTGATCGTCGTTGTAAAACAATAGTCCCGCAAAACGACTGTCAGGATCGTCGATCAGACCGGTCATGCGATATTGCTCCCAGAGCGTATCGGATGCCACGATGACAACATCCTTCGTCTCTCCGGGATTGACGGCATCAACCGAAACCGTGAGGCCATCGCGCGCCACCATTTCCTCGCCTTCGACAATTTTACCCTCGGCGACCTTTGGGTTTACAAAACGGATGTTGGCCGTAATAAACTCATCAATCCGCAACGGTCGCTCGCCATTATTGGTCATCTTGGCATTGATGGTCAGGCTTCTACCCTCAAGCTTGTACGAAGCGTTCTCCACTTCGATCTTGAGATCGCCCGTCGGCACCTCTATGCCTTCTACGAGAACTTTACCCGTCTGCAGCGGAATGGTGAGCGGGTATTTCCATTCCGCCCACAGATATCCTGTGAGAATGATTGTTAATGTCAGCGTGAAAAATATAGCCGAAGCAACAAAGTCTCTTCTGGTCAGAAGTTCATTTGCCCGGTCGTTGCCAAGCGCCCGGATACGCATGAACCTTGGGATAAAAAGCTCCTTTCGGACCAACCAGAACAGCAACCATGCGACACCCATGGCAATCCAAACCAAGTGCCAACCGATCACACCACTCAACCCAAAGGTCTCGAGGTCAACAGTTTCGCCAGTAAGCAGTGTTGCATCGTTGACAAAGGGGGCATCCGTGTTCGCCTTGTCAATCTCAAGCCAGGTCCCTTTGCCGATAAGGGAACCTGCATCTAACACATTAATCAACGGATGAACATGATAGCGACCCGGGATTCGCGCGCGCAGGACAACCTTGTATTCGTACACTTTGCCCAATGGGAACGCCGTGGACCGCATCATGGGCACGCCGTTTACTTCCGAGTGCACCCTGAGGAAGGTCGGGCCGGGGACACCGACATTGAGATAAGCGGTGTCGGCGATGCTGGGCAGGGTTTCCGGCCAAGACGTGGACGGGATGAACTTGCCCGTGAGGGTAACGGTATCGCCCACCTTGGCCTTGAGGGGAGTGACTTGAGTGTCAAACCAGTGCACCGTCCTCATCCGCATGCTCGCCAATTGAGCGCGCTCACCGTGAGCCAGAACTTCGCCGGAGAACAGCACCAGCGCCGACAATACGATTGAAGTCAGCCCCAATCTCGAACGGATTTTTTTTGCAGCCATCACAGTCTGTTTTTTAGCACCCACGCCTTATTCCCCTCAGTTTCGATCAATTACTTATTAAAATGCAGGTTGATTTTTCTCACATGATACGCTTGGCGAAAGTCACCAGCTTATTCACATAAGAACCCACCCACAGGAAGATGGCATAGACCACAATGCTGACAAAACCGGCAAACACGGCCGTCAACGGTACTACCGACCCGCCGAAAGTGCGCAGCGTGGAACTCTCGATAATTCTCAGGTATTCGGGGGTAGTGGTACGGATATATTCGTACCCCATCAAATCGGCCAGTGACAGCAGCGTGCCATTGAACTCCACCGCCGTCCTGTATGCCGCGATCAGGGGCCAATTCAATGGGTACACCAGGGCGCCGAACAAACCGGCACCTATGAAAGCGGAAACGACGAGACTGCGGGTCATTACCAGCGCACAATCGAGCAGAATGCCAACCCCGATGTAGGTCGCCGGAAAGACAAAAGTTAGCGGAAAGTAGGTAAAGTGATAGAAATTCAGGTAGTGGCTGCCCCAGGCCACCAGACACAACAGTGTAGTTAAGGCGGTCGCCATGATGGGTAGGCGTACCCGCTGCCATATGCCGTAGGTGAAGGCTCCTATAGGCATCAACAGGGTAAGCGGCGTCACCAAAGGCCACCACCGACGATCTTTCCAATCTACCCAGTAATCCCAATCCCCAGCCGTCAAAGTGAATTGGATCTGGATTCCCAGGGTAAGAAAAGTAAACAACACCAAAATCAGGATTCCGTCGAGCCGTCGATATAGCTTCATGGCGGCCGGATTGTTAAGCGACTCCATGTCGAGAATCTGCGCTCTGGCTTCTTTTACTTCCTTGGCCCGCAACTCTTCTGATTGCACTTCGTTCATCTGGGCGACACCTCACGTTTTTGAAATGGCAATAGGCTGAGGGCGTGCAGCGGCTGTCCGCAGAAAAGAGTCCCCGCAAGTATGCTTGCGGGGACTCAGGGATTACCACTTTAGTACGCCGAGATCTCTCGACAAAAAGATGGTGCTTGATGGAGAGATCAAACCACCTGGCGACTTTTGAGGGCAGTCACCTGTGCGATGGAGCGGCCCATGTAGGTGAAGAGCTGCACGACCAGCGGTACAAAGAAAAACAGCGACCAGCCCAGCAAGACAAAGCCCCAATGGATCGGCGCCGCAAACAGTTCCTCTGCATAGAAGAACGTATGGCCCCACTCATTGAACCCATAATTCGGCATGATCATGAGAATGCCGACAACCACTGCCAGGAACGGCAGCGACACTTTGTTCATGTAGGCCGGCAGGCGGGTGTGCGCCCAGATGAACGTCGGAATCAGCATCGCGGTCAGGAAAGGCAGCGAGAAGTAGAAAATGATGATGTGGGTCGGGGTGAAATCGGTATCCCGGATCGTCACCTGATGCCAGGCGGCGTCCGACTCTACCGACGTAATCGCCACCGTCGCGGCCCACAACCCCATGACGGTAAACACGCCAAGCAGCTTCCAGTAGCGGCTTAACTCAAGTTCGGGGCCAATCTTGCTGGCGTCTGTCTCGCGCGTCATCCACATATAAACGGACACAGCAACGGTAAACAAGGTCAGTACGATGATTTCGCCGTACAGCAGTGGCATCCAATAGGTCTGGAATTCTGGGGCGTAATAGTCGGTTCCCGTCGAAAACGCCATCATGCCCATATAAAGACGCAACCCGGCGCCGACCGCCAGCACCAATGCGCCAAAGCCCCAAGCAATCCGGTTTCGCCTGAAGTGTCCGGCAGTCTTGCTGCCAAAGCTCTCGCCGGAGCCGACAGCCAAGTCGTTCGTAGCGTGTGTCTGTGCCATATCAAGTACCCCTATATAATATAATAATGATGTCAGTCAGTGGTTCGGTTAACCGTATGCACCCATATCCGGCGGACGAGTCCATTGCTCCGTGGACACCGCGACTACCTCGCTTAGGACTGCCTGTCGAAACGGTGCCATGAAGCACTGGACAACTCTTCATGATCGTACGTTATTTTGTTGGATGAACTATAGGCAAGCCATCCGATTCTGTTACAGGACAATAGGTGACAGAGGTATTGCAGAAAGTGACATCGGCTTTCGACTCTGACTTGCCTTACTTGGCAGGCTTTAATTCATATCTAATTGAAAACTAACTACTTTTTTCCGAACAGTCAGTATTCACACCAATACCAGGCTACGGCCTTGGGCACATTTCATTGAGTTTTATTCGCCAGCGCCACCCACGCCAGGGAGCCCCGGGGTAATTCGGTTGGCGCACCCTTCCAGTGCACCTTTGCCCGCTCGCCGTCGGCATGCGAGAATCCGCTGCTCAGCAAACTTACTATCGTGAAGCTGCCCGCGCGTCCTGACCGCCAAACCTAATTTGCGGCCGGACGGTTCGCTGCGGGGCCGTGGTCAGAGAGATAACATGACAGAACCACACGGCTCCATGCGCCCCCCCGACAAGCTGGCGGTCGCGGCACAACCACCCACGCCCGATAGCCGCTTCGTCAATGCCAGCTATGCCAACATGGTATTTCACACCCTGGGAGGAGGGCCCGAGGTACGCGCTATTTTCGAGCGCCATGGCCTGCCGAAGTCGCTGCTGGAAGACTCGAGTGCGCCGGTCCCGTTTGCGGATCTGGCGCAAGCCGTGTTTGCGGTCATGGCGGCTCTCGACCTGCCTACCGCGGGGCTATCGCTCGGCTCCAAGCTCCATGTCTCCAAACACGGCACCATCGGCATGGCGGTCATCTCCGCCGAAACGGTAGGGCAGGCGATCAAGGACATCGCCAGGTACTACCAGACGACCGTAACCTTCTGCGACATGGCCATGTTCTACGAGGGGGACCGAATTGTCCTGGAGCTCAAGGAAGCGTTCACCAGCCCTGAAATCAAGGTGATCGTCGTCGAGGCGCTGATGCTGACGCTGCAAAACGCCCTCGAATTCGTCAGCGGCCAGCCACTCACCGACAGCCGGATTATCTTCGGGTACCCCCCACCGCCCTATGCGGACCAGTACGATCTGTATTTTTCCGGCAAGACCGAGTTCGACGGCGATCGCCATCTGATGATTCTGCCGGCGTCCCTCCAGGCAGTACGCTGCGTCTCGGCCGATGCCCGCATCCACCGCATGGCGGAAGAGCAACTCCAGCACCAGATGCACGAGCTGCGCGCCAACAACATCACCGCCCACCATATCCTGGCGGAATTGCGCAAAAACCCTGCTGCCATGCCGACACTCAAGGACATGGCCAAGGCGTTCAGCCTTTCGTCGCGCACCCTGATCCGGCATCTGCAAGCGGAAGGCACCACCTACCGCGATCTGCGCGAAAGCATCCACAAGCAGATGGCGATTGACTCACTGCGTAATTCGGACCAATCCATCGACGCCATCGCGATGGAATTGGGCTACCAGGACACCACCAGTTTTCGCCGCGCGTTCAAACGCTGGTGTGGCTGCTCGGCCTCCGAGTACCGGGAACGCAGCCGCCGCGAATGAAGCGACCCTGATCATCCGCCGGTGCGTCCGCGCCGGCGGGAGGACTCCAACACACCCAGTCCGGGAGGACACCCATGGCAAATCAAGGCATTCAAATTTCCCTGGCCGGCAAGGTCGCGCTGATCACCGGCGCGGCGCGCGGTCTCGGCGCCGAAATCGCCGCCACTTTTTCCCGCGCCGGTGCCGCCGTCATGATCGCGGATATCCTGGAGGATCAGGGGCGCCAGACCGCCGCCGCCATCCAGGCCAGCGGCGGGCGGGCGGCCTTTATCCGCCAGGACGTAACCCGTGAAGCCGACTGGGAGACCGCCGTCACCGAAACGGTACGACAACTGGGCGGCCTGGATATCCTGGTCAACAATGCCGGCATCGAGATCTGTGCCCTGGTCGAAAACACCGAGCTGAAGGATTTCCAGCGCATCCTGGATATCAATGTGACCGGGGTTTTCCTGGGTCTGAAAGCCGCCTGCAAGGCGATGAAGCCGGGTGGCGCAGCGGGTCGCGGCGGCGCCATCATCAATCTGTCGTCGGTGGCGGGGTTGCGCGGCTTCTCGGGCCTCAGCGCCTACTGCGGCAGCAAGGGCGCGGTCAAACTGCTGACCAAGGCCGCCGCCGTCGAATTCGGATTTCTCAACTACGGCATCCGGGTGAATTCCATCCACCCCGGTCTGATCCCGACCGACATGGGCAACGCGGTGCTGAAAGGGTTTGTGACGGCAGGTCTCGGCAAGGACGCGGCCAGTGTGCAGCAGGCGTTCGAGCGCGGGACGCCGCTGGGCATGAAAGGCACCCCGTCCGATATCGCCAAGGCAGCCTTGTTCCTGGCGAGCGATCAGTCGCCCTGGGTCACCGGCGCAGAGATCGTGGTCGATGGCGGGACTACCGCCACCTGACCCCAGCTCACCACGTGAAATCCAGCGACGCCGGGGTGGCGTCGCACGGGTTCAGTCCGGTTTTGCGCGCGCATTCGCGCGTGAAGACCGGCTCAACCAGCGCAGGATACGCAGCCACTGCTCCCGGTCCGGGAAAGTCCTGACCGGGGCGAACTCGAAGATCGACAGGCCCCGCTCGGCGGCCTGAATATAGTTCTGGCTGGCGCGCAACGCC
This sequence comes from Porticoccaceae bacterium, assembly GCA_036677085.1. GTDB lineage: Bacteria > Pseudomonadota > Gammaproteobacteria > Pseudomonadales > Porticoccaceae > JAGPUQ01. The sequence continues at coordinate 35,063 of JAKFFI010000049.1, forward strand.
GCGAGAAATGGAAACGGCTTGCCGTTGGGCAAGCTGAAGTCCTGCAAGTAGCTTTCCAGACCTGCCGCCGCCACGGATTGCTCCCGCACCCGATTGGCCACCGTCGCCAGCCGCACGCCGCCATTGACCAGCTTGCGCACCGCATTCAATTCGCCAATGAAATGACCGGCCGCGCGGATATCGATGGGCGAAGGCAACAGGGGCATCAGCACGCTGTCGGCCCGCCGTACCAGCTCCGCCAGCTCGCGGCCATGCGTCGCCGCCGGGCTGTCCATGATCAGCCAGTCGGTGTCGCGGGGTACCCGCAGTCCATCCCGCCAGGCGGCGATGCCCTCGATCCCGGGACGATCCGCGGGGCGCACCGCGAGCCAGTCCATACTGCAACCCTGGGGATCGAAATCGGCCAGCACCACGCGCCTGCCCTTGCTGGCGTGATAGCCGGCCAGATTGGTGGCGAGAGTGGTTTTGCCGCATCCACCCTTGGCATTGAGAACGAGCACAGTTCGCATTGTCCCTCCTCCCTGTTGCGAGCACCGCGAGGTGGGCTTGCCGCCACCCTCCGGGCGCCAGAACTCAGTGCGCGGTATAGCCGCCGTCGATGATCAGTTCCGTACCCGTGACATAGCGGGACTCGTCGGACGCGAGATACAGAATCCCGTACGCCTGATCGATGGGCTCCGCCATGTGACCGATGACGATCTCGTGCTGGATCCGCGCCAGATCGGCGGGACCAAATACACCCCCGACGCTTTCCGCCATGGGCGTTTTGGTAAATCCGGGATGTACGGAATTCACCCGGATGTTGTACTTCTTCTCGGCGCAGTAGAGCGCTGCCGATTTGGTGAACAGCCGCACCCCACCCTTGCTGGCATTGTAGGCCGCGGAACGCGGATCGCCGATGATGCCTTCAATCGACGAGATGTTCACGATACTGCCACCGCCGTTCTGCTTCATCTGGCGGATCGCATTCTGGGTGCCCATGAACACCGCTTCCAGATTGACCGCGTGCACAAAGCGCCAGTGGGCGAGATCGCTGTTTTCCAGATCGGTGCCGGCACCCACACCGGCGTTGTTGACCAGCACATCGAGGCGGCCATGGTGGCGCACCACCTCGGCGACGACCTCGCGCCAGCGCGTCTCGGACGTCACGTCCTGTTCGACAAAACGGGCGTCATAACCCTGGTCACGCAATTTTTGCGCCGCCGCCTCGCCTTCCTTCGGTCGGATATCGGTGATCACCACCGCGCCGCCCTCGCGGCCGAACAGCTCGGCACTGGCGTAGCCGATGCCGGCCGTGCCGCCGGTGATCAAACACACCTTGCCCTGAATCCTCCCCATGACCCTGTCCTCGTCAGTGCGCCGTAAAGCCGCCGTCGATGACCAGCTCGGAACCGGTCATGTAGCGGGACTCATCGGAAGCCAGAAACAGGATGCCGTAGGCCTGGTCGATGGGCTCGGCCATATGGCCCACCACAATCTCGCGGTTGATGCGCTCGGCATCCGCGGGCGAGAACAGGTCGATCGCGCTGTCCACCATGGGCGTCTTGGTGAAACCCGGATGCACCGAATTGACGCGGATGTTGTACTTTTTCTCGGCGCAGTAGAGGGCGGCGGATTTGGTGAACAGCCGCACGCCACCCTTGCTGGCGTTGTAGGCCGCGAATCTGGGGTCGCCCACCAATCCCTCGATGGACGAGATATTGATGATGCTGCCGCCGCCATTGAGCTTCATCTGCCGGATCGCGTGCTGGGTGCCCAGGAACACCGCTTCCATATTGACGCCGTTGACGAAGCGCCAGTGGGCGAGATCGCTGTTTTCCAGATCGGTTTCGACGCCCACGCCGGCGTTGTTGACCAGCACGTCGAGGCGGCCATGGTGGCGCACCGCCTCGGCGACCACTTCGGGCCAGCGCTGTTCGGACGTTACATCCTGCTCGATGAAACGCGCGTCATAACCCTGCTCGCGCAGCTTCTGCGCCGCCGCTTCGCCTTCCTTGGGGCGAATGTCGGTGATCACCACCTTGCCGCCTTCGCGCCCGAACAGCTCGGCACTGGCATAGCCGATGCCCGCAGTGCCGCCGGTAATCAGACAGACCTTCCCCTGAACTCGTCCCATCACACGTTCTCCGAATTGTTGTTAGGTTGCATGTATCGCATTGAACCGAAAACTAACCCGCCGCATCAATTGACCTGGCGGGTCTGGGCGCCCCAGTACTTGGCGCGCAGGGTTTTCTTGTCGGGCTTGCCGTAGGCGGTGAGCGGAATATCCGTCACCACCTCGACGACCTTGGGCACCTTGTAGGCGGCGAGCCGCTGCTTGCAGAACGCGATCAGGTCGTCGGCGTCGAACTCCGGGCCGGCCGGAATCACCGCCGCGCACACCGCTTCGCCCCAATCCTCGTGGGGAATCCCGATCACCATCACCTGGCGCACGCCGGGATATTCCTGCACCGCGTTCTCCACCTCGGACGAATACACATTCATGCCGCCCGTGATGATCATGTCCTTGGAGCGATCGACGATGAAGACATGGCCGGTGTCGATCTGATAGCCCACGTCACCGGTCCTGATCCATTCGCCGACGTACACCTCGGCGGTTTTCTGCGGATCGTCGTAATAGCTCTCCAGGGTATAGGGCGAACGCACCATGATCTCGCCGACCTCGCCAAAGGGCAGCGGTCTGCCCACGGGATCGCCGATGCACACCTCGGCGGTAATCACCGGTTGGCCGCAGGAGCCCAAAAAACGCTCGTCCAGGTGATCCGCCTTGGACAGTTTGGTAGCGAAATCCGGCACTTCCGTCTGCCCGAACAGCTGCAACAACACCGGACCCAGCTTGGCGAGCACCTCCTGCAGCCGCACCCGGGTAATGGGCGCGGCGCCGTACACCAGAGTGCGCAGCGAGCTCAGGTCGTGGCGCGCCGGATCATAGGCATCCAGCACCCGGTAGATCATGGTCGGCACCATGAAGGTCCAGGTGATTTTGTCGTTGATGACGGTCGCGATCACCCGCTCCGCATCGAACTTGTCGTGCACATGGACACAGGCGCCCGCCAGGAAGCCGGCCTGGAGAAAAAATCCCGCCGCATGGGGCAGCGGACTGGTCAGCAGCATCTGTTCGGTCTCGCCGATTTCGCCGTTCACCAGATGCGTGAGGCCGTTGATCATCATGCTGCGGTGGGTGTGCAAAACGCCCTTGGAGCGCCCGGTGGTGCCGCCGGTATAGAGGATGAACGCGGGATCGTGCGGCAGCACTTCCCGCCACTCGAAAGCGCGCTCGCCACCGGCAAAGAGCGCACTCCAGGCATCGCGGCCCGCGCCGGTGCCTTTGCCCAGATCATCGACTTCGATGATGTTGCGCAGGTCGGTGGCGGCCAGCGCCACGCCATCCAGCTTGTCGGCCAGCGAACTGTGCAGCACCAGGGCCTTGGCGCCCGAGTGGCCGATCATGTAGCTCACGTCGCTCTGGCTGAGCAGTTCGTTGAGCGGTACTTTCACCGCGCCCAGTTTGAAAATGGCGAGATCCGTGATCGCGAATTCGACACTGTTGCGCAGCATGATGGCGAGGCGATCGCCACGCGCGATCCCGCGCTCGGCAAGACCTGCGGCGAGGGTGCTGGAAAGGCTGTCCAGTTCGCGATAGGTGTAGGAACGTCCACCGACGACCAGCGCGGTCTTCGCCGCATGCCGCCACAGGGCATTGCGAAACATGAACTGGGAGGTCTGGCTGGTGTGAATCATGGATACCTCCATCGCCGGGCGCACACGCCCGAAAAATCAGGGCAATAACCCGACGCGCTGCGCGATCAACGCGGGGTCGAGATCCGCCGGCACCGTGCCGTACAGGGCCACGCCGGAAGCCGGCGGCGGTCCGCCCTGCCAGAACCCTCGCTCCAGACCGGCACAGGCCGGTGCAGTTGAAGGCAACGCCACCCCCGCATCCGCCGGCAGCCAGAGATCGGGACCCACTTCGGCCCAGGCTTCGGCCTGCGCGGCGTTGACGACACGCAGCGCAAACAGCCAATCGTAGTGCGCCGCACTGCCGCGGATGGGCGCCACCGCATCGATTTCGTCCGCCGCGGCGATCCCGGTGGCGGCGAGCTCCATCACCACACCGTCGATGCCGGCGGCGGCCTTGGTGCGCAGAAAGTCCGCGATCAGACCGGCCGCATCATCGAGCATATCGAAATCGATGGCGTCGGCCGGCTCACCCAGCGCGACCAGTGCGCCACCGGGCGACGGCAACGAAAGCCACACATCGGCGCGACCCGCCTGCTGATGGACCAGCGCGGCGATGGCGGTGTCGCAAAAGCCCGCCACGGCGGGAGACTTCAGCACCGCGGCGAGGCGCGCGGCGCCCTCGGCAGCGGCCGCCAGTGCTGCGTGCGCGGCCCAGAGCGCGCCCAGGTCGAATTCAACCACCTGGGAGCGCAGCACCTTGTTGGCATCGGCAAGCCCCGCGACCTGCCGCATCGGCTCGCGAAACCAGTCCGGATGCTCACCGCCGAACACGCGCCGCGCATAGTCGTGAAAGCTCAGCCAGCGCAGCGCGGCGCCGTCATCCAGCCAGGCGCGTACCCGTCCGGTCACGCCAGCCGCGCCCGCAGGGTCTCGAGCTCGGCTTGCAGCCGCTCGATCTCGACATCCTTGGGATCGGGCATCATCACCGCCTGGATGGCATCCGCCGGGCAGGTGCGCTCGGGCGAGCCCAGGTGCAGCACAGTGGGGTCGTCCCAGCTACCGTAGTAGGGCAGATGGGCGGGCGGCAACGGCTGCGTCCACCGGGCGGCAAATTCCCTGAACGGCACGGCGCGGGCCAGGCGGCGTTTGCGCTCCTCGGCCCGCGCCCGCTCCGTGGCTTCGAGATCGACGGCGCCGGTGTCGTAGTTCATCACCACCTGATACAGGGATTCGATCACCCGGCGCGACACGATGCCGTCGCGCCAGTCGCGCACGATGTCCTCGGGGTCGCGTTCGAGCACATCGCCGTAACCACCGCCGCCACCCTGGGTGATCATGTACAGCTCGCCGGGCTGACCCAGTTCGAATTGCAGGCCGCCGTGATGGCTGCTGTAGCGGGCGTTCGGGAACGGCCGCTCGTTCATGATTTCCTCGATGGTGTAGCGCATCAGCTCGCGGTTGTCCTGCATCACCTCGAAGACGTTGACGCCCTTCACCTTGCACAGCGGGTAACAGCCCGGTGCGTAGCCGCCGAAAATGCCGTAGGTCGAGGGAAACTTCGATCCGATGAAATTGGTCATGTAGCCCCAGGCGCCGGTGTCCTTGTGGGTGGCGATCTGCTGATAGCCGTGGCCGCCGCGATATTTGCCGAAACCACAGTTGTCCACCATCACCCGATGCGGAACGATCTTCATCATCGGCACTTCTTCTTCGATCAGCTCCTGCTCGCCGATGTCGGCCATGGACGCGAAGATGGGCGCGACCGAGTGCTCGCCGTCGCGGGTGGCGCGGGCCGCGCCGCCCATGCCGTTGAGATCCGCACAGACATTGCCGACGAATTCATCGTGCTGGTTGATCCCGCCGTACACGAAGGTGGTGATCATGTTGTACCAGCAGGCGATGATGTCGGTGGATTTGTAGCCCGCCGAATACAGCAGTTTCGGAATCGTCACCTGGACCGCGGTGAAGGCCGGGAAGAACGTCATCATGCTCTGGGCGTTGGGCGCTTCCGGCGAGCAGTTGAGCGTCGAACCCGGATCCGTGAGCACCCGGATCGGCGCGAACACCGCCTGGTTGCGCGGCAGGTCGGGCCACACGAACATCAAAAAGAGCTGCGCCAGCATCCCCTTCATGGACGCCAGCACCGTGTTGTTGGCGCGATTGAGAAACTGCGGCGACGAGCCGCGCAGATCGATGATCAGCTCGTCGTCGCGCTTGGTGACCACGCAACGGATCTTGATCAGCACGTTCTCGCGCAGCGTGCTGTCGGCAAACACCACCGAGCGCGCGGTGCCGTCGGGCCAGGTGCGCAGCCGGCGGCGCACTTCCATCTCGGTGTCGGTGAGGGTGCCGCGCACGGTGGCGAGGAAAGCCTCGACACTGTGCGCGCGGATGATGTCCTCGACCCGCTGCTTCACGCGCAGACAGGCGTGGAGCTTGGCCTTCATGCCTTCGAGTTGCAGCTTGGGTTCACGCACCGAGTTTTGCAGGAAGGTGAGCAGGTCGCGGCGGAACTCGAAATTCTCGCCCACCTTGAGCGGCGACATTTTCAGACCTTCGTCGTAGGGCGACTCGGCGCCGCCCGGCATGCCGCCCGGTTCGCAGGCGCCGTTCTCGCCCTCGTGAACGATGGCGCCGACAAAGCAGACGATCTCGCCGCCATCGAACACCGGAATGAACAGGCTCTGGTCGGTGTTGTGGATGTTGCCGTAACGGGCGTCGTTGTGCATGAAGATGTCGCCCTCACGGATGCCCACCGTGGGATCGTCCTTCCAGTATTTGAGCACGAACTTGACCGGGTGCTGGGCCAGCACCGAGAACACCAGCACGCCGCCGGCGCTCGACAGCGACAAATCCCCCTGGCAGGAGAAGATCCCCGAGATCAGGTCGCCCCACTTGGCGCCCGGCGCCGCGCCCATCTGCTCGACCATGTCGAAGGATTCGTTGCAGGCGGTCTGCAAGCGGTTGCGGATCAGGTTGAGTTCCTCGGGGCTGTCCTTCCAGAGCGCGACCGCGGCCTGCTCCCGCGCCGTCGGCGTCGACACGCTGTGGTCGCCCATGATCGCGGGGTCAGGTCCGAGGTAGAGCACGTTTTCGTCGAGGAATTTCTCGATCAGGCTGCGCTGCCCGTGGCTGTGGCCGTGGCCGTGGCTGTTTCCGTGGGAGTGTGTCTGTGTCATGGATGCAATCTCAGTTGACGCCGTGCCGTTCCAGCCAGGCGGAGCCCTGGCGGCCCATGGTCAGCGACCAGTCGGGATACACGAGATAAGTGGTGTGCGGAGTCTCCACCAGCGCCGGACCCGCGATCACCGCGCCCTCCGGCACCTCGGCGACGTCGTACACCCGGGTGGAAACCGGCCCCTCGACGCCGTCGTACCAGCAGTCGCGGGTGGACCCGTGCTTCGCTACCGCGGCAGGACGCGGGGCGGCGCGCTCCAGCATCACCGCGGCGTGCTCGACATAGGACAGCACGCGAATCACATTGACGCGGATGCCGGCTTCCGGCGCCGCGCTGCCCACGCCGTAGCGTTTCTGGTAGTTGGCGCTGAACAGATCCAGCAGGGTCATCACGTCCTGATCCGAGCGGACTCGGTTGATCGGGCTCACCACCGCGGTCTGGGCGAGCTGGTTGCCGTAGCGCATGTCGAATTCGACGCGCACGCGGATGGCGTCCGGCGCCACCCCCTGGCGCAGCAGATCCTCGCGGCCCAGCTCTTCGAGCAATGCCACGGTTTCGTTGATGGCGGTGAAATCGTCGAGCACCTGCCGCTTGGTGGCGTCGTAGAGCATCAGATACAGCGAGCGCTCGTGGATGTGAAGCTGATTCATGCTGCCCGCGCCGAGCGCCGAAAACACCGCGCTGAAGGGCGGAATCAGGATGCGGGAAATACCGATCTTGCCGGCATAACCGCAGGCGTGGAGCGGGCCGCCACCGCCGTAGGACAGCAGGGTGAACTGGCGCGGGTCATAACCCTTCACCGCGACTTCCTTGAAGATCGCATCGGCCATGTTGGCGTCCACCTTGCGGCGCATGGCGAGCGCCGCCGCTGCGAGATCCAGGCCGGTGGGCTCGCAGATATGTTCGCGGATGGCGCGCTCGGCACGGCGCCGGTTCAGCTTGATGCGCCCGCCGGCGTAGTTGTTCTCGTCGAGGTAGCCCAGGATGAGGTTGGCATCGGTGGTGGTCGGGAAGCGGCCGCCGCGGCCGTAGCAGGCCGGACCCGGATCGGAGCCGGCGCTCTCCGGCCCCACTTCCACCGCGTTCCAGAGCCGGTCGAAGCGCGCGATGGAACCGCCGCCCGCGCCCAGCGTGTGCAGGTAGCTCATCGGGGTGCTGACCAGCCAGCGGTCGATGATGGGATTGAAATCGTAGAACTTCACCCCGTCGCCGGTCACCAGCCCGATATCGAAGCTGGTGCCGCCCATGTCGGTGGCGATCAGATTGGGCTCGTCGAACTGTACGGACAGGCTCTGGGTCGCCTCCAGTCCCGCCACCGGACCCGAGTGCACGGTTTGCAGGGCATGGGTGGAACTCATCTGCGCCATGCCACCGGAGTTGTGCACCACCAGCATGGGGCGCCGGTAACCGTGCCGGCGCAGCACCTGCTCCAGGCTCGCCAGACCGTGGTACATCTGGTCGTGCAGATAGGCGTCGAGAATCGCCGACATGGTGCGGGCGTATTCGCCCTTGCGGCCGGCCACGCGGTGGGACAG
>JAKFFI010000050.1:0-1888 GCA_036677085.1 Porticoccaceae bacterium
GCCGGGCGAGAGCAACCAATCGTTGCGAGTGATGAGGCCGAAATGATCCATCCGGCACGAGAGTTCCGCCGGCACGATGGAGACGATATTGTGCTTGGCGTAATAGCGTGCGACATCGGTGGGCACCACCGCCATGTAGTCGCTTTCCTCCAGCATGCGCGGCAGGAACGCAAGGGCCGAACTCTCGATGATTCGCTTGGGCGGCTCCAGTCCGGCGCTCTGGAACATCAGTTCGAAGCGATGGCGCAGCACGCTGCCGGCGGGCGGCACGATCCAGCCGGCGAGTGCCAATTCGGCTAGCGAGGGTTGTTCGATTTCCAGGATCGGATGGTGCGGACGGACGATGGCCGAAACCTGTTCCTCGGCCAGCGCTTCATAGTGCAGGTTGCGTTTGTCGTGGCGGGCGAACAAGCGCGCGACGAGGATGTCGAGCTTGTTCTGCGACAGCATCTCCAGCAGCACATCACTGCTCTCTACCAATAGGGAAACGCGTAGCAGCGGATGGTCGCGGGTGATCTGAACCATTGCCGCCGGCAGCAGGTTCATTGCCGGGCCCGTGATCGCGCCGACACTGACGCTGCCGTAATAGCCGGCCTTCAGCGCTTCGATCTCGGCGCCGGCTTCGCTCAGGCTGGAGAGGGCAATGCGCGCGTGGCGGATCATGGTCTCGCCATACCAGGTCGGCTGCATGCCGCGCGGCAGTCGCTCAAACAGCAACACCCCCATCGTGTCCTCCAGGTCCTTGAGCATCTTCGACGCCGCCGGCTGGGACATGTTCAACACTTCCGCGGCGCGTTGGGTGCTGCCTTCGTCATCAATCGCGATCAACAGCATCAGCTGCCGGGCCTTGAGGCGGGCGCGCATGAACCAGGGGGAGCTTTGGGCCACGAAACTTCTCTCACCTATACAGATGTATATATATATTAATCACAAAAATTGAGTTGTTGTATATGACTAGTGCCGGCAGAATGCGGTCTGGCACGGTATTTCCAAAGAGGAACTGCGTGTCGCACCGTGGCCCACGACTGCAGGCGGAGCAATGCGACTGATCCAGCTAGTTGACGATGCCGGGGAAGCTCGGGTCGGCGTGATCGACCAGGACGGAGCCCGCGTGTGTCTCCTGGGAAGTTCCAGGACTACCTATGCACTAGCCACCGCAGCCATCGCAGCCAATCGCGACCTTGAGCAGCAGGCTGCACAGGAGCAGGGCGACGAGTCGTTGGACTATGCGACGCTGCTGCGCGAGGACCGGGTGCTGACCCCGTTGGCCCATCCCGATTCGGCCCATATGCGCGTCACCGGCACCGGCCTGACCCACCTGGGTAGCGCCGCCACCCGCGATGCCATGCACCAGAACCTGCAGGACCATGCCCACGCCGGCAGCCTCACCGATTCGATGAAGGTTTTCCAGTGGGGCGTGGAGGGTGGCATTCCACGCCAGGGCCGGCCCGGCGCGCAGCCGGAATGGTTCTACAAGGGAGATGGCAGCGTGGTGGTGGCCCCGGGCCAGGCCCTGCCGTCGCCCGATTTCGCCCTGGATGGCGGCGAGGAGCCGGAGTTGGTTGGGCTCTACTTGATTGGCCCAGACGGCACCCCGCACCGCCTGGGATTCGCCATCGGCAATGAGTTCTCAGACCACATCACCGAGCGCCAGAACTACCTGTACCTGGCCCATTCCAAGCTGCGTGCCTGCGCGGTCGGTCCCGAGTTGCGTACCGGACCGCTCCCGCGTGACCTGTGCGGCACCAGCCGCGTCCGCCGCGGTGACACGGTGGTGTGGGAGAAGCCTTTCCTCACCGGCGAGGACAACATGTGCCACTCGCTGGAGAATCTGGAATACCACCATTTCAAGTACGCCGCGCATCGCCGTCCAGGCGACGTGCACCTG
>JAKFFI010000051.1:0-31114 GCA_036677085.1 Porticoccaceae bacterium
AAAATCAGTTTTATATCTTCACGGACCCGCGGATGGAAAGGCAGATCGAGCGCCTGTTCGACCGCATCAAGCTGGGCTTTGCCTGGGCGCGCAACAACGAACACCTGAAAGCCGCCAATCAGGCCGAGCTGGTGTGGAAAGCCAAATAGCTGCGTTGCCGAGGCCGGTGCAACCCAGAAACCTCAGGGTCTTCCGGATGCCCGCGGCCGGTGCCTCGGCCTGTCGCCGACCGGCGTGCGGTTTTCGCGAACAGCGCCGACAAGAGATTCATTTCCTGGCGACTTGCGACAGGATTGACGGCCATCCACGGAGCCTTGCGAAGCCATGAGCCTGTTGTTCAAGGAGCTGGACAGTCGACCCACACCCATCGGCGTGCTGAGCCTGCGGCGGCGGCGCGAGCATGCGCTGGGCGTCGACGTGTTCGAGATCAAGCTCGGCGAAGACTATCTGATGTCGAGCCTGTTCACCGCTTCCGAGATCGCGCTCGCGCGTTTGGGGTTGGCGGCACGTCGGGGTGAACAGCTGGACGTGGTCGTCGGCGGCCTGGGTCTTGGCTATACCGCGCAAGCGGCTCTGGAAGATCGGCGGGTCGGCTCGCTCATCGTCGTCGAGATGCTGGATGCCGTCATCGACTGGCATCGGACCGCATTGTTGCCGCTCGGCCCCGGGCTCACGTCCGATCCGCGCTGTCGGTTTGTGCAGGGCGATTTCTTCGCGCTCGCGAACGGAGCCGCGGGTTTCGATCCGGCAACGCCGGGACGGCGGTTTGACGCCATTCTGCTGGATATCGACCATTCGCCGGAGGCGCTGCTCGATGCGCGCAGCACCAGCTTTTATCGGCCCCAGGGGCTGCGCGCGCTCGCGGCGCATCTGAAACCCGGCGGTGTCTTTGGACTGTGGTCGAACGACCAGCCCGACGCCGCATTCACCGAACGGCTGGAGGGTGTGTTCGAAGCAGCCTGGACGGAGCCCGTGACCTTCCACAATCCGCTGCAGGACCGGCCATTTACCCAGACCATCTACCTGGCCAGGGTCGCCGGCTGACAGGAAAGGAAGCGTGGGAGACAGGGTTGTCGACGTTCGGATCGTCTTCGAAAACAACATCACGCACGCGGAAGGAGAAACATCATGAGCAATGAGAAAATCTACAACGGCAGTTGTTTTTGCGGCGCGGTACAGCTCAGTGTCACCGGCGCGCCGGCGGCGATGGGTTATTGCCATTGCGAGTCGTGCCGCCACTGGTCCGCGGGGCCGGTCAATGCCTTCGTGTTGTGGAAACCCGAGGCCGTGCGCGTTACCCGGGGCGCGGACAACATCGGTACCTACAACAAAACGCCCAACAGCTATCGCAAATGGTGCAAGACCTGCGGGGGCCACCTCTTTACCGAGCATCCCGGCATGGGGCTCACCGACGTGTACGCGGCGGTCACACCGGATTTCCCATACCAGCCTGGCGTCCATGTGCATTATCAGGAAACCAAATTGCGCATCAGGGATGGCTTGCCGAAGCTGCAGGACGTGCCGAAGGAAATGGGTGGTTCCGGGATCGATCTGCCGGAGTGATCGGTGGCGGGCGCGCCTCAGCAGCGACAGTACGGTTGGCGTAACGCGGCTTTGTTCAGCGGTAGCCCGCGGCGCGTCGTCCCAGTAACCACTTTTCGCAAGCAACGGCATCAAAGCGGCGGGGTCAGGTATTTCGGCGTCCACCCTACGGCGGTGAGCAGAGTGGTGATCGGGTACGAGAACTCAACGAAGACGTGCTGAACCGCCCCGGGTTTCGTGGAGGCTCCAACACTTGAGAGAATGGAGCTATGAAGAAAATACCGAAGTATTCCCCCGAAGTCCGCGAGCGCGCTGTACGCATGGTACAGGAGCACCGTGGGCAGTACCTCGCCCAGGGCTTGTGCGGGCAGCTCCAGGCGGATGCCCCGAGGCAGGTCGAGAACGAGTCGGTCCGACACCGATACCGGCGCGAACGACAGCGGCATGAGCTTGCGCTGTCCTTTCTTGCTGCGGGTACGCCAGTAGGCGAAGTTGCTGACCTTCAGCCCGTGCCGTTTGCAATACTCGGCTTGCGACAGGCCGCTCGCCTGCCAGGCTGCGAAGTGCTGTTGCCAGAATTGCGCTTTCTCGGTTTGCTTCACGAGGACCTCCGGATCAGGAAAATCGGGAGGGTAGCGAAACCGAAAAGCGGATTTTAGATGGTGTTTGCTGACCGCTTACACAACAACGCGACAGCGGACGCGCAGGGACAGTTCAACGGACGTCCAGAAATGCACCTGCGTCGATCGCGAATGCACGCTCAAGCAACTCCATCGAGCCACGAGCGAAGCCGGCCGCCACTGTCAGATCGCCTTTGTCGAACGACGGGTTTACCCATCCCCGACCGCGCGTGGTTGGCATCTGACCAGTCGGGGGCGATAGGCTGAGTCAGGCGGTATACAGCCGGCCGGGCGGGGCGGGCGGCGTGGTCACGGCGCGAGGCGGTAGACAAAAAACTCCTGGTCCGGGCGCACCAGGCCGGCGTAGTCCGGATAGCGGAACACGCTGCTGGTGGCGCGCGGATCGAGCAGCAGTGCGGCGATGCGCCCGGCCGGCTGGCGCAGGTCCACCAGCAGGCTGCCGGTCGGCAGGTCGAGTACCCGGCGGTGTTCGCCCGCCACCGGCACTGGTTCGGTTCCGCTGGCGACCGGCGCAAAACGTGCGGCGAGCACCGGTGTGCGTTCGGGCCGGGCGAGCACGCGGTAGGCGATGCCGTGGCGGTCGAGCAGCGCGCGCATCCGCGCGGTGTGCGCGGTAATCGCCAGCGCTCGCGGAAAGGCAATCGTGTCGGTGGTGACCACGCGGCGGTGGTCATCGAAGGCGTGGTCTTCGAGCGCGCGCGTATCGAGCCGGCGCAGCGGGAGCGTGACGCGCGGATGCGTCGGGTCTGGCGCGTAGGCGGCGTACAGCGTGAGGGCTTCGCGCGCCAGATCGGCGCGCGCGGTGGCGGTGCGCGCGGCGATCGCGGCGCGCTGATCGTGGACCTCCCGCACGAAGCTTTCCAGGCACAGCCGCTGGCGGCGCACGCGCACGGCGATGTTGCGGTACGTGGGCCAGGCGTCGTCGCGCGAGTCGAGCTTGGTTTCCACCAGCACCGACAGCGCGCCGGTCAGGCCGGCGGTGTTGCGAAAGTTGCGTGCCGTCAGGCCGCCGTTGGTGATCGGCTGGGCGGTGCTGGTGATCTCGCCGATGTAGCGGTGCGCCGGCAGGCCGCCGGCGCTCACGCGGGCGAGCAGGGGCGGCAGCAGTTCGCTCAGGGCATAGGCGCGCAGCGCTGCCGGCACGGCGGGGTTGTTGGCGATCTCGAACTGCGCGTCGAAGTCGGTCAGATACCCCTCGCGGGCTAGCGTCTGGCGCTTGAGCACGGCCGATTCGTGCGCGTCGAGCACCGCGTCGGGCGCGTAGCGGGTAAGCGCCTGGCGCAGGGCCACCGTTTCGGGTTGGCTGAGGCGCACGAAATCGGTGTTGAGGTTCATCATATTGGCGTTCGAGCGGTGCTTGAGGTCGCGCCCGTCCGGGTTGGCGTTGGGAATCAGCACCAGGTCCAGATCATCGAGCAAAGGACGCAGGTCGCCGGCGACGAAATCACGGGCCAGTTCGAGCAGCGCCTCGCCGCCGGCCGGTTCGGCCGCCCCGTGCAGGGAGCCGACCATCAGCACCCGCAGCCGCCTGCCGGAGCCGGCACCGGGTGCCCGCAGCACCAGTGCCTCGATGGCCTGGCCGCGCACGCTGGTGCCGAGCGTTTCCTTGCGCGCCAGCACCGGCACCGACGCGGTCGGCGCCTGGGCGACCAACGCATCGAGGTAGGCCGACATCTCGGCCGAGGTGCTGATGCGCTGGTGGCGGACGACCTCGAGCGGCGTGGGCAGCGGCGCGGCGCGGGCCGGCGGCGCGCCGGCCAGCAGTCCGACCATTGCCAATGCCAAGACCAGGGCAGCGATTCTTGGTACGACCGTCGGCATGGCGTTCGGGGCCCGGTGTGGAATCCTGGTGTGGGGGGTCAGTCCTTGATCTGGTGGTCAGTTTTCGCATTGTGGCATCAGGATAAGCGGCGTACGAATTCAAATGGTCAGGTCTTTCATTGCCACATCGCGGCTTCGATCAATTTCAAAGAAGTGATCAAGAAAGACCCGCCCGAGTCATTTTTTAAGGGTGGATTTACCAGGGGTCGGAAGCCTTCGCTGAAAAGATGCGGGCCACAATTGCCGGGGAATCCGGGCTGGACAAAACCCTTCTTGCACAGCGCCGCGCGTTGCCCCCGTCGCTGACGAACTATGAACAGCGCCACGACCGCGACGAAGCAATGGCGCGCGCGTATCTGTCAGGGCGGCATGCGCTGGCCGCGATTGCCAGGCATTTCAGCGTCCACTCTACGGCGGTGAGCAGAGCGGTGAGCGGGTATGAGAATATGAGAACTTGACGAAGACGTGCCGTTATGTCGAAAGACCTGAGCCCAACGTCTGCTACGCTTGCGGCCATGCTGGTTATACGGAAATGTTCCGGAATTCCCGCTGCGGCTGGCGGGTATCGGGGTGCATGGATCAGCGGCAACGGAGTGTGCAAGTGATTGTTCAAAGACGACGTATGGTCAAAGGGTTGTCCGACCCGGCGTACACGCGCCCGGCAAGGGCCGTGCGGGATATGCGGAAATCTTCCGTGTTTAAACACGGAAGATTTCCAGATACTCAATGTTAGCTGATCAAACACAGGAGACTAGCAATGACTGGAACAAACTATTTGAATCGTATCATGGTGACATTTTTTGGAATCGTACTTTTATTCACAGTATTGAGTGAAAACGCTTTTGCACATTGCGACACGCTTGATGGCCCAGTGGTACAGACAGCAAGGATAGCGCTTGAAAAAGGCGATGTAACACCACTGCTTAAATGGGTGCAGGCCGATGATGAAAAAGAGATTCGAACCGCTTTCCAAAAGACCCTCGCAGTTCGTGCCAAGGGCGCCGAGGCCAAAGAATTAGCTGATATGTACTTCTTCGAAACTCTGGTTCGCATTCATCGTGCTGGTGAAGGAGCGCCATATACCGGTTTGAAACCGGGTGAAGCTGTGGATCCAGCCGTCGCCTTGGCCGACAGGGCTTTGGAAACTGGGTCGGTTGACAAGCTCGTCAATGTCTTAACGGAAGCCATGGCCAATGGCGTTCGCGAGCGTTTTCAGCACACTAAGGAAACTCAGAAGCACGCCGATGACTCCGTGGCGGCCGGTCGTGAATTTGTGAAAGCCTATGTCATCTTCACGCATTATGCGGAAGGCTTGCACGCTACGATAAAAGCAAATGCCGGCCACCATTTTGGGGAAGCTAACAGCCAAAGTGGGCATGATCACAAATAATCAGCTAACCAGACGCTCCACCCGACCAAAAACCGCGATGCGGTTTTCGTGGGGTGAGCTTGGTCGTTATGGCTCATGAACGCGAAACACGAAGAGTTCATCTTCTTCCAGGAGTGCCTCACCAGCCTCAACTCTGCGTGGAGCATCATTGATGCTTTGAGCGGCAGCGAGGCGCACAAGGCTGTCGCCTCGGCTGCGTTCCGCATGGCATTGATTGAGTACGCCAAGCCGTACAAGAAATCCGCCGGAGTTCTGATCAAGCGTCACGTGCTTCCGCTGCCGAGTCTGTCTGACGAAGATCGGGAACTGCACGAAAAGATAATTCAGCTGCGAGACTCCGCCTTGGCGCACTCAGACCTCAGCGTGAAGGGCGCCAAACTCTATGTCGGCAACATCGGTGGCGCGCCATTTCCCATGATCATTTGCAATACCGGACCAGAGCTGCCGACTCTGACCTCCGTTCGTGGCCTTATAGAGCGATCGCTAGACCAGCTTTACAAGGAACTGCCAGATCGGCAGGCTCAACTGTAATGAACCGCGGCGTTAGGCAGACAATGGATTCCATACGAGGGGCAATAGTGGCTTTAACGTCGAGCATTCTCGTCGCGTTATTGTTTGCCTACACATTCCGTATCCCCATTCCAATGGGCGGGATGCTAGGCCCGCTGGGAGAGTTCAACCCTTATTCGATGGGCTTCTCAGAGGTGCTCACTTCGGTAGCTGTGGCTTGGCTGTTCTACGGATTGTTTGGCAGTTTTATGATCTTGCCCGTGTTCGGGGCGATTGCGGGACACTTGGCTAGCCAGAAATGTTCCGCCGCGAGAAATAAGAACAAAATGGCTGTGCTGTGAGCACTCAACAGGGTCTAGCACTCATCAGGGTCACACACTCATCAGCACTCATCAGCATCGTCATCAGGGTCAGTTCTCGCATCGTAGCATCACAATAAGCGGCGTATGGTCGGTCGCTACCGCGTCACTTCGCTGGACGACGGGCGGGAAAATTTCAGCACAGTTGCCGCGTAAATCGGATCGCCTGTTACGCACGCCGTTGGCGAAGGGGTTTTTGTTCAGCGGAGTTCGGACGCGCGTCCTGCACGGTGCCCCAGCAGCCACTTCTCCGCCGCCACGGCAAAGAAAATCCCCAGTGCGGCCGCCAGGATCGCCAGCCAGGACACCGCATCCAGCGGCGCCACCTGAAACAGCCGCTGCGCGAGCGGCGTGTAGGTGAACAGCAGTTGCAGACCGATGACCGCGGCGCTGGCCCACAGGACCACCGCGTTGCCCGTCAGGGTGGCGCGCGACAGCGTCGGTGCCGCCAGCCGGCGCACATTGAACAGGTAGGCCAGTTCACCGAATACCAGCATGTTGACCGCTGCCGTGCGCGCGGTCTCGATGGGGTTGCCGCGCGCGAGCTCCCACTGGAAGACAGCGAAGGTGGTGGCCATCATCAGCAGGCTGACATAGAGAATGCGGCCGAGCAGTGCGCGGGTGATCAGGGGTTCGGCCGGCGGTCGCGGCGGACGTCCCATGGTGCCGGGCTCGGTGGGTTCGAAGGCGAGGGCGAGATCCAGGGTCACGGTGGTGACCATGTTGATCCAGAGAATCTGCCCTGCGGTGATGGGCAGCGCGAGTCCGGCGAACAGGGCCAGCAGGATCACGCCGGCTTCGCCGCCATTGGTGGGCAGGATGAAGAGCAGGGATTTGCGGATGTTGTCGAACACCGTGCGGCCGCCGCGCACCGCGGCGGCGATGGTGGCGAAGTTGTCGTCGGTGAGCACCAGGTCCGCCGCCTCCCGGGCGGCGTCGGTGCCGCGCCGGCCCATGGCGACGCCGATATCCGCGGCCTTGAGGGCCGGTGCATCGTTCACGCCGTCGCCGGTCATGGCGACCAGTTCGCCCTGGGCCTGGAGTATCCGCACCAGGCGCAGTTTGT
Organism: Porticoccaceae bacterium; assembly: GCA_036677085.1. Classification (GTDB taxonomy): domain Bacteria; phylum Pseudomonadota; class Gammaproteobacteria; order Pseudomonadales; family Porticoccaceae; genus JAGPUQ01. Next base: position 7,330 of record JAKFFI010000051.1, read on the forward strand.
GCCCGGGGCTGGCGCGGGCGATGACATCGGTGGTGGCGATGCGCGCGGCGAGGGCGGCATCGTCGAGGGTTTCGAGCACCGCGCCGGTGAGCGGCTGGTCGCCCGCGAGGCCCAGCTGGCGCGCGATGGCGGTCGCGGTCGCGGCGTGATCGCCGGTGACCATCAGGGTGCGGATCCCTGCGGCCCGGCACTGCGCCACCGCAGCGATCGCCTCGGGACGCGGCGGGTCCAGCATGCCGACGATGCCCAGCAGGGTGAAACCGGGCGCGATGGCAGCGCGAGTCAACACGCCGGGCGCATCCGGCAGTTCGCGGCGGGCCAGTGCCAGCAGGCGCTCGCCGGAAGCGGCCGCGGCGTGCATGCGCGCCGCCCAGGTCGCGTGCGCGATCGGCGCGCCGGTGGCGTCGGTCGGGCACAGGGGCAGGATGGTCTCCGGCGCGCCCTTGAGCAGAATGAAGGCGTGGCCGCTGTGGTCGTGGTGCAGGGTCGCCATGAAGCGCTGTTCGGAGGTGAAGGGGATTTCGTCCACCCGCGGCGCCGCCGCGGTTTCCTCCCGAACCGCCAGCCCGGCCTTCAGCGCCAGGGTCAGCAGCGCGCCTTCGGTGGGATCGCCGCTGAGCGCCCAGTCGCCGGTGTCGGTGCGGTGCAAGCGGGCGTCGTTGCACAGCAGCGCGCAGCGGGCGAGCGCGAGCAGCGCTGGATCCCGGGCCGGATCGAGCGGTGCTCCGGCCTGCTGGAAGCCGCCCTCGGGGGCGTAGCCGGCGCCGCTCACCGTCACCGTGCGGCCGGGCAGCAGCAGGGTGACGGCGGTCATCTCGTTGCGGGTCAAGGTGCCGGTCTTGTCAGTGCAGATCACCGTCACCGACCCCAGGGTTTCCACCGCCGGCAGCCGCCGCACCACGGCCCGCTGCCGCGCCATGGCATTGGTGCCGATCGCCAGCGTGATGGTGACGATGGCGGGCAGACCCTCGGGGATGGCGGCCACCGCGAGCCCCACCACCGCGAGGAAGATATCGAGCGCCGCCATGTGCTGGACGTAGTGGCCCCAGGCAAAGACCGCCGCGCTCAGCACCAGGATGAAAGCGGTGATGCGGCGCGCGAAGCGGTCGAGCTGGCGGGCGAGGGGCGTGGTCAGGCTGCCGACGCCTGCCACCAGGGCGCCGATGTGGCCGATCTCGGTCGCGGCGCCAGTGGCGACCACGATGCCGCGCCCCTGGCCGCGACTGACGCCGGTACCGGCGTGGGCCAGATCCAGGCGGTCGCCGATGGCCGCGCGCGCCGCTACCGGGTCAACCAGCTTGGCCACGGGGACCGATTCTCCGGTCAGCGCCGCCTCGTCGATATGCAGGTCGCGGACCTGGAGCAGGCGCAGATCGGCGGGCACCCGGTCGCCGGATTCCAGCAACACCAGATCGCCGGGCACCAGTTCCGCGGCATCGATTTCGTGACGTTCGCCATCGCGTACCACGGTGGCGCGGTTGGCGAGCAGGGAGCGCACGGCCTCCAGCGCCTGTTCCGCCCGGCCCTCCTGCACAAAGCCGATGATGGCGTTGATGATCACCACACCGACGATTACGCCCGCATCCAGGTAGTCCCGGAGTCCGAGCGTGATGCCTGCGGCCGCAAGCAGGACGTAGATGAGCGGATTGTGAAATTGCAGGGCCAGCCGCAGCCAGGGACCGCGCCGGCGCGGCGGCGGCAGGCTGTTGGGTCCCCAGTGGGCGAGGCGGACGCGGGCTTCCGCGGCGGTGAGCCCACGGCCCGCATCGCTGCCCAGGGTTTCCACGACCCCGGCCGCGGCGAGCGCATGCCAGGCCGTCGCGGAACCGGGTTCAGGCGCCGGTTTCATGGGGGATCAGGGCGAGCAGGTCGGTAACCCCGATGTCGATGCCTGCCTGCGACAGCAGAGTCGTCGCCTGACCGCGGTGGTGGGTTTGATGGTTGAAGAAATGCATCACCAGACTGAAAAAATTCCGGTCGGCGGTCTCGCCTTTCAGGTTGGCGTAATGGAGCGGGTGATCCAGATCGGCTTCGGCGAGCGCACCCGCCCATTCGGTAATGATGGCATCGAGCCAGCGGCGATGTTGGTGCAGGCTTGGAAAATCGTCGAACAGTCGCTGGTCGAGACGCTGCGGCGCGGCCAGTGCGCGGATGGGATCAAGCGCAGCCTGGTGGGCGGGATGGGCGGCAAAACGGCCGAGCCAGATTCTGTCGGCGACCACCAAATAATTCAGCGTCCCGAGAAGCGAGCCAAAAAACGCCTTGCGATCCGCGGCCAGTGCTTCGGCAGGCAGCTTGCCGGCGGCTTCGTACAGTCTGGTGTTGATCCAGGCGTTGTAGGCGGCCATGAGGCGGATGTGGTCGCTGCGGCTCACGGTGCTCGTCCGAGGCGCACTGGGTGTATTCGCGGGCCGCTACTAACAGTCGCCCACACGCCGGGTGGCCACCTTGGTGTCCATCTGTACCGCCATGGTGCCGAAGGACAGGTTGGTGCGCACATGGCCGTTGCCGGCCTGACCATTGGTCTGGAAGTCGCCGTCCACCCGGGTTTTCGGCCCGCCCTCGACACCGCACAACAGGGAAAAACTGAGTTTGTTGCCGTTGAGGGCTTCCCGGACGACTTCGCAGCCCTGGGTCTGCTTGAGCAACTGGCGGGGATTGAATTCCTCGGCCCTGACGCATTCGGTGCGGCGGTCGGTGATGGCTTCGCCGGTCAGGGGGTTGGTGCTGGTCCAGACCGCTTCCCAGAGGCCTGGATTGACCCTGAGCGTGGTGGCCTGAGCGAATGCCGGCACCAGCAGGGAAACGACAAGGAGGAGGGGAAAGCGACTGTGCATGCTGTACTCCATTGGGTCCTGCGATGCTAGCACGGAAGCCCCGACAGGGTCGCTGGAAAGCACCGTGGCGCCCGGAGGCGCCACGGCGTTGTCGAAAGGACCGCGCGCAGCTCCTCAGTCGAACAGACTCTCCAGGCGCAGCAACTGGGTCTCGCCGTTGGAGTCGTCGACGCCGTCGTTGTCGTTGACGATCAGCGCATCGCCGTTGGGCAGCACCGCGAGTCCCTCGATCTTCTCCAGCACCGCGCCGCCGGTGGCCTGGAGCGCCGGCATCAGGTCCGCCGCGAGCGTCTTGGTCAGCACAGGGAACGCCGGGGTTCCGGTGGCCGGATCGGCGACCGGTTCGATACCGGCAACGGAGAAGGTGTAGAGGCGCTTGATGCGCGCGTCCATGCCGCCCTGGTTGTCGCGCTCCACCACCGCGAAGGTATCGCCGCTGACCTGGGCGATTTCCGACAGGCCGACCCAGCCGCCGTTGGGCGAGGTGGCCGTGTCGAGCGGGTAGTAAAAGAATGCCCAGGTGTCGCTTGCCGGGGTGTAGCGGCCGATGCGAACGTTATCTTTCGGATCATCTTTCCATTCGCGCTGGAAGGCGACATAGACCTGCTCCGCGGCGCCGCTGCCGACCGCCGCCACTCCCTCGAAGCCGGAGCTGATCTGGCGCGCGTTCGTGCTCGCCGGCAGCTTCACCACCCGCTCGATGACGCCGTCGGCGGCGCTGGCGACCAGCAGGTTCGGCGTGGTGCTGGTGCCGGCTCCTTCGGAGACCAGCCAGAAGCCGCCGTCCACCCGGGTGGCGAGGCCTTCCCCATCCAGGTTCACCTGGCCGTCGGATTCCACCAGTTGTGGTGCAGCCGCGGCCAGGTGGCCGAAGCGGTCATTCAGCACGATTTCGCCGTCGATCAGCGCCGGCGCATGGGCCAGATCCAGCGGATAGATGCGCGTGTGGTGATAAAAACTGTCGTGGATCGTGTAGGCCCTCCGGGGGTCGGTACGGTCCAGCGCCAGTGCCGAGAGCGCGCTCCAGGGGATCGGCGTGCCGTCCGCGCGGTCCGTCGCGAGCACCGTGGGATAACCGGGTGCCGCAGCGCCCTGGCGGTAGATGGTCAGTACCGAGCGGAACTTGTCGTCGCGGGCGTCGTTTTCGCTCGCGGCGACGAACAGGTCGCGGCTTGGGATCGGCAGCAGGCCCTCGGGACCCACCCCGGTGGGGAGCAATTGCTGGAAGCGCGGCGCACCGGCGCCGGGTACCTGGTATACGGCGACCGTATTGGCGCGCTCCGAACCCACGAACAGCAGCCGATCCAAGCCGTAGCGGGCGAAGGCGACGTTTTCGGGCTCGTTGCCCTTGTTCTCGGAGCGGTCCTCGGGGTAGTGACCGGCGCGGATCACGGCGTGTTCCAGGCTGTTGCCCGAGTCGTGGAGCCGCTTGCCGGCGAGATTGAAAATGCTGAAGCCGCGGCTGCCGCCGTCGAGGTCGCCCTCGTTGGCGGTGGCGAAGCTCAGGGGCGTCAGCCAGGTGACGCCGTCGGGCTCCCGCAGCACGCCTTCGAGTGCCGCCGAGGGTTCGATCAGATCGTTCTCGTCGGTATCGATCTGCTCCAGATCCACGGCGCCGGCGGAATAGTGGCGGATGACCCGTCCGGTGGGCAGGTGGACCTGCACGATATGGTTGTTTTCCTGCAGGGTCACCGCGGCGATATTGGCCGCGTTGATATCGACATATTCGGGCTCCGGATCTTCAGGGTACAGCGCCGCGAGTCCGGTCAGATCAACGGTGCGGACCGTCCAGCCCGCCGGTGCGCCGACCAGATCGACGATGGCGAGAAAGCCCGCCGGTGCCTGGGGTGGCGCGCCGTCAGCGACATCTTCATCGCGCTCGTTCTCGATCGCGATTGCGGCGTAGCGACCATCAGGGCTCACCGCCACCGAATCCGGCTGGCCGCCCAGGGGGAGGGTTGCGATCAGCGTGCGGCTGGCGATGTCGATCACCGCGAGTTCCCCGGACGTGGCGACGAAATCGGGAGAGGTGTTCACCGCCACCAGCGCATGGGGGCCATGCACCGCCACCGAGGTGGGCTCGCCGTTGAGTTCCAGGGTGCCCAGGGGCGCGGGGTGCGCCGGGTCGGTGATGTCGACGAAGCCCGCGCGCTCGCCCGCGCTGTCGGTGTAGATCAGGACGTTGCCATCGACACTCGCCGCCACGATCTCGGCCACGGTTTCCTGGTCCACAGCGGTATTCAGGAACACCGGAAAGGTGGCGATGCGCTCGAAATAGGGCGTTTTGTGGAAAGGCACGGCAACGGCCTGGGTCGCGGTCAGCAGCGTGGCTGCCGTCAGCGCCGGGGCCAGGGTGCGGATAAATTTCATGAAGCCTCCTGGTCGGGGATTGGAGCGCCCGACCCTAGAGGCTTCCTGTGGCAGAGGGATGACAACGGCGCCGTGCGCTACCGGCAGCGGAGCACGGTGTCCGCGCGGCCTTCAGGACTTGGTGCGATAGCGGCGATGGAGCGTGGCAACGCGCTTGACGTAGACCTGGGTCTCGGCGAACGGCGGCACGCCGCCGTGCTGTTCCACGGCGCCGGCGCCGGCGTTGTAGGCGGCGGTGGCCAGCTCGGCGTTGCCGCGATAACGGGCGAGGAGGTCGGCCAGCAGGCGGGTGCCAGCGTCGATGTTCTGGTGGATATCGAAGGCATCGGTGACGCCGTAATCGCCGGCGGTGGCGGGCATGAGCTGCATCAGACCCTGGGCGCCGGCGCGGGAAATCGCTTCCGGATTGAAGGCGGATTCGGCGTGGATCACCGCGCGCACCAGGGCGGGATCGACCTGCCAGCGTCGCGCCGCGCCGGCGATCTCGTCGCGGAATGCATCCGGGTGCAGCCGCACGGTGTCCCAGTTGAGGGTTGAATGCGGATCGCAGGCGGGGCAGTAGGTTTGCACCACTACAAAATTTTCGCCCGCCGGCTGGCGGTCGGTGTAGTGGATCACGCCGGCGCCATCGCGGTACTTGTAGATAGCGCTGCGGGCGGCGGCCGCGTGCGCCGCCGGGGTCAGCGCGAGTCTATCGGCATCGCGCTCGGCCTTCGCGCGCGGGACGTTCGAATAATGGGTGACGCCGTCGTCATCCTGCCACGACTGGATGGCGCCGGCTGTGGCTGTGGCTGTGGCGCACAGCCACAACCCCAGCAGCAGGGTTCGGTAACCGTAAGGGGCGGGGCGCGTCTTCATGACCGGCAAAGTTTCGCCCAGAATGGCGCGCTGCGCCACCGCAGGCCCACAGCGCGTGACAGAAGTCGCGCACTTGCGGCTGCGCGGTCAGGCCCCGAGCCGGTTAACATGCGCCGCATCATGGCTCGCAACGAACGCACTGCCGTCGCCACCGCGCGGATAGTGGTAACAGGTCCCAACCCGGAAACGCGCGGATGCCGATCCAACGCCAGTCTGTCCAAAGCCCGCCCGTCCAGGGTTTGTCCGCGCCAGGCCGCGCGGCCCGGCACGCGTCTGTCCCGGGCAATGTCGGGCTGTTCGTGCTCTGCCAGGCGCTGACCATGTCGATGCCCGCGTTCGTCGTCTTCGCCGGCGGCATCGTGGGTCACACGCTGGCGCCGGACCCGGCCTACGCCACGCTGCCGGTGGCCCTGTTCATGCTGGGTTCGGCGGGTTCGATCGTGCCACTGATCCTCGCCATGCAGCGCTTCGGGCGCAAGAAAATTTTCCTGTTCGCCGGTGCTGCAGCTTGCATCGGTTGCACCCTGGCGATGGTGGCGCTGGTGGAGGGACAGTTTGTCCTCTATTGCGCTGGCCTTGCCCTGATGGGGCTGGGGCTGGCGGCGGGCCAGCAGTATCGCTTTGCGGCCATGGAGAGCGTGGCCCCGCACGATGCCGCCGGCGCGGCTTCGCGGGTGCTGCTGGGCGGGCTGATCGCCGCGTTTCTCGGACCCGAGCTGGTGGCCTGGGGCGAGCGTCTGTTGCCGGTGTCGTATCTGGCGTCGTTCGGCCTGTTGCTGGTGCTGTTGATCGCGGCGCTGGTAGTGCTCGGTCGCTACCGCGAGCCGCAGCACCCGGCGGATGCGGGCGCCGCCGCTCAGCCGCGAGCCCTGGGCGTCATCCTGTGCCAGCCCGCGGTGCCCGCCGCGATGCTGGCGGGCGCGGCCGGGTTCGCGGTGATGAGCCTGGTGATGACGGCGACGCCGCTCCACATGCATGTGATCAACCACCACAGTCTGGACGCGACCAAGTGGGTGCTGCAAAGCCATATCGCCGCCATGTTCGCGCCGTCGTTCGTGGTTCCCTGGCTGGTGCGAAGGGTGGGTCTCGCCGGGCTTATCGCACTGGGACTGGCCGCCTTCGTCGCGGTCATCATCGTGGTGTTTGCGCGCTTCGATTTCTTCCATTACTGGGTCGCGCTCGTGCTGCTGGGGGTGGGCTGGAATTTCCTGTTTGTCGGCGGCACTACCCTCCTGTCCGAGCACTACCGGCGGGCGGAAGCGTTCCGGATGCAGGCCTTCAACGATCTGACGCTGTTCAGCTTGCAGGCGTTCGCGGCCCTGGGTGCTGGCTGGCTGCTGACTGCGTTCGGCTGGCGCACCCTGTTGCTGAGCGCGCTGCCATTGCTGGCGCTGGCGTTGCTGGCACTGCTCAACTGGCGCTTGCGACCGGCGCCGACGCCGGCGACGGATTTCACCTGATGACGGCGAAGGGTACCGATGCGGATGCGCGCCAGGGCGCGGGCGAGCCGGGAGCCGTGGACCGGGAAGAGGCACCCGGGCTGGTGGTCGCCGACGGTGCCGTACGGGTGCTGGGCGACTGGAAACTGGCGGCCCTGGGTCCCCGCATGAGGCTGCTGCGGCGCGCGCTATCCACCGCGCGCGGCGGGCGCTGGGATCTGTCCGGCGTCACGGCGCTGGACAGCGCCGGCGCGCTGCTGCTGCTCGATACCTGGGGCAATCAGTTGCCCGCGCAACTGGAGGTCGGCGACGCGCACCGCCAGTTACTCGACGAACTGCGCGCCCTGGGGTTGACCCGACTGCCGCCGCGCCGCCGGCTGACACTGATCGGCATGCTGATCGCCCTGGGCGCGCGGGTGCTGGCCGGGCTGGTGGCGACGCGACAGGCGCTGACGCTGCTGGGTCAACTGTGCGTCGAATCGGTAACCCTGATCACCGTGCCGCGCAATATTCCCGCGCGGGAGCTGTCCGCCACCCTCTACAAGGCGGGCCTGCTGGCGCTGCCCATCACCGGGCTGGTGGGGCTGCTGATCGGCGTGGTGCTCAGCTATCTGTCGGCCCTGCAATTGCGGACGTTCGGGGCCGAGTCCCTGATCGTCGATCTGGTCGGACTCGCCACCATCCGCGAGCTGGGCCCGTTGCTCGCGGCCATTCTGGTGGCGGGCCGCAGCGGCTCGGCGATGACGGCGGAGCTCGGCGTGATGCGCCTCACCGAAGAGCTGGACGCACTGCGGGTGATGGGGATCGCGCCGGTCCACCGGCTGATCCTGCCCCGGGTGCTGGGGCTCGGCGTGCTGATGCCGCTGGTGGCCTTCTGGACCAGCGCCTGCGGCATCGTCGGGGGCATGCTGGTGGCCGATCTGGAGTTGGGACTCAGCTTCGGGCAGTTTCTCACGGCGCTGCCCGATGCCGTTCCGGTGGGGACCTACTGGCTGTCGGCCGGGAAGTCGATTGTCTTCGGTCTGGTGGTGGGCGTGATCGCCTGCCACTACGGCCTGCGTATCGAGCCCAATACCACGAGCCTGGGGGCCGAGACCACGCGCTCGGTGGTGACGGCCATCACCCTGGTGATCCTGGTGAACGCACTGTTCGCCATCGCCTTTCGCGATCTGGGCTGGCATGACTGAGGCCGTCATCAGCCTGCGGGGCATCGTCACCCGTTTCGACGACCGGTTGATCCACGACGGGATCGATCTCGAGGTCCGGCGCGGCGAAGTGCTGGCGCTGGTCGGCGGCTCCGGCAGCGGCAAGACCACCTTGCTGCGGGCGATGATCGGACTCCAGCGCCCCCAAGCGGGGGAGGTGGCCGTCTTTGGCCGGGATATGCTGGCTGTGCGGGGTGCGGAGCTGGCCGCATTGCGCCGCCGCTGGGGCGTGCTGTTTCAGCACGGCGCGCTGTTTTCGGCGCTGCCGGTGGCGGACAATATCGCCTTTCCCCTGCGCGAACTGAAACGTCTGCGCCGCGCCGAGATCGACCGTCTGGTGCTGCGCAAGCTCATGCAGGTGGGGTTGCAGGCCGAGGACGGCGCGCTTCTGCCGGCGGAGCTGTCCGGCGGCATGATCAAGCGCGCGGCACTGGCGCGTTCGCTCGCCCTGGAGCCCGAGCTGCTGCTGCTCGACGAGCCCACCGCCGGTCTGGACCCGGTGGCGAGCGAGCAGTTCGTCGCGCTGATCCGGCGCCTGCGCACCGACCTCGGGCTGACGGTGGTGATGGTGACTCACGACCTGGACACCATCCGCGATCTCTGTGACCGCATCGCCGTGCTCGCCGAGCGGCGGATCGTGGCGCTCGGCAGTCTGGCTGAAGTGACGGCGATCAGGCATCCTTTCGTGCGCGATTATTTTCTCGGCACGCGCGGCGCGCGCCGCGTGGTCGACTGACGGGGGAGCCATGGAACGCAACGCCTACGCCTTGGCGACCGGAGTGTTTGTGGTGGTGCTGGGTATCGGCCTGCTGCTGGCGGCGCGCTGGCTGCAGGGCCCCGCGGTGGATCACCGGCCCTACCAGCTCATTGCCAAGACATCGGTGGCGGGGCTGGCGCCCTATTCGAAGGTCTATTATCGCGGGGTCGATGTCGGGCAGGTTACCGCCATCCGGTTTGCGCCGGACGGCTCGCGCGACATTCTCATCGACATCGTGCTCGAACCCCGGGTGCCGGTCACCGGCAATACCTACGGCGTGCTCAAATCCCAGGGGCTGACCGGTCTGTCCCTGGTGGAGCTGCTCGACGACGGGCCCCTGGATGCGCCGCGCCTGGCCACCAGCGCAACCGCCCCCGCACAGATTCCCATGCGGCCGTCGCTGCTCGAATCCTTTCAGGCGGTGGGACAGGGCATCGCCGAGCAGATCCAGCTGTTGAGCAGCAACGCCAACCGGCTGTTCACCCCGGACAACATCGACCGCATCGGTCGCATCATGGCCAATCTGGAGCACATCAGCGTCCGTGTCGACGAATTGCTCATTGCCACCCGTCCGGTCCTCGACCGGATGCCGCCCATGCTCGCCCAGGGCGACGCCGCCCTGGCGGAGGCCGGCCTCACGCTGCGCGCGCTGCGCACTACGCTGGACCTGCTCCAGCAGCGACTGGGCGAGGCGGGCGCCATCGCCGTGCGCACCGAGGCGATGGTACAGGGCATCGGCGACAAGGTGACAACCTCCACGCTGCCCGAGCTGGACGCGTCCGTGGCCGCGGTCGCCGCCGCCGCGAAACGCTTCGAGCAGCTCGCCGCGACCCTTGAGCGCGATCCGCCGGCACTGTTGCTCGGCACGGTACCCGTGCCGCCGGGGCCGGGCGAACCCGGCTATCATCGAGACTGATTCGTGGCCATCCCCATGCCCAAACCGTTTGCTTTCCTGCCCGCGCTCATGCTCGCCCTGCTGGCACTGGCGCTCCCTGCCTGTCAGCTCGTGCCCGAGCGGCCACCGGCGCCCGTGCTGCACGATCTGGGCACGGCGCCGAGCGCCAGCCTGGCGCTGTCCTGGCGGCCCCAGTTGCAAGTGACCGCACCGCCCTGGCTCGATGGCGGCGCGGTGCATTACCGGCTGTCGGACGGCGCCACGCAGCTTGCCGCGTATCGCGGTCACCGCTGGGCCGCGCCGCCCTCGCAACTGCTCGCCCAGCGTCTGCAACTGCTGCTGGCGCCGCCCCCGCCGGCAGCGCCCGTGCGGGTGGTGGAAATCGATCTGCAGGGTTTCGAACAGCGGTTTCAGACCGCCGGAGGCGCCGTGGCGGCGCTGGCGGCGCGCGTCACCCTGTTGGAACGCCGCGGCGGGCCGGTCATCGCCAGTCGCGATTTCGCGCTCGCGGTGCCCTGTGCCAGCGCCGACGTGGACGGCGGCGTGGCCGCCATGGCGACGGGCATGGCGACCCTGGCGCTGGAGATCGGGCAATGGCTGGCCGTCACCGACAGCCCGGCGCCGTGACCCGGACCCGGAGCGAATGCGCGCTGGGCGCCGAGCGCCGCGCCGAAGTGGTCGCCGCCACTGGCAGCTGGTTGCACCGCGCGCGCTCTCTCTATGGACACCCGCTGCCGGAGATTCCGGTGCGCTTTGATCTGTTCGGGCGTTCGGCCGGCATGTACCGGGTGCGCGGGAAGCAGCGCGAGATTCGCTACAACCCGGTGATCTTCGCCGGCTGGTACGAAGAAAACATTGCCGACACCGTGCCCCATGAGGTCGCCCATTACGTCGTCGACGTGCTGCACGGGCGCCGCGCGCGGCCCCATGGCGCCGAGTGGCGCGGGGTCATGGCAAGCTTCGGCCTGGTCGCGAAACGTACCGGCGATTTCGATCTGAGCGGTCTGTCTCTGCGCAGCGAGCGCCGCTTCGCCTATGCCTGTCCCTGCATGCGCCACGAGCTGAGCGCGACCCGCCACAACCGTGTGTCCCGGGGGCAGCGGCGCTACCGCTGTCTCGCCTGTGGTGGCGAGCTGGTGCCGGCCGGCTAATAGTGCGACGCCTAAGTAGGGCAACGTCATGCCCGCGCATGCGGGCATCCAGTTTTGCCCGGAAATTCAGCGGCTGTCGGGGGCCGGGACTGGATTCCCGCGTGCGCGGGAATGACGACGGCTGGTAAATGTGTCGAAACTTGCGTGCTGTGGAACTAGCCAGACGCCCGCAAAAAATCCGCGTGCCGTTCCATCTTCTGTTAAAAGGGAAGTCCGTTCATGAAGCCGTTGTTTGAGCGTCGAGGTGAAGTGTTTGTCCCGACCGAGCACTGCGCCAGCCCCTGGGGGCCGGTGACCATTCACGGCGGCGCGTCGAGCGGCCTGCTGGCGTGGGCGTTGGAAGCGCAGATTCCGGCCGGCATGCAGCTCGCGCGCCTCACCGTCGATCTGTACCGTCCCGTGCCCCGGGAGCCGCTGGGGGTTGTCGCGCGCGTGGTGCGCGAGGGCCGGCGCCTGCGCCTGCTGGAGGCCCTGCTGTATCACGACGGGCGCGAGATCGGGCGCGCCAGCGCGCTGGCGCTGGCCACCGCCGAGGTGGTGATTCCGGCGCACGCGCGGCTCGATGCACAGCCGCCGGCGCCGCTGCGGGAAGCCCTGGAACGGCCGCCGGTGATCGGCATCAACGCCATCGCCAATCGGGTCGGGCGCGAATATTCCGCCGGGTTGCACACGCTGGTGCCGCTCAAGCCGGTGGCGCTGGAACTCGGCGTCGGACGCGGCTGTACCTGGGTGCAATTGCCGGTGGAGCTGATCGGCGGCATTCCCAACTCGCCGCTGGTGCGGGTCGCCACCCTCGCCGATTTCAGCAACGGCTTCGCGCAGCTGCATCTGGATGCGGGCACCGGCTTCATCAATGCCGATATCACCCTCAACCTGCACCGCATGCCGGAAGGCGAATGGATCGGCATTGACGCCCGTACCCGCGCCCAGCCCCATGGCGTGGCGATGGCGGAATCCGAACTCTACGATGTGCGCGGGCTGATCGGGCGGGTGAGTCAGTCGAACCTGACCATGGCGAGGCTGGCTGGCGCGGGCTGAGGCCACCGGGCGCGGTCGCTCCGTCGTGCTCCCCCGGTGTGTTCCCTGCCGTGTGTTTCCCCGGGCTTATTCGCCAACGAAGGCCGGCTTGGTCTTCGCCTTGAAGGCCGCCACGCCCGCCAAGCCATCGCGGCTGCCGCCGGCGGCGACAATGGTCTCCTGTTCGAGTGCCAGTTGCCGGGTCATGTCGTTGCTGAAGCTCGCCAGCAGCATGCGCCGGGCCGCGCCATAAGCGGCGGTGGCGCCGGCGGCGAGCTGGTTGGCCAGTGCATCGACGCGGGCCGCGAGTGCCTCGGGCGCCACCACTTCATTCACCAGACCCCAGTCCATGGCTTCCGCGGCGCTCAGGCGGCGGTTGGTGATCATCAGTTCCTCGGTTTTGCGCAGACCGATCTGGCGCGGCAGGAAATAGGTGGCGCCACCGTCGGGGGTCAGCCCGATGCCGGTGTAGGCCATGGTGAAACTCGCCGTTGCGCTGGCGATCACCAGACTGCACGAGCTCAGCAGTGACAGCCCGGCACCGGCGGCGACGCCCTGCACGGCGGCGATCACCGGCGCGTTCATGGTGGAGAGTATTGCCACCGCCGGGTGGAAAATTTCGATGAGTTCGTCCAGCGCGGTCGGCAACTGGTCGCCGGCGCCGGCAAAGGTGACGATGTCGCCGCCCGCGCAGAAAACCTTGCCGTCCGCATCCAGGATGACCGCACGCACGCTCTGATCGTCGCGACAGCGCTGCGCGACGTCCAGTAGCTCGGTGCCCATGGCGAAGTTGAGTGCGTTGGCGGCGTCCGGGCGCGCCAGGGTGATGCGGGCGACGGCGCTGGTGCGAGTGAAGCGGAGAGTTGTATAGGACATGGCGGCGCCTGCCGAGTCAGGATTTTGGGCCATGGTACGCGCGGGTCTGTCCGGGGTCCAAGCGGCGAATGGCGAATCGGCAGCGGCTTCGGCGACTGCCTCAGAAGGCAATCTTCAGCGCCGTGCCCAGATCGCGGATCGCCTGGGCTTCCGACACCACCTTGATGGTGGTCATGCCCAGCTGGCGCGCCGGCTTGAGATTGATGCCGAGATCGTCCAGATAGAGCACTCGCGCCGGCTCGACGCCCAAGCGTTCGCAGGCGAGCAGATAGAACTCGGGCTGCGGCTTGCGCATGCCTTCGCGGCTCGATTCCAGCACATGCTCGAAGAGAGACATCGCCGCTTTCACCTGAGCCGCGTTCTCCGGTGAGCGCGACATGCCCGGGCCGTGCCCGGCGCGTACATTGTTGGTGAGACAGGCGATCTTGAAATCCTGCTTGCAGCGGCGCAGCACCTCGACCATGCGCGGGCGCACGTCGCCACTCAACAGCGCTATCACGTCGCGACCGGGGATGGGATGGCCGGCGGCACGGGATTCCGCCAGAAACATCTGGTCGAATTCCTCGATCCCGATCCGGCTCGCTTCGAATTGCGCCCAGGCGTTGGTGTCGGGATGGGTGGCGTTGATGCGACGGATGAAGTCGAGCGGCAGGCCGTGTTCCGCCTCATAGCGGTTGAAGGCTTCGAAGGGCGAGGTGGTGATGACGCCGCCGAAATCCCAGAGCACGGCCTGATACGACATGGCACTACTTCCCCTTGGTGATGACAGCGCGCCATGGTAGGCAGGCGCGCGGCGCGGCGCAAACCGGGCGCGGGTATCCCTGTTGCAGCTCAGCTTTCCCTGGCCGGGCTGCGGTAGCGGTCCGGCGCGTCGGGGGGGTGAGTCTTGAAGCGTTTGTGCAGCCAGAAATAATCGGCGGGATGCAGGCGCACCTGGGCTTCCAGCCAGTCGCTCCAGAGTCTGGTGTCGGCGCTGTCGTCGCCCGATGGGTAGTGGTCCAGCGCCGGCTCGAAGCGGACCACCACCCCGTCGTCCTCGCGCCAGCTTGAAAACAGCAGCACCCGGGCGCCGCTCTGGGCGGCGTATTGGGGAATGGCGGTGATGGTGGCGGTCTCGATACCGAAGAAGGGCACGAACACGCCCCGGTTCAAACCGAAATCCTGGTCCGGCAGAATCGCCACCACGCCGCTGTCGCCCAGTTCCCGCAACATGCGCCGGATATCCTTGCGGTGGATGGGAACCATGGGGAATTTCCGGGCGCCGCGCTGGTAGAGCTGCTGCTCCAGCACCGGGTTGTCCATGCGCCGGTAGACCACATGAAACGGCACGATTTCCGATAGCGCGGCGAGCGCGGTGATGAAAGTCGTGAAGTGGCCGGTCACCAGCAGCAGCGGCTGGCCGGCGGCCAGGGCGTGGTCGAGGTGCTCGCGGCCCTCGATGCGGCTGTTGCCCAGCAGTTTGGCGCGGGAACCCCAGATCAGGTTGAGCAGATCGAACCCCAGCAGCACCACGGAGTGCAGATGGTCCCGCGCCAGTTGCCGGCGCGCCGGCTCCGGCAGTTCGGGAAAGCAGAGCTCGAGGTTGCGGCGCACCACCGCGATGCGGCTGTTGCGGCTATCGGCCAGCCGCTCCGCCAGCCAGGCGGCCAGGCCCCGTTGCGTACCTGATGGCAGCTTGCCCAGCAGCCAGGTAACGCCGACCGCGAGCCAGGACGACCAGTACCTGGGAGAGAGTCTGGGGGCAAAGCGCCGGGCGGCGACAAGAAGCTTTGGCACAGAAAACCTTGAGGCAAGCCGATGCGGTCGCTGGGCCATGGGGGCGAGGTTGTGGGGGCAGCGCGCATTATCCCGACACGGATGCGGCGCTGGCAATGTCTGGTGGCAATGTCTGGTATTGGCGGAACTGCCTGGACCGCGACGATGGCGGTGAACCCAAGCCGTCGGATGGGGGTCATAGTAACCAGCTCCCGTCGCAACGGCGGGCGGCAACCGCCAAAATCACAAGGAGAACGCCATGCCTGCGCACAGCTACAAGCACATCGAGGTTACCGGCAGCTCCACGGTCGGCATTGACGATGCCATCAGTACCGCGGTGGCAAAAGCGGGCAAGACCCTCCACGACCTGCACTGGTTCGAGGTGGTCGACACCCGCGGCTATATCGAGGGCAGCAAGGTCAAACACTGGCAGGTGACGGTCAAGATCGGCTTCCGTCTGGAAGATTGACGGGGCGGTTAATGCCGACGCGCGGGCTCCGGAGGGAGCCCGCGCTGTTTTGAGCGTTGGAATTTGGTGAGTGTTGGAATTTTGCGCCTGTTCCTGCCGGGAAAGTCCTGCCGGGAAAGTCAGGGTGCGTTCTTGTGGACAGATGATTGCGGGCCGGTGGTTGCCGCTCAGGACACGCCGACCGCAATCCCCACCCGGTAGCCGATGGCTTCGGTGAGATGTCGCGTCTGCGGCTGTGCGCTGTCGTCCAGATCGGCGATGGTGCGCGCGACGCGCAGCAAGCGGTGGTAGGCGCGTGCGGAGAGCCCCAGACGCTCGATGGCCGTATCGAGCAGCTTGCGCTGGGCGGCGTCGAGCGGGCAGTGGAGCGCGAGTGCCGCCGGCGCCAGTGCGCTGTTCAGTTCCCCCTGCCGGTCGAGCTGGCGTTGGCGCGCCGCCAGCACCCGGGTGCGGACGGCGGCGCTCGATTCACCGGCGACGGCGTCCGCGGTGAGTTCGTTGCGCGCCATGCGCGGCACCGTCACCAGCAGATCGAAGCGATCCAGCAGGGGGCCGGACAGCCGGCCCCGGTAGCGCGCGATCTGGTCCGGCGTGCAGCGGCAGCGCGTTTCGCCCAGATAACCGCAGGGGCAGGGGTTCATGGCCGCGACCAGCTGGAAGCGCGCCGGAAACTCGATGCGCGCCTGCACCCGCGCGATGGCGATCCGGCCGGATTCCAGCGGCTCCCGCAGCACTTCCAGTACCTTGCGGGGAAACTCCGGCAGCTCGTCGAGAAACAGCACGCCGCGGTGCGCGAGGGATATTTCCCCCGGTCGCGGGGTGCCGCCGCCGCCCACCAGTGCCGCGGCGGAGGCACTGTGATGCGGTGCCCGAAACGGCCGGGTGTGAAAGCTGTCGCGCGCGATGCCCGCGACCGAATAGATGGCCGCGACCTCGATGGCGTCCGTTTCGGCCAGCGGCGGCAGGATGCCCGGCAGACGGCTCGCGAGCATCGTCTTGCCGGTCCCGGGCGGGCCGCTCAGGAGCAGGTTGTGGCCGCCGGCTGCGGCTATTTCCAGCGTGCGCCGGGCCTGGTGCTGGCCGATGACATCGGCGAGGTCGGGGCCGTCGCCGGGGCATTCGGGGGGTGTAAAAGGCTGCCGCGGCAGCGCCGCGAGCCCGCGCAAATGTGCACACACGCTGAGCAGATGGTCGGCGCCATGCACCACCGCAGACCGTGCGAGCGCGGCTTCCCCGGCGTTGGCGGCAGCCACGATCAGGGCGCGGCCCACAGCGGCAGCGGCCAATGCCGCGGGCAATGAGCCTTCGACCGGCCGCAATTCACCGGACAGCGACAACTCACCCAGAAACTCATGGCTGCCGAGCGCATCCGCCGGTAGTTGGCCGGACGCGGCCAGAATGCCGAGCGCGATGGCGAGATCGAAGCGTCCGCCCTCCTTCGGCAGATCGGCGGGCGCCAGATTGACGGTGATGCGGCGGCGGGGAAATTCGAAATGGGCGTTGAGCAGTGCGCTGCGCACCCGGTCCTTGCTTTCCTTAACCGCCGTTTCCGGCAGCCCCACGATGTTGAGCGATGGCAGCCCGTTGGAAAGATGCACCTCGACCGCCACTGCGGGGGCGGCGATACCGGAGCGGGCGCGGGTGTGGACGAGTGCGAGCGACATGAATCTTCCCTGATGATGCCGGATCCCGGTTGCCGCGCCTGCGAGCAGCCCGGGCAGCTGCATGACAACTCGGCGCGCAAAGGCATTGAAACAACAAACCGCGGGACTGTCGACGCTGCCGTGAACGCGCGATTACGCACCAGATCAGTGCGCAAATTCCGGCCCGAACCGCGATTGCGCACCAAAAAAAAATACCCCACCGCACGGATGGACTCCCTGGCGCCGTGATAACCCGCCTTGGCACGACCCGTGCTTAAACCATCCCGTGCCCAAGCGAAAGTCTCGTGGAATTGCAAGAGGCTTGCGCCGGCGCCGGCCCGCGCTGGCCCTTCACGGACGAAGGCTGTAACGGCCATCCAGCGACGTGGTTTTTGCATGTCACCCAACACAAACCGCGGGCGATACGGTTGAGTTCCCGCGCGATCCCGCCATCACAGGAGGCGAGCCATGAAAATGATTACGGCGATCATCAAGCCATTCAAACTGGATGATGTCCGCGAGGCCCTGGCCAGTGTCGGCGCCCAAGGCGTGACCGTCACCGAGGTCAAGGGGTTCGGGCGCCAGAAGGGGCACACCGAGTTGTACCGGGGTGCGGAGTATGTGGTGGATTTTCTGCCCAAGGTAAAACTGGAAGTCGCCCTGGCGGATTCCCTGGTGGATGCCGCTGTCGAGGCGATCATCGCCGCGGCGGCGACCGGCAAGATCGGCGATGGCAAGGTATTCATTTCCGATTTGCAGGAAGTCGTTCGTATCCGCACCCGCGAAACCGGTGAAGACGCCATCTGACAAGGATCACAGGCTGGCTGCGGCGTGTGCCGGGCAGCCCAACCTTTATGAGGAGAATCTCATGATACGTAAATTGACCATGACCCTGCTGCTGGTCTTGGGTTCGGGCCTCGCTGCCACGGCGGGCGCAGAGGACTACACCGCCCCCGTGTACGACATGGGTAATGTGGCCTGGATGATGACCGCCACCGCGCTGGTGTTGTTCATGTCGCTGCCAGGGCTGGCACTGTTTTACGGCGGGATGGTGCGCGCCAAGAACATGCTGTCGACGCTCACGCAGATCTTTGCGATTTTCTGCGTGATCGCGGTGCTGTGGGTGGTGTACGGCTACAGCGTGGCGTTTTCCGATGGTGGCCCGTTCTTCGGTGGCTTCGACAAGGCCATGCTGAGCGGCGTGATCTACGATGCCGCCGGTAATTTCGTGCCCTCAGGTACGTTCAGCAAAGGGGTCGTGATTCCCGAGCTGATGTTCGCCATGTTCCAGCTCACCTTCGCCTGCATTACCGTGGCGCTGGTCGCCGGGGCCTATGCCGAGCGGATGAAATTCAAGGCGGTGCTACTGTTCTCGGTGGTCTGGTTCACGTTTTCGTATCTGCCCATGGCGCACATGGTGTGGTGGTGGCCGGGCCCGGATGCCTACACCTCTCCGGAGGTGGTCGATGAGCTCAACGCCACCGCGGGCTGGTTGTGGCAACTGGGCGCACTCGACTTCGCCGGCGGTACCGTGGTGCACATCAACTCCGGTGTGGCCGGCCTGGTATGTGCGCTGTTTGTCGGCAAGCGAGTGGGTTACGGCAAGACGTCGATGGCGCCGCACAATCTGGTGATGTCCATGATCGGCGCCTCCATGCTCTGGTTCGGCTGGTTCGGTTTCAACGCCGGATCCAACCTTGAAGCCAATGGCTACGCCGTGCTGGCTTTTGCCAACACCCTGTTTGCCACCGCGGTGGCCGGCATCACCTGGTTTTTTGCCGAGTGGATCTTCAAGGGCAAGCCATCCCTGCTGGGCATTCTTTCGGGTGCGGTGGCGGGGCTGGTGGGCATTACACCGGCGTGCGGTTTCGTTGGCATCCAGGGTGCCCTGGTGATCGGCCTGGTGTGCGGCTTTGGCTGCTTCCTCGCGGTCGCCTATCTCAAGAAACTGCTGGGCTATGACGACGCGCTCGATGCCTTCGGAGTGCATGCGGTCGGCGGTATCCTGGGAGCGATATTGACCGGCATCTACGTCAACCCGGCACTGGGCGGGGCCGGCTATGTCACCGACGGCTGGGTCGGGCCTGCCTTTGGCTACGACTCGGCCCAGATCCTGATTCAGGTCAAAGCGGTGGCCGTGGCGGTGGTCTGGAGTGCGGTGGTGGCTGCGATCACGCTGGCCGTCCTCAAGTTCACCATCGGACTGCGGGTCGGCGAAGAGGCCGAGCGCGAGGGGCTGGATATCGCCGAACACGGCGAAAAAGCCTACAACCCGTAGTCAGGTGCGCCCCGGCGCTGCACCGATCCGGGTGCAGCGTTTCCAGATCTGAAGCAAAAAGCTGACGCAAGGCCCCGCACTGGTTGCGGGGCCTTGCGCGTTGGCAACCCGTCAGGGCTTGGCAGGTTTGGCCATCGTTTGAAAAACCGCCGTTCCGAGCCACAGCGTCGCGACCGCCAATACGATGCCGAGCACCAGACCCGCCGCAATGCCCGCCGAGTTGACGCCGTCCAGCGCCCCGCGTCCGGAAAGATCCGCCACCAGCCGGAATAGATCGTCGCTGCGCCAGATCTCCACGCTCTCCACATCGGCGAATACGGCACCGGCGCGGCTCGCCAGAATCGAGCCCGCCTCATAGTAATCTCCGCTCAAGCTCAGTATTGGCGCGAGTCCCCAGGGCAGGCTTGCTCCGAATCCAGCGGTTGCCGCCAGACCCGTGCGGCGCGCGCACAGCAGCAGTGCGGGGACCCCGGGGAACAGTGTCAGAAGGTAGGGGGCGAGCACCGTCGCCAGATACACGCCGTCGCGGCCACCGGTGTCGAAGCCAGTCAGCTGCCCGGCGTAATCCGATCCCACGACAACAAAGGGCAGCCAGCGTGCGAGCCAGGCGGCGCCGTATGCCGGTGCGATTTCAAGTCGGGTCACCTCGCCGCCAGTGGCCAGGCAACCCAGCGCGTGCGCCAGCTCGTGCAGCGGCACATAGAGCCACCAGCCTGCGGCAAGGCCCAGCGCTAGCGCCAGCCAGCCGCGCCAGCCCAGATCGAGGGTGTGGTCGACGCCCGTCAGCAGCGCCGGCCACAGGCGCCTGCGGTTGTCGCGCGTTCGATCCTGCCCCTGCTCGGGGAGTTCGCTGTTCGATGTGAACACTGTGCCGACGTCCATGCTCATCCGCTGCCCATTGTGCCCGGTGCGCGGGACGGGGCGAAGGCCTCGCCTGTCGCCGGGAGGGGCGCCCGGTGGCGGCCCCGGCATTTACAGCCGGCCGGGGGTTGGCTAGGCTTGGGGGGCTGACCGCAAGTATTTGTGGTCGGCTCCGAAAAACACTCAGGAGAGACTTGTCATGCGGCAGATTCACAGGATCGGCAGTTTCGGGGTATGGGCAGCGTCCCTGCTGTGCATTGACGCTTTTGCCGGCGTCCTCGCCCCGCCGCCGGCGACGGCGGTGCCGACGTTGGGCGAATGGGGGTTGGCCGGGATCGCGGCCTTGCTGGCGGTGGCCGCCGGACGCGCCCTGTACAAGCGCAAGCGTTAGGCTGGCACGCTGCAAGCGATTGGCCGGAGGCACGCGACAAGATCGGGCTCGGTCATCGGTGATTGCCCATGAACGATGCGCCGGAGTGGTTGGCGGGCGCCTGGTACTTGGTTTGGATGGCGGCGCTGCCGGCGTTGTTGCTGGTCGAGAACGCGGCGCCGCGCCAGCGCTCCCATCCCCGGCCCTGGCGCCGCTGGAGCGGTAATCTGGCGCTGGCGGTCGGCTTCTGGTGGCTGGGTCGCGAAACCCTGTTGCTGGGCGCCGCCGCGAGCGCTTTTTGGCTCGGTGCCGAACCCCCGGGTCTGCTGACCTGGATGCCTCTACCGGCGTTCATCGCCCTGCCCATCGCCCTGCTGCTGATGGATTGGGTGGAGTACGCCATCCACTGGGCGTACCACCACAATCCTCTGCTCTGGCGCCTGCACCGGCTGCATCACAGCGATCCCCATGTCGATCTCACCACCACGCTGCGCCAGCATCCGCTGGTGGTATTCGTGGATGTGCCGGCGCGCCTGCTGATCTGGACGGCGCTGGGTATTCCGCCGCTGGCCGTGCTGATCTATCAGTCGGTCTCGTTGGCTGTGCATCTGTTCAGTCACGTCAACTGGCAATTGCCGGCGGCGGTGGAAAAGCGGCTGCGGCGCATACTGGTGACACCGGATTTCCATGTCGTCCATCACTCGCCAGAGCGGATCGAGACCGACAGCAACTATGGCTCCGTGCTGCCCTGGTGGGATTATCTGTTCGGTACCGCCCAGCTGCGCGATGCCGCCCATTGCCGGGCGCTGGCGCCGGGGCTGGAGGAGTTCCGGGACGAAGGTGATCTCTGGCTGCACCGGCTGCTGTTGCAGCCTTGGTCCAGTGGCCGCACGCGAACCGGTTGAGGACCCAATCGGCCCGGGGGCGGGCCTCCTACAGGTGCCGATGCGGTTGTAGGAGCGGCGCCCCCGCCGCGATTTGTACCTTTCGTTCGTTATCTGTTCGATGCCCCCAGTCGGGGGTTCAATCGGGCGAGGTAGCTGCCGTGGCCCGCCATCCATACCACCAGCGGCATCACCATGGGCAGTAGCAGGGATCCGAGCTGGTAGGCCAGGGCGACCGCGTCGCGGGTAGGCGCGCCCCATTGCTGCTGGGCGACGAAGGCGCCGCCGGTCTCGAATACCAGCGTCTTGATCTGCGTCGCCAGCATCGAGGCCAGTTCGATCGACAGCAACACACCCAAGCCGATGGCGAGCCGTCGCCAGCGACCGCGCAGGGGCGTGGCGAGGGCGAGTGCCGCAAACAGCGGCAGCGAATAGCTGTAGCTCAGTGGATTGGTGAGAAAGCCCAGGTTCTCGCCAGGCGGCGGGTTTGCCACCAGTTGACCGCCGACTTCGCCGAAACGGGTGATCAGTAGCAATTCAGTCTGGCGCAGGCCCAGGTCCGCCACCGCTTCGGGCAGCCAGAACTGCAACAGGTGATGGGCCAGCCACGCGACCGGCGCCAGATGCCAGGCCGCGGTCAGATACCAGATCGCGAAGGTGACGGGCAGCCAGAGCAGGATGCGGCCGAGCAGGGGGGCCAGGGGACCGCTAGCCGGCACGGGCGGGCGCCTCGCTGCCGGCGTCGGGCGAGGTCGGCCCGGCGGGACTGCCGCCGGGGATGAAACGCACCCAGACCAGAAATACGATCAGGGCATCCAGCATGATCAGCGCCTGCCAGATGTACAGATGCGCCCACTCGAACAGGGTCGCGTTCCACAGTCCCAGGTAGTACAGGCTGATGATGCGCACCAGGTTGAGCGCCTGGATGGCGATGAAACCCGCTACCAGGCCCTTGAGCTTGTAAAACAGCGGTGCCGGAAACGCGGTGATCGCCGCGAGCAGCACGATCATGGCTTCGACACCGTTGCAGCCGGGCTCGATGGAAACGCCGAAGGAAGACGTCGTGCTGCGGATCACCTTGCCGCTGACCGCGACCTGGGAGTCGAAGAACCGCATCAGCCAGCCGCTGAGGTCGGCCAGCAGGCTGGTCCAGGGCAGCACCACGGCCTGCTGGACGGGCGCCAGCATTTCCGCGGTGAACAGCGTGGCCAGAATGGCCATGAACAAGACCAGGAAGCGCAGCAAAGGTGTTCACCCTCGGGGGTCGACGGACGGCCGCAGTGTACGCAATGAATGGCCATCGACCAACGCCATGGGCCCGCGGGGCATGAGCCGCGCCGTAAATTTGGTCCCGTGGCGGTGTCTGTGTTAATACTGTGCGCCCGCAACCGGCGCCGGCAACTGGGAAACGACGCATGAAACTGGTAACCGCAATCATCAAGCCGTTCAAACTCGACGACGTGCGCGAAGCCCTGAACGGGATCGGCGTGCAGGGCGTCACGGTCACCGAAGTGAAGGGATTCGGGCGCCAGAAGGGCCATACCGAGCTGTATCGCGGTGCCGAGTACGTGGTGGATTTCCTGCCCAAGGTGAAACTCGAGATCGCCGTGGATGACGCCATGCTGGACGCCGTGATCGATGCCATCACCTCCGTGGCGCGCACCGGGAAAATCGGTGATGGCAAGATTTTTGTCGTACCCCTGGAACAGGTGATTCGCATCCGTACCGGGGAGACGGGCGGCGACGCGGTATGATGGCGCCCACCCCGGTGATCAACCGGGCGTAAGCAACGATTTCCTGTATGCGGGACGCGCCGTGCAGCGGCGCCCTGCTTCAGGCCACACTACAGCCACGCCACCAATAGCCCCGCCACTATGAGTGACAGCCACGCCACTATGAGTGACGAGAGCGTTACCGCGCAGCTCAAGACCGACCCGGCCATGTCTGCGCAGCCCGTCGCGTCGCGCCAGCGCCTCGGCGAATTGCTGGTGCGTGCCGGCAAGCTGACCCCGCGCGATCTCGATCAGGCGCTCGCCGCCCAGCGCGAGATGGGCGATCTGCTGGGCCGCGTACTGGTGCGGCTCGGCCTGCTCGCGGAGATCGATGTCGCCCAGGTGCTG
>JAKFFI010000052.1:0-137823 GCA_036677085.1 Porticoccaceae bacterium
TCGGCCGCCATCTCTGTCGTGTTATTTTTTCGATGCTGAAACAGGGGCGCTGCTATGAACTCAGAGAGGCGAAAATAGCGGCTGAATGAAAAAAACAGTTGAAAATTCGAGCGGGATGTTCAGTTCTCGCATTGTAGCATCACAACAAACGGCGTTTGGTTGGCGGAATGGCTCGTCCCATCCGCATCGAATTCGCGGCGCTGTCTACCACGCAGCCGCCGAACGGCATTGGGATATCGCGTTCGAACTGTTCGCGCGCAAATTGAAGCCGGCATGATCGCAACAACCAATTCTGGAGCGCCGCCATGACACACCGCTCGCGATTCATCACATTGCTGCTCGGTCTGGTCTCCGCGGCCGCCTGCGCCGGGCCCTCGGCGGATTTCATCGAGCGCGGTCAACTCGCGCCCTGCCCGTCGTCGCCGAATTGCGTGAGCAGCCTGGCGACCGATGACGGTCACCGCGTTGCGCCGCTCGCCATCCCGGGCGATGCTGCGGCCCGGATGGCGGCGTTGCTCGCCGTCGTGGGCGATATGCCGCGCACCGAAATCCAGGCGCAAACCGACAACTATCTGTGGGTGGTGTTCACCAGTCGCCTGCTGCGCTTTCGCGACGATGTGGAGTTTCTGCTCGGCCCCGGCGGTGTGGTTCAGGTGCGCTCGGCGTCGCGGCTGGGTTATTCCGATCTGGGGGTGAATCGGCAGCGGGTCGAAACCATTCGTGCCAGGCTGACCGCCGCGGTGGCTACGAAATAGCGCCCGTCGCCGAAAAAGAACAGGCGCAGCGCATTGTTTAACCCGCGATGGAACGCGTCTGAAAATTCCTTTTTCGGCGTTCCCGTGCAAGCGTGAACCCAGAAAAACCAAAGCGCTGGATGCCCGCTGCCGCGGGCATGACGGATTTTGGCAGCGTTCTATAGATGGTCCGTGCGGTCGAGAAACCCGATTTCGAACCGGGTGAGGCAGACTTCCGTGACCGAGGTGTTGCTGACCCGATAGCGCGTCCAGCTGGTGGTGTCGCGGTCGATCCAGTGGGACAGTGCAAAGGCAATCGCGAGTCCATGACTCACCACCACCAGGTTTTCGCCCGGGTGCTTGATGCGGAACTCCTCCACCGCGGTGACAAAGCGTTGCGTCACCTCATGGCGGCTTTCACCCCCCGGCGCGCGGTGGTGCGGGTCGGCCATCATGCGGCGGACGAAGCCGTCTTCGCCGTCCATTTCGGTGAAGCGCCTGCCCTCCAGTTCGCCGGCGCCGAATTCCATCAGGCGCGGGTCGATGCGCAGGTCGTGGCCGCTGGCGGCGGCGATGTGCTGCGCGGTGATGCGGGCGCGCTGGAGCGGGCTCGAATAGATCGCGTGGATTTCCGGCAGATAGTTGTGGAAATACGCGCCCAGGCGTTCGGCCTGCTGCGCGCCCAGCTGGGTGAGCGGGGTGTCCGTGGAACCGTGCCAGAGCTGGTTGATATTGGCCTCGGTCTGCCCGTGTCGGACCAGCAGCAGTTTGCCTTCACTCATGATTCACTTCGCCTGTCGAATGGATCGTCGGGATGGAGCGGCCCGGTCCCGGAAACCGACCGCAGTGTAGCCGCCGCGACCGCAACCGCCCACCGGGTGGCGGGTGCGCATGGTTCCCGCAGCCTCCCTGGTTTATGCTCCGGCCCAGTCGCGCACAACAGTTACCATTAATGGAGGATAAATCCCCATGTTCAAGCCCATCATCTCGTCCGACTCCCACGTCTGTGAGCCGCCGGATCTCTATGTGGATCGCATCGACAAGAAATACCTGGCCGACGCTCCGCGCGTGGTCCATGACCCCGAGCGCGGCGATGTCTACCAGATCAAGGGCGTCAAGAAGGCGCTGCCGCTGAGCCTCATTTCGGCCGCCGGGAAGCCGCCCGAGCAACTCTCCACCAAGGGCGCCCGGTTCGAGGAGCTGCACCGGGGCGGCTGGGATCCGGCCGCACGCCTGCTCGACCAGGATCGCGACGGCATCGCCGGCGAGATCATTTATCCCTCGGTGGGCATGGAGGTCTGCAATGTCTCCGATCACGACTACAAGAAGGCCTGCATGGACGCCTACAACCTGTGGATCGCCGAGTTCTGCGACCACGCCCGCGACCGTCTCCATGGCGTCGGCCAGGTCGCGCTGCGCAGCATCGACGAAGGCATCGAGGATCTGCGCCGCATCAAGGCGCTGGGGCTGCGCGGCGTCATGCTGCCCGGTCGCCCGGCCATCGCGGACGTGGATTACGACCACGCCATGTTCGACCCCTTCTGGCAGGCCGCCATCGACCTGGATCTGCCGCTCAGTTTTCACATCCTGACCTCCGGCGAGATGAAGTCGATGCAGTTTCGCGGCACCAGCATCAATTCCGGTCACGCGATCATCCGCGCCAACCAGGACATCATGGCGATGTTCGTCAATTCCGGCGTGTTCATGCGCAATCCCCGGCTCAAGATCGTGTGCGTGGAAGCCGACGCCGGCTGGGTGCCCCACTTTACCTATCGGCTCGATCACACCTACAACCGCCACCGCTTCCGTCTGCGCGGCGTCGAGCTCGACAAGATGCCGAGCGAGTATTTCCGCGAGAACATCTATGTGACTTTCCAGGACGACATCGTCGCCTTCACCATGCTGGAAGCGATGAATCCGCGCCGCATCATGTGGGCCAACGACTTCCCCCACAGCGATTCCACCTGGCCCTGGTCGCAGGAGCTGCTGCAAAAATATGTGGCGCCGCTGCCCCAGGCGCAGCAGGACATGCTGCTGCACGACAATGTGGCTGCGCTCTATGGCCTGGATGCAGCCTGACCGGCTGCCAGCGACAACGGGATTCTGCCCATGACCAATAGCCATATGACGCTGGAGGTGGCCGACGGCGTCGGCCTGCTCACCCTCAACCGGCCGGAGGAAGGCAACCCGGTGGTGCACGGCATGGTGCAGGAGCTGATCGACAACGCCATCCGCTGCGACGAGGACCCGGCGATACGGGCGGTGGTGCTCACCGGCCGCGGCCGGTTCTTCTCGGTCGGCGGCGGCCTGAAGGATTTCGCGAGTCAGGGCGACCGGGTGTCGGCGCATCTGAAGCTGGTCACCCAGTTGTTCCACGGCGCCATCGCCAAGTTCAACCGCATGGCGCCGCCGGTGATCGCCGCCATCAACGGCACCGCCGCCGGCGGCGGGCTCAGCCTCGCGCTGTGCACCGATCTCGCGATCGCCTCCGAGTCGGCCAAATTCACCATGGCTTACACCAATGCCGGACTGCCGCCCGACGGCAGTTCCAGTTTTTATCTCGCCCGCATGGTCGGCATGCGTCGCGCCAAGGAAATGGCCCTGCTCAACCCGGTGCTGAGCGCGCAACAGGCGCTCGACTGGGGTCTCGTCAATCGGGTGGTGCCCGACGCGCAACTGCTGGACGCGGCGCTCGCGATGGCAGCGCAACTGGCGCAGGGTTCGACCACGGCCTACGGCGAAACCAAACGCCTGATCCTGTCCGGCGCCACCGAAGGCCTGGAAACGCAGATGGAACTGGAATCGCGCGCCATCTCCGCGCTCGCCGGCAGCCGCGACGGGCGCGAAGGCATCGCCGCCTTTCTGGAGAAGCGCAAGCCCGTGTTCAGGGATTAGCGGGCGGCTTTGGGTTCGCTGGTTTGCGCGAGAACGGCGAATGTTGAAGGCAGACCAGCGGCGTTTGCCTGAACCACTGCGGGTGTTCCCGAGGAGCGTTTCCATGTCCAACCTTTTCCAAGATCTGCCCACCGGTCCCGAGGCCAAGGAGCGCATCCAACATCTGCTGGATCGGCCGGGGCTGCGGATTGAGCGCATCGTCTCGACGGGCCAGGCGAGTCCTCCCGGTTTCTGGTACGACCAGGCCGAGCACGAGTGGGTGGTGTTGCTGCAAGGAGCAGCGGAACTGACCGTCGCCATGCCCGACGGCCTGCGGACAGTGCATCTGACGCCCGGCGACAGCCTCGAACTGCCGGCGCATCGCCGCCACCGTGTCGAGTCCACCTGCGCCGACCCGCCAACCCTGTGGCTGGCGCTGTTCTGGCCCGCCGACGCGCCCTGAACCGCCAGGACCATGCACGTATTACTGCTGGCCGACACCCATGGCGTGCTCGACCCGCGCATCGCGGAACTCGCTCAGGATTGCACGCTCGCATTACACGCCGGCGATGTCGGTGCCAGCGCTGTACTGGAAACGTTGGCAGCGGCCGCCGGGCGGGTGCTCGCGGTGCGTGGCAATAACGATGTCCCGGCCAAGTGGCTGGGCGATCTCGCCGATTTGGCGGCCCTGCCGGAGCGGCTCGAAGTGCCACTGCCGGGCGGCATTCTGATGGTGGAACACGGCCATCGGCATCCCGCGAACCGCCGGCACCAGCGTCTGCGCGCCCATCACCCGGACGCCCGGGCTGTGCTCTACGGCCACAGCCACCGCCTGCTGCAAGACCTCGCTCCCGCCCCCCGGCTGCTCAACCCCGGCGGCGCCGGTTGCGCCCGCACCAACGGCGGGCCGTCGTGCCTGATGCTGGAAGCGGGTGTCGGTGAGTGGCAGATCATCGCCTATCGGTTCCCAGCGCTCGGCCGAGCCGGGCGGCGATCTTGACGCGCTTCTGACAGAAAAAAACCGCGATGTGCGTCAATGCTGTTCAGATAAGCCGTTCGTGCTGAGCGTGTCGAAGCACGAGCTGCGGCGCAAGCGGCCCTTCGACACGCTCAGGGCGAACGGTTTTGGGCAGGCCCAACGTCAGTGGGCGGCCTTCAATTTGCCCGCTCAGCCTACCGACACCGGCACCAGCGTCATCGTATCGTTGCCGAAGATGTCGATCACCTTCACTGCCACCGTATAGCGCCCCGGCCGGTCGTAGCTGTGCAGGGCGGTGGTCAGATCCAGCTCGCGGCTGCGGCGGGTACGGAAGCTTTGCCATTCGTTCTCGAAGATATAGCTGCCGGTCCAGCGCTCTTCGAATTCCACCACTTCGTCATTCCCGCGAACGCGGGAATCCATATCGGATGTGGTGGGCGTGCTCGAAGACTGGATTCCCGCGTTCGCGGGAATGACGGAATCAAGGCCCATGTTCTTCGCCACCTTGATGATCTCCTTGCGACTCATGTAGTCGAAGTCCACCGCCCAGTAATCCACCCAG
The DNA here is from genome assembly GCA_036677085.1 of Porticoccaceae bacterium. Lineage (GTDB taxonomy): Bacteria > Pseudomonadota > Gammaproteobacteria > Pseudomonadales > Porticoccaceae > JAGPUQ01. The sequence goes on from JAKFFI010000052.1 coordinate 5,150, forward strand.
TCGGTCCAGTGTTTGGTGAGGCGGTCCTTGCTGACGATGCCGTCCTTGCTCTTGCTCACCTTGTAGAGCTGGCCCTGTTCGCACATGACCTCGCTCTTGCCTTCCTTCAGGGCGGCAATCGCGGCCTCAAAGGCGCCCTGGGTGTAGTAGACCGAGAAGTCGGTCAGCTCGATCTGGACAGTGAGTTTGTCCTTCTTGTCGTAACGCGGCCTGAGCCCGTCACCTTTTTCCTCGACGAATCGCTCGACAGCCTTTCGCTCGTAACCGCGTTGCGGGAGGCCGGCGCCCTGAACCGACTCACCAGGATCGCCCAAGCCGACCCGGGTCCGTTCATTTACCACATCGGGCGGAGCGGGAGGCCGGTGCGGATGGATTGATATGCCCAGCGCGAACGATTCGGTGCTGGTCGAGTCCCGCAAGGGACGCTCAGGCAGTGTCCAGACCCAGCTCACGTGCCAGACATTTGGCAACCCGCCGGAAAAGCGCGGGGGCCACCGCGCCGAGTTTTGCCGCATCCGCCGCTTCGATGGTGGCGATTTTCGCCGTGCGGATCACCGAAGGTACCGGCAGACCGGCCGCCGCAAGATTGTTCACCGGTACGTCGCCGGGCCATCCCCGGTTCTGCGCGCTGGTGATTATCACCGCCCACAGCAGCCCGTGAGCGTCTTCGAGGCTACCGGCGGATACCACCAGCGCCGGCCGGGACTGCCGGGTCGCGCGGTCGGGGTGCGGAAGGCATCTTGATGACTTCGCCCTGCCTAAAGCTCGGCATAAGCCTTCGCGTCCGCCTCGGTGCTCCATTCGTGAAAGGTGCGGAACGGGTCGTCGGTCCTGCTGACTCTCCTTGCCTTGGTGAGGATCACCCGTTGATCGGCGATCTCGTACACCAACTCGTCGCCCGGCTCCAGATGCAGGGCGGCGCGAACGGGCTCAGGGATGGTCGTCTGCGCCTTGCTGGTCAGTTTGCTGCGAATCATGGATGGGGCGCTCGATGCCAGGGTTTTGGCCATGGTAAGGATTTTACTTTTCACCCCTCAACGGTGGGCGACGCCGGCCCGCAGCGGGGCAGCTGAGTCTGTCCCCAATTTACCCAATTAAATCACCCAGTGGCGTCAACAATCAGCGTCCACTTGCTGCCAACATCAACCTCATCGTTGACTGCTGGTCTCAAAAAGAAGTCCGCATGGGCACGCTACCCTTTGCTCACCCGGCAGGTAGCGCGTGCCCTCACCCCACACTCACCGGCACCAGCGTCATGGTATCGTTGCCGAAAATATCGATGACTTTCACCGCCACGGTGTAGCGCCCCGGCCGGTCGTAGCTGTGCAGGGCGGTGGTCAGTTCCAGATCGCGGTTGCGGCGGGTGCGGAAGCTCTGCCATTCGTTCTCGAAGATGTAACCGCCGGTCCAGCGCTCTTCGAATTCCACCACTTCGTCATTCCCGCCCCCGATCGGAGTCGAGGGCAGGCTCCGGCGGGAATCCATGTCGGATGTGGTGGGCGTGCTCGAAGACTGGATTCCCGCGTTCGCGGGAATGACGGAATCAAGGCCCATGTTCTTCGCCACCTTGATGATCTCCTTGCGGCTCATGTAGTCGAAGTCCACCGCCCAGTAATCCACCCAGTCGGTCCAGTGGCGGGTCAGGCGCTCGCGGGTGACGATGCCGTCCTTGCTCTTGCTCACCTTGTAGAGCTGGCCCTGTTCGCACATGACCTCGCTCTTGCCTTCCTTCATCGCGGCAATCGCGGCCTCAAAGGCGCCCTGGGTGTAGTAGACCGAGAAGTCGGTCAGTTCGATGCTGACCGCGCACTTGCTTTTCGGATCGTAGCGCGGCGTGGCCTCGACAAAGCTGATGTCGTGAAACACCACCTGGCCCTTGTCCACCGCGCGCTTGTCCTCAAACAGTACAAAGCGGTACTTCTCCGGCAGCGGCCGGCCCTGCTGGAGCAGCGCAATCAGGTCGCGCTGCTCGGCGTCGGTGAGTTGGTAGGCGGGCTTGGGTGGTTTGCTCATATCACGCCGCGCCGGTCGGGAGCTGGTCCAGGGTCAGCACCGGAATGCGCGCCGCGAGCATGCTCAAACGCTGATCGCCGGTCACGAAGAAATCACAGTCTGCCCGCAGCGCCGAGGCCATGTGCAGGGCATCCGGAAGTTTCAGCGTGGGATAGTCCGCACGCAGTTCGGCGGCGCCGTCCATGATCGGTCGGTCCAGCGCGAAGATGGCGATGGGCGCGTCACCCGAGAGCAGGCCCCGGTAGCGATCCGCCAGTTCGGCCTGGCGCAGGCGCAGGGGTCGGACCAGTACTTCGGCGCGCGCGATCAGGCTGGTGCCGGCACTGCTCCCGCCGCCATAAATCCAGCGCAACAACTGTCCGATGGATTGGCGCAGCGGCCCCGGCTGCGCCTCGAACGCGTAGATAAAAACGTTGCTGTCGAGGTAAAGCCGTGCCCCTTGCAACTCGTCGAGCGCGTTCATGCCGATGCGTCGTCGCGGTCGGCCCTCAGTTCGTCCATGTAGCGGTTCAGCTCGTCGAGTGAGCCTAAATGCGCGAAACGGTTGTCGGCAATGGCGGCATCGATGTCCTCGACCGACAACATGCGGCCGGTCTGGCGCTTGAGTATCGGTGGCGATCTGCGTGGTGCGGGAGACTCAGGCGCAGATCCGCCCGCGGCGGTGACGGCGTCGAGGCCGGTTTCAATCAATTCCGCCACCACGTCCTTGAGCTTGCGATCGGTCTGGGCAGCGCGCACCTTCACTCTGCGCAGCAAAGGGTCAGGAAGTTCAAGCGTGGTTTTCATGGCTGGTTTTCCATAAAACTGGGTTTATGGGCATTCTAGATGAATGCTGATAGGTACGGAAAGCCGCGATCAGCCCGCCAAAATCCGTTGGCCGATGTGCCTCGAAGCTTTCCTGGTCCACATAGACAAAGCCGTAGCGCGTGCCGTCTTCGCTTTTGCTCGCCTCGGTCGCATCGGCGCACCACTGCGCCAGCCGCGCCATCTTTTGCGGCAGGTCCAGCTCCTCGCGGCCCTTGGTCTCGACCAGCCACACGGCGCCATCCGTGGTGCGCACGATGAAATCCGGCGTGTAGGTGGACAGCTCGCCGTTGGCCTTGACGTAATCCAGCTTGAAGCCGACGGCCAGATAGTTCTTGCCGAAGGCCTGCACGTCGGGCGCGCTGTCGAGAAAGGCGGCGAAATCCAGCTCCAGTCGGTCGGCGTTGACCTCGCCGACGATACGGTTGAAGACGGATTTTCTGGCCGGCAAAAAACCGCGCGGCTCGGTGCGGAAGGGCCGGGTGTCGCGCAGGCGGATCTGGCCTTCGCTGCGCGAACTGCCGGTGTCGCGGATGGTCAGCGCGTTGATGGCGGCGCGGAAGTGGTCGAACAGCAGCTTGCCGACTTCCGGTTCGGACAGGTTGCGCAGGATCACCGGATCGCCCAGATCGACCGGGTGATCGAACAAATGCTCGCGCAGGAAGTCGCGCACCTTGGGATAGAGCAGGTCGTAGCCGCCGACCAGGCGCAGATCCTTCAGCAACTGGCGGGCGAAGAAGGCGACCACGGAGCGGTAGTCCGCCGCGCCGCTGCCGTCGAGCTGGATGACGTGATCGACCTCGGATTCGAGCAGGGTCTTGAAGACGATCTCCCGGGTCTGGTCCGGCGTGAACGGCTTGACCGGCAGCCGGGGGTTGCCGAACGCGGCTGGGTCCAGTTCCGCCAGATCCTTGAACTCGCGGTTGAAGCGCCGGGTCAGGCGGGGCAGCGCGATGTCGAGCGAGGGCTCCGGCACCTCGCCCAGATAGACGCGGTGGATGTTGGTCAGGAACAGGTTGCCGGTCGGGCGCACGATGCGCACATCGTCCTGGATGTGCAGCGCGAGCTGGAAATCGTCGCGCCAGTTGCGCCCCGCGTGGCCGTTGTCGGGCAGTACCGGGTCGTTGAAGAAGATGCGCAGGCCGTCGAAGTCGGCGCGCAGGCGGTCGAGCACGATGATGTTGGGCGCGATCAGCAGGAAGTTGCGCGCGAGCTGCGAATTCGCTTCGTAGAGTTTGTGAAAGTAGCTCCAGGCGATCAGCAGCGACAGCACCTTGGTCTTGCCGGCGCCAGTGGCCATCTTGATCACGAAGCGCGGCCAGTCCTCGTCGAACATGTTGCTCGACACCGCGCCGGAGGCATCGAAGCGCAGCAGGTCGAACTTGTCGCGGGCGCCGCGCACGTCGTAAAGCCAGATCAGGGTCTCGACCGCTTCACGCTGGGCAAAGGGAACCAGCGCAGCGCCGGCGGCAGGACAGCGTAGGGCGAGCGCGGGAAATCCCGGTGGAGTGCCATGACTTGCTTCCTTGTTAATTGAGGTTCCGGCGCCCGCTCCAGCTCACAACGCGGGCCACAACCCCCCCGACACCGGCAGGGTCACGCCGGTGACATAGCTCGATTCGTCGTTGCTGAAAAACAGCGCGGCATTGGCGATGTCGAGAGGCTCGCCCATGCGCTTCATCAGGTTCTTTTGCTCGAACTCGCGGGCGACGTCTTCGCCCACGTCGCGGATGGCCGTGGTGCGGATGATGCCGGGCGCGATGCAGTTGACGTTGATGTGGGGCGCGAGCTCCTCGGCCAGACTGCGGGTCAGGGAGGTGACGCCCGCCTTGGCGGCGCCGTAGTCGGCGTGGCCGGCGGCGCCGGCGTATTCCACCGAGGAGACGTTGACGATCTTGCCCCACTTGCGCGTCAGCATGCCTGGCGCGAGTTTGCGCACCAGGTAGAAAATGCCTTTCAGGTTGACGCGGAAGCAGCCGTCCCAGCGCTCTTCGGAGACTTCGAGCACCGGCGTGTATTTGGCGTCGATAAAGAGGCCACCGACCACGTTGATGAGGACGTCGACCCGGTCAAAGTGCGCGCGGGAGGACGCGAGCAGTTCGTCCACTTCCGCCTCAACCAGCACGCTCGCCCGGTGCGCATGCACCTTGGCGCCGGGCGCGAGCAATGGCGTGATCTCCTCGACCGCAGCTTCGAGGCGGCGGCCGGAGATGTCGGTGATGATGAGGGATGCGCCCTCTTCGGCGAAGCGCTTGGCGACGCCCAGACCCATGGGGCCGGCGGCGCCGGTGACCAGGGCGACCTTGTTGGCTAGTCTCATGTGATGTCTCGCAGATGTCTCGCAGATGTCTTGTTGATGTCGGATGTTGTCTTGTCGTCACCCCCACGTCCTCCCGTCACCCCCGCGAAAGCGGGGGTCCAGTCGCCACCGGATTCCGAGATATTGCGGCACCTGGATTCCCGTTTCACTGGAAACCGCTCCTGCGTTTCCAGTATTTCCGCCATCCATGGCGGTCGCGCGGGAATGACGGAACCGCGTCACCTGCGCGGATGCGGTGGATGTGCCGTTCCGTTCCGGTCCGGCTAACGCGGCCGCAGGGTGCGAAACACATGGCGCATCACGTCGTTGGCCGAGTCGTAGGGCTGGGCACCGTTCATGTCGGCGATGCGTGCGTAGTTGTCGCGTATCGCTTCCGGGGTCGGTATCTCACCGCCGCCCAGCACCGCGCCCGCGGCTTCCATGATCTGCACCCGGGCGTAGTAGCCGGCGCCCGCTTCCACGACATCGCCGGACACGTCGTTTTCCTCGGCGCAGAACCAGGCCACGATGGGCGTCACGAACTCCGGCTTCACCAGCGGCTTGATCTGCTCGGACATGATGTCCTGGGTCATGCGGGTCAGCGCCATGGGCGCCACCGTGTTGATATGGATGTTGTACTTGCGCCCCTCGTGCTTGAGGGCGTTCATCAGCCCCACCACACCCAGCTTGGCGGCGGCATAGTTGCTCTGGCCGAAGTTGCCGAACAGGCCGGCGGCCGAGGTGGTCATCACGATGCGCCCGTAGTTGGCGTCCTTCATGTGGGGCCAGGCGGCGATGCTGCAATAGGCGGCGCCCGCCAGATGCACGGCGACCACGGCATCGAAATCCTCCGGGGTCATCTTGGCGATGGTCTTGTCGCGCAGGTTGCCGGCGTTGTTGATCAGGATATCGATGCGACCCCAATGGTCGAGCGCGGCCTGGACGATGCGCGCGGCGCCCGCTGGCGTGGCGACGGAATCGGCGTTGGCTATCGCCTCGCCGCCTGCCGCCTTGATCTCGGCGACCACCTGCTGGGCGGGCGTCGCCGAACTGCCGCTGCCGTCCACTGCTCCGCCCAGATCGTTCACCACCACGCGCGCGCCGCGGGAAGCAAGAAAGAGCGCGTGGCTGCGGCCGAGTCCGGCGCCGGCGCCGGTTACCACCGCAACCCGGTTGTCGTATCGAATGGTCATTTTTGTGTGCTCCTTATGGTTGGAATTGGGTCCGATTTTACACAGACTGACTCGACAAGCTCGCGCCGAAGCGCAACAATCGCTTTCCATAACAACAACCATCTGTGCGCCTCGCCATGAGCATGAATCCGAAAACATTGCCGCGCCCGACGCCGGAGACCCGGCATTTCTGGGATGGCACCAAGCTGGGCGAGCTGCGCTTGCAGCAGTGCGACGCCTGCACCCATGTGTATTTTCCGCCGCGTCCCTTTTGTCCCGAATGCGCCTCGCGGCAGGTGTCGGTGGTTCGCGCCAGCGGTCGCGCCACGCTGTACAGCTATGTCATCAATCACCGGCTGCCGAAGTGGATCGACGCGCCCTATGCGATCGCCGTGGTGCAGCTTGAGGAAGGCCCGCGCATGATGACCAATATCCTGGGCGTGCCCCAGACGCCGGAAGCCCTGGTGCTGGATATGCCGCTCGAAGTGGTGTTCGATTCGGTGAGCGCGGATATCGTGCTGCCGAAATTCCGCCCGGCGCGGGGAGGTGCGCGATGAAGCCGGGCGCCGTCGCCATCGTGGGCGCCGCCGAGACCACCCGGCTCGGACTGGTCCCGGACATGTCGCAGATTCAGTTGCACGCCGATGCCGCGCTCAACGCACTGGCCGACTGCGGGCTGACGCCCAAGGACATCGACGGCGTCGCCTGCGCGGCCGAATGGCCCACGGAGCTCGCGCATTATCTGGGCATCACGCCCACCTGGGTGGATGGCACCATGGTGGGCGGTTGCTCCTTCAAGCTCCATGTGCGGCACGCCGCGGCGGCCATCGCGGAAGGCCTGTGTACCACCGTTCTCATCACCCACGGCGAGAGCGGGCGCTCCTGGGTCGGCAGCCAGGCGGTGGGGATCAACCAGGCGAGTCTTGCCGGCCAGTTCGAACTGCCCTACGGCGTGCTGGGCGCGCCCACCATGTTCACCATTCCGGTGCTGCGCTACATGAAGGATCACGGCCTCACCCACGAGCAACTGGCCAATGTCGCCGTGGTGCAGCGCGAATGGGCGGGCATGAATCCCCGCGCCACCCTCCGCGATCCCATCACGGTACAGGATGTGCTCAATTCCAAGCTCATCGCCTACCCGTTTCATGTCCTCGAATGCTGTCTGGTGACCGACGGCGGCGGTGCCCTGGTGCTCACCTCGGCGGAGCGTGCGAAGGATTTTCCCACCCGACCCGTGTATATCCTGGGCACCGGTGAAAGCGTCGAAACCCCGATGATCAGCCAGATGCAGGACTTCAGCTCGTCGCGGGCGTTTCGGGTATCCGGCGCCAAGGCATTTGCCGAAGCCGGCATCCGCCATGCCGACGTCGATCACCTGATGATCTACGACGCCTTCGCCCATCTGCCCATCTATGGCCTGGAGGATCTGGGCTTTGTCGGCCAGGGCGAGGCGGGCGCCTTCATCTGGGAGCGCCACACCGCGCCCGGCGGCAAGCTGCCCATGAACACCAACGGCGGCGGTTTGAGTTACATGCATTCCGGCATGTACGGCATGTACGCCCTGCAGGAGAGCGTGCGTCAGATGCGCGGCATTGCGCCCGCCCAGGTCGCCGGTGCGAAGATCTCGGTCTGTCACGGGGTGGGCGGCATGTTCGGCGCCAGCGGCACCATCATCATGGGCAATGTGTTGCCCTGAGGTGCGCGCGAGCCATCCCGTGTAAGAATGCCGGATGCCGGGCGACCGACAGCGTTGCCCGGCAACCCATTCGTCGAAAGGACACCATGCGCGCCACCCTGCCCCTGCTGGAAGTGACCGATTTCCCCGCGCTCCAGCGCCGTGCCACCCGCACCCTCCAGGTCAATCTCGGCTATCGCTGCAACCAGCGCTGCCTGCACTGCCACGTCAACGCCGGCCCCACCCGCACCGAGATGATGGATGCCGTTACCCTGGCGCTGATTCCCCGGGTGCTGGCGGCGCGCGGGATCGGGACGCTCGACCTCACCGGCGGCGCGCCGGAACTGCATCCGCAATTTCGCGATCTGGTACGTCAGGCGCGGGGCCTTGGCGTGAACGTCATCGACCGCTGCAATCTGACTATCCTGTTCGAGCCCGGACAGGAAGGCCTGGCGGAGTTTCTTGCCGCCGAGGGCGTGGAGGTGGTGGCGTCGCTGCCCTGTTATTCCGCCGACAACGTCGACCGCCAGCGCGGCGAGGGCGTGTTCGAAAAAAGCATCCGGGCGCTGCAAAAACTCAATGCGCTGGGTTACGGCCGCGAGGGTACCGGTCTGCTGCTCAACCTGGTCTACAACCCCCAGGGCGCCAGCCTGCCGCCCCCGCAGGCACAGCTCGAAGCGGACTACAAACGCGAACTCGCCGGGCAGTTCGGCGTACGATTCAACACCCTGTTTGCGCTGGCCAACATGCCCATCAATCGCTTCGGATCGACGCTGATCTCGAAAGGACAATTCGCCGACTACCTGCGGTTGCTGAAGGACAACTATCAGCACGCCAACCTTGAGCACGTCATGTGCCGCGATCTGATCAGCGTCGATTGGCAGGGTCGGCTGTACGATTGCGATTTCAACCAGCAGCTGGGCCTGCCGTCCGCCGGTCCAGGCCATCTGCGCGACCTGCTGGCGGCCGACAGCGAAGGCGCAGCCATCCGCGTTGCCGACCATTGTTACGGCTGCACCGCCGGGCAGGGCAGCAGTTGCGGCGGTGCGCTCTGAGAGGTCCGTTCGGCGTTTGGCGTCAAGTAGTGTGGTCTTCAACGTTGCAACACAGGAGTGAATCGGCATGAGCGAGCGGATGGCCGGGGAAACCGCGCAGCCTGCCGGCGGGGATGTGCAGTTGGCCGATCCTGAATTTCTGGTGCCGCTGCGGCGCCAGATGATCAAGTTCGCCACCCTGCAGCTCAAGGATCCGGATCTTGCCGAAGATGCGGTGCAGGAAGCCCTGGCCGGCGCGCTCAAGAACCAGCGCTCCTTTGGCGGGCGCTCGGCGCTGAAAACCTGGGTATTCGGTATTCTCAAGTACAAAATTGCCGATGCGCTGCGCCAGCGCTCACGCACTGTCACCGCCAGCAGCCTGGGCGACGATGAGGATGAAGGCGAAACCTTTGCTGCGCTGTTCGACGCGCGCGGCCACTGGCATCTGGATGCACGGCCCACGGGTTGGCACGAGCCCGAGGGCAGCCTGCGCGAAACCCAGTTCTGGCGCGTGTTCGAGGCCTGTCTCGAAGGGCTGCCGGAGCGCCAGGCGCGGGTATTCATGATGCGGGAGTTCGTAGGGCTCGACGCGGAGGAAATCTGTAACGCACTCGCGCTTTCCCGGACCAACCTCAATGTAATGCTGCACCGGGCACGACTGCGGTTGCGCGCGTGTCTGGAAACTCACTGGTTTGTCGAGGGTGTGCGCTGATGCCGAACTGCCGGGAAAGTACTCGCCTGATGTCGGAAGCCCGGGAGCGAGGGCTGACCGCGGTCGAGCGCGTTGCGCTGAGGATGCATCTGTTGATGTGCTCGGCATGCCGAAACTTCGGTAAGCAACTGCATTTTCTGGGCGCCGCGATGCGGGTGTATGTGCCGGGAGAAAATGGCGATGGTAACGATGCGAATTCCGACGCTACGCCAGCGCCGCCGGACACTGACCTGAAAACCGGCGGTTGAGACGGTGGCCGGCAGTGGCTGGGCTGTTGGTTGGGCGCTTGTCGTATGAATTCGCCCCGTATTTCGATCATCGTGCCCATGCTCGATGAAGCGGCCGGACTGCCCGCCGCGTTGGCGGCGCTGCGGGCGGAGCGGGACGCCGGCTGTGAACTGATACTGGTCGATGGCGGCAGCAGCGACGCCAGTGTCGCCATCGCCAGCGCGGCGGGCGTCCCGCCGCTCATCGGACTCCGTGGCAGAGCGCGCCAAATGAATGCGGGCGCCGCCAGCTCCCGCGCGCCCGTGCTGCTTTTCCTGCACGCCGACACCCGGCTTCCCGCGGGCGCTGCGGGATTGATCGAGAACGCGCTGGTCGGTGGCCGCCACCGGTGGGGCCGCTTCGATGTGCGCATCGACGGGCGTCCCCGGATGCTTCGGGTTATCGCGCGCATGATGAACCTGCGTTCGCGGTTGACCGGCATCGCGACCGGGGATCAGGCGATCTTCGTCACACGCGCTGCGTTCACCGCGGTGGGCGGCTTTCCCGATCAGCCGTTGATGGAGGATATCGAGTTGTCGCGGCGCCTCCTCGCGTTGTCGCGTCCGGCCTGTATCCGCACACCGGCGATCACCTCCGGTCGCCGCTGGGAGCAGCGCGGTCTGTGGCGCACGGTCGTCCTGATGTGGCGCTTGCGCTGGGCCTACTGGCGCGGCGTGCCGGCGGCGGAGCTGGCCGCACGTTACCAGTGAAAGACAGTACCGGTGACAGACAGTCGGTGACAGACAGTCGGTGACAGATCGTCGCCCGCCTTGAGATCAGCGTTGGGGATAAACGATTCGATGTGCTGCCTGAGTTCCTGCAGGGAGCCATGCATTTCTGTGGCGGGCAAGAGTCACAATGACCAGCAGCGCCCAAGCCTCATGGCCTCGGCCCAATCGATGTCCTTTGCGCTGATGAGTGCGTCCAGTTGCGGGTCAAGCCCCGCGAGGTTGTCGTATACAGCCCGGGTCCAAGCAGGCGCTGGCGCGCCGGCGGATGTACGTTCCAGCCGGGAGACGTTTGCAACTATTTTCCGCTGTGGCCCGGGCCATCGTTCCTGAAAGCGTTCGCGCGGAACCGGGTAGCAAAAATGCCGGATGACAAGAGGAGAATGTTTCGCTACCGCTCGTTCACCGCACGAGATTCGCTCTGTCGAAGCTGGATTTTCGTCAAGCAGGGGCGCTGTGGGGGCATGAACGTCCTGTCCGGTGCGGGCGATTATCGCGGACAGGCTCAGCCCCATGAGGATGCAAAGCGTGAGTAATCCGTATATCCCCCAGCGAGGTCGCACACCCGGCAATTTCGCCGCCACGGTTTTCATGGGGAAATCTCAATGGTGTTATGAAGTGCTTCATGCTGCCCGCAACGGTTCGGCGTGCCGCCGTGGGTATGCAATCGTTGAAATAGTCGTTATGGCACACAGCTCTCTTACGCGCCTGCCCGATCAGAGCCCTATTTGCACACGATGGTTGTGCCCGCTGTAAGAAACCGGGTCAGGTTCCGACATTAGGTCACAGACGCGATGCACCAAAACAGAAACAGCGACGACACCGCGAAGGGGGCCTCATGGCGGACGACAGTTTTTTCGGTCAGCAGAGTTTCAAAATCCTGAGTCGGCCAGATCACGCGCTCGCGGCAGGATCAATCAACCGATCTTTCAGCAACCGGTCTTTCAGCAGCCGGTCGTTCGGCAACCAGCTTGCCAGACGAGGCGCGGGGCCGAGGACATCCTGCGTCACGAAGAAAAAAGCGAACACGCCTCATCCCTGGTTACGGCTCGTCCTGGGTTTTCTGGCCACCACAGGCAGCATCGCCGCATCCGCGGCCGCCGATAGGCTCAACGGCTTCGATCTTGGCGGAGCTCTGGTTCCCGTGCAGGCTATCTATCAGGGCGGGCCGCCGAAGGACGGCATTCCGGCAATCGACAATCCGCGCTTCGTCGCTGCCGGGCATACGACCCTCGACGCGGATGATCGCGTGCTCGGCGTGGTCCGCAATGGCGTGGCGAAGGCTTATCCGGTCCGGATCCTCAACTGGCACGAAGTTGTCAATGACCGATTCGGCGCCGATGGTGTTGCCGTGACCTACTGCCCGCTGTGCCGGAGCGGCGTGGCCTTCCTGGCGCGCGTGAAGGGACAGCAGGCAACGTTCGGCGTGTCGGGGCTGCTTTACGACAACAACGTCCTCCTGTACGACCGCGAAACGCAGTCGCTGTGGTCACAGATGCGACACCAGGCCGTCACCGGCCCCATGAAGGGCGAGCGGCTGGAACCGTTGCCCATGACCCATGCGACCTGGGGATGGTGGCGCGCGCGCCATCCCGATACGCTGGTGCTGTCCTTCGACACGGGGGTGACGCGGGACTACGCGACGGATCCATACGGCGATTACGAGCGGGTGCCGAAGCTGCATTTCCCGATAAGCGCCGTATCTGATCGTCTTGGCGTGAAGGATGTCGTGGTCGGTGTAGCGATCGACAATCGGTACAAGGCGTATCCGCTGGAAGCACTGCGGAAAGCGAAGACCGCCGTCAACGACACGCTCGCGGGACGCAGGATAACCCTTCACCACGACGCCGCCAGTGGGGCCACGGTGGTAACCGATACGACAGGGAACGAAATCCCGAGTCTGGTGGCCTACTGGTTTGCCTGGTACGCCTTCCATCCCGACACGGAGATATTCGCGGCACAGGAGATGGACGCTCCTTGACGCGGCGCCGGGAAAATCCGGGCAGCCGCAGAGATGCCGTAAACGCCTTCGCCCCCGGACCCCAAGCCATGCACGACCTTGCCAAGGCGTATGACGGTGGACAGACAGGCAGTGTCGTCGATGTTGAAATCATTGACGAACCGCTGACGGCCGCGGAGCGGCACCGGGCTTGTCACGCCGGCGCCTGCTGCTGAGCCCTGTTCTACCTTTCGCGGGATGACCATCGCAGTGAAGATAGTGATGACGAATTCATGGCGTATGTTCCTGCCGGCCCTGTTCGGCCTGATGGCATTTGCCGGAATGACGCATGCGACCGAACGGCTGGTAGTGACCGGTTCCAGCACCATCGCGCCTCTGGCGCTGGAAATCGGCAAGCGTTTCGAGCAGCGCTATCCCGGCGTCGAGGTCGACGTTCAATCGGGTGGATCGTCACGCGGCATCGCCGATGCGCGATCGGGACTCGCGGACATCGGCCTGGTGTCGCGTGCGCTCAAGCCAGAAGAAAGCGATCTGATGGCCCACGCCATTGCCGCGGATGGCGTGGGCATGATCCTGCACGCCGACAACCCGGTGAAGTTCTTGTCCGATGAACAGATCAAGGCGATTTATACCGGCCAGATAACCAACTGGAAACAAGCAGGAGGGCTGGACGCGCGCATCACCGTGGTCAACAAGGCCGAAGGCCGTTCGACCCTGGAGTTGTTTCTGCACTACTTCCATTTGAAGAATAGCGAGATCAAGGCGCACGTCGTGATCGGCGAAAACCAGCAAGGCATCAAGATGGTCGCCGGGAATCCGGGCGCCATCGGCTATGTTTCCATCGGCAGCGCGGAATTCGAGGAAAAGCGCGGCACACCGATCAAGCTGTTGCCCATGGCGGGGGTCGTCGCCACCGTCGAAAACGTGCGCTCCGGGCGCTTCCCGTTGTCGCGTCCGCTCAATCTGGTGACCCGCGGCGCACCGTCCCCGCGCGCTGGACGTTTTATCGACTTCGCGCGCTCCGCCGCAGTGGGCGATCTTGTCGAGTCCCAGTTCTTTGTCCGGCCTGAGCGCTGACCGCCGCCTGGCACTGCTCTCCGCCCTGTTCGCAACGGGCGCCGCACTGCTGTTGCTGCTCGTCTTGGGTTTTCTCGTTAGCGAATCCTGGCCGGTATTGAACGCGGGCGGCTGGAGAGCCTTTCTTGCCGATGGGGTCTGGTATCCGCTCGAAGGCCGGTTCGGACTGTTGTCAATGGTCTGGGCGACGCTTGCCACCGCGGTCGGCGCGCTGTTGCTGGCCGCGCCGCTGGGCGTCGCGGGAGCAATCTTCCAGTGCTTCTACGCGCCGCCGGCGGTGGCCAAACTATACCGGTCCGTACTTGCGTTGCTGGCCGGCATCCCCTCGGTCGTCTACGGACTGTGGGGGCTGACCGTGCTGGTGCCGCTGATTGCTCGCTGGGCGCCGCCCGGTGCCAGCCTGATCGCCGCAATCCTGATTCTGGCGTTGATGGCGCTGCCGACGGTCACGCTCACAAGCGCCACGGCGCTGGGCGCCGTGCCCCGCTCCCTGCTGCAGGGCGCTGCCGCGCTCGGAATGACACGCAGGGGCATCATCCTCGGTGTGGCCGTGCCGGCGGCGCGCGATGGCATGCTTGCCGGCCTGCTGCTCGCCGCGTTGCGGGCGCTTGGCGAGACCATGGCGGTGCTGATGGTGGCGGGCAATGTCGTCCGCAATCCCACTGACCTGTTCGAACCGGTGCGTGTTCTTACCGCCAATATCGCCCTTGAGATGGCTTACGCGACCGGCGCGCATCGCGCGGGCCTGTTTGCGTCCGGTCTGTTACTGACAGTGATGGTGCTACTGCTGGCCTGGCTGGCGGCACGGGCGGGCGACCGGCAGCGTGATGTCTGAACGCATCTTCACCGCTGCGATCTGGGCTGCGGCGCTACTGGTGGTGGGTGTATTTTGTTTCCTGCTGGGGGACCTTGTGCGGCAAGGCGCACCGCATCTGTCGTGGCGCTTTCTGTTGACCGCGCCTGCTGACGCGGGGCGCTCTGGCGGCATTTCATCGATCATCATCTCCACCCTGCTGATTCTCGCCGTCGCCATGGCGGTAGCCGTCCCGTCCGGGCTGGGTGCCGCGCTGTGGCTGGCGGAATACGCGCGTGGCAAACGCGCGGCGAGGCGCGTGATTCGCCTCAGTCTCGACGTGTTGGCCGGTGTGCCTTCAATCGTCTTCGGTTTGTTCGGCAATGCGTTTTTCTGCATCTTCCTGGGTCTGGGCTTTTCGATTCTCTCGGGCGGCCTGACCCTTGCCTGCATGGTTCTGCCGATCCTCATTCGCACCAGCGAAGCCGGCCTGTCGGCGGTCACGGAGGAGTGGCGACGTGGCGCAGCCGCGCTGGGCATGACGCGCGCTGCCGCCTTGTGGCACATTCTGCTGCCCGCCGCCGCGCCCGCGATCACCGCCGGCCTGATACTCGGCATGGGCCGCGCAATTGCCGAGACGGCGGCGCTGCTTTTCACCAGCGGCTATGTGGATCGCATGCCTGACTCGCTGTACGACTCGGGGCGCTCGCTCTCTGTGCATGTCTACGATCTGTCGATGAACGTTGCTGGCGGCGATGTGGCGGCCCATGCCTCGGCGCTGGTGTTGGTGTCGCTCATCGTTGTGCTCAACGGCGGCGCGCTTGTACTTTCCGATCGCTGGGCGACAAGGAAAATCACCGTATCATGACCATTCCACAAAACAGCCACTATCCCACCTATACCCTTGGCAGCGTCGCATCCGGGCCACCCTGTTGCGATCCGATAACCCATATCGGCGTCGCCGGGCTTTCGATAGCGTACGGTGCTACCACCGTACTGGACGACGTGACGCTCGATATCTACAAGGGTTGCGTCACCGCGCTGATCGGGCCTTCCGGTTGCGGCAAGACCAGTTTCCTCACCGCCCTTAACCGGCTTACGGACTTGATTCCCACGGCGCAGGTCAGTGGAGTCATCCGCTTTGAAGGCGGCGACCTGCTGGATCCCCGTACTGACCTGCTGGGCCTGCGGCGTCGCATCGGCATGATCTTCCAGAAGCCGAATCCATTTCCGCTTTCCATCCGCCGCAACCTTGAACTTCCCCTGCGCGAGCATGGGGTACGACAGCGCGAGCTCCTGGACCACAAGATGGAAACGGCACTGCGCGACGTCGGACTGTGGAACGAAGTACGAGGCCGCTTGAACAGCCCCGCGCTGGCGTTGTCCGGCGGGCAGCAACAGCGCCTGTGCATAGCCCGGGCTCTGGCGCTTGAACCGACGGTTCTGCTCATGGACGAACCCTGCAGCGCGTTGGATCCCATCTCGTCAAGCGTGGTCGAGGAGCTGATCCAGCGCCTGCGGGGTCGCTACACCGTGGTCATCGTTACGCACAACCTTGCCCAGGCGCGTCGGGTTGCGAACTATGCTGCTTTCTTCTGGATGAAAGAGCGCGTTGGCAAGCTGATAGAGTTCGGTCATAGCCGATCACTTTTCGATGCGCCTAACGATCCCTTGACCGTCGCCTATCTCAGCGGAAAGGCTGGCTAGCCGCCTGCCGACCGTTTGGGCATGCACTGTCTGCATCGCACAAGGGGTGCCGTGAAACACCATCCATCGATGGATGCAAAGATCTTCTACTGGGCGGCGAGGATCCTGATTGCCGGGCTGCTGGCGTTTTCCCTGTTTGCTTGCAGTTACTACAAGCCTGCTCCCGACCTCGAACGCCTGTATCGCGGCGCCAGAGAGGATCACCATCGGCCGCCGGTAATCCTGATCCCCGGTATTCTGGGTACTCGTCTCAATGATGCCGCCGGTCGCGAAATCTGGCCAGGTTCGACGTGGCAGCTGCTGACCTCGCGCTATCCGGAGTTGGCGCTGGCCATTGAGCCGAGAACGTTGCAACCTGTTGCCGATGAACTGCTACCGGCAGGGTTGTTCGAAAAAGCGGCGGGCAAGCAGTATTACAGCCGGATTCTCCAGGTATTGGAGAGCGCCGGTGGCTATGCCGCCGGTACCGCGGGAACGCCGGTTACCGACGCCCGGCCACGCTACTACGTCCTCGCCTACGACTGGCGGCAGGACGCGATGACAAATGTTGGGTTGCTTGATCGGCTGATAGAACAGGTGCGGGTCGATTACGGTCAGCCCCATCTGCAAGTCGACATTATCGGCCACTCCATGGGTGGTTTGATCGCCAGATACTATGTCCGCTATGGCGCCCGGGATCTGCTGGACGGCAATGCATTTGAGGTAACCCACGACGGAGCGCGGAAAGTTCGCAGGTTGATCCTGGTGGGAACTCCTAACCTGGGTTCCGTCGAGGCCATGCACTCCCTGATCGTCGGGGCCAATCTGGGGTTCAGGGAAACCTTCCCTGAAGTGCTGATGACCATGCCCGCCATTTACCAGTTGTTCCCTCACGCTCTTCATGAATGGTTGTATACGACCGAAGGGCAAGTTCTGGAGCGCGATCAGTTTGACGCCTATATCTGGCAGCGGTTTGAGATGGGGCCCTGGAGTCCGGCACTGCGACTCCGCATCCGGCAGCGGATGGGAGCAACGGAAGGGCAGCAGTATCTGGCGACATTAGAGGCTGCTTTCCATCGCCACCTGGAGCGCGCTCGGCGCTTCACCTGGTCATTGACCGTGCCCGAGCCGGAAGGTGGAGTTCGCCCAGTAATTTTTGGTGGCGATTGCGATTTGACCCCGGCCCGCTTGGTAGTTGAAGAAGTCGATGGCGAGTCGACCCTGAGATTGTGGCCAAAACAGATTGCCGTTGCGGTGCCCGGCGTGGACTATGAGTCCCTGATGATGGAACCGGGGGACGGTACCGTGACCAAGGCATCGCTGCTGTCCCGCAATGTGCTCGACCCCGTGGCGACCCGTCATCCGTACCTGAATTTTTCCGCGTCTTCCGTGTTTTTCATATGCGAACGCCACGATGTGCTGACGTCCAATATCACCTTTCAGGACAATTTGCTTCATGTGTTATTGAGTGTTGACTGATTGGCTGATACCGAGTTTTGAACGCCTTCGTCCAGATCAACGCAACCAGAACACACGGCAAGATGATTTCTTTATGTGATGTCATTTCATGCGCGCTGTAAACTTCACATCCATATCCCGCAACAGATATAGCGCAAAGCACGCCGCCAGCATCGGCCATGCAGCGAAGAACAGCAAATTTGGTTCGACAAAATACTGTTTCCACGACGACAGCGTGGAAACGCCATGCACCACGAGAACGAATCCGTAGGAAAACCGTTTATACAGCCCTGCCATGAACAGCGCGATAATGACGAGTTCGATCAGGCCGATCCCCATCATGATGGATGGTCCCAGACCGCTAATAAAGTAAAAATTCTCAAAGACTTTTGTGGCGTGAGCTGGCGAAATGAGTTTGTCTATCGTCCAGACCAGCATAACGACAAAGACGCCGAGGCGCAGTACAAACAAAGCCCATTCAATTCTGGATTTTTCGGTCATTGCTGGCATTTATCCTGTTCTCCTTTGTGCCGCATTTTGCTTGTGGCCTGCGGGCTGACTGCGAGATTCTTGGTGATATCTGCGGGGCGGCAGGCAGGGAACACAAGGAAGGTAAGCACCCTTTCCCGGGTGGGTCAACCCTGATGCGCGGGCGCCAGCAGGGTATCCATCCCGGGAATCATTTGAAGCGCGCCAAAAAGCCGCATGGAGTGGCTCCGAGCGCAGGAGCGGGCCGTTTCATGGCCAAAATGCGCTGAGGCAGATCCCGGCCAGGTGTAAGGACTGGCCGCAACACTTCGACATAAGGGGCAAGCGGCATTCGGCGAGCACCCGAAACCCCGTCCAAATCTCAGTCGTTGATCGGAGCACGCGCGATGGCGCTTCGGGTAAGTCTTTCCGTGTATTCACTGCGGACGCTATGGGCCGTGCCCACAAGTGCCGCCGGGACGGACACGGATTTTTCCCGGGCGACGGTCGATCTCGGTGAAATCCGCTCCAGCGGTCCCGGCAAGGGCGGTATTGCCGCCATCGAAGCGCCAAGGAAGGTCCGACTATTCCGCACAATGGACGCTATGCGAACGGTGGAAGGGATCGGGAGTATCGATCGTACCGCGCCGCAAAAACTGCTGCGCTGGGTCGAACGCTTCCATACCTGGCAGCGGGCCTGACCATGCGACACCACCGGCGGACCCTGGCCATGATCGCAAGCGTGCTCATCAGCGCTGACGCGGCAGCGCTGGACCACAACTATCGCGACTACGCGGCGCTGCTGGGCAAGCACGTGCACTGGATCGCCGACGGCCACTCCAGCACCGTCGACTATGCCGCCCTGAAACGCGACAGCAAGGCGCTGGATCAGGTGCTGACGGCATCCTCCGCGGTGACGCCCGGCCAGTTCGAAGCCTGGGACCGAAACCGCCAGATGGCGTTCCTGATCAACGCCTACAACGCATTCACCCTGCAGCTGGTGCTGTCCGGGTACCCGGACCTCAAATCCATTCGGGACCTGGGATCGCTGCTGCGCTCGCCCTGGAAACGGCCATTTTTCGACCTGCTCGGCGAACAGCGGAACCTGGACTGGATCGAGCACGACCACCTGCGGCCGGTGTACGCCGAACCGCGCGTGCACTTTGCCGTCAATTGCGCCTCGGTCGGTTGCCCGGCCCTGCGCCCGGAACCCTATGCGGCAGCCCAGCTCGACCAGCAACTGCACGACCAGCAGCGGCGTTTTCTGAGCGACCGCACGCGCAACCGCTTCACTGCCGGCGACGGCACGCTGCGCGTGTCGCAGATATTCAAGTGGTTCGCCGAGGACTTCACGACGGCCGACGGCGGCGGTCTGCGGCAATGGCTGGCCGGTCATGCCGCACTGCTGGCCGACAACCCTGCCGACCGCGAGCGCGTCCGACGCGGGGATTTCAGGCTCGATTACCTTTCCTACGACTGGAGCCTGAACGGGCGTGTGGTGCGTTGAGAACTCCGGCACGAACGTGTGCAGCGCTGCCCAAAGGGAACGACCACGATTTGATTTGCTTGTCCACCAACCCACGAGGACCCGGCCATGCTGATTCCCACTGTTCATCGTTTCCGCAAGTCGCTGGCGCTGGCAGCGCTTGTGATACTGGGCCTGTCGGACCCGGCACTGGCGAACCAGGCGCAGGTCACCGCCGCCCCGCCGGTAGCCAGCACGCAGCAAGCCACGCCAGAACCGTTCACGGCAGCGCGTTTCGAGGCGCTGCAGGCGGACAACGCGCTGATCCTGGTCGACGTGGCAGCCACCTGGTGTCCCACCTGCAAGGCGCAAAAAGCCGTGATCGACGCGTTCCGGCAGCAGCACCCGGAAATTGGCCTGCACGTCCTGACCGTCGATTTCGACACGCAGAAGGAATGGGTCAAACACTTCAAGGCGCCACGGCAGTCGACCTTGCTGGTTTACAAGGGCAGCGAACAGCGCTGGTTCGCCGTGGCTGAAACGCGTGAGGATACAATTACCACGGCGCTGCTCGAAGCAGCCGGCAGCTGATGAGCCTGAGCCTCGCTGCGCTGCCGCTGGCGGCCGGTGCCGGCGCGCTGGGCGTGCTGTCGCCCTGCGTGTGGCCGTTGGTGCCGGTGGTCATGTCCAGCGCCGCCAGCGGCGGGCGCAGCGGACCCTGGCTGCTGACCGCCGGCCTGAGCCTGTCGTTTGCGGTGGCCGGCACGTTGTTGTCGTTCATGCTGGTCAGCACCGGCCTCGATCCGGAGCTGTTCCGCTACCTGGCGAGCATCCTGTTGCTGCTGGTGGCGGCGGTGCTGCTGTTGCCGGCGCTCGGTGAGCGTGTCAGCCAGCAGCTGTCGGCACTGTCAGGACGCCTGAATGGCAGCTTCGGCGACAGTCAGGCGTTCGGCCAGTTCGGCGTCGGCGCCCTGCTCGGGCTGATCTGGCTGCCCTGCGTCGGCCCTACGCTGGGCGCCGCCATTGCGCTGGCATCGGTGGGGCAGCAGCTGAGCACGGCCTTTCTGATCATGCTGGCCTACGGCCTTGGCACCGGTGCGGTGCTGTTGACCGCCGGGCTGCTGTCGCAACGGGCACTGCAACGCTGGCGACCCCAGGTGATGGCCGGCGCCGGGCGTGGCAAGCAGGCGCTCGGCGGCCTGCTGGCGCTGCTCGGCGTGCTGGTACTGACTGGCCTCGACAAGCGTCTGGAGGCGCTCGGCGTAGCCTGGATGCCACAGTGGATACTGACGCTGTGAGCGGCGGCGGGCTGTGGTGGAGCATATTTCTGATGTGGCGTTTGCGCTGGGATCCCTGGCGCGATGTATCGGCGGCCAAACTGGCTGCGCTATCGGTAACAGCCGGCGGCTCCAGTGTGTCATGGTCGCCGCTGATCTGATCGGGAAACAATAAGAGAGGAGAGATAAATGAGACTACTGCTACTGACAATGGTGCTTCTGACAGCGACAGGTAATGCGCTGGCGACCTGTCCGGGTTCGGACACTGATCCCGTGGCGGCGTTTGCCGCGTGCCGGCTGATCGCGGACACCGGCGATGCCGATGCCCAGCGGATGCTCGGTAATTTCTATCAGGCGGGTACCGGGGTGGCCCAGTCCGACGCCGACGCGCTGCTCTGGTATCGCAAGGCGGCGGACCAGGGCAATGCAGCGGCGATATACAACATCGGGGTGATGTACGACAGCGGCAATGGCGTCCCTCGTAACCCCGCTGTGGCCGCAGAGTGGTACCGCCAGGCGATTGACAAGAATTTTGCGCCCGCCATGTACAACCTGGGTCTGTTGTACGAATACGGCTCCCTGAAACAGGATTATGCTATGGCGATGCAGCTATACCGCCGGGCTGCTGAGCTGGGCGATCCCCTGGCCCAGTTCGCTATCGCACTGCTCTATGACAAGGGGCTGGGTGTGGAGGTAGATCTGGTCCAGGCCTACATGTGGTTTGACATTACCGGTGCCGGGCACGAGAACGCTATCTTCAACCGCGATTCCGTGGCCACGGACATGGAACCCGAACAGATAGCGCGCGCGCGACAACTGGCGGCGGAGTGGCGGGCGGCCCGACCGCAATTGTTCCCGCCGACCGGTGATTCGCCACCGCCGTGACCGGCTGTGATAGGGTGGATCGCCGAGTTCCGGTGATCCCGGCGCCAGGCTTGGATAGCCGTCGTGTGGAGGACCGTCATGCGTAATTGTTCCAGTGGACAACCGATCTGCGTCAGGGCGTACTCCGTTCTGCTCGTCCTGGCCGTGAGTCTGTATGGCCTGTCCGTGGCTGCTGCGGAGGCCGACGACGCCTTGCGCGCGGCCATCGCGGGCTCGCATCGCACCCCGGATTTTGTGGCCCGCGACGGTGCCCGCCATCCCTACGAAACCCTGAGCTTTTTCGGTATCCGACCGGATATGACGGTGATCGAAATCTGGCCGGGCGGCGGCTGGTATACCGAGATTCTCGCGCCTTACCTGCGCGACCGGGGCAAGCTGTACGCGGCCCATTTCAGCGCCGATGCGGAACTCAAATACTTCCGCGAACTGCGCGGGACTTTTCTGCACAAGATCGCGGCGGCCCCGGCGCTTTACGACAAGGTCGAGGTGACCGAATTCGATCCGCCGCGCGCGGTTGCGATCGCGCCACCCGGCAGTGCCGATCTGGTGCTCACCTTTCGCAATGTCCACAACTGGACCATGCGCGGCGGCGGCGAGGAGCGCACGCTGGCAGCGTTCAAGGCGCTGTACGCGGCACTCAGGCCGGGCGGCATTCTGGGCGTGGTCGATCATCGTCTGCCCGCGAACCGGCCGCTCAGCGATCAGGAGGAGAGCGGTTATCTGCTCGAGGATTTCGTGATCGACATGGCCGAGCGCGCGGGTTTCCAGCTTGTCGCCAAAAGCGAGATCAATGCCAATCCCAAGGATCATGCCGATCATCCCGAGGGAGTCTGGAGTCTGCCGCCCTCGCTGCGCGGCGATGCGGCCAGACGCGATCACTACCTCGCCATCGGCGAGAGTGATCGCATGACACTGAAATTCATCAAACCCACGCGCTGACGGTACTTTCATGCACGAACTCGTCAAGGACTATTACGGCCGCCAGTTGCAATCCTCGGCGGATCTCAAGACTTCCGCCTGCTGCGACCTGTCGCTGGTGCCCGGCTGGCTGCGACCCCTGCTGGCGCGCATCCATCCCGAGGTGCTCGCGCGCTATTACGGCTGCGGTCTGGTGTGTCCGCCGCAGCTCGAGGGTTGCCGGGTGCTCGATCTCGGTTGCGGCTCCGGGCGCGATGTCTATGCGCTGGCGCAACTGGTGGGTGCGCGCGGGGAAGTGGTGGGGGTCGACATGACCGAGGCGCAGCTGGCGGTGGCGGAAGGCCATCGCGCCTTTCACGCCGAAGCCTTCGGTTTCGACAACGTGCGGTTTCTGCAGGGTTACATCGAAAGCCTTGAACAGCTTGCTCTGGAGCCGGGCAGCTTCGATGTCATCGTCTCCAACTGCGTGGTCAATCTGTCGCCGGACAAGGACGCGGTGCTGGCCGGCGTGCAGCGACTGCTCAAACCCGGCGGCGAGTTTTATTTTTCGGATGTCTACGCCGACCGTCGGATGCCGGATGCGCTGCGCAACGATCCCGAGCTGTATGGCGAATGTCTGGGCGGCGCGCTCTACTGGAATGACTTTTTGCATCTTGCCCGGCGGCAGGGGTTCGCCGACCCGCGTCTGGTCGAGGATCGTCCGCTGGCCGTTACCGACCCGGCGCTCGCCGCGCGGGTGGGCAATGTGGAGTTCTATTCGGCCACCTACCGCCTGTTCAAACTCGATGCTCTGGAAAGCGCCTGCGAGGATTACGGCCAGGCGGTGATCTATCGCGGCACCGTCCCCGACCACCCCGACCGGTTTGTGCTCGACAAACATCACGACATCGAGACGGGCCGGGTGTTTCCGGTGTGCGGCAACACCTGGCGCATGCTGGCGGATACCCGCTTTGCGCCCCACTTCGAATTCCACGGTGATTTCAGCCGTCACTTCGGCCTGTTCGAAGGCTGTGGCGGCGGTCTGCCGTTCGAGCGTGGCGGCGGGGTGGGGGAGGCCGCGGCAGCCTGCTGCTGAAGCCAGCCAGTCCTGCTCCCGGGTGGGCACGTCACCGGCGGCCAGCCCGGGCGTTTGCCGTACTGTCGGTGGCGCTCGCGGTCGCGCTGTCGGCGGCCATCGCGGCGGGTGATTCCTCGCCACGGCCCTGGTCGGTGCTGCTGGGAATCGGGCGGATTCAGTATCCGGGGCTGGTGCTCGATGACCTTCAGATTCGCCTGCGCGATGGCGGCGCTGCGGTCGATATCGGAGCCTTGACGCTGGGCGATGTGTCCGTGCGTGGGCTGGAACTACGCTGTGCCGTCTTCGAGTGGCACGCGGAACTGATCCGCTGCCAGCAGGGATCGTTGCGGGCGCCGGAACCGCTGAGCGATGCGCGGGCCGAGTTCGCCATCCGTCCGGATGGCAAAAGCGGGCAGTTGACGGTGGGTCTGGCGGGCGGTGGACGACTGGCGGCCGAACTGGCGTCGGACGGTGTGAAGGTCCGCATCGAGGGCTTCGATCTCAGGTTCCTCAAGCCCTGGCTGCCGGACCTTGCCGCCTGGAGCCCGAGCGGGACCGTCGACTGTACGCTGGCAGTGCCCGCAAACGCCCGGTCGGTACCCGTGGAGCTCGCCTGCACGTTGACCAACGGTGCGTTCTCCAGCAGCGACGGACAGCAGGCCGGCGCAGCGCTGGTGCTGGACCTGGTCGCGAGTGCGCGACCTGCCGCCCATGGCGGGAACTGGCAGGCGCAACTGGACTGGCGGGCGGGGGAGCTCTACGTTCACCCGATCTATGTCCCCGCCACGGCAAAGTTGTCGGCGCGCGGCGTGTTTGCGGCCGATCGGATCGGCATCGAACACATGGATATCGCCATGGCCGGAGTCGGCGCCCTGAGCGCCCGTGGCGATCTCAGGCGCGCGCCCTTCGCTATCGGGGATATGGAACTGGCGGTCGAAGCGGAGGATCTCGCGGTGTTCGGCCCGCGCTTTCTGGTGCCCCTGCTGGCGCCGGCTCTGGCCGACAAGCTGACCTTCGAGGGTCGCGCGCACGCAACTGCGACGCTGGCGATGGGCCGGCCCACCGCACTGGCAGCCCGGCTCGCCGGCGTCAGCATTGGGCATTCGGGATTCGATTTCGCGCTGGGGCCCGCGAGCGGAGAGCTGTCCTGGCGCGACGACGGCGCCGGATCGGTACGGCTCGACATCGCCGGTGGGCACTGGCAGGCGCTCGACCTGGGTGCGTTCGGCATCGCCGCACGGGCCGACGCGGAATCCGTCAGCGTCGCACCGGTCGCCATCCCGGTGCTCGACGGCAGGCTGCGCCTGGAGGACCTCGCATGGCGCCGTGACGCCGGCGGCTGGTACGGCGAGGGGCGCGCGGCGATCGACCCCATCGCCATGCCCCGGCTGTCGGCGGCCCTGGGGCTGCCGGTCATGGGCGGGGCGCTGTCGGCAGAATTGCCCCGGGTGCGGGTGCGACCGGGAGAGATCGTTGCCGAAGGTGAAATCGCCATTGCCCTGTTCGACGGCGCCATCGCCATCACGGGCCTGCGGTTGATCGAACCCTTTGGCGTCGGTGCCTACGTGCGTGCCGAAGCACAGGCGAAGAACATCGACCTCGGCATGCTCACGGACTCCTTCGACTTCGGCAGCATCGCGGGCCGTATCGACGCCCGGGTGCATCGCCTCGAACTCGCGAATTGGCGGCCGGTACGTTTCGACGCGCGTGTCGAGAGCAGTCCCGGGCGCTACCGGCGCCGCATCAGCCAGCGGGCCCTGCAGAACATCGGCGCGTTCGGCGGCGCCGGCGTTGTCAACGCTATTCAACGGAGCGCGTTGAAGTACTTCGACAGTTTCGGCTATCGGCGCATCGGACTGTCCTGTGTACTGGAAAACGGGGTATGCGTGATGGACGGCATCGAGCCCGGGCGCGCGCGGCCCGACGGCGGCTTCCTCATCATCCAGGGCGGCGGCGTCCCGGCCCTGGATGTAGTCGGCTACAATCGCCGCGTCGATTGGGACGAGCTGATCACCCGCCTGGCGCGCGTGACCACGGTCGAGACCGCGCCGGTAGTGGAGTGAACGGGACGATGGCACCGAATCGCAGAGGCAGAGAAGGCCGAATGAAAGCTGTCAGCAAGAAAGTTGCCTGGGCGACGGGTATGGCTGGGGCCCTCGCGGCCTGCGTAACCATCAATATCTATTTTCCGGCCGCCGCGGCCGAGCGGGCGGCCGATCGGGTGATCGACGAGGTCTGGCGGCTTCAGAACGACGCTGTCCCACCCGCAGCCGCGCCCGGCGAGAGTCACACCGGCAAAGGAGAGACACAGTGAAACCGATGCAATTGCCGCGGCTAGTGGTCGCATGGTTGCTGACCCTGGCGACGGGGCTGGTGTTCGCGCAGGCCAACCTGGATATCGATACTCCCGCCATCCGCGCGCTGACGGATGCCATGAAGGCGCGCCACACCGAATTGCTGCCGTTTTACGAGTCCGGCGCGGTGGGTCAGGCGGCCAACGGTAATCTGGCGTTGCGCGATGCCGCGCAAGTGGCGCTGCCCCAGCGCGGCCGGGTCAATGGACTGGTCGCGGCGGAGAATGCCGACCGCGCCGCGCTCTACCGAGAAATTGCCCGTGCCAACGACCACCCCGAGTGGGAAGCGGATGTCCGCGCCACCTTCGCTAAACGCTTCCTCGAGCGTGCGCCGAAAGGCTGGTGGGTCGAAAGCGCAAGTGGTTGGGTCCGCAAATAGATGCCCGAGGTTGTGAAGCAACCCTCACCCCGCCGCGGCCCGGATTGGGTAGCGAGCGGATTTCGATCAAAATTGAAAGCGCGCCAACCCGGTTTGGCGACAGGAGCGAAAACATGAAGAAGATGAGTCGAAATCTTGCGATTCTCGCGCTGGCCCTGGCGCCCGGCCTTGCCCTCGCCAGCGACCAGACCCTGGATGCCGCCATCGGCGGTGCCGTGGGCGGTGCGATCGGTGGTGCGGTGGGGCAAGAGGTTGGCGGCCGAGACGGCGCCATCATCGGCGCTGGTGTGGGCGCAGCGGCGGGTGCTGCCGTCAACACCGATGATCACGGGGACCGTCATGATCGTGACCGACGCTACGATGATGAGCACTACCATTACCATGGCGATCACCATGGCAGCCGCTTCTGCCCGCCCGGACAGGCCAAGAAAGGCAATTGTTGACCGGTCGAGAAAACCGCCGCGGGTGATCCGCCGGCGCATGGCCGGCTCGCTCAGCAAGCGGGTTCGCGCGCGCCGCCATCGGCGAGCCACAGCAATTCCCGGGTCGCCTGCCAGAGTCGAAAGGTGTCGCGGAGCCTGGGTGCCACATCGACGTGATCCAGCCCGCCGGCTTCGAACAGGCTCGCCCGGGCCTTTCCAAGTCTGGCCAGCAAGGCCCGGCTGTGCCCGACCGGAATGACGTTGTCATCGGTGCCATGGATCAGCAGCAGATGCGCGCGCAGTGTTTCCAGCTTCCGTTGCGCCAGGTCCAGCGCTTGCAGTTGGGTGCGGATTTCCGCCGGCAGTTGGCGGATCAGTTCCCTGACACGCTCCGGATCGGAGTTGGCGGCCAGCGCATAAACCGCGCGCCCGTCCCGACTCAGCGGCGACAGTAGATCGTCCACCGTCGCGGTCGGATCGCGCGTCCGCCGCTGCGCCAGTTCATTGAGCAGCGTGCGATCCTCCGCCCGTGTCAGCCTTTGGCTTTCGCTCCGGAGCAGCCACCATTTCCCTTCCGGCGCCGGGGGCGTACCGCGCCGTCCCGACATGGGATCGTAGCCGGTGGTGGCGTAGGTGATGGCGCCTGCCAGGTCGTAGTAGCCTCCCACCGCGACCACGAAACTCAGGCGCTCGCCCACGTCCGGTGTCAGGGCCGCGATCAGCGCGGGGCCGACCGCGAAGCTGAAGCCCATCAATCCCACGGTGTTGCAGTCGAGATCCGTTTCCGGACCCAGTACCTGGCGCAGGGTGTCGGTGACATCGCGAATGTCCTCCGTGCCGACGTCGAGTGAACGCAGGCCCGGCAGGTCCGGCACCACGACGCGGAACCCGGCGCGGGCCAGGGTGGTGGCAAACCGCTCCAGCCGGGGTTCGCGCCGTCCCGCGGGCGTCAGTCCGTGGAGCAGCACCAGGGTGGCGCGCGGCGCGCGGTCCGCGGGTTGGTAACGATCGGCCTGATGGTCGCGCCCGAGGATGCGGAAATCGGCCGCGGTGCGCAGCGGATCCCGGGTGTGGTCTTTCAGGCGACTCGGGCCGGCACCGGCCTGGATATCGAGCAGGATCAGCAGGGCCTCATGGCCGCGGTGAACCGCCGGCGTACCGGCCAGTGCGGCCAATGCGAGGGCGCCCAGAAGGGCGGCGGCGATGGTGCGCCAGCGGCGCCGGCGCGCCTTGGGCCAGGGCGTCGGCGTCATATCAGCGTGCCGCGCTGAGCGCGGTCACGGCCTGCTGGGTGGAAAGATGGACGCGGCTGGTGCCCAGGCGGGTCAGGAGTTCACCATTGCGCAGCCGATCGAGCACTGGCCCCTTGACTTCCGCCAGATGCAGCCGAATTCCGGCAGCGGACAGCCCGGCCTCGAAGCTTTCCAGCATTTCCAGCGCGCTGGCATCGATATAGGCGACACCGGAAAAAACCAGCACCAGATCGCGCAGACCCTCCCGGTCGACGACCAGATTCTGCAATTCGGATTCAACCTTGGGCACATTGGCGAAATAGAGGTTTTCGTCGACCCGTACCAGCAACAGGCCGGGCCAGGTCTCGACCACATGGCGGTGGATGTTGCGGAAATGCTCGGTGCCGGCAATCCTGCCGACCACGGCGATATGGGGGCGGCTGGTGCGGTACAGGAACAGCACCAGCGCCAGCCCCACGCCGATCAACAGTCCGAGTTCGATTCCGAAGGCAAGTACGCCGAGCAGCGTCGCGCCTTGGGCGGTGCCATCGCCGCGGTCGTAGCGCCAGGTGTGGCGCAATCCGGCGAAGTCGACGAGCTGCCAGACCGCGACCACGATGATCGCCGCCAGCACCGCTTTGGGCAGGTCGGTGAGCAGTCCGGTGAACAGCAGCGTGGCGAGCGCTACCCAGCACGCGGTGACGATGGCGGCGATCTGGGTGCGGGCGCCGGCGTCGAAATTGACCATGGAACGGGCAAAACCGCCCGCCACCGGCATGGCACCGGCGCAGGCGGCGGCGATATTGGTAATCCCCAGGGCGCGCAACTCCTGGTCCGGATCGATCCGTTCGCGACGCCGGAACGCCAGCGCCTTGGCGACCGAAATGCTCTCCACATAGGCGATGAGTGCGATCAGTGCGGCCGATGGCAGCAGCGCGAGCCAGCCGGGTTGGGCAAGAAAGTCGAGCTGCAATCCGGGCAGGCCCAGGGGAACCGCCCCCACCACGGCCACACCCCAGCGCTCCTGTACGTCCAGCAGCATGGCCGCCGGGATCGCGGTGGCGACCACGACCAGAGGCGCGGTGCGACCGAGAATCGCAGCGGTCTGGGGCTTGACGCCGCGCGCGGCGAGCAGCCGTACCAGGGGTTGGCGCGCGAACAGCAGCAATGCCATCGCGGTGAGACCGAAGCCGGCGGTGATCGTGTTGATGTTGCCGATCTGCCGCGCGACGGTTACCAGCACACCGAAAAAATCGGCATCCCGCGCTACGGCAATGCCGCTGAGCGCGGCCAACTGGGTGCCGATGATGAAGATCGCCGCGCCGGTGGTGAAACCCGACAGCACCGGGTGGCTGATGAAGGCGGTCAGCCAGCCCAGCCGCAACAGACCCAGAGCGAGCAGGATGAGCCCGGTGAGTGCGGAGAGGATCAGGGCGCCGGTGAGGTATTTGTCCGGGTCGCCGCCGGCGTAGGGCGTCAGCGCGGCGGCCACCATCACCGCGGCCACCGCTACCGGTCCCACCGCCAGCGTCCGGCTGGTGCCCAGCAGTGCATAGATCAAGGGCGGGACGATACTGGCGTAGAGTCCCACTTCGGGGGGCAGACCGGCGAGCAGGGCGTAGGCGAGCGCCTGGGGGATCAGCAGGATGGCGGTGATGGTCCCGGCCAGCAGATCCTGGATCAGACCGCCGCGATCCAGGGTGCGGAGATCGGCGCACAGGGGCAGCGCCCGCCGGCAGCGGCGCAGCCAGGGATTTTCTTGGCGTGGGGCGTCATCGGCTGCCATGGGTAACCTCCGCTCGGGTAAAGTGGCGCGGCGATCAAACCCGGGCCCCGGACACCGTAAAATCAGCTCAGGAACGGTGGATGCATTGGTTATATTAGGTTTTTATTAATCAAGGCTGCAAGCTGGCCGTGCTCGCGGGAATCCGACCGCACAATCCAGGAGTTGTCCGATGAATGACGCCCTCTCGCACCATGTAGTGGTTATCGTCGGTGGCGGTGCCGCCGGCCTCACCGTGGCCGCGCTGTTGAAAGCCGCCCAGGCCGACCTCGACATCGCTGTCATCGAACCTTCCGAGCATCATTATTACCAGCCCGCCTGGACCCTCGTGGGCGGCGGTGCTTACCAGATCGAGAAAACCCGGCACGCTACCGCGCGCCATATGCCGGCCGGGGTCACATGGATCCGGGAGCGCGCCGTCGGTTTCGCTCCGGAGCACAACCGGGTGGCGCTCGCCTCCGGTGCGGAGGTGGAATACCGCTATCTGGTGGTGGCGGCCGGCCTCCAGCTCGACTGGGGCCGCATCGATGGTCTGGAGGAAACTCTGGGCAAGAATGGTGTTACCAGCAATTATCGCTACGATCTCGCGCCTTACACTTGGGAGTGCGTCCGCAATCTGCGCGCTGGACAGGCGCTGTTCACCCAGCCTGTGATGCCGATCAAGTGCGCCGGCGCGCCGCAGAAAATCCTCTATCTGGCCGCGGATCACTGGCGCCGGAACCGTGTCGACGCCGGGATGCATTTTTTCCTGCCGGGGCCGGCGATGTTCGGGATTCCGTTCTACGCGAGGGCGCTGGACAAAGTGGTCGCCCATTACGGCATCCAGCCCCACTTCGGGCACAACCTGGTGGCGGTGGACGGGGCCGCGCGGCGCGCCACTTTCGAGGTGACCAGCGGCGACAGCAAGCAGAGCGTCGAGCTGGCGTTCGATCTGCTCCATGTGGTGCCGCCGCAATCGGCGCCGGATTTCATCAAGACGAGTCCGCTGGCGGATGCCTCGGGTTGGCTCAGCGTCGACAAAAACAGCCTGCGCCACACCCGCTTCGAGAATGTGTTCGGGCTCGGCGACTGCACCACGACACCCAACAGCAAGACCGCCGCCGCCGTGCGCGCCCAGGCGCCGGTTGCGGTCGCCAACCTGCTGCAACGGCTCCACGGCAAGGGTGAGACCAAAAGCTACGACGGCTATGCGTCCTGCCCGATTACCACGTCCAGGGGCAAAATCATGCTCGCCGAGTTCCTCTACGACGGTGTGGTCGCGCCCAGTTTCCCCCTGGACCCGCGCATTCCGCGGCGCATGTACTGGTGGCTGAAAAAATACTATCTGCCGTTTCTCTACTGGCGGATGCTGGGCGGCAGCCTCGGCCTGGACTGGCATGCCGTGCGGGATTTTCCCGAGGCGGTGCCGGCCCTGACGCCCTGATCCTGCCATGGCTGGCAGCGCGTCTGACGCGTGCATAGCCTGTTATCAACGGCTGTTTGACTGAGGTACCCATGACGTCCCTGCTGATCTGGTCCTGGATGTTTTTGATTCTGTATATCGGCCTGATGCTGGGGCTGGGCTACCTGGGCATGCGACGGGTTACCGGCAGCGATGACTTTTCCACCGCGCGCAATGGCTATGGCATGTGGTTCCTGGGGCTTGCGATGACCGCGACCACCGCCTCCGGCGCCACTTTTCTCGGTATTCCCGGGCTCGGCTACAGCTACGGACTGCCCGCCGTGGGCTATGCGCTGCTCTACCCTTTTGCGGTCTACCTGGGCATCTGGTTGTGCTTCAAGCAGGTCCAGCGCACCGGCCACCATTTCGGCAATCGCTCCATCCCGGAATTCATCGGCGATCGCTACCAGTCGGAGCCGCTGCGCATCGTGGTCGCGGTGTTTTCGCTGGTGCTGCTGTTCTATCTCGCCGCCCAGTTGCTGGCCGGGCTGGTGATGTTTCAGCAGTTGCTGGGACTCGACGCCGCCTGGGCGCTCGGGGTGACGGCCGCGGTGCTGCTGGTCTATGTGGTGCTCGGCGGCGCGCACGCCGATATCCTCACCGATGGGATCCAGGGCGCCGTGATGCTGGTGTTGGCCGCCGTGATCATCGGCCTGTTCGCGTTCGGTGTCGGCGTGCCCGGCGGGCTCGCGGGTGTACTGGATCGCCTGGCTGCACTGGATCCCCATACGGTCAAGCTGTTCTACCCGGGTTCGTCGCTGTTCGATTCCTGGTGGGATTTGAGCGCCATTTTCCTCGCCCACTTGTCCCTTGGCATGCTGCCCCATATCGGCAACAAGATCTGGGCGCTGCGCGAGGGCGTCGGCCATACGCGCTTCATGCTGCTGTGTCTGATCTTCGGGCTGGTGCTGAGCGCGATGATCCTCGGCGGCCTGCTGGCCCGCGCCGTGCTGGGCGACCGCTTGCTGACGGCGCCCGGGGATCCCAACCAGGCGATTCCGGTGCTGCTGATCGAGGTCTTCCCGGCCTGGCTGGCGGCGCTGTTTGGCGCCGGCATTCTGGCGGCCATCATGTCCACGGCGGACGGCCTGGTGATCTCCACTTCCCAGGTGTTCGCCAACGACATTTACCGCCGCGGTCTGGTGCCGCTGCTGCATCCGCAGGCCACGCCGGCGCAGGTGGATCGCAATGTCCTGCGCATCAGCCGCTGGGGCGTGGTGGTGGTCCTGATCGGCGCCGCCTGGCTGGCCTGGGGCTCGATCGGCCAGAACATCGCGCTCATGGTGTGGGTGGGTCTGGGCGGGCTGATGGCGGCGCTGGTGGGCCCGCTCATTCTCGGCGCGTTCTGGCGCGGGGTAACGCGGCAGGGTGCACTGTGGGGATTTATCGCCGGCGCTCTTGCCTTTACCGCGTTGCGCCAGGCCTGGCTACCGGGCGGGGCGGTCGACGGCAATCCGCTGGCGCAGGCGCTGTTCTGGGTCGCCAGCCAGGCCGACAACCCGTTTGCCTGCACGACGATCGCCGAGGGCTTCTGCATCCTGGTGACGGTGGGGGTGTCGCTGGCGACCAGGCCGTTGCCGCAAGCCCATCTGGACCGTGTTTTTGGCGTCCAGCCCCCGACGATCGGGCTGGCGGGCGATCACAGCGCATGAGGGCGACGCCCGGGAGATGACAACTATGCGGCACTGGCTCTTCAAGACCGAACCCGAGACCTACAGCATCGCGGACCTGCGCCGTGAACAGCGCTGTGGCTGGGACGGCATCCGCAATTATCAGGCGCGCAACCGGCTGCGCGACGAGGTCGCGGTGGGCGATGCGGTGCTGATCTACCATTCGAGTTGCGCCGAGCCGGCCGTGGTCGGGCTGGCCGAAGTGTGCGGCGCGGCGCGCGCCGACCCCTGTCAGTTCGATCCGGAGGCGCGCTATTACGACCCCAAGGCTACCCCCGATAAGCCCCGCTGGGTGCTGGTGGATCTGCTGTTCAGGGAGGTTTTCGATACACCCCTGACCCTCAGGGCGATCAAGGCCGACGCCCTGTTTGCCGACATGGAGCTGGTCAGCAAAAGTCGGCTGTCGATCCAGCAGGTGGCGCCGGCGCAGTTCGACGCCATCCTGGATCGCTGCCGCGCCCGCTGAGCCGCGATGGCTGATTGGCTGAGCGCGCACGAGTCGATGGTCCGGCTCGGCTGTTTCCTGGCGACGCTCACCGCCATGGCGCTGTGGGAAAGGGCCGCGCCCCGGCGTGCGCTCGCACTGCCCCGCGCCACGCGGTGGTTCAGCAACCTGGGACTGATGGTGCTCGGCGGCCTGGCGGCGCGGCTGCTGGTGCCGGTGGTCGCCACTGGCGTGGCGCTGTTCGCGGCGCGCACGGGTTCGGGATTGTTCAATCAGCTTGCGGCACCCGCCTGGGTGGCGCTGCCGGTGTCCGTGGTGGTGCTGGATGCCGCGATCTACCTGCAACACCTGATGTTCCACGCCGTGCCTGTCCTGTGGCGGCTGCATCTTGTCCATCACGCCGACGTCGATTTCGATACCACCACGGGGGTGCGTTTTCATCCCATCGAGATCGTGCTGTCGCTGTTGATCAAGTTCGCCGTGATCCTGCTGCTCGGCCCGCCGGTGGCCGCGGTCATCCTGTTCGAAGTGCTGCTGAACGCGACCGCATTGTTCAATCACGGCAATGTGCGTCTGCCGCGCGCGCTTGATCGCGTGTTGCGCTGGCTGGTAGTCACTCCGGAAATGCATCGCGTCCACCATTCGGTTCACAGCGGCGAGACCAACAGCAACTTCGGCTTCAACCTGCCCTGGTGGGATCGTCTCTGCGGTACCTATCGGGATCAGCCGCGCGATGGCCATACCGGAATGGTCATCGGACTGCACGAACCCCGCGATCCCCGCCAGGTGGCACAGCTGCCCGGAATGCTGCGGCTGCCGTTTTTGCGGGCAGGTGCGGGCTATGCGATCAATCAACGCGACTGATTTCAAGAACGCGTCCGAAACCCGTAAATCGGGCGTTCCGTTGCGCGGGCGCGTTCTTGACTACTCTGGGATGCTCGTACCAATCTGGTTCCATTAACAGGTAGGCGAACAATTCGCGAACGGAGTTGGATTATTGCGAGTATCCCCGGAGCATGCCGCGCTGGTTCTGCCTATACTTTCGAGCGTATTGGCCATGGTTACGGTGACAGGAATGCGCCCATGGAAAGCACAACGATAAAACGGCTGCTGTTGGTGCGCGACAACAGGGGCGAAGCCGTCGTCCAGCTCAAGAAGTCGCTGCGTGAAGTGCTAGGCGACGTCGCGAAAGCCTACCCTGGCCTTGCTGATGGTGATGTCTTCGACGCCGATACCGAAACCGCGCTGCGCGCTTGGCAGGCGGCAGTGGGGCTGGTGGCCGATGGCATTGCCGGTCCCCGCGTGCAGACCGCACTTGGACTGATGCCACCCGCAAACTTTGTCGTCAGCCTCGATACGGCGACGGTAAGCAAGCTGTTTCCGTTCACCCGATCAACCGCTATCGCCAACAATCTGCCCTATGTGGCCGCCGCGCTCGCGGCTTTCGGTCTGACCGACCCGGATATGGTCGCTGTTGCGCTCGCTACCATCCGTGCGGAAACCGAGAGCTTTGTGCCCATCGCCGAGCTGCCCTCGCGCTTCAACACACTGGCCGGTCTGCCACCCTTCAGCGCCTACGAGGCCACCACCCGGCTCGGCAAACAGCTCGGCAACAAGGAACCCGGCGACGGCAAGCGCTACTGCGGACGCGGCTATGTGCAATTGACCGGGCGCGCCAACTACGCGCGTTACGGCGCGGTGCTCGACATCGCGCTGGCCGAAAATCCTGACGCCGCCTGCGCGCCGGAAGTGGCGGCCTGTCTGCTGGCGGCCTTTATGGACGCGAACCAGGATCGCCTCCGCAAGGCGCTGGCAGCCAATGATCTGCGGGCCGCACGCAAGGTTGTGAACGGTGGCAGTCACGGACTGGTGCCCTTCTCCGAGACCTTCACCAGGGCCCGCGCCATCTGGGCGGAAGCGACGGCGATGGCTGCGCCCGCTCCTGGGCCAACGGGAGCGCGGCGCAAGGCGCCAGCGGCACCCGCCCCCGTCGCGCGCAGGGCCAGGCTGGATGTCAACCCCGATCCCCGGGATCTGCGTGACCGCGCCTACATCCCGCCGCCGCGCAGT
The DNA here is from genome assembly GCA_036677085.1 of Porticoccaceae bacterium. Lineage (GTDB taxonomy): Bacteria > Pseudomonadota > Gammaproteobacteria > Pseudomonadales > Porticoccaceae > JAGPUQ01. Next base: position 40,694 of record JAKFFI010000052.1, read on the forward strand.
CTGCCGCAGGTGCTTCCCGCCGACGCCGACATCGCCCGCTTTCTGGGCCACTATACCCAGGCCAGGCTCATTCTCGATCAGGGGCAAGAGGGTGCCTGCACCGGTTTTGGCCTCGCCTGTGTGATCAATTATCTGCGCTGGCGCGCCGCCGGCATGCCCAAGCGTTTCGCACGGATCAGTCCGCGCATGCTGTATCACTTCGCGCGCCGCTTCGACGAATACGAAGGCGAGAATTACGAGGGCTCGAGCTGCCGCGGCGCACTCAAGGGCTGGTACCACAACGGCGTCTGTCATGAAGCCAAGTGGGACTACCAGCCGGGGATCGACAATCTGCCGGTGCCGGGCTGGGACGCTGAAGCAATAGAGACCACGCTCGGGGTCTACTACCGCATCGAGCGTCAGTCGATCACCGACTTGCAGGCGGCGATTCAGGAAGTCGGCGCGATTTATGTGTCGGCGAATACCCATGCCGGCTGGGATGGGGTTGCCAGCGCCAAAACCCCGGCATCGCACGCCGATCTCCCCGTCATCGACTTTGACGGCGCGCCCTCCCGCGGCGGCGGTCATGCCTTTGCGCTGATCGGATTCAACCGCACCGGTTTCGTGATTCAGAATTCCTGGGGCCCCCAATGGGGTACCGGTGGCTTCGCCGTGCTCAGCTACGCCGACTGGCTCGCCAATGGCATGGATGCCTGGGTCGCCGCCCTCGGCGTGCCGGGCGTGGTTGCGGGGCGGTTCGCAACCAACGCGACCGCCGCCGGTCGCGCCGCCGCTGCACCCGCTGACTGGTGGGGCGAGGAAACCGCGTACCAGCACAGCATCGTGCTCGGCAATAACGGTCGCGTGAACCATTTCGACACCGTCGATGGCGTCAATCGCACCCTGCATCACCAGGCCGCGGTGCTCCCAGACGATTGGTTTCGCGCGTCCGACCACGACCGCAAGCGGCTTGTCATCTACGCCCATGGCGGCCTCAACAGCGAAGCCGATGCGATCAAGCGCGCCCGCGCGATGGGTCGCTACTTCCTGGCCAACGGCTGCTATCCGCTGTTTCTGGTATGGAAGAGCGGGCTGCTGGAATCGATCGGCAACGCGTTGGTGGACAAGGTTCCCGGCGCCGCGCAAAGGGTGGGTGGCTTCGCGGACGCGGTGACCGACCCCGTCATCGAGAACACCGTCGGCCGCTTTGCGGCGCGGCCGCTGTGGAGCGAAATGAAAGAGAACGCCGAGCTGGCCGCGCGCAGTGGCCGGGGTGGGGATCTGCTGAGCGATGCGTTGAAGGCGCTCGCGAGTGGCTGGGGCGATGCCTTCGAACTGCACCTGGTCGGTCATTCCGCGGGTTCCATCGCACTCGGCCGGCTGCTCGCCAATTTCGCCGGCAAGGATCTCGACCGCCACGTCCGCTCGGTCCACCTGTATGCGCCCGCCTGCACGGTGGAATTCGCCAACCGCTATTACGCCGCGTCGCCGGCGATCATGGACAATCTCTACCTCGACATCCTTTCGGATCGCCGTGAGCAGGACGACAACGTCGTCTCGATCTACCGCAAATCCTTGCTGTATCTGGTGTCGAACGCACTGGAGGCGGACAAGCGCATGCCGATTCTCGGGCTCGCCAATGTCTTTGATCGCGACTACCGGGGCTGGGACGGATCACCCAACACCGCCGAGGCCCTGGCCAACTGGCGCCACGCAGCGGACGTTCACCGGCTGGAAAGGCGTCTGACCTGCCACGACAACAGCTGGTTTTTCGCGCGGCGCGGCGCAGTCAATGCCGCGGACAAACTCGAGCGCGCCGCCCACGGTGGTTTCGACAACGATATCGATGTGGTCGGTAAAACGCTGGCACGCATCACCGGCGCTGCGCTGAGCTTGCCGATCACCGATCTGGTGGGTTTCTAGCAATGCGCTGCCGGGATCATGGCTGAGACCTCCGCCGCTCTCTGGCAGCGCGCGACGCAGGCGCTGTGGCGGCGGCGCTCAAAGCCCCAGCGCTGGGGCATTGTGCTCGCGAGCCTGTTCGCTCTCTATCTGCTGTTTGGCTTCCTGCTGGTCCCCGTGATCGTCAAGCAGCAACTGATTGCCCAGACCAACAAGGCGACCGGCCGCGACCTCTGGGTGGAGGAAGTGGAATTCAATCCAATGCGGCTTGCGCTGACCGTCAACGGGCTGAGTCTGAAAGAGGAAAATGGCGAGCCGTTTGCCGGCTGGGACAGCTTCTACGTCGACTTCGAGGCGTCCTCGCTGTTCAAACGCGCACTCACCTTTACCGAAATCCGCCTGACCAGGCCGCGGGTGCAGATCCGCCGCTTGACGGCGGACAGCTTCAATTTCACCAGCCTGCTGAAGGCCGCCGCAGCGGCGCCAACTCCCGCTGAATCATCCGTATCCACGACACCGCCCGCCATCCTGATTGAGCAACTGCGCGCCGACGACGGCGAACTGGTGTACCGCGATGACACCCATCCGGACGCGCCGGTGCTGAAATACCTGCCCGTCAATTTCAGCGTCAAGGCGTTCAGCACGCGCGCGGAGCAAAACGCGCATGCGCAGGCTGAGCTCAGGATCAAGGGTGAGGGAGGCGAGCAGCTCCACTGGCAGGGTGATCTCAGCCTGCCGGTCCTGGCATCGAGCGGCAGGATCGAGGCCAGTGGTTTCGATCTTGCCGGGCTGTCGCGCCTGGCCGCCGAGGCGCTGCCGTTTCGCCTCGTGCGCGGCAAACTCGATGCCCACGTCGATTACCGGTTGGCCACGAGCACCGATCCGGCAGGCAGCGCTCTCCGGGTCAATTTGTCCGATGGTGCGCTGACGCTCGGCGACCTGGCGCTTGCCGACAAGGCGACACCCGATGCGACGCCGATCGAGATCGCCCGCGTTCAGGTGGATGGCATCGGCCTGGATAGCTCTGCTCGGACGATCGGCATCGCAGAGGTCGCGGTCAGCGGCGGCAGGATCGCCGGCACCCTGGCACCTGACGGCCAACTGGATCTGCTCAAGCTGTTTGCCGCCGCATCGGTTGCCCCGGGCTCGGCACCGCCCGCACCGGGCTCGGCACCGCCCGATCCAAAACCCTGGCTGACGACGCTTGCCAAGGCCAGTCTGGACGGGTTTCGCGTCCAGTTCACCGATCAGGGGCCGAGCCCACCGGTGGTGCTTGCGCTCGACCCGCTGCGGGTGACGCTGGAAAATTTCCGCAGCGACAGCAGCCAGCCGGTTCAGCTCGCCATCGACGGCGGCGTCAACGACGGTGGCCGAGTGCGCATCAGCGGGCCTGTCAGTCTCGCGCCGGTGCAGGCGACGTTGCAGATCGAAGCGGAAAAAATCCCGCTGGCCGGATTTCAGCCTTACCTCAGTCGGTTCATCAATATCCAACTGCACAGTGGCGTCGCCAGCACGGTTGGCACCCTGACTTATCCGGAGGCCGGGCAGGGCAGCGGACTGAGTTATCGGGGTGATGTCGGCGTCGAGGATCTCAATACCACCGACAATCGTTTCAACCGCGAATTTCTCAGTTGGAAACAGCTCGCGGTAAAGGATCTGCATTTTCAACAGACCGCCAACCGTATCGCGATCGACAGCGTCGCGTTCAATCAGCTTTACGGCCGTTTCGCGATTCGCGCGGATGGCACCACCAATGTTGCAAAGCTGTTGGTGAGCGCGCCGGAAACCGGAGCTCCCGCGACGCCCGAGGCACCCTCGGCCCCCGTGGCGATCGTGATCAAGCGCGTTACCGTCACCGACAGCGCCGCTTATTTCGCGGATTTGACCATGACGCCCGACTTTCGCGTCGGCATTTTCAACCTCAAGGGTGCTGTCAGGAACATCGATTCCCGCAGCGGTGAGCCAATCGCGGTGGATTTGAATGGTCAGGTGGACCGCTATGCGCCGGTCACCATCGCGGGCGAGGTCAATCCCTTCAAGACCGCGCCGACCCTGGACATGAAGCTCGCGTTCAAAAATCTCGAAATGACAACCTTGACACCCTACTCGGGAGTCTATGCAGGGCACCGGATCAAGCAGGGGCAGCTCTCGGTCGATCTCCACTACCAGCTTGAAAACGACCAGATAGTCGGTCACAACCATATCGTGATGAATCAGATGGAACTCGGCGAGCGGGTCGAAAGCCCCAAGGCCACTGATCTGCCGCTGCGCCTCGCGCTCGCCCTGCTGAAGGACAGCAAGGGTGTCATCGACCTCGGGCTGGAAGTGAAAGGCAATATCAACGAGCCCAACTTCAGCGTGGGTGGACTCGTTTTCATGGCGCTCAAGAATCTGATCGTCAAGGCCGTCAGCGCGCCCTTCAAGCTGATCGCGGGTCTGGTGGGTGGCGGCGCAGACAATGGTCCCCTGGACGCCATCGCGTTCGCCCCCGGGTCGGAGCAACTGGACGCGCGCGAAATGGCCAAGCTGGATCAGCTGGCGAAAGCCCTGGCCGCGCGGCCGCAACTCCGCCTGGGGGTCACTGGCAACAGCCTGCCCGGCGAGGACACCCGGGCGCTTGCGCAGCGCCGGCTCGATGACCGGCTCGCGGCGTTGTTTGATTCAGGCAACCCCGACGGCAAGCCGTCGTGGCCTGGCTTGAGCAGCGCAGTCGCCAGCAAGGAGTTCCGGCGAAAATTTTACGCGCTCTACGAAAGCACCACGGGAGAAAGCGCCAAAACCCGGCGCAAGATCATCGATAAGGCGCTCGGTGAAGGCGATAGGAGCCCTGCGGATGCCGAGATCGATGGCGCACTCCACGAACATATCCAGCATGAGCTGCTGGCGCGGGAAGAAGTCCCGGAGAAGGCGCTGGCCGAGCTGGCCAGTCAGCGGGCGCTGGCGGTCAAGGCCTATCTTGCCGACCGTGGCGGTCTGACCCCGGAGCGCGTTTTTCTGGTGAGCGACGGCGCAACCGGGCAACCGGCGTTGAGTGCCAGGCTGACACTCAACGCCCTGTGACGAGTCGCTGGCAGCCTGTTGAAAACGGCTAAAACCGCTTGATGTGCGGCGTGGCCAGTTCGCGCAGATCGTCGGGAATGTCGACGGAACGCCGCGATTCGAAATCGAACAAGGTGCCCGCCGTCTCCACGGTGGCGACCGTTTCGCGGGTCGCCGCGTCCATGAACCAGTGAAAGAAATACTGAATCTTGCCGCGCATTTCGCGCAGCCCGCTGCGTGTGATGATGCCGTCGCCGGCGCGCAGCGGGCGGTGAAACTCGATGTTGTATTCGAGCGCGGCGCTGCCCAGCCCGCGCTGGCGCCGGTATTCGGGCGTCAGGCCGTAGTGATGCTGCAAATGGGTGACGGCATCGGAACAGCGCGCCATGAAAAAGCGCGGGTGCAGTTCGCCCTGGGCGTCACATTCCCAGGGCTCGATGGTGCCGCGCGCGGTATCGAACAGGCCCAGCGCTTGCGCGGTGGCCCAGTCGCGGACGGGCGGTTGTGGCAGGGGCTCACGCGGGCGCAAATCCGCGGGGGTATCGATGGTCAGGGCTTGTGCGGCATCGCGCACAGCGGCAGGCAGCTCCAGTTCGCGACCGTTGGCGCGTTCGGTGTAGGCGAATTCGATGATGAAGCGCGCGGCGATCGCGCCGGTGTCGATGTTGCGCATCTGGTTGAAGGTGGTCAGACCGTTTCCCGCGAGCGCGAGAATTCCGGTGTCGATGGTGAAGCTGTCACCGTTGCGCAGTTCGCGCATGAACAGCACGCGCTCGGCGCGGTGGCGCAGGCCGGTACCGGGTGGCAAGCCGAGCAGCGCCTGCAATTGCCCGACGGTTTCCGCCGAGCGCGCGAGGTAATGCTGGACGTTCATGTGCGCCATGATGTCGCATTCCCAGGCCTTCACGTTGGCGCGCACCGTGGGCGTCATGGCTCCCATCAGTCAGTCTCCGGGGCAGGCTTGGCGGCGTGCATCGGGGTGCAGTGCACGTCGATGCTCATGCGATTGACGACTCTTATCGGACCGTAGTGGATCGTGAGCGTTTTGCCCGGCGCCAGTTGGCGATGGAACACTTCGGGACGCAGTGCGCGCATATCGAAGGTGACACGGCAGCGTGCCTTGCGCGAATCCTGGTTGGACAGCATCACATAGGTGAGCGGCCGGGAGCCCTCGATGGTGCCGGTTTCGGCGGTGATGTTCATATCGCCCCAGTCCGGGTGCAAGTCGATGGGAAAGGTCGCGGCTGCGGCCGGTAGCGCCGCGAGCGCGCTGGCCGCGCACACGAGTTTCCACATCGCGCCATGCCGGAGGCGGGACCCGCCCGTGACGGACGCGCGAATGACCGCGCCGGCAGCCGCGCTCCCCGTGCCAGCGCCGGTGGTAGCGCGATACTGCCGGCGCATCGAAGGCTACCTGCCGTGGTAGACCGGCGCGCGCTTTTCGGCGAAAGACCTTGGACCCTCCTTGGCGTCCTCGGTCTTGAACACGCGCTCGGCGATCAAGGCCTCGGTGCGGAAGGCCTCTTCCCACGACTGGTTGTAGGCGTTGATCACCGCTTCCTTGGCGGCCTGCACGGCGAGCGGGCCGTTGCTGCAAATGAGCTTGGCGTAGCGTTCCGCCTCGGCCATCACCTGGTCGGCCGGCACTACCTTGTTGATCAAGCCGAAGGCGAGCGCTTCCTGCGCGGTGATCTGGCGGCCGGTCAGGATGATGTCCATGGCGTGGCAATAGGGAATCTGGCGCGGCAGGCGCACATGGGAACCGCCGCCGGGAATGATCGCCCAATGGACTTCGGGCAGGCCGAACCTGGCGTGCTCGGCGGCGATGCGGATGTCCATGCCCTGGATGATCTCGGTGCCGCCGGCCAGGCAGAAGCCGTTGATCGCGGCGATGATCGGCTTGTAGCAGGTGCTGAAGAAGCGCTGCTGCGGATTGTCGAGGAAGCGCCCGCCGCTGCTCGCTTCAGCGGTCAGCTTGGTGATGGTCTTCTTGAGGTCGGCGCCGGCCGAAAAGGCCTTATCGCCCGCGCCGGTGACGATCAGCACCAGGGCTTCCCGGTCCTGTTTGAAGTCCTCGGTGATGAGCTCCAGATCCGACAGCATTTCCGGCGTGATGGAGTTCATCTCGCTCGGCCGGTTGAAAGTCAGATAGGCGAGCTTGCCCCTTTTTTCGTAGAGCAGGTCGTCGGCGCTGGCGCGTGTCGTCACGGAATCCTCCGGTAGCGGGATTGGTCGAGTGGGGCGCATCCGCCCCGGGTCAAGGGCTTGCCATAATACGTCAAAGCCCGCTCCGGTCGAGCCGTCCGGTTGACACCCGGGGGGTGGCGCGTAAGCTGCGGAAACATCATAAGTACCGCAGGCCGCGGGGGCTGCGCAAACATTCCGGGGGGACGAGATGGCGGGAGATCTGCAGGACAAGGTTGCACTGATCACGGGTTCGGGTTCCGGCATCGGCCGTCAGGCCGCGCTGATTTTTGCGCGTGAAGGCGCGCGGGTGGTGGTGTCCGACGTCAATATCCAAGGTGGTGAAGAGACCGTCGAGCTGGTCAGACAGGCGGGCGGGCAGGCGGTCTTTGTGCGCTGCGATGTTGCCAGGGGCCCCGAGGTGGAAGCCCTGGTGGCGGGAGCGGTCGCGGCATTCGGACGGCTGGATGTGGCCTTCAACAATGCCGGTGTCGAGGGCGACACGCGCGCCACCACGATTACCTGCACCGAGGAAAATTTCGATCTCAACATCAACGTCAATCTCAAGGGCGTGTGGTGGTGCATGAAATACGAGATCGAGCAGTTCCTGCGTCAGGGTTCGCCCGGGGCCATCGTCAACACCTCGTCGCTCGCGGGTCTGGTGGGTGTGCCGCGCGGCAATGCCTATGTCGCCGCCAAGCACGGCGTGATCGGCTTGACCAAGACCGCTGCGCTGGAGTTCGCCAAGCAGGATATCCGGGTGAATGCGGTATGCCCGGGTGCCATCGAGACGCCGATGCTGAACCGCATCGTCGGCGGCTCGGAGAAAGGCTACGAGATGATGCGCAAGATGGAGCCGGTCGGGCGGCTGGGCAAACCCGGGGAAATCGCCGAAGCCGTGGCCTGGCTGTGCTCCGACCGGGCATCCTTTGTCACCGGGCTCGCCATGTCCGTGGATGGGGGCTCTTTTGCGCAGTAAGTGGCGCCTGCGAACGCGGGCGCCATGACCGGACACCTTCCTGATAACGATAATTCGAGGATTGCACCATGAAACATGTTCTGGATGGCTACAAGGTACTGGATCTGACGCAATTTCTCGCCGGCCCCGCAGCGACCCGGGTGATGGTCGAAGCGGGCGCCGAAGTAATCAAGATCGAATGGCCGGGCGGCGACCCGAGCCGCAAGTTTCCCTATCTCGGCAAGGATGGGCGCAGTGCCTACTATGTGCAGCAGAACCGCGGCAAGCGCAGCGTCGCGGTGGATCTGAAGGCGCCGGAAGGTATCGCCATCGTCAAGGAACTGGCGGCGCAGAGCGATGTGCTGATCGAGAACTTCGCGCCCGGCGTGATGGACCGGCTCGGGCTCGGCTACGAGGCCATCAAGGCGGTGAATCCCAAGATCGTCATGTGCTCGATTTCCGCGTTCGGTCAGACCGGACCGCTCGCGCAGCTGCCCGGCTTCGACAACATCGGTCAGGCGTATTCGGGCATCACCAGCATGATCGGCGATCCCGACAAACCACCGGCGTTTCCGATGGCGGCGATCGGCGATGTCAGCACCGGCGTGCATGCGGCCTGCGCCATCGCCTTCGCGCTGCTGTACCGGGAGCGCACCGGCAAGGGCCAGTACCTCGATATCTCGCTGCTCGACAGCTACTTCCACTACCACGAGGTGAATGTGCAGGCCTGGTCGTGCAGCAAGGGCGAGATCAAACCCACCCGCTCGGGCTCGCACCACTATGCGGTGGCGCCCGGGGGAATCTTCAAGAGCAAGGATGCCTATCTGTTTCTGCTGCCGATCCTGCACATGTGGCCGAAGTTGTGCGAGATCATGGGCCGGCCGGAACTCGCCGAGGATCCGCGCTATATCGACAACGCTTCGCGCGCGAAAAATCAGAAGGAGCTGATCGTCATCATCGAGGCCTGGCTGCAGGCGCAGGAGAGCGACGAGGCGGCGATCCGGATTCTCGGTGAAGGCCACATTCCGGTGGCGCCCATTCTCAGCGTCGAGCAGGCCTGCCAGCACCCGCACATGATCGAGCGCGAGACGGTGCGCACCATCTATGATCGGTCGCTCGGCAATTTTCAGGCCCCCGGTAATCCGCTGCGGTTTTCCGAGTTTCCGGCGCACCTGGATCTGGAAGCGCCTTATCTGGGCGAACACAATGCCGAAGTCCTCGGCGATTGCCTGGGTTACAGCGGTGCGCGCATCGCTGATCTGGTCAAACGGGGCGTGCTGCACAGTGAGCCGATTCCGGCGCAGGCGGCGGCACGCGCGTAACGATTTTTTATTCATCAACCAACCACGGGAGTAAGTCATGGCAGGCACAGTACAAGGCAAGGTCGCGCTGGTAACCGGCGCGGCGGGTGGCATCGGGCGCGCGGCGGCGCAGATTTTCGCGCGCGAAGGCGCCAAGGTAGTGGTTTCCGACCTTCAGGAAGCGGCCGGCGCCGAGACCGTGAAGCTGATTCGCGACGCCGGTGGCGATGCCACCTTCGTGCGTTGCGATGTGTCGAAAGGCGCTGATGTCGAAAACCTGGTGAAGGCGACGGTGAGCCAGTACGGTCGCCTCGACTGTGCCTACAACAATGCCGGCGTCGAAGGTGCCTGGACGCGTATTCACGAATGCACCGAGGAAAATTTCGACTTCAACTACAACGTCAACCTGAAGGGCGTGTTTCTCTGCATCAAATATCAGGTGCGGCAGTTTCTGGAACAGCGCGGCCCCGGCGCCATCGTCAGCACCGCGTCGATTGCCGGGCTGGTCGGCTCGAAAAACGCCGGCGCCTATGTCGCCGCCAAGCACGGCGTAGTCGGTCTGACCAAGACGGCGGCACTGGAATACGCCACCAAGGGCATTCGCGTCAACGCGGTTTGCCCGGGCGTGATCCGCACGCCCATGCTGGAGCGGATGTTTGCGACCAATCCCAAGATGGAGCAGGCCATGGTCGGCTTCGAACCCATTGGCCGCTTCGGCGCGCCGTCCGAAATCGGCGAAGCCGCGGTGTGGCTGTGCTCGGATCAGGCGTCCTTCGTCACCGGCCACGCCATGGTGGTGGACGGCGGCGCCATCGCCTGCTAGCGTACGGCGGCGCTGTTTTGCCAATAAGATTCCGCCGGTCGCTGGCCGGCGGGACAAACATAATCAAATAAGGCCGGACCACCGCATCGCGGTTCGGCGACAGGGGAGACGATAATGGAAGTAGGCATATTTTCGATGCCGACCATCGGCCCGCGGGCCGAGATCGAGAAAGGCATGGCCGGCGTGCGCACCGATCTGTACCAGACCATGCTCAAGAATCTGGTGGAACAGGCCAGGTATATCGATGAGACTGGCTATTACGGTTTCGGTTTTACCGAACACCACTTTCACATCGAAGGCGAGGAAGTTTCCACCAATCCGATCATGCTCGACCTCTATCTGGGCCTGCATACCAAGCGGCTCCGGGTCGGGCAGTTGGGCAATGTGCTGCCGTCCCAGCATCCGATTCGGGTGGCGGAGGACATCGCGATTCTCGACCAGATGACCCAGGGCCGTGCTTTCGCGGGCTTCGCCCGCGGTTATCAGTCGCGCTGGGTCAATGTGCTCGGCCAGCGGTTCGAGGCGCTGCGTCGGAATGATGGCGATCACGCCCAACTCTACGAGGACACCAAGCGCGAACTGTACGAAGAGCACTTCGACATCCTCATGAAGGCGTGGAGCAACGACACCTTCTCGCACCAGGGCAAGCACTGGCAGATTCCGCCGGCGGATATCTACTGGCCTGCCCATGAAGTGAGCGCCGAATTCGGCCAGGGTGTCGACGCCAATGGCATCGTGCGCGAAATCGGTATCGCGCCCAAGACCTACAACAAGCGCATTCCCGATCTGTTCCAGCCTTTCAGCTTCTCGGAGAAAACCATCCGCTGGGCCATGCGCCACAATGTGTCGCCGATCTCCATCATCGCGGGCGACATGGAAGCGGCCAAGGGCCAGTTCCGCGCCGCCCAGGAGGAGCTGGAGAAAACCACCGGCAAATCCCAGAAGTTCGGCGCCCGAATGGGCATCACGCGGGAAATCGTCTGCGCCGACACCGACGCGGAAGCCAAGGCGCTGGCGCTGGATGCGGGCACCTTCCTGTGGTGCAAGTTCTTCCAGCCCTTCGGGTTCAACGCGGCGATCACCCTGCCCGGCGAAGATCCGATGACGGTGAAGAACGATTTCGATTCCCTCGTCGAGCGCGGACTGGTCATCTACGGCAGCCCGGACACCGTCAAGCGCAAGCTGGAAGCCTTGCTCAAGGAACTCCCGGTCGATTACTTCTGGATGATGAATTACAACGAGTTGTTGCCGCAAAAGCCGATGATGCGTCACATGGAACTGATGACGAAACACGTGTGGCCGCACTTCACCGACAAGATCAAGGCCTGATCCGTCGGTAGCACCCGGATGGAGAGCCCCGCATCAGCGGGGCTTTTTTCGCCCCCGGTCCGGTCGCGGATAGGCTGCGGCCGGGGTTGAATTATGGCAATCGATTGCATAGATTGGCGACGAGGCTAACGATCGGTAACCTCGGTTGCCGTTCGGTAATGCAGGGCCGGTATCGCGTCAGACCCTTTTGATGACTATTGCCTGGCGGCCTTGCCCCACGGACCTTACACCACACCCTACACCACACAGCACGGAGTACAGACCATGAGCAGCTTGGGATTTGGCCTGATTTCCGCCGACTCGCACATCGTTGAGCCGGCCAACTGTTACAGCGACTACATCGACCCCAAATTCCGCGATCGCGCGCCCACCATCGTGCGCGACAAGGCGGGCAACGACACCTACGTCATCCCCGGCATGGATACCGCCATTCCCCTGGGTCTGGTGGCGGCCGCCGGTCTGACCGCCGAAGAACTGGGCGAGCGCACCAAGGGCTGCACCTTCGACCAGCTCCACCGCAGCGGGCATCAGGCCAAATACCGGGTGGCGGACCAGGACCGCGACGGCGTGGTGGCAGAGATTCTCTACCCGTCCGTGGGTATGGCGCTGTGCAATCACCCCGATTTTGCCTACAAGACCGCCTGCATGCATGCCTACAACGAATGGCTGGCGCACTACATGGCTGATGCGCCCACGGGCCGCCTGTTCGGTCTCGCGCAAACCTCGGGCGAATCCGTCGACCAGATGATCAAGGATTTCCAGGACGCCAAGAAGAAGGGCTTCGTCGGCGTCATGATGCCGGGCGATCCGAAGGAAGCGGACTACGACGACCCCATGTATGACGCGCTGTGGGAGTGCGCGGTCGATCTCGGCCTGCCGTTGTCGTTCCACATCCTGACGTCACGCGGCGGCGGTGTCGGCGATATCGCCCGGGTGCGCGGTAACAAGGTCAACGGTTTCATGAGCATCATCCGTTCGGTACAGGACGTGATGGGCGTATTCGTGCTGAGCGGTGTGTTCGAGCGTCATCCCAAGCTCAAATTCATCGCCGCCGAAGCCGATGCCGGCTGGCTGCCCCACTATTCCTACCGCATGGATCACGCCTACGGGCGCCACGGCGTGTGGCTGGGCGGTGGCAAGAATCTGGCGAAAATGCCGAGCGAATACATTGCCAGCAACATCTGGCTGACCTTCCAGGACGACTGGGTTGCGTTCAAGGTCGCCAACCTGATGAACCCCAAGCGGCTGGTGTGGGCCAACGACTTCCCCCACAGCGATGCCACCTGGCCCTGGTCCCAGGAGATGCTGGCGAAGCACACGGGCGGTCTGACCAATGAACAGATGCGCTGGATAATGCGGGAGAACATCATCGAGTGTTACAACCTGCCGGTAGACAAGATTCCGGCATGACCAAAGACGCGACCCGGGGCTAAGGCCCCGGTTTGCATTTTGGGCCGAAGGCTCAGGGGGAGAGTGCCATGCAGTACGACATCAAAATAACTGGCGGGACCATCGTCGACGGTACCCGCACGCCCCGCTACCGGGGCGACGTCGGGATCAAGGACGGCAAGATCGTCGCCCTTGGCGCGGCGCCCGGTGAGGCGCGCCAGGTGATCGACGCGACCGGCAAGATGGTGAGCCCCGGTTTCATCGACTGCCACACCCATTACGACGCCCAGATCATCTGGGATCGCATGATGACCATTTCACCCTGGCATGGCGTGACCACCGTAGTGTTGGGCAACTGTGGTTTCGGCGTTGCGCCGGTCCGGCCCGCCGATCGCGACACCATCATCCGCACCCTCGAAAACGTCGAGGGCATGGATGCCAACGCCCTCAAGGTGGGCCTTGGCGAAAACTGGCCGTTTGAAACCTTTCCCCAGTACCTGGATGCGATCGAGCGTAACGGCAGCGGCATCAATGTGGGCGTGCTGATCGGCCATACCCCGCTGCGCCTCTATGTGATGGGCGAGGATGCCACCGAGCGCCAGGCGACGGTGGCGGAAGTGGGACAGATGCGTGAGATCGTGCGCGAGGCGCTGCGTGCCGGCGCGCTCGGATTCGCGTCCTCCAAGGCGCCCACCCACATTGGCGCCGGCGGCAAACCCGTGCCCAGCCGGCTCGCGGACTACCGCACCGAAATTCTCGAGATCTGCAAGGTGTTGGGCGAAGAGAACACCGGCATGGTGCAATCCACCATCGGTGGCGATGTGCTCCACGACCAGTTCGCCGAGATTTCCCGGGTCACCGGTCGCAACGTGACCTGGACGGCGCTGCTGCAGGGCATCTCGCTCGGAGGGGGCGACCATCGCGCGCAACTCAAAAAGTCCGCCGAGATGGTCGCGGCCGGCGCCAAGGTATTCCCGCAGGTGAGTCCGCGCGCCCTCAATTTCGAGATGACGATGAAAGCGCCCTTCATCTTCGAAAGTATGCCGGTGTTCAAGCCGGTATCGGCGGCGGATGTCGAGGGCAAAAAGGCGCTGTACCGCAGCGGCGAATTTCGCGATGCCTTCAAGGCGACCATGGCCGGCACCGCATCGCTAGTGATGGGCGGCTGGCCCAAGACCCTGATTTCCTTTTGCCCGCCGCAGCCTGCGCTGGAGGAGCGGCCGCTGTTCGAGGTCGCGGCCGAACGCGGCCTCCACCCCGTCGATCTGCTGCTCGATCTTGCCCTGGAGAGCGATCTCGCCATGCGCATCCGCATGCCGATCGCCAATCACGACGAGGACGAGGTCGAAGTCCTGCTCAAGGATCCCAATGTGGTGGTGGGCCTTTCCGATGGCGGCGCGCACGCGAGCCAGTTGTGCGACGCCTGCTTTGCCACCTATCTGCTCGGCCACTGGGTGCGGGAACGCGGTTCGCTGGATATGGAGCACGCGATCTGGCATCTCACGGCGCGCGCCGCCGAGGTGTGCGGGATCGCCGATCGCGGCCGTCTCGCCCTGGGGCTTGCCGCCGATGTGGTGGTGTTCGATCCCGAGACCGTTGGCGCGGGCGAATTGCAACGGGTCTACGACTTCCCCGGCGGTGCCGACCGGCTCATTTCCGAGGCCAGCGGGATCGAGGCGGTCATCGTCAACGGCGCCCTGTTGCGTCAGCACAATCGGGATATGGTCGATCCTGCGGGTCCATTGCCGGGTCGGATATTGCGCCACGGCCACGGTTGAGTGGCGCCCGCCCGGTAATCAAGACCGGAAAAACGGCGGCCCGCAGCGGCGAACCCGTTGCGGGCCGCCGTCTGTGGGGGAGCCTCTGTCTGAGGGAAAGTGCCATGACCATGGTCGCATCTGCGCTTGCCGCGCCTTTTCTGTTCGACGCCGACGCCCATGTGCTGGAACCGCCGGATCTGTGGGATAACTACCTCGATCCCGCGTTCCGGCATCGCAGCATCCAGTTCCGCCGGACTGCCGAGGGTGTCGATCAGCTGTTTGTCGACAACCAGCTCATTCTGCCCAACTGCGCCGCCGCGCTCGGGGGTGCGGAACTGGACCGCAATCAGGCCATGGATCCGCGCTCCCGCCTCGGCTATCTCGATGGCGCGCCGCGGTCGAGCATGTTCGGTCCCGACCGCGTCGCGCTGTTCGACCGCTGGGGCCTGAACGCCGGCCTGGTGCTGCCCACCATCGGCATCTTCTGGGACACGCCGGACAACGCGCTGGCCAATGCGTACTGCCGCGCCTACAACGACTGGGTGCACGACTTCCAGGCCGCCGACCGCGACCGGCTGGTGATCGCCGCGCATCTCAATCTGCGCGATATTCCCGGTGCGGTGAAGGAATTGGATTTGCGCCTCGAACAGGGTTTCAAGGGCGTGTTTCTCGCTCCCGAACGGGTGGACGGCAAGGGCTTCGCCGATCCCCATTTCGATCCCCTCTGGGCGCGCATCGAAGAGGCGGGAGTGCCGCTGCTGGTCCACGTCATCGTGCGCACCCGGCGCCTGGTCACGGGTTTCGTGGGCGATTGGTACGACACCCCGGCCAACCGCACCTTCACCTTCGCGCTCGGCGCCGCGTCCCAGGTGATGCCGGCCTGCATGGCCATGGTGATGGACGGCCTGTTCGACAAGTTTCCGCGTCTCAAGGTGGTGGCGATCGAGGCGGGCTGCGGTTGGGCGCCCTACGCCATGGACCGGCTGGACGAGAAATACCGCCACTTCCGCGGTTTCGACGCCGAACTGGCGCTGGGCCGGCCCAGTGAGTACTTCCGCCGCAACCTCTGGTTCGTCGCCGAACCCGAGGAGCGCACCATCGGCAGCTGCCTGGAACTGGTCGGCCGCGACCGAATTCTCTGGGGTTCGGATTTTCCGCACATCGACGCCAGCCTGGGTGCGCCGGAATTGATTCGTGCGAGTGTCGCCCGGCTTTCCGACGCGGACCAGCGCGCGGTGCTGGGCGAAAACGCGCGGCGATTGTTTGTGCTTTGATTCGGGGGTTCCGCACGCAGCCCGGAGGGCGTAGCGCCAATGGGATCTCCCTGCGCCGGCCCGCGGCGCAGGTTGCGTGACAGTCATTCGATGCTTCTGGAGTGAGACGAGATGAACACAGCATGTCCGGTCGAGATGGCCAAATCCCTGTACCCGCTGATCAGCGAAAAACGGCGCGAAGGCGAGCTGCGCGCCCGGCTCGCTCCCGAAGTCGTGGCAGCCGTGGGTCGAGCGGGAATGTTCCGGTTGTTTGCGCCCGTTGAGGTCGGCGGTCTGGAGGTGACGCCCCGGCAAGCTTTTCTCGCCACCGCCGAGATCGCTGCGGCGGATCCAGCGGTGAGCTGGTACATGGTCAACTCGATTCCCGCCTGCATGGCCGCAGCGGTGGTGCCGGACGCCGAGCGCCGCGCGCTGTTCGCCGAGCCCGATCGCAACTTCGGTTTTTCGGCGGTGGCTCTGGCGACCGCAAAGCCTGCCCCCGGCGGCTATCGCCTGAGCGGCTCCTGGCCGGTGGTCACCGGCTGCGAGGACTCTCGTTGGTGCGCGCTGATGGCGCGCGTGGTGGACGAGGACGGCCCTCGGCTGGTCAACGGCCGGCCCGAGGTGCGGTTGTTCCTGGTGCCTACCGAGCGCGTCGAGATCGCCCAGACCTGGCAGCACGCCGCGGCCATGCGCGGTACCGGCAGCAACCAAGTGGATGTGGCGGACCTGTTCGTGCCCGAGGCATTGGCCACTGTGCCGGGCTCGGCGCCGCGGATCGACCGGCCGCTGTTTCGCAATCCGGCGACCGTGCTCACCCTGCCGATTTTTGCCGCCGTGGCAGTGGGCGTACTGCAGGGGGCCATTGCCGCCGCGAGCCAGGAAATCACCACCAAGATTTCCTCGATTACCGGCCGTGCGCTCAAGGATCAGGCCGAGATCCAGATCGTGATCGCCGACGCCACGGCGGCGCTGCGCGCGATCCGCGCCGGTTGCGCGGAGACCTATGAGGCGGTGTGGGAACTGGTGAACCGGGGCGAGCCCCTGAGCGGCAAGGCAAAGGCCGAACTCTACTCTTCCAGCTTCTACGCCGGCGATATCGCCCGCGACATGGTGGGCCGGCTCTACGTCAAGGGTTCGCGGGCGGCCTTCATGCAGGGCCACCCTCTGGAGCGCTGTCTTTCCAATGTCCACGCCATCATTGCGGCGATTGAGGCGCGGCGCGGGTTCCAGCAGTCGGCCGGAGCGGTGCTGCTCGGTGCCGAGCCGGTAGAGCCCGGGTTCTGAGATCCTGGTTCGGACCGGTCATCTTCGGAGCAGCAAATCGGAGCAGCACATGAGCATCAGCGACACGCGCCAGGCGCTCGATCGAATCGCGCAACTGGCCCAGGAATTCGCGGTCACCTATCCCCAGCGCGACCGTGACAACCAGTATCCTCGCGAGGAGATGGAGCGGCTGAAGTCCAGCGGCCTGCTGGGGTTTTCCATTCCCGCCGCCCATGGTGGGCTCGGCGCGTCCTGCGCAGAGATCACCGAGGCCATTACCCTGTTCGCCGAAGGTAACCCGGCGATCGGGCAGATGTTTCTGGTGCACTGTCTGCTCGGGGCGGCCTTTCTGGATGAACTGGCGCCGGAGGCGCTCAAGCGGAAGGTCTATGGCGATATCCTCGCCAAGCAGCGCTTTCTCGGCAACGCCGCCTCGGAGAAGACCAACGATCCGCGCAAGGGCTATGACCTCCAGTTCATCCCGGTGGCTGGCGGGGTGGAAATCACCGGGCGCAAGTTCTTTTCCACGGGTTCACTGGCGGCCGATCTGATCGCGGTGATCGGCACTATGGATGGCAACCTGGCGCTCGCGATCCTGCCGGTGGACGCGTCGGGGCTGCGCATCCTGGACGACTGGGACGCCATGGGACAGCGCGGCACCGGCAGTGGCACCACGCTGTTCGACAAGGTGTTCGCGCCGGAGGCCATGGTGATCCCGAACCTGCTGGGGCCGGATCGGCAGATGGCGCAGACCAACCTGCTCGGGCCCATCACCCAGATCGGCTTCACCGCGATCTTCGTCGGCGCGGCGCGCGGCGCGCTGCGCGAAGCGGTCGGCTATGTGCGCACCACCACGCGTGCCTATCCCTGGCCGGGATTGACCTTCGAGCGCGCGGTGGACGACCCCTACATCCTGGAGAACATCGGCAAGCTGGCCGCCGAACTCGCGGCAGCCGAGGCGCTGACCCGGGAGGCGGCGCGCAGGGTGGACGTCGCGCTGGCGGCGCGTGCCACGGCTGCGCCCGAGGCGATGAGCCGGTTGCGCGCGGAGGCTTCGGTGGCCGTATCCCAGGCCAAGATCGTCGCCACCGAAACCGGGTTGCGGGTCTGTCAGGAGGTGTTTACGGCCTGCGGCGCGCGTGCGGCGCTGCGCGAGCAGAATTTGGACCGCTTCTGGCGCGACGTGCGTACCCTGACCCTGCACGACCCGATCGGCTTCCGCATCCGCAGTGTCGGTGAATATCTGCTGCAGGATAAGGCGCCCGCACCGGCGCTGCGCTATTGATCCGGTAATCGCGCGGTCGTTGCTATAGTACCGACCAACACCTACTAAAAATTACGGGGGAGTATTCATGACCGCACCCAATCAGGACCCCATGGCCTTTGTCGGCCAGATCATCGGCCATGCCACTGGCATGATGGCGATCCGCCTGTGCGCCATCGGCGATCGCCTCGATCTGTTCAAGACCATCGCCGAAAAGGGCCCGCTCACCAGCGCGGAACTGGCGGCGCACACCGGGCTCAACGAGCGCTATCTGCGCGAGTGGATCTACGGCATCTCGCTCGCCGGCTATCTGGATTTCGACAAGGCGACCCGCAAGGTGTCGGTGCCGGAAGCGCACCGGCCGGCACTGGTGGACGTCGGCGGGCCGCTCTATCAGGGCGGGCTGTTTCGCATGTTCAACGCGATTCTCGATCCCTATCAGGATCTGCTGCGCGCGTTCCGCGAGGGCGGCGGCATCGACTATTCGCGCTACAACGCGGACTTCTGGGAGGGGCTCGAACACAACACCTGCGTGCGCTACAAGAACAACCTGGTGAGTCAGTGGCTACCGGAGATGCCCGCGGTCATCGCCAAACTGGACGCCGGCGGCAGTTTCGCGGACTTCGGTTGCGGCGCCGGGCGCTCGACCATCGAGATGGCGCAGCGTTTCCCCGGTGCGAGCTTTCACGGCTTCGATATTTTTCCGGGCAATATCGAGAAGGCGCGCGCCAACGCCCGGGAAGCCGGCGTCGCGGATCGGGTCAGCTTCGAAGTGGCGGATTTCGCCAAGGGCGTCGAGGGCCAGTTCGATGTGGTGGCGACCTTCGATGTGATCCACGACATGGCCGATCCGCGCGGCGGCATTCGCGCCCTGCGCCGGGCGGTGAAGGACGACGGCATCTATGTGCTGATGGATATCGACTGCACCGACGATCCCGCCGACAACACCGGGCCGCTCGCGGTATTCAAGCTGGGTGCGAGCCTGCACTTCTGCATGACCACGTCGCTCGCCCAAGGTGGGGACGGCCTGGGTACGGTGGGTCTGCCGGAATCCCGGGTGCGGGAATTCTGCGACGCCGCGGGCTTTGCCTCGGTGCGCCGGCTGGCGATCCAGCATCCGCTCAACGCGCTCTACGAGATCCGGCCCTAGCGGATTTGACGGGAGGTGTCCCCGCGCTGACGCGGGGGCGCCGCGGTTCGGAGCTTCGCGCCAGGGAAAATCATGCCCCATCGCAATCCCCACGGCCCCACCGCGGTAGCCGTGGCCTTTGTCACCCTCGGCGCCGTCTACGGCGTCTGGTTCGCCTATTCGGTGTTTCTGGTCGCCCTGGTCGAGGACATGGGCTGGAGCCGCTCGCTCACCGCCGGCGCCATCTCGGTGATGAGCCTGGTGCACGGCCTGTCCGGCCCGCTCAACGGCCGCATGATCGAGCGCATGGGCGCGCGCCGGGTGATTGCGCTGGGCGGGCTGCTGTTCAGTATCGGTCTCGCCCTGACCGCGCTGATTCAGACCTGGTGGCAACTCTATGTCACCTTTGGCGTCGTCGCGGCTCTGGGCATCGCGATGGCGGGCTGGGTGCCCTTTATCGTCACGGTGGAGCGCTGCTATCCCGCGCGTCTGGGCACTGCGCTCGGCTTTGCGCTCGCCGGCGTCGGCTTTGGCATTCTGATCGGGGTACCCGCGATCAACGCCCTGGTGGAGAGCTTCGGCTGGCGCCAGACCTTCCTGTTGCTGGCGCTGCTGGGGCCGCTGTGGATCATCCCCTCCGCCTGGTGGCTGCTGCGGGTGCCGGAGCGGCCGGTATCGCGCCATGCGATGGCTGCCACCGCCACGGTGGCTTCGGCGTCGGCGACACCGCACTGGGTGCTGCCGACGGCGGTGCGTTCGCCGCGCTTCTGGTACGCGGGCTTCGCCTTTCTCACCGGCGCCTGCCTGGCGCAGATTCTGCTGATCCACCAGTTTGCCTTCATGGTCGATCACGGTATTCCCAAGGCGCAGAGTTCAATGATCGCAGGCACCATCGGCATTGCCAGCATCGCCGGGCAACTGTTCTGGGGCCGGCTCTCCGACCGCATCGGTCGCGAATGGGCCTATACCTTCGCGGCGGTCTGCAATGTGCTGGCGGTCGCCGCGCTTGCCGCGCTCGGCTGGTGGACCGCGGTGCTGTGGCTCGCGGTGGGCTTTGCGATCTGCGCGGGTTTCGGATATGGCGCCAATGCGCCCATTTATCCCGCCACTTCGCGCGATCTGTTTGCGGGCCCGTTCTTTCCGTCGATTTTCGGCACCCTGGCGATTTCGGGATCGCTGGGCGCGGCGCTCGGCGCCTGGCTCGGCGGCTGGCTGTACGATGTCACCGGCGATTATCGGGCCATGCTGGCGACCGGACTGATCATGGCGCTGGTGTCGCCCCTGAGCCTCTGGCTGGCGGCGCCGCGCAAACCCAATCCGGCCCCGACCCCGTTTGAATCCACCACCCGGTTCGCCAATGACGATGTGAGGATTCCGCCATGACCTATCTGCCGCTCACCGAACAACAGCAACGCTGGCGTGACACCGCTCGCGAGATCGCCACCCGCGAGGTTGGCCCGCAGGCCGCCGCCACCGACCGCGAGCGCGCCTTTCCGCGCCAGTCCCTCGCCGCGCTACGCGATGCCGGACTGTGGAAGCTGCGCGTGAGCGCCGCCGACGGCGGTGTCGGCGCCGACCTGTTGACCACCTGCCTGGTGGTGGAGGAAATTGCCCGGAAGTGTCCGTCCACCGGCATGTGCTACAAGATGCATGTGGAGGCATCCGAGCTGATCAGCCGCATGCCGAGCGACCTGCAACGCCAGGGCGTTCTCAAGGGCATTGTCGATGGCAAGGTCTTCTGCACCGTCGCCGGCGGCGAGACCTCGGGCAAGGGCGACGACTGGGTGCCCGGCATGCAGCTGTCCGCCGTCGAGAAAACCCCGGAGGGCTATCGTCTCGATGGTATCCGCAAGTCCTATGTGACCTCCGCGGGAGAGGCCACCCACTACTTCATGCTCTGTCGCGTAGGTACCGACGCCAAACCCAGCCAGCTCACCGCGCTGCTGGTGGAGGCCGACAAGATCGACTGGCAGACCCTGGAGCCCTGGCACGGGCTCGGCATGCGCGGCAACAACAGCATGCCGATGCGCTTCAGCGGCCTGGTGCCGGAAGCCAATCGCATCGGCGACGAGCACGCCGGGCTCAAATACCTCGGCGCGGTGATGATGCCGGTGGTGGCGCTGACCTATGGCGCCGCCTATCTGGGGGTGGCGGCCGGCGCCTATGAAATTGCCTGCGTGGAAGCCGCGAAACGCTACCCCAGCGGCGCGCGTCGCCTCGACAACGCCATCAACCAGCGGCGCATGGCGGAACTAAGTGCCCGCATCGAAGCCGCCCGCGCCCTGCTGCATGTGGCAGCCGCCGCCGGCGACGCCGGCCGTGTGCAGGCACCGCTGCCCTACCTGCAAGCCAAGGTCACCTGCTCGGAAGCGGCGGTCTTCGTCACCCAGGAATTGATGACGATGTTCGGCGGCACGGCCTTCGCGGCCCGGTTGCCGTTCGAGCGTTATTTCCGCGATGCGCGCGCGGGGATGATCATGGGCCTCGCCAACGACGATGCTTACCAGACGATTTTCGGCATGTTGTTTCCCGAGCCCAAAAAATAGCGGCTGCGTCGCGTCAAGGATGCGTTGCCACAGGTTATTCCGGCATGGGTTCCGCGCACGAGGGAAGCGACCACAGATGCGCGGCGACCAGCGCGCGCCAGGGTGAGAATTCCGCGAGCCACGCGCGGGTGAAGTCTGCGTCGGGTTTTTCCGTGGCACCGAGCAGCCGTTGCAATTGCCGACGCACCGCGACGTCGCCGTGCAGCGAACCGTCGAGCCAGCCGAATCCGCGCAGCAGGGCGTAACTGACCGTCCAGGGGCCGATGCCGGGCAGCTTCAGCAACTGTTCGCGAATCGCCTCGATGGGCAGCGTCACCAGCCAGGCCGACAGCGGCAGACGATCCGCCACTACCTCGCGACTCAGCATTCGCAGCGTCCGCGCCTTGTTCTGCGACAGGCCGGCCTGGCGCAACTCCGCTTCGCCGAGTGCGGACAAGCGGTCGGCGTCGGGAAAACAGGCCAGTCCGCTCGAATGGCGCACACCGACGGCTTCAATCACCCGGCGCCGTATCGAAATTGCAGCGGCGAGACTGATTTGCTGCCCGATGATCGCCCAGGCCAGGGCTTCAAACGGCGTCGCGGTTTGCTGCACGCGCAAGCCGGGCCGCACGGTGATGAGCGGCCCGATGCGGGAGTGGGTGCGGTAGTGGGTTTCGAACGCCTCGACGCTCTGGGTCAGGCCCAGCATGCGGTGGACGAGTTGCTCAAGGGCAGCGCGCGGAACCTGCGTCCTGCTATCGATGGCCAGCTCCGCCTTGGCGCGACCGCCGCCGAACTCAAGCGTCAGGCGGGCCGCTCTGCCGTCCCAAAGCAACCCCTTGTACAAGCGGCTGCCAGCGACGCGCTCCGCCATCGCCGACTTGTCGCGACCGTGAAAATCGAGGACTTCAGCCACCCGAAAATTCTCGGGTAGTGCCATGGTGCATGACTGGCGCGACGACATGGCTTCTCCAGAGGGAGCCCAGAGCGCATCGTGAAAAATGATGCCGAGCGTGTGCCGCTGTCCCGATCGCACGCGGCTAACGCCATGACGATGGTTGACCCGGCAGGTGCCGCACGATCCCTGGATCGCCCGTTGACGCACGGCAAAGATCACGGCATCGCCCTGTCGCAAGGGTATCACCTCGGCCCGCGATTGCCGACGCGGTCGTTGCTCGGTAAAGATGAACTCGCCGCCCGTAAAGTCCCGCTCCGGCTCGGACAACAGGATCGCCATCTGCACGGGAAAAACTTGCGTTCCGTAAATATCCTGGTGCAAGCAATTGTAATCGTCCGTCGCGTAGCGCAGCAGCAGGCACGTCGGTTTGGTCTGTTCCGCGGCACGGCAGCGCGCGATGAATTCCGCGTGGTGCAGCGGGTAGCGAATTTCGCTGCCGAGCGCCGCATTCCATTGATTGACAAGCGGCGCCAGATGCCGATAGGCCTGCGTGCGCAGGTCGTTCACCAGCCCCGGCAGCGGATAACGGAAGTACCGGTATTCCCCGCGTCCATATCCGTGGCGTTCCATCACCACCTGGCTGCGGAACCCGTTATCTTCAACGTACAACGCCTGCATCGCCGCGCACTCCTCCGGCGTGAGCAAGTGCTCGATCAAGGCGTAGCCGCAACGGTTCAGTGCGTCGGCCATCACCGGCCAATCAACGGCCGTCAAGCGTTCGGTAACCATCGCGCCCGATCTCATCAAGGTGGGTTGAGCGCGTTGCTTGCTTCGCCTCACGCTGGAGCAGTTTGTGTTTGCGCTCGACACCCCAGCGGTAACCGCACAAAACGCCATCGGTACGCACCACCCGATGGCAGGGAATGGCGACGGCCAGCGCGTTGGCGGCGCAGGCCTGCGCCACCGCCCGCGCGGATTTTGGAGCGCCGATGCGCTGCGCGATCTCGGCGTAGCTGGCGGTGGTGCCTGGGGGAATCTCCCGCAAAGCCTGCCAGACGCGCTGCTGGAAGGCCGTGCCGCGCACATCGAGCGGCAGCTCGAGGCCCAGCCGAGGGGCTTCCACGAAACCGACTACCCTGGCCACGACCTGCTCGAAATCGGCGTCACCGCCGACCAGTGTGGCGCGCGGGAAACGGTCCTGGAGATTGCCGGCGAGCGCGTCCGGATCGTCGCCGAGCAGAATGGCGCACAGGCCGCGCAGGCTGCTCGCTACCAGAATGGCGCCCAGTGAACATTGGCCGATGGCGAAACGGATTTCAGTATTCGCGCCGCCGCCGCGGTACTCCGTCGGTTTCATGCCCAGCAACTGATTTGCTTGCGCGTAGAAGCGCCCGCTGGAGTTGTAGCCGGCGCCGTAGATGGCCGCGGTGACGGTAGTGTCGTGCGCGAGCGCGGCGCGTACGCGATTGGCCCGCTGTGCCAGCGCGTACGCGCGGGGGGTGACCCCGGTGATCGCCTTGAACATGCGCTGAACGTGGAACCTGCTGAGTCCGGCGTGGGCCGCCAGCGTGTCCAGGCTGGGTTCCCGCTCGGCCTGCTCGATGATCCGGCACAGTTCGGTCACCAGCTCCGCATTCCGGGAGGCCAAGGGTGCCTGATCGGGTTTGCAGCGCCGGCAGGCGCGAAAGCCGGCGCGCTGCGCATCCGAAACCGTGCGATGAAACTGCACGTTCTCGGGGCGTGCGCGGCGCGCCCCACAGGAGGGTCGGCAGTAAACCCCGGTGGTTCTGACCGAATAGAAGAACTTGCCGTCCGCCGCGGGGTCGCGGGCGATCACCGCGGTCCAGCGCGGGTCCTTCTGCGTTGCCGTGGCAGCCAGTGCGGCGCGCTCTGCGGTTGTTGAAGGTGAAGTGTTGGCGGTCTTGCTCATTGCGTTATCCAAAATGGCTCAAAGCGGTATGCGTCTACTCTGATCGCCAACCGGTCGCCCGACACTCCGGATCTTGCGGTTGAATTCGACGCCATGGCGCTGCTGCCCCGGGTTCCCGTTCATGCACGCCGATCCTGCCGTGGCGACGGTGCAATCCCTTACAATCCTGCCCGTTAGATATTTTGACCGCGTGGCAGGCCTCAGGTCTTGCCGGCGGCCCTGATCCATTACCCGCGAGGAGACATTATCGTGAAAGTGGAAGGCTTGACGGCCCTGATCACTGGGGGCGCTTCCGGGCTGGGCGCGGGTGCAGCCCGGGTATTGAGCGCCGCCGGCGTGCGTTGCGCGCTGCTCGATCGCAATCTCGACCTGGCGCGGGCGCTGGCCGCGGATTTGGGTGGCATTGCGCTCGGCTGCGACGTGGTGGACGGCCCCGGCGTCGCGGCGGCCATTGAGGCGGTGAGCGCGCAGCTCGGTACGCCGCGCATCGTCCTCAATGCGGCCGGCATCGATGTGGCGATCCGCACCGCCGGCGCCAAGGGCGCGCATCCCCTCGAAGAGTTCGAGCGGGTAATCCGGGTCAACCTCACCGGTACCTTCAATGTCGCGCGGCTCGCGGCCCAGGCCATGATCGAACTGCCGCCCCTCAACGAAGACGGCGAGCGCGGAGTGATCGTCAATATCGCCTCCGTGGTAGCCCAGGATGGGCCCATCGGTCAGGTCGCCTATGCCGCTTCCAAGGCCGGGGTGCAGGGCATGACCCTGCCGATGGCGCGGGATCTCGCTCCCCATGGCATCCGGGTGGTCACCGTGGCGCCCGGCATGTTCGAAACGCCGCTCGCGTCCGGCATTCCCCAGGCCTGGATCGACAGCATCATTCCCACCATTCCCTTTCCCAAGCGCTGGGGCAAGCCGTTGGAGTTCGGCGCCCTGGTGCGGCAGATTTGCGAAAACCCCATGCTGAACGGCGAGATGATCCGCATCGATGCGGCGATTCGCATGGGCATCGACCGCGCCTGAATTTCCACTCCCAATTTTCTCTCCCAGTTTTCACAATCGAGGACATCGCATGGAAATCAACAATCACATTGCCATCGTCACCGGCGGGGCCTCTGGCCTGGGCGCTGCCACGGTTCGCATGCTGGCCGAAAAAGGCGCCCGCGTCGCGGTGCTGGATATCAACGAGAATCTGGCCCGCCAGATCGCCGACGAGGTCGGCGGTATCGCGGTGCCGGTGGATGTCGCCAATGACACCAGCGTCGCCGCCGCGCTCCAGACCGTGCGCAGCCGGCTCGGCGTCGCCCGCATCGTGGTCAACGCCGCCGGCACCGGCATCGGCCGCAAGATCACCAGCAGCAAGGGACCGCATCCCCTGGAGAGCTTCAAACGGGTGGTGGACATCAATCTCACCGGCACCTTCGATGTGTGTCGGCTCGCCGCCACCGACATGATCGGGCTGACCCCGGTGACCGCGGACGGCGAACGCGGCGTGTTCGTCAACGTGGCTTCGATCTTCGGTTTCGACGGGCCTGTGGGGAACACTGCCTATGCGGCATCCAAGGCGGGTGTCATCGGCATGACCCTGCCCATGGCGCGCGATCTCGCCCCTTACGGCATCCGGGTTGTGACCATCTGTCCCGGGGTGTTCGACACGCCGCTGGCGCGGGCGGAGACCGGGGACGCGGGTTTTCAGCGTATCCTCGACCTGGTGCCCTTTCCCAAGCGCGCCGGCAAGCCCAGCGAGTTCGCCCAGATGGCCTGCCACATCGTGGAAAACAGCATGATGAACGGCGAGGTGATACGCCTCGACGCCGCCATGCGCATGGGTTTGATGATCTGACGGACGCTGCGGCGCCCTTGGCGCGACACCGGCGCAAGGCCGGGCGCGCCCTTTGTCTGCCGCCACCAGATTTTCGGTTCGGGCAGTCAGGTGGAGCGCATCAGTGCCGCTTGGCCGGCACGGGGCGGTCGCTGTGAATGAGACGGGATATCCCTGGGCGGTCGAGCGTGCGCTGCAATTCCGCCTTGACATCGTTGGCGTCTGGCAGTTCGCAGACGCGCGCGGCGATGGCTGTCATTTCGGCGGTCTTCAGTTGCCGGAGCACCGCCTTGACGCGGAGCAGGTTGGAAGCGCTCATCGACAGGGTGCGATAGCCGAGACCCACCAGCAGCACCGCGCCCAGGGGATCGCCGGCCATTTCGCCGCATACGCTCACCTCCCGGTTCATCGCCGCGGCGTCCCGAACGATGTCGCGCAGCGCCTTCAGCAGCGCCGGGTGATAGGCGTGATAGAGCGCCGCCACGCGGGGATTGTTGCGGTCCACGGCGAGCAGATACTGGGTGAGGTCATTGGTGCCCACGGAGAGGAAGTCGACCCGCCGCGCCAGCTCCCGCGCCTGATAGACGGCCGCCGGCACCTCGATCATGACGCCCACCTTGGGCATCCGGATGCGATAGCCTTCTTCCACGGTAAGTTCGGTGTACACCCGGTTTATCAGCGTCAGGGAGCTGTCGACTTCCTGCACGCAGGAAATCATCGGCAGCAGGATGCGGAGATTATCGATACCCTCGCTGGCACGCATCATGGCGCGGACCTGGGCCAGGAAAATCTCCGGGTGGTCGAGGGTGACACGGATTCCGCGCCAGCCCAGAAACGGGTTTTCCTCCTTGATCGGGAAGTAGGGCAGCGCCTTGTCGCCGCCGATGTCGAGGGTGCGCATGGTGACCGGGCGCGGCGCATACATGGTGAGCTGATCCCGGTAGATGACCCGCTGCTCTTCCTCGGAAGGGAATCGCTCCTGAAGAAAGAAGGGGATTTCGGTGCGGTAGAGCCCCACCCCGGCGGCGCCCATCTCCAGCGACAGCTTGGTATCGACTCGCAGGCCGGTGTTGACCCACAGCGAGATCGCATCGCCGCTCGCCGTGACGCTGGGTTCGTCGCGCGTGGCGAGCAGATCAGAGGCGAGATCCTGCTCCTTGCGTAATACCTCCTGATAGGCGCGCTCCACCTCGGGGCTGGGGTTGATCAGGATGTGGCCCATGTGACCGTCGACAATCACCAACTCGCCTTCGAGATCCGCCCAGGGCAAATCCACGGCGCCCATGACGGTGGGAATGCCCATGGACCGACCGATGATCGCCATGTGGGAGTTGTGTGAACCGCGCACCGAGACCATGGCGCGGATGTTGTCGAACGGCACCGCTGCAAGATGCGTCGCAGTCAGATCCTCGCCGATCAGAATGGTGTTTTCCGGGTAGACCTGGACTGGCCGCGCGGTCTGCTGCAAGTGTTCCAGTACGCGCCGGCCCAGATCGCGCACATCGGAGGCGCGCTCGCGGAGGTATTCGCTCTCCATTCGCGTGAAGGTGCGGATGTGTTCGATGATGACCTGGCTCCAGGCGCTCTGGGCCGTGAAGCCATCCCGGATCAACGTGATGACCTCGCCACCGAGGGAGTTGTCCTCGAGCATGCGGAGGTAGACGTCGAACATTTCCAGCTCTTGGGTGCTGAGGATGCCCTTGAGATCGTTCTTGGTGCTGTGCACATCGGCCTGGGTGCGTTCCAGGGCGTGACGGAATAGCTCAAGCTCGCCTTCGGGATCCGCGGTGCGCCGCTTGGGTACCGCGTAGAGGTCAGCCGGCGACGAGACCACCACGGCGTGGCCGATGCCTACGCCCGGAGCGCTGGCGATACCGGCGTAGACGTTGGCCGGACCCGCGTCGGCTTCCGGTGATGTGGTGCGCGCCAGCTCGCCGGTGGCTTGGGCGTGGGCGATGACCCCGGCGAGTTGCGCCGAGATGGTGACCAGGAACGCCTCCTCGCTTTCGTCGAAGCGGCGTCGCTCTTGCTGCTGGACCACCAGTACGCCCAGCACCTCCCGCTGGTGAATGATAGGGGCGCCGAGAAAGGAGCTGAATTTTTCTTCGCCGGTTTCCGGGAAATAGGCGAAGCGGGGGTGGGTTTCGGCGTGCTCCAGGTTGACCGGCTCGGCGCGGCTCGCGACCAACCCCACCAGGCCCTCGTCCGGTGTCATGGCGACCTTGCCCACCGCCTCGGGCAACAGGCCGCGGGTAGCCGAGAGCACATAGCGTTTGCTGGCCGGGTCCAGGAGATAGACTGAGCACATGCCGGTGTTCATGGCATGCTTCACGCGCTCGACGATGATTTCCAGGACGGCGGAAAAATCCCGCGCAGCGTTGACTTCCTGGACGATGCGGCGCAAGGGCTCAAGCATGGTGATGATCCGCCGCGGCAGGGGAGCTGGCCGGGTCCGGCAGCGCGCCGGACAGTTCCTTCAGTGCCTGACGATAGACTCCGCGCTTGAAGTCGATCACCTGACCGACAGGGTACCAGTAACTCACCCAGCGCCAGCCGTCGAACTCCGGTTTCCCGCAGTGATCGAGGCGGATGTCGGATTCGTTGCCCAGCAGGCGCAGGAGAAACCATTTTTGCTTCTGGCCGACGCACGGATTCTTGCTGGTGCGACGCACATAACGGCGTGGCAGACGGTAGCGCAGCCAGCCCTGGGTCTGCGCGAGGATCTCCACATGCGCGGGCTCCAGCCCGACCTCTTCGTGCAACTCGCGATAGAGCGCATCGCGCGGGGATTCGCCGCGGTGGATACCGCCCTGGGGAAACTGCCAGGCGTCGTGGCCGACGCGTTTGGCCCAGAACACGCGGCCGTCCGCGTCGCAGATCACGATGCCCACATTGGGGCGAAAGCCGTTCTGGTCGATGATATCCAAGGGAAAAGGCGCTGCATTCGCGTCCGAAGTGGTGGCCGTATTGTTCCACAGTTGCCAGACGCCCACCAATGATCGTTATTGCCTGGTCGACGCAGCACGCAACGCACCGCGCGGCATGCTGTTGCGCGTTGGACCAGGCTCTTGAGTTGAGCGCTTCATCCACAGGCTTGCAACGGACGTTGATTCGATCTGAAACGCGTTGCCATGGAGCGCCGCCCACGGATGATCACTGCCAGGGAAGGTGGCGGGTCGCGGAAGGGTTTGCCGGGCAGCGGTGAGCCGGGAGAGATACGCCGGGGCTGTATTGGCAGGACACATTTGGAACAGGGAGCGGAGTTCGTGCGATGGCGCGGCCATTGCCCGGTATAAACGAGGTTGACAGGGCTTGAAAGCGCGCGCCGACATGGCTAGAATTCGCCCTCTTTTTTGCGCCCCCCTGACTGGCCCGGATCATGAAGACATTCAGCGCCAAATCCGAGACCGTTGTGCATGACTGGCTGTTGGTCGATGCTGCGGACAAAACCCTCGGCCGTATCGCCAGCGCCATAGCCCATCGGCTGCGCGGCAAACACAAACCGGAATTCACCCCCCACGTCGATACCGGCGATTACGTCATCGTTGTCAATGCCGAGCGTGTACGCGTCACCGGCCGCAAGGCCAAGGACAAGATGTACCATCGCCATACCGGGTATCCGGGCGGGATCAAGAGCATCAGCTTCGAGAAACTGATCCAGCAGGCGCCGGAACGGGCCCTGGAACATGCCATCAAGGGCATGCTTCCCAAGGGTCCTCTTGGCCGGGCCATGTACCGCAAACTGAAAATCTACGCCGGCGACATTCATCCCCACGCGGCGCAACAGCCCCGCGCTGTGGACATTTAGGACAGCAATCATGGCATCAACCTATTACGGAACCGGCCGCCGCAAGACCGCCGCAGCGCGTGTCTTCATTACCGCGGGTCCCGGTGATATCACCGTCAATGACCGCACTATCGACAATTATTTCGGTCGCGAAGTGGCGCGCATGATCGTACGGCAGCCGCTGGAGATCGCTCAGGCAGTCGGCAAATTCAATATCCGCGCCACCGTGAGCGGCGGCGGCAGCTTCGGTCAGGCGGGCGCGATTCGTCATGGTCTGGCGCGTGCGCTGGTGGAATACGACGAGGGTTTGCGCTCGGTGCTGCGTCAGGCCGGATTCCTGACCCGCGATGCGCGCGCAGTCGAGCGGAAAAAAGTGGGTCTTCACAAGGCGCGCAAACGGCCGCAGTACTCCAAGCGCTGAGTCGACACTGTTTTTTTTAATACCCGGCATTGTCCGGGTATTTTTTTGTTACAAATCAATTGATTGTATGTTCTTCTGGCGGTTTTGGGTTGCCAGGTCAGGCGCTAACCTTTACGATGACACGCCATTTTGTCCATGCCCATCGCGTGCGCGGCGTCGTCGCGCTGCCGTACGGCCTGCCTGTTGATCGCTCGCTTGAGGAGTTCTTTGATGAGCAACGAGGGTGTCAATAAAACCCGTCGCCGCTTTTTGACCGGCGCCACATGCGTGGTCGGCGCGGCTGGCGTCGTGGGCGCCGCGGTGCCGTTCGTGGGGTCGTGGAGTCCCAGTGCCCGCGCCAAGGCCGCGGGCGCGCCGGTGCGGATAGATATCGGCAAAATCGAGCCCGGCCAGATGGTGACCGAGGAATGGCGCGGCCAGCCGGTATACGTCGTGCGCCGGACACCCGAAGCCATCGCGCTGCTGGACCAGGACACTGAACGCCTGCGCGACCCGCAGTCGGCGGAGTCGAAACAGCCGGGCTATGTCGACCCGGCCAATCGCGCCATCAAGGCCGAATATCTGATCATGGTGGGGCTCTGTACCCATCTGGGCTGCGCGCCCATCTACCGCCCCGAAGTCGGTGCGGCCGATCTTGGCGGCGACAGTTGGCTCGGCGGCTTTTTCTGTCCCTGCCACGGCTCGAAATTCGATCTGGCGGGCCGCGTATACAAGAGTGTACCGGCGCCGACGAATCTGACCGTACCTCCGCATTCCTACGAGAGTGACAACGTAGTGATCATTGGCGTCGACAAGGAGACCGCGGCATGAAATGGCTGATGGGGCTTTGGCAGTGGACCAACGCGCGACTGCCGGTGCAGCGGGCATGGGATACGCACATGGGCAAGTACTACGCGCCCAAGAATTTCAATTTCTGGTACTTCTTCGGTGTCCTTTCGCTGGTCGTGCTGGTCAACCAGTTGTTGACCGGAATCTGGCTCACCATGAGCTACGAGCCCACCGGCGAGGGCGCGTTCGGCTCGGTCGAATACATCATGCGCGATGTCGACTTCGGCTGGATCCTGCGCTACCTGCATTCCACCGGTGCGTCGGCGTTTTTCCTGGTGGTCTATCTGCACATGTTCCGCGGCTTGCTGTACGGCTCCTACCGGGCGCCGCGGGAGCTGGTGTGGCTGTTCGGCATGGCCATCTATCTGGCCCTGATGGCCGAAGCTTTCCTGGGCTATGTACTGCCCTGGGGCCAAATGTCCTACTGGGGTGCGCAGGTCATCATCTCGCTGTTTGGCGCGATTCCCTATTTCGGTGACGCCATTGTCGAATGGGTGCGTGGCGATTACCTGATCTCGGGGATCACCCTGACGCGCTTCTTCGCGCTGCATGTGGTGGCGCTGCCCATCGTGCTGCTGGGACTGGTGGTGCTGCATTTGCTCGCGCTGCACGAAGTGGGTTCGAATAACCCCGACGGCGTCGAAATCAAGAAACACAAGGACGCCAACGGCATCCCGCTCGACGGCATCCCCTTCCATCCCTACTACACGGTCCACGATCTGGTGCCCATCGCGGTATTCCTGTTCGTGTTCTGCTTCATCGTGTTTTTCATGCCCGAGATGGGTGGTTATTTCATCGAGAAAGCGAACTTCGAGCATTCCAATCCGCTCAAGACGCCGCCGCACATTGCGCCCGTCTGGTATTTCACGCCCTACTATTCGATGTTGCGGGCGGTGCCGGACAAGTTCATGGGCTTTCTGGTCATGGCGGCCGCCGTGGCGATCCTGTTTGTGTTGCCCTGGCTTGACCGCAGCGCGGTCAAATCGATTCGTTACAAGGGCTGGGTCAGCCGCGTGGCCATCGTGCTGTTCGCCGCGGCCTTCATCATCCTTGGCGTTCTGGGCGTGAAGGCGCCGACGCCGGAGCGGACCGCGTTGGCCCGGTTCTGTACCGGTCTGTATTTCGCCTATTTCGTGCTGATGCCGATCTGGACTGTCCTGGAGCGTACCAAGGCGGAGCCCGCGCGCATCACCATGGACGGCGGCATGGGGTTCTGGCGCTCGCTCGGAGTAGCCGCCATCGTCGCCGCGCTGGTATTCATCCCGCTGAAAGCCGTGGGTGCGGAAACAGCCCATGAGTGCGGTGAAATCGCCTGTGACGCCGTCGATATCGATCACAGCGACAAGGCATCCATGCAGCGCGGCGCGCAGATCTTCGTCAATTACTGCATGGGTTGTCACGGCGCCAAGTACTCGCGCTGGGAGCGCGTCGCCGATGATCTCGGTATTCCTCACAATCTGATGCTCGAAAACCTGGCGCCCGGCGCCGAGAAAATCGGCAACCTGATGACCATATCCATGACGGAACGCTCTGCCAAACAATGGTTCGGCGCGCCTCCGCCGGATCTGACGCTGGTCACCCGCGCGCGTTCGCCCGAGTGGGTCTATACCTATCTGCGCAACTTTTACGCGGATTCGACCCGCCCCTTCGGCGTCAACAACAAGGTATTCAAGGACGTGGGCATGCCTCACGCGTTGCTGGATTTACAGGGGCTTCAGGCCTGCGCGCCCGGGCCGTCGTTTACTCATAGTGGCGGCATGCGCGTCGATCCACTCACCAGCGAACCCCTCAACGACGCTCCCTGCGGCAGCTACAGTCTGGTCACCCAGGGCAAGCTCGCTCCCGGTGAGTTCGATGTGGCGATGCGGGATTTGGTAAATTTCTTGAGTTACCTCGCCAATCCGGTCGCGGAGCAAAGCCGCCAGATCGGCAAGGGCGTGCTGCTGTTCATCGCGTTGCTGTTCGTGTTTGTGTGGTTGTTGAATCGCGAATACTGGAAAGATGTGCATTGAATACCCTGTATTGACTGACCGGAGTACATGATGGCGGTAGTGCCGAGACGCTCGACCATGACACTGTTTTCCGACCCCGCGTGCCAGTACTGCCACCGGGTGCGGATGGTGCTGGCCGAAAAGGGCGTAGGCGTGGAGATCGAGGAAGTGATCCCCGGTGTCGTGCTGGAGGAGCTGAACGACCTCAACCCCTACGGCACCGCGCCCACCCTGGTAGATCGCGATCTGTCGCTCCATGAACCCATGGTGATGATGGAGTACCTCGACGAACGTTTTCCCCATCCACCGCTGTTGCCGGTCTATCCGGTGACCCGGGCGCACAGCCGCCAATACATGCGCCGGATCGAGCGCGACTGGTGCGAGCCCGCCGAGGCCATTCTCAAGACCGACGACAGCCGGCATGCGCAGCGCGTGCGCAAGGAGTTGCGCGACAGCCTGCTGGGCGTCGCCGCCATCTTTGCCGACAAGCCGTTCTTCATGAGCGACGAATTCACTTTGGTGGATTGCTGCATGGCGCCCCTGCTGTGGCGGCTCGACGTCCTGGGCGTCGAACTGCCCAATGTCCGCCAGGCCAAGCCCCTGGTCGCCTACATGCAGCGGCTGTTCGACCGGCCGGCGTTTCGCGCCAGCCTGACCGACGCCGAGCGCGGGATGCGGGGCTGACAGCCTCGTAAAGAGGTAGAGTTGTTGCCATGAAATCCAACCGGCCGTACCTGATCCGGGCGCTGTACGAATGGATTCTCGACAACGACTGCACGCCCCACATCATCGTGGACGCCGAAGCGCCTGGCGTGTCGGTGCCGGCGAGCTATGTCACGGACGGCCAGATCGTGCTCAATCTGGCGCCCAAGGCGGTATCCGCCCTGAACCTGGGTAACGAGCAGATTTTCTTCAGCGCCCGGTTTGGTGGCAAACCCACCGACGTCCTGGTGCCGATAGCCGCGGTGCGCGGCATCTATGCCCGCGAAAACGGCAAGGGTTTGGTGTTTCCGGCCGAATTGTCCGAAGATGCATCCGGCACCGACGCCCCCGAACCGGGGCCGGGTAACGGAACTGGCGGCCCGCGCTTGCGGGTAGTGAAATAACCCCTACAAATCGAGAGGAACACCATGAGCGATCCCGTGGTTATTGTCGGTCTGGCCCGCACCGCCATGGGCGGCATGATGGGCGCGCTGTCCACCGTCCCGGTCGGGGAGCTGGGCAGCACGGCCATCAGGGCCGCGCTGCAGCGCGCCGGGTTGGCGCCCGATCAGGTGGACGAAGTCATCATGGGCTGCGTGCTGCCCGCCGGCGTCGGTCAGGCACCGGCCCGCCAGGCCGCGCTCGGCGCCGGCATTCCGGTGGGCACCAGCGCCACCACCGTCAACAAGATGTGCGGCTCCGGCATGAAGACGGTGATGATGGCCTGCGACACCCTGCTCGCCGGGCATGCCAGTGTGCTGGTGGCGGGCGGCATGGAGAACATGAGCAATGCCCCCTACCTGCTGCCCAAGGCACGTGGCGGCTACCGCCTGGGTCACGGTGAACTCCTCGACCACATGTACACTGACGGACTGCAGGACGCCTATACCGGCGGCCTCATGGGCGTCTTCGCGGAGCAGTGTGCCGGCAAATACACCTTCACCCGCGAGCAGCAGGACGCCTACGCGGTGGAATCCCTGCGTCGCGCCAATGCCGCCATCGCCGAGGGCAAGTTCAAATCCGAAATCGTCCCGGTCACGGTCAAGACGCGCGCCGGCGAGCAGGTGGTGGATACCGATGAACAGCCCGGCAGCGCCCGCGTCGACAAGATTCCCGGACTCAAGCCCGCGTTCAAGAAAGACGGCACCGTCACCGCCGCCAACGCCAGCTCGATTTCCGACGGCGCCGCCGCCCTGGTCCTGATGCGCCAGAGCGAAGCCGCACGGCGCGGCCTCAAGCCGCTCGCCGTGGTGCGCGGCTACACCCAGTTCGCGCAGGAGCCGGAGTGGTTCACCACCGCGCCGGTGGGCGCGCTCAAGCGGCTGTTCGCCCAGACCGGCTGGAGCGCCAGCGAAGTGGATCTCTACGAAATCAACGAAGCCTTCGCGGTGGTCGCCATGGCCGCCATGCGCGAGCTGGATCTGCCCCACACCAAGGTCAATGTCCACGGCGGTGCCTGTGCGCTGGGTCATCCCCTGGGCGCGAGCGGCGCACGCATCATCGTCACCCTGCTCGCCGCGTTGCAAACCTACGGCCTGCGTAAGGGCGTTGCCAGCCTCTGCATCGGCGGTGGCGAGGCGACGGCGATCGCCGTGGAGCGGTTGTAAGTTCGCCGGCTGACACCCGACACGGCGGGGAAGGATTTGCCGTGTCGGCGCCTGCCTCCGCGCGTTTGCGCCGAGCTCAGGACGCAAGGTTGCTCGCTGATTCCGGTCATGGTGAATCTTCCACCCGTCGAAGTGTCGAGCACTGCGCAACGACGCAGATGGCTGCCGCAGCAGTTGTTCAACGAGCTGCCGGAGCAGGCGCGGTTTGTTGTCGAACACGCTGTCCGCTCCCTGGAAGTGGCGTGAGCGCGGGGTTGGTTCGATCCGGTTCAGCCCTCATCGAGGCAATCGCGTCCGCCATAACCGGCGGCGCTGTGGAAATGGCGGTGAAGCGGCAGCGGACCAGCTAATCGAGCGGATGCCTCACCCGCTCCCGGCTTGCTACAAAATGCCGTTCCCGCGGCGGTGAACCCGTGAGCTCCAGCAGTTTTTGTTCAGCGGCGTGATCGTTACCGGTCAGGCGTTCACGATGCCTCAGGTATTCCAGCCAGGACTCCACCAGAAAGGTTTCCCGCACGGTGTCCGGTCGGTCGGGGGCGTCGAAGATTTCCCAGAAATAGGCACCGCTGCGTTGCCGGATCATCCGCATGCGGGCGAGTTGGTCCAGTACCGTTTCGCGCCGTGCCGGATCGATCTGGTAATCCAGTGTCACCATCACCGGACCGCGTTCAAGGGCAAGGCCTGCCGTGTATGCAGGCGGCGGCCCCGCCGGTCGTCGGCTCAGATCGCGATGGCCTTCCTGGGCAATGGGGTAGCGTTTGCCGAGCAGCACCGATGCCAGCAGCCCCGCCACCGCGATCACGATACTGGTCTGCACACTGAAGGCATCCGACAGCCAGCCCCAGAGCGCGCTACCCACCGCGACGCTGCCGCCGTAGACGAGCATCACCAGTGCCAGCACTCGCGCCATCACCCAACCGGGCGCGGTGGACTGGGAGGCCACCACGATGGAGGAAAACAGCATGATCCAGCAGATGCCGACCACCAGGGTCAGCAGACCCAGCAGCCAGTAGTTGCGGGTCCAGGCCAGCGCCAGCAGCGCTATTCCCAATACGAAGGACGCGCCCCCGAACACCTGATTGCGGGTGGCGCGGCGCAGCAGATAGGGCATCAGGTTGGCGCCGATCAGGGAGCCGATGCCGGTACCGCCCACCAGCAGACCGTACGTCTGGGGGCCGGCGCCCATTTCCCGCACGACGATCACCGGCAGCATCGACCAGAACACGCTGATGAACAGGAAACAGCCGACGCAGCGCATCAGCAGAGCAACCAGCTCGGGATCGTTGCGTGTGTAGCGCAAGCCGGCGCGCAGTGCAGTGGTGAAGGATTCTGCCGGCAGTTGTGTCTGGACGTGGAAGGCGTGCGGGTGACGGAACACCAGAGTGCCCAGCACGAACACAAAACTCGCCGCATTGAGCGCGAATACCGCCACGGGTCCGGCGGCAGCGAGCAGCAGTCCGGCGATCGTGGGTCCGGCGGCCTTGCTGATATTGGTGCTGAGAGAATTCAGCGTGATGGCGTTACTGAGTTCCGCGCGCGGCACGAAGGTGGGGATATTGGCGCTCCAGGACGGACGCATCATGGCGTTGCCCGCACCCAGGCAGAAAGTGAGCATCAACAGCCACCATTCGGTGGTCATTTCCTGGTGCGCGAGGGCCGTGAGCGCCACCGCTGAAACCAGCAGCCAGACGTGCAGCGCGATCAGCACCGTGCGCCGGTTGCAGATGTCGCCCATGACACCGGCGGGATACGACAGCAGAAAGAACGGCAAGGTGGTCGCGGTCTGGATCAGCGCCACCATCAGGTTGGAGGGCGCCATGCTCGCCATCAGCCAGGTCACCCCGACTTCGTTCATCCAGGTGCCGATGTTGGACACGGTCATGCCCAGCCACATCACCCGGAACAGCGGGTATCCCAGCGGCGACCAGATCGAACGGGAAATGGGAGGCGGTTGGCCCATCACTGGCATCGGTTGTGGAACGGAGTGATGCACTTCGCCGCTGCGCGCGGTCCGCGTGTCATCGAACCGTCACAGTATATACGCGGGACTTTGCACGGCAGGGCATGCGGGAGCCGTGCGTGGATCGGTTGCCATAAAAAACCCCCGGCAAAGCGGTTGCCGGGGGTTTGTGGTTGGGTAGCTCAGCCCGCGGCGGGGATCGGCACGGTCTCGGTGTCGCGGCCGGAGCGCAGCACGGTGCCGGGCCGGGCGCCGGTGAGCTGGTTGTTGTGGACGATCACCTTGCCGTTGACCAGAACCCGGGAGATGCCTTCGGCTTCGCAGTAGAGGCGTCCCGCGTCGCCGGGCAGGTCGAAGCGCATGTGGATCGGCCCCTTGCGGATGCGGTCGGCATCGAACACCACCAGATCGGCGTGCCAGCCGACCGCAATGCGACCCCGCTCCTTGAGCCCCATGAACCGGGCCGGCAGGTCGGTGATCTGATGCACCCCTTCTTCCAGGGTCATCAGATTGCGCTTGCGCACGCCCTCGCCGAGCACGGTGGTGCTGAAGGCAAAGGTATCGATCATGTCCAGATGGGCGCCGGCATCGGACGCGCCCACTAGCGTGCGGGGATCCTTCCACACCGCGCCGCGCAGCGCCCAGCTCTCGTCGTCGTCACCGCCGAGGCGCGGCAGGAAGCAGGTTTTCAGTTCATCGACCAGAGCGATATCGAAAAAGGCATCGGCAGGACTTTGCTTGCGTTCCGCCGCCACTTCCGCCAGCCCGCGGCCCTGATAGGCCTTGGTGGCGGGCGAAAACGTTTGTTCGATGGTCATGGCGCTGAAATTGCCCATGGCCCGCAGCAGCACCGGGACATCCGGATGCGCGGCGTTTTCGATGAGGCGCGCGCGGGTCGCGGGATCGGCCAGCGCCGCCATGCGTTCGGCCAGTGGCAGACCCAGCACGGCGGCCCAGCCCGGCAGGGCGTCGAGCCCGAAACCGCTCAGCAGGTTGAGGCGCAGCGAGACCGGCTGTGCAAAGGTCAGCGCGCGGATGGTGGCGCCGCGCTCGGCGGCGTAGTCCGCTGCCTTGATCTGGCTCTCGTAAATGGCGCGCGCGCCGGTGTTGACGATCAGCACGTTCCAGTTCAGGGAACGCTGCGCCGCCAGCGACATGTCCGTCATCAACTGCATGTGCTTTTCTTCAAACGGCCCGACCGTTGGAATGAATTCGAGCAATGTGCCGGGGTGATCGCGCAGGCAGCGGCTCAGTTCGATCAACTCCTGGCTGGTCGCGGCGCGGGAGGGCACCGGGTGGCCGGCGCCGTCGTTGTGGGTCGGCGCCTGGGACGAGGAAAAGCCCATGCCGCCTTCGGCGAGCGACTGATGCAGCAGTTTTTGCATGGCTTCGAGCTGACTCGGGCTGGCGACCTGATCCACCGCCGCTTCGCCCATCACCGCGCGCCGCAGCGCCGAGTGACCGACGAGAAAGCCGACGTTCACCGCCGGTTGCTGCTCTTCGACCCGTTCGAGATAGCTCCCGAACGAGGTCCAGTTCCAGGGCACGCCATCGCGCAGGCTCGCGAGCGGCATGCCCTCGACGCGGGCCAACATTTTCATCAGATAGTCGCCGCCGTCGGCGGTGAGAGGCGCGACCGAGAAGCCGCAGTTGCCGGCAAACACGCTGGTGACGCCGTGGTAGCAGGACGGGCTCAGCGCCGGGTCCCAGAATATCTGGGCGTCGTAATGGGTGTGGATATCGACAAACCCCGGCGACACCACCAGACCGGTGGCGTCGATGGTTTCTTTCGCAGGCTCGTCGACCTTGCCGACCGCCACGATACGTCCGTCCCTGACGCCGACATCGCCCTGG
The DNA here is from genome assembly GCA_036677085.1 of Porticoccaceae bacterium. GTDB lineage: Bacteria > Pseudomonadota > Gammaproteobacteria > Pseudomonadales > Porticoccaceae > JAGPUQ01. Next base: position 80,592 of record JAKFFI010000052.1, read on the forward strand.
TAGCGTGCGGCGCCGGTGCCGTCGACGATGGTTCCGCCTTTGATCACATAGTCCAACATGACTGACCTCCACCGGTTCTTGTGTTTGGGAAAAACGGCTTTCGTCGCAGCATAGACCCACCGGCCAGCGGTGGAAAGGACAATCGGTGGACGCAAATCCCCCGTCGGCGCCGCAGTTCAGGCCGCGCCGGACGGGTCGTTTATGGCCGGGTGACCGGCACAAAGGATGGCGCGGCCGCGGGGCGTGAAGCCGGCGACCGCGCTATCGGCGGAGCGGGGTCGGGGGTTCAGGGCGCCTGCGACAGCGGCACTTCGACGCTGGCCGATGCCTCGACGGGATTATCGGAGCCATCCACTGCTGTGTAGGTAGCTGTGTAGACACGGCCGTCGCCGGTTCCGGCACGCTCACCGCGCAAGCGGAACTCGAGGTCGGCGGTGTCGAGTGCCACCTCATCGATATCCGGGGCGGTGTTGCCGTCACCGGGACCGTTTTCGGGCTCGTCGCTGGTCACATCGGTCAGCACGAAACTCACCCCCGGGCAGTTGTCGTTGGCGACCACCGTCGCCGTGACGGACACCAGTTTGTGGTTGGGCGGCCACAGGACTGGGGGATCGAGCGCGACCGCGAGCTCCGGCGGGGTGTCGTCGACGATCGCCGCCCCCGCGCTGCCGACGGTGGCGGCACCGCAAGCATCGGTGGCGGTGACATTGACCGAAAGTTCCGCCGGGGAGTTGAGCAGGTCGGAGACCAGCACCGAACCGGAAACCGTCACTTCCGTCGGCGACACCTGCTCGGTGTTGACCACTGGGGTTCCCAGGGTGAAATTGTCGGCGGCCTTGACGATCTCGACACTGACATCCGCCGCTGCGAGGCCGCAGGTATCGCTGGCGCTGGCGCTGAACTCAACGCTGAACTCGCAGTTATCGTCGACCGCGCCGCCGCCGGCCTGGACCTCCACCACCGGCGGAGAGTTGACGATCGTCAGATCCTGGTCGTTGATATCGAAGAAAATATTGCCCACCGACGCCAGCTTGATGCGCCCCTCGGACCCCTGGACGCAGGGTACGGTGAGGGTGTCGGCCCCATCGTTGGGAATCGGGCCGGTCAGGTCGGTGGCGAAGGTCTGGCCGCCGTCGGCGGAAAACAGCGCCTGCACTTGTGGCGCGACCGCGCCGCCGCCCACCTCCCAGGTCAGGGGTGCCGGACAGGCCGCTTCCAGCGAGCCGCTGTTGGGCGCGGTAATGAAGAAAGGATCCCCCTGAACGGTCACCACCATGCTGTCGTAGGCGACGCCGCCGCCACCCATCAGATTGTCGCGCGCGATCAGGCGGAAATTCAGCTCGCGATCCACCTGGGGCAGGATTTCGCCCTTGCGTGTGATGCCGTCCAGCAGGTCCTCAAGACGCGGAATGGTGCGCGAGGGGTCGGGGCCAGGCGGTATCGAGCGGATGATGGGGCCATCGCCCAGATCGGTATCGATCGGCCGCTGGTCCATCGCGCGGTCGAACTGATCCCAGTTGAACGTCAGCGGCTCGCTGTCGACCGCGCTGCCGGTGAGCGTGAAAGGGGTCTGGCGCGGGATGGTGTAGTCCGGCCCTGCGTCGACCGTCGGCGGCGAATTGCCGGTGTTGACCAAGGTGCCGCAGGTCGAGCCGGCACCCGAGAACACGTTGTCGACGATCTCGTCGAAACTCCGCGAATGGAAATAGGAGCCGGCTCCCACCGCGCTGACATCGACGTTGTCGCTGTCACAGTTGCCGTTGTAAGACATGCGCGTGGTGCCGCTGCCGGGCTCGTAGCCGCTCTCGCTGTCGCCGGCCTGAAACTCGACCAGCGAGCAGGCGCCGTCCTGACCGGTAAAGGTGTGGCGGGCGCCGAGTTGGTGGCCGACTTCGTGGGCGAGCAGGCCGCTGGCGCTGTTCTGGCCGTTGTTGCCCATCAGGCCGGCGCCGCGCGCCTTGTGCAGAGTATTGTCGGCGGTCAGGCAGACCACGAACCAGGCGCAGCCGTTGGCGCCGCCGCCGCTCTTGGCGGCGAACAGGAATCCCAGATCGTAGTCGCCGTCGTCGAGCTCCGCCTGCATGTTGGCGCGGTTGGCGTTGCGCAGGTCGCAGGCGGCGTCGGAGTTGTCGAAGGGGTCGGTGTCCGCATCGTCGTAGATCACATCCAGGCTGGCCGCGGCCAGAATCAGGCGCACGCTCACCTCGGGCTCGAACACGGCGTTGGCGCCGACAAGATCGGTGACCAGGGAAAACACCACGCCGAGCAGGCCGTTGCCGCCTGCGCGTGCCTGGTAGAACTCGCCGGTGGTGGACGCCGCCAGCCTATAGATGCGCAATTGCGAACCGGCGTCCATCGCCAGCGGTGCCGGCAGGGCCAAGGCGGCGATCGCCGGAACCGGCGGCGGCTCCTCCTCGTGCTCGTGCATGTCCGCCGCATGCTCGATCACATTGGCGCCGTCGGTGCGGTTCTCGTCGAAGTAGCTGAGATAGACGCGGCCGGCGGCGGTTTCAACCGGTTGGATCCACCACAGGCCAGAACCGATCTGGGCGGCGAAGTGCGCACCGCCCGGCCCGCGGGCCAGGTGTCCGGAAAACTCGTCGCCGTCGAAAACATGGGTTTGGATTTCGGGAAAGGTGCTGGCGAGCGGTGCTTCCAGCAACTGGCTTTGGGCTGCCGCGACCTGGGCGAAACCGCCGCTGGCGAGCGGCAGCCAGAGCTGGGTCTGCGGCGGGATGGGTCCGAAGGTTTCGCGCGGCGCGTCGGCCAGCAGAGTGCCCAGCAGCGCCTCATCCAGGCGCAGGGCGACAAACGCCCGCGGCGGACTGAAGCCCGCGGGAAATTCGACGCTGTCGAGTACCTGCCAGAGGCCGTCGGGCGAGCGGCGCGGATCCGCGGGCTCCTGACCCAGAGCGGTCGCCGGCGACAACAATGCGGCAAACAGCAGGGCCAGAACGGCACAGCGCGCACGAAAATACGCAAATTTTGACTGCTTGGCCATGACGGCTCCCTCCAGTGGCGGCGGCAAGATGGGGGACTGTACGGATCAGGGCTTTGGTAACCGCCCTTCGTCGATCCGGGCGCCTGCCTTCCTTGTGGGTCCCGCGGCGAACCTAGTCCCGCTGTGAGGAAACTGTCAAAGACTTTCCCGATTAATTTACCGATATGTGGAGCGCACCAATCATCGGCTGAGAACCTGCGCACTTCCCGGCCGCGGTGGTGAGGCCCGGCGCCGCGCTGGCGACGGAGAAGATCTCCCGCTCAGGTGACAGCCACAGGATCCCGGCGGTCTCCGGTGAACTCGATCGCTCCGGCCCAGATCGCCAGCACCAGACAACCCGCGTCGCTCGCCACCGCGTGCCGGCTGCCGGGCGGGCTGACCAGCAGCGTACCGGCGGGATAGTGCCCGTTGCCGTCGCGCTGCGAGCCGTGCAGCACCAGAATATGCTCGTAGTCGGTGTGCCGATGTTCCGGCACGGTGGCGCCGGGTTCGTAGCGCAGCAGTGCGGCCGACGGGCCCTGGCCGGGTCGACCGTAGAGCGCGTGAAACTCGACCCCGGGACGGAGTTCCTCCCAACGCAGTTGGTCGGGGTCCGCGGCGCGTTGCAGCAGGTCGGCAAACGCCGTCGAATGCGCCGTCATCCGCGCAGGCCGGCCAGCAGCGCCGCCGACTCGGCCACTGCCCCGAACACCCCGCCTTGCATCTTGATCATGTTCAGCGCTGCCAGGTGATTGCCGTGATCCGTCGCTCCGCAGCAGTCTGCCAGCAACAGGCACTCGAAACCACGGTCATTGGCTTCACGCATCGTGGTGTGTACGCACACGTCGGTGGTGATGCCGGTCAGCACCAGGTTGCGGATGCCCCGCAGGTGCAGCAGCAGTTCCAGATCCGTGGCGCAGAACGAGCCCTTGCCGGGCTTGTCGATGATGGGCTCGCCGGGCAGCGGCGCCAGCTCGGGGATGATCTCCCAGCCCGGCTCGCCGCGCACCAGAATCCTGCCGCAGGGGCCGGCATCGCCGATGCCGGCACCGATGCGCCGCGAGCGCCAGCGCTTGTTGGCCGGTAGGTCGGCCAGATCGGGCCGGTGCCCCTCGCGGGTGTGGATGACGTGAAAGCCGCCGGCCCGAAACGCCGCCAGCACGGCGCGGATCGGCTCGATCGGCGCGCGCGTGAGGGAGATGTCGTAGCCCATGGTGTCGACATAGCCGCCCGGGCCGCAGAAGTCGATCTGCATGTCAATGATGATCAGCGCCGTGTTTTCCGGGCGCAGGTTACCGTCGAAAGGCCAAGGGTAGGGATCGGCGTCCAGGTAGCGTGGGGACATGGTATCGACTCTCAAGGGGGATGAAACGCCGTTTCATGGCGCGTTGCCGATGGTCAGGCAAGTTTCGTGCAACAAATTCAGGTGCTCGCCAGCCAGGCCCGCCAGCCGCCCAGCGCGGTGATGTCTTGAGCGCCGGCGATCGCGTGGCCTTCGCACAGAAAGCCTTTCACCCGACTGCCGTCGGCCAGTTCCACGCTGCCGATGACGAGTGGGGCCGGCACGCCCGCGAGGAAGGTCCCGACGCTGGCCAGCGGCAGCGTCCAGACCTCGACCTCGATGCTCGCCCCGGCCGAATTGCGCACCAGACCCGGGCGCGGCGGGCTGAAGCCGGCCAGCGCGTAGAGCCGGTAGGCCGGTGCGGTGTGGGTGCGCTCGACCAGGCGGGCGCCGCGGTCGGTCAGCTCGTGATTCAGCGGCAGGCCCTGCATGTGACCGCCGCAGACCGCGAGTGCCAGGACGCCGGGGTTCGCGACGGCTTCAGTCATGGGCGCTGTGTCAGCGAGTGGCAGGCCGGTGGCACCGAGCGTTGCATTGATGGCCCGGTGCAGCCGGTCCGCCCGTACCAGCAGGGCGCGGTCGTTTCCGGCCGGCGCTTGCAGGGTGATACCGAACGGCAGGCCCGAGGGAAGGAGCCCACCGGGTACCGCGACTGCGCACAGGTCCAGCAGGTTCACATGATTGGTGTAGTAGCCGAGCCGGTCGTTCAGGGTCAGCGGATCGGCCAGCACCGCCGCGCGCGTGTAAGGGGTCGGGATGCTGGGCGTGACCAGCAGATCGATGTCCTGCCACTGTGCCCGCAGCCCCTGGCTCAGTGCGAGCAGCCGGTACTGCGCGGCAAAAGTATCGGTGGCGCGGAACTGACTGCCGCCTTCTATGATTTGGCGCACCACCGGCAGCAGTGCCTCGGGTTGGCGGTCGAGGAACTCGCGGATTGCGAGGTAGCGCTCGGCCAGCCACGGGCCTTCGTAGAGCAGGTGGGCGGCTTCCCGAAAGGGGGTGTAGTCCACCTCCACGGGATCGCCGCCGAGCATGATCAGAGCATCGATGGTGCGCTCGAAGGCGGCAGGAGTCTCGCTGTCGCCAAAGAACTCGCGCTGCGCCGGGCGGGGAATGCCGAAGCGGAACCCTGGTCCGGTCGGCGCCGCGACGACTGGTAAGACCCGTGAAAACGGGTCTTCGGCATCGACACCGGCGATCACCTCCAGTACCGCGTGCGCATCCCCGCAGGTCAGGGCGAACACGGACACGCAGTCCAGTGAGCGGCACGCCGGCAGCACGCCGCGCGTGCTCACCAGACCGCGGCTGGGTTTGAGCCCGACCAGATTGCCGAGCGCCGCCGGCACGCGACCGGAACCCGCCGTGTCGGTGCCGAGCGCGAAGCACACCAGACCGTGGGTCACCGCCAGCGCGGAGCCGGAGCTGGATCCACCGCAGATGTAGTCCGCATCGAAGGCGTTGGCGGGAATGCCGTACGGTGAGCGGGTGCCGGTCAGGCCGGTGGCGAACTGGTCGAGGTTGGTCTTGCCGACCAGGATGGCGCCGGCGTCCAGCAGCCGCTGCACCGCCGGTGCCGTGGTCTCCGGGCTGTAAGCGAAGGCCGGGCAGGCGGCGGTGGTCGGCAGGCCAGCCACGTCGATATTGTCTTTGACCGCGAACGGAACGCCGAACAGCGGCCCGCGCGGGCCGGCATCGAGTTGCCTGGCCCGCTCCCGCAGCGCCGCGTCGGGCACTGGCGTTATCCAGATGCCATCGGCGGCCACCGCCCGGCGCCGGGCGATGACCTGCTCGATGACCGCCTGCGCCGTCAGGCCGTCTGCCAGCGCCCGCCGCAACCTGTGCAGGTTGGGCAGGGGCGGGGCACCCGTGGCAGTGGCCGGACTCATCGTCACCAGATCCACTTCACCATCGCCTGGGCCACGTCCTCGTCCATGTCATCGATACCGAACTTGTTGCGCCAGATCTGGTACTCGACGCCGGCTTGCAGCTTGCCGGCACCGACCCCCATAAGATCACCTACATCCACCAGCAGGCGCGGGGCGGTGATGATGTTGTCCTGCAGCGGATCCTCGCTCCAGGCGTAGTCGAAGAAGCCTTCGAATACCAGCGGCACCGGGCCAAGCTTGAACGGCAGCGCCCAGGCCAGCGTCACCTGCTGGCCGGTGTCGATGCCCGAGGCCTGGTTGTCGCGGATGTACCAGTTGACCTGGAAGAACTGGAACTTGGGCAGGTTCAGATCCACCGCCAGGCCGTACAGCCAGGTCTGCTCGACGGGCGACTCGGGGATTTCGAGCGTGGAGGTGAACAGCAGGTCCTTGACGATGCCAGACGACAGCTCCTTGTCGAAGAACATCTTGCCGATCGACAGCCGCGGCGAGATTTCCGCATAGAAGCTTCCATCGGCCTCGGTGGTGGTGCCGAAGGCGTCGCCCTCACCGTCCGGGTTGGTGATGTCGACGAAGATGAAGTTGTCGCCGTACTTCCACACATTGAAGTGTTCGATGGTGACGATGCTGGACTCGTCGTCGTGGCTGAACCCGCCATTGGGATTGAAGTCGGCGTAATTGGCCCCGTGCAGGTACTGGATGTTGGTGGTCGCGAACAGCGCCGAACCGGCGTTGGCGGCGGCCGGCAGCATGGCGCCGATCGTCGCCAACGCCAGGGCGGGGACGAGGTTGCGCGATCCGCGCTGGCGCGTCTGAGCAATGCTGACTTGATGTGTTGTGTTCATGGCAGGACTCCTGGGTTGAGCCGATTTGAATACGACGATGTATGCAAATGGCGGCGGTGAAGCTCGATCAGTTCCAGTCGTTGGCCCGTGGGGATGTTCGCCCGTGGGGGATGTTGGGCCGGCCTCAGTCAGTGGCCTCGGCCAGGGCATGAGGCGCTGCGACCGGCTTGGCGAGGGTCTGCCGGGCGCAGCCGTAGAGCACCGCCGCGACGATCAGGTAGGCCAGGGCCACGGATGGGCTCTCGCCAATGCCGATGGCCTCGCCGTGCATGAAACCGAAGAAGGTCAGCACGCCGCCCACCGCCGCGAACCCGGCGGCCTTGCCGAAGGTGCGGTCGATGATGCACGCGGTAATCCCCGCCAGGATCAGGCTGCCAAGAATCGCCCCGCCACCCAGAACCTGCAGACCCTGGTACAGCACGCCGGTACCGGCGAGCTTGTCCAGGCCCACCGCAGCGGCGTTGGTGCCGGCGGCGGCGAGCGAGTTGTCGATCATCAGCTTGCCCCAGGCTGCGACCTGCGGTACCAGCGCCAGCATGATGGCCGGTGCGTGGGCCTTGGGAGTTTCCTGAAAGGCCTGGGCGCCGATCAGCATGCCGATGTAGAGCAGGATGGGCGAGATCGCGACTACCGGAATCAGCGCCATCAGCACCGCCACAATCCCGAACCAGGACAGCGCCAGCACCATCACGCCGGTGGCCGCCGAATAACCGATGCGCCCGCCGATGGCCTTCCAGCCCGGATGGCCGATGTAGACCGCGTTGATGAAAGGATTGCCTAGCAGGCAGCCGATCAGGCTCACAACCCCATCGGCGGTGATCACGCGGGTGGTGGGGAAGCGGTCGCCGCCGGCCTCGGCGCTTTCCACGTTGTCCATGGCCTCGACCAGGTCGTAGATACCGAACGGGATGGCGGTGACCAGGATGATCGCCAGATATTCGAAGCCGCCGAACACATGGCCAATGGCCGGCAGCGGCACCGAGAAGCCGAACCCCGCGAACGAGGCGCCGAGTTTGTCGAGGCTCATGCCACCGAAATTGAAGCCAAACGCCAGCCCGCCCCATGCGATGAGGGAACCGACGGCGATCGCCACCAGTCCGGCCGGAATGCCGCGCCAGTAGCGCACGCCGCCGAACCAACTAGCCAGCAGGATGGCGAAGCACACCACGCCGATCACCGGGTCCATGTACATGTCGAGCGCGGGCTTGAGCGAAATGAAGGCGATGGAAACGCCGGCCAGCGCGCCCAGCAACGCCGCGCGGGGTGTGATCATCTTGACGTAGGGCGCGATGAAGCCGCCCGCCATCAGCACGAAGCTCTGCACGAACACCCAGGTCAGACCCGCCTCCCAGCCCTTGATGGGGTCGCCGGTCTGGGCCGAAATAGGCAGCATGATCACGAACACCACCACGAACATGTGCGGTACCGAGATGCCTGAGGGCAGCGCGCAGACCGTGTCGCGGCCTTCCTTCTTCGCCAATTTATAGGCCAGCCAGGCGTAGTAGATCGTGGACAGAAACAGCATCAGCCCGGTGGCCGGCAGGATGCGTCCGAACACGATGTCGTCTGGCAGCTTGAGCACGTAGCGCAGCAGTGCGGTCAGCGTGAGCACGTTGACCAGAATGTTGGTGCCGAAGCCGAAGAAGGCGTTCCAGTCGCCGCTGGTCCAGAGTTTGGGGGTGGTGGCAGTCATGGCAGGCAACCTCGCGGACCGGTGGGGAGGGGGTGTCAGGCGCTGGCCTGGATCAGGGCTGAGCAGACTGTGGCCGAGTCGGCGACCCAGCCGAAGATGCTGTTTTGCGCGGCGACCATCTCGAGTGCCACGCGATGAAACTCCGGGAAATAGGACGCGGTGGCATCGCTCACCACCAGGCATTCATAGCCGCGGTCGTTGGCCTCGCGCACCGTGGTGTGCACGCACACCTCGGTGGTGACCCCGGCGACGATCAGTGTGCGGATGCTGGCGTTGGCGAGGATCAACCCCAGATCGGTCTGGTAGAAGGCGCCCTTGCCAGGCTTGTCGAGCACCGGCTCGCCGGGAATGGGTGCGAGTTCGGGGATGATGTCGTGGCCGGGTTCGCCGCGGATCAGGATGCGGCCCATGGGGCCGGGATCGCCGATGCGCCTGGTGCCACGGCCACGGTTCAGCTTGGCCGGCGGCGCATCGCTCAGATCAGGACGGTGCCCCTCGCGGGTGTGGATGACCAATATCCCGGCGCCGCGGGCCGCGGCCAGCAGGCGCTGGCACGGGGCGATGGCGCTGCGCAGCAGCGCCACGTCGTTGCCCAACATGGCGCCAAAGCCGCCGGGCTCAAGAAAGTCGCGCTGCATGTCGATCAGGATGAGCGCCGTCGTCGCCAGTCGAAGGTGCAGCGGATAAGGTGCTGCGGGGATCTCGACCATCGCGGGGGTCAGATCGGAAGCCATGGTGCAGGTCCGGATGTCTTGCATACATCAAAGAATGCATCTTGCGTGCCAGCGGGCACATGGGTTGCAGGTCGTTGAAAACTCAAGGGGCAGAGCTCGGAAGCTGGACGTCGCCCGCTACAAATGCGCGATCAGGCGCACCACTTTGGCTCGATTTGTTGTATACAATGGTGCGCATCAAGGGCCGGAACAGGGGGAAAATCGGATGTCGTCGACCGCCAAGACCACGCCTGCGGAAATCTATCGACAACTGAAGGACCTGATCCTGGGTTTCGTCTTCTATCCGGGCGCCCGGGTGACGGAAAACGAACTGGCCGACCGGTTTAACGTCAGCCGCACGCCGGTGCGCGAGGCACTCCAGCGCCTGGCCGCCGAGGGCTATGTGACGATCCTGCCCAAGCAGGGCTGTTTTGTGCGGGATATCGACATCGATGAAATCAACCAGTACTACGAGGTGCGGATCGGGCTCGAACTCCGCGCCCTGGACCTTGCCTGTCTGGCGATGTCCGACAGCCAGCTCAACAAGCTGGCCGCAGCCTGGGATCCGGGGCAGGTGCCCCGAAGGCCGCCGACGGTAGCGGCGATGGTGGCGCGGGACGAGGGCTTTCACCTGGCGCTGGCAACGGGCACCGGCAATGCGGTACTGGCCGGCTACCTGAAGGATGTCAACGATCACATCCATATCGTGCGACGACTGGATTTCACCGATGCAACGCGCATCGAACAGACGTACCAGGAGCATCATGAGGTGGTGCAACGCCTGCTGGCGCGGGATATCGATGGCGCCAGGCAGCTGCTGGAGCGCCATATCCGCAAGAGCGCAGAGGTAGCCAAGGCCATCACCCTCACTCAGTTGGCCCAGCAGCGCATCCGCGCCCAGGCGAAAAGATAGGCAACGGCGTGGGCGGTGAAGCCTCGCCGGACCCGGTGCTCAGGTCTCGCCCAGTCCGCGCCAGCGCTGTATCAGCCCGGCGACGGAATCGCCGAGACCCAGATGGTCGAGCGTGCGGCCTGTCGTGTGGTCGACGATAGCGTCGATGCTGGCGGGTGCGGCATAGAACGCCGGCACCGGCGGCGCCACCACCGCGCCCATCTCGGTAACCGCTGTCATGTTGCGCAGATGGGCGAGGGTGAGCGGGGTCTCGCGGGTCAACAGGACCAGCCGGCGCCGTTCCTTCAGTGTCACGTCAGCGGCGCGGGTGATGAGATTGCCGCCCAGGCCATGGGCGATGCCGGCCAGCGTGTTCATGGAGCAGGGGGCGATCACCATCCCGGCGGTCACAAAGGAGCCGCTGGCGATGGTCGCGCCGATCTCCCGGTAGCCGTGGCTCACCGACGCCAGCGCCTTCAATGCGGCCGGTTCCATGCCCAGTTCCTGTCGGAGGGTGGCGGCACCGGCGGGCGAGATCACCAGATGGGTTTCGATCCCGGGCAGGTCGCGCAGTACCTGTAACAGGCGCACGCCGTAGACGGCGCCAGAGGCGCCGGTGATGGCGACGATCAGCCGTTTCGGCATGGGGATTTCCCGACTCGTTTTAGCGACGGTCATTGTAGGGTGCGACAGGGATCGCGGACGTCCACAGCCGGGCGTTCAGACCGAGGAAAAGTTCGGCAGCACGCGACGCGCGAACAGGTCGATGCTGTGCAGCAGTTTGTCCGGCTCCAGAATGCCCTGGGGGATGAGCAGGAAGATTTCATCGAGGGGGATCGCCTTGCCCACGGCTTCGATGCGCCGGTTGAGCGTGTCGGGGCTGCCCACCAGCAGTTCGGGCACGCCCTGTCCAAAGGGTTTCATCCACTGGTCCCACAGCCAGGCCATCTCGCCGTACCACTCCCGGGCCTGGGCGTCGGTCTCGGCGCATACCATGATGCCACCCCAGCAGGCCTGGTCGCCGGGCCGGTAGGCGATGTGGTGACGATCAGCCTCCGCGCCCCATTCCTTCCACAGCAGTTGCAGGAAATCGAGATCGTCGGCGAGCACGATGGGGCGACCCTTGTGGCGCGCCCAGAATTTGGCCGAGCGCAGGCTGTGGGAGAAACCGCCATAGAGCGGAATCTCGGCCTGTAACGGTCGCGGGGCGATACCGATCCGTTGGACCTGCATGTCGTCGGTGACGCCCTGGCCGTAGCGGGAATACACCGGGTGCGGGTGCGGATTGCGAAATCCCGGCGGCGGGAACTGCCAGTATTTGCCGCGGTGGCTGAAGGTATCCTCGCGCAGTGCTTTCAACACCACGTCGACGAATTCCGCGAAGTACTCGCGGTTGTCCTCGTCGGCGTCCGAACCCTTGTTCCAGGGGCCGACGGCGGTCAGCTGTGGCTGAATCTTGAAGTTCTCCAGCCAGCGCGCCTGATAGCCGCGCACCAGGCCGACGCCGAGGCGGCCGCCCAGCATGCAGTCCAGCGTGGCGATCTTTTCGGCGGTGACCAGCGGATTGTTGGTGGTGGAAACGAAACCGCAGGGAATGATGCGCAGCGTTTCGCTGTGGCGGCCCAGCCACATGGCCATCAGACCGGGATCGTTGGCGGCCTCGAAGCCCTCGATCTGGAGATGATGCTCGGGGTGGCCGAAGCCAAAGTAGCCCGCGCGGTCGGCGAGGCGGGCGAGGTCGGCAATCTCCGCCAGCATGCGGCAGTAGCGCACCGGGTCCTTGCCTGCCATGCCCGCTTCCAGCTCGGCGCGGCGGCCCACGGTCCCGTACATGAACAGATTGAATTTCATCGGCGGCGCCCCGGTCAGGTTTTTTATCGCCGCCGATGATAGGTGCGCCTCGGCACGGGCGCCAGCCGCGCGTTGGCAGAGCGGTCAGCGATTGACGTCGATCACCACGCGGCCCTTGATCTCACCCGCAAGAATGGCGCGCCCGAGTTCCGGCACCCGCGCCAGGGGTTCGACGCTGTAGATGGCACGCAGCAGCTCGCGATCCACCAGTTTTACCAGTTCGTCCCAGGCGCGCTGGCGGCGCGGTTGCGCGGCCATCACTGAATCGATGCCGCGCAGGGTCACGCCGCGCAGGATGAAGGGCATCACCGAGGTGGGCAGTCCGGCGCCGCCGGCGAGCCCGCAGGCGGTGACGATCCCCTCATACCGGGTCTGGGCGATGACGCTGGCGAGCGTGTTCGCGCCCACCGTATCCACCGCCGCCGCCCAGCGCTCGGCTTCCAGCGGAGCGGCGTCGCGGGCCAGATCCGCGCGCGGAATGATCTCGCTGGCGCCGAGCTGTTCCAGCAAGGCACGCGCTTCCTCGACCCGTCCGGTGACAGCAGTCACCGGATAGCCGAGTTTGGCCAGCAGCATGATCGCCACCGTGCCGACGCCGCCGGCGGCGCCGGTGACCACCACTGGGCCGGCGGCGGGCTGCACGCCCCAGTCGCGAATCGCCTGCACGCACAGCATCGCGGTGTAGCCCGCGGTGCCGATCGCCATGGCCTCTTCCAGACTGAAGGCGTCGGGTACCCGCACCAGCCATTCGGGCTTGAGTTTCTGGCGCTGTGCATAGCCGCCCCAGAACCGCTCCGACAGACCGTAGCCATTCACCAGCACCCGGTCGCCGGGCTGGAAGCGGCTGTCGCGGGATGTCGCCACGGTGCCGGCGAGATCGATGCCGGCCACCATGGGGAACTTGCGCACGATGGGCGAGGCACCGGTGACGGCGAGGCCGTCCTTGTAGTTGACGGTGGAGTAGGCGATATCCACCAGCACGTCTTCATCGGGCAGGTCGGCAAGCGCGAGACGCTTGATGCCGGCGCTGACGGTCTTGTCTTCATTGCGGTCGAGCACCAAGGCGTTAAAGGTGTCGCTCATTGCCGGCCCTCCGGGCTAGGTTGCGCTGGTTGGTGTACGGACGGAAACGGGCAGATCGGTCAGACCACGATTTTCGCGTACTTGCCTTTGTAGAAGCCCAGGGGTTCGCACTCCTGCACGCTCATCTCGTGTACCCGGCCCACGATGATGATGTGGTCGCCACCTTCGTAGAGGTTCTCGGTGGAACATTCGAAGCGCACGCTGAAGTCCGCCAGCAGGGGCGCGCCCAGGGCGCTCTCATACCATTGGAGGTTGGCGAACTTGTCGGCTTCCTTGGTGGCAAACAGGCGGCTGATGTTTTCCTGGCCGGAGTGGAGTATGTGGATGGCGAAGTGTTTCGCCTTCATGAAGGCGTTATAGCAGTTGGCGGTCTTGGCGACGCTCCACAGCACCAGCGGCGGATCCAGGGATACCGAAGAAAAACTATTGGCAGTGGCGCCGACCGGTTTGCCGTCGACATCCTTGGCGGTGACGACGGTGATGCCGGTGGGAAAGGCGCCGAGCGCATCCCGAAATTGGCGTTGATCAAGACTCATGATGGTGTTCCCTCTTGAATGGAGCGTTGAATGAATTCGATTTCGAGTACGCCGCCGATGCCGACCGGAATCGGCCGGCGCGATGCCGCTCGCCCTGGAGGCAAGCCAATTTAGCACAGGCCTCGCAGGCCTCGCACCCGCGGGCCTGTGCGGTGTCCGGGTCAGCTGTTGGCCTGCACCGCCGGGCGCGCCGACACGCGCTCGTACCAGGCTTTGAGATTGACGCACTCCGCGGGAATTTCCGCCTTGATCCACTTGGCGAAGTCGCAGGTGACCAGTGTGGTGATGTCCGCCATGGAATAGAAATCGCCGGCGACATACGGGCGCCCGGTGAGTTGCGCCTCGAAGTCCGCAAAGAAATTCCGGACGCGTGCGCGACCGCGCTCGGCCAGCTCCCCCGATTGCGGATAGGAATGCGGTCCCACCACGGCGCGGTCCGCGAAGCCCTTGGCGGTGTTGCGGAACACTTCGGCCACCGCGAGCAGACCGTTCATGAAAGCGAGGTGCTCCCACATTTCGCACAGGGCCTTCTCGGTCGGCGTGCTGCCCAGCAGCGCGGGCTTGGGATGAATCTCCTCGAAGTAACGGCAGATGGCGCGAATCTGGCTGATGCAGGTGCCGTCGTCCAGTTCCAGCATGGGAATGTCGCAGGCGGGATTCTTGGCGCGGTACTCGGGCCGCAGTTGTTCGCCCTTCATCAGGTCGACGGGAACGCGTTCCACCGAAATGCCTTTCTCGGCCAGAAAAATGTTCACGCGCCGGGGATTGGGAGCCTGGGGGTAATCGTAGAGTTTCATGTCCTGGTTATCCTGTGGAAGGTTATCCTGCGGGAGGTCGGATGTCCGCCGAGTCGTGCGCGGCGTTGCCCTCGGAGGTCACTTTGCCCCATGGTAGCAGCGGTCCGCCAGCCAGACCACGGAGTAAACCATGACCCGAGTTCAGAGTAGACCATGACGCAAAAAGCATCTTTGTTGACGCTCGACGACGCCCGCGCCCGAATGCTGACGGCGGTGGTGCCGGTCGCGGAGACGGAAGAAGTACCGCTCGCGGCGCTCTCGCGGCGGATTCTCGCCCACGCCGTCCACGCGCCCCGGGATCTGCCGCCGGCTGACAACTCCGCCATGGACGGTTACGCCGTGCGCCATGCCGATCTGGCGCCCGGCGCCCGGTTGCGAGTGATCGGCACCGCACTGGCCGGCGCGCCCTGCGCCGGCACGGTCGGCCCGGGTGAATGCGTGCGCATCACCACCGGTGGCCATCTGCCGGCGGGAGCCGACACCGTGGTGATTCAGGAGGATGTCGCGCGCAGCGGCAATCAGGTACGGCTGACCGCGGAGCCGGGTGCGCGCGGCGCCAATGTGCGCCGGGCCGGCGAGGATGTGGCGTGCGGCGAGCTGGTGCTGCCCGCCGGCCGGCGTATCGGCGCCATCGAGCTCGGCGTGCTGGCGACGCTGGGGTTGGCCGCGGCGACGGTGCGGCGCCGGCTGCGGGTCGCCCTCTTTGCCAGCGGCGACGAACTGCGCCCGCCCGGCGAACCCCTGGCGCCGGGCCAGATCCATGACAGCAATCGCTATGTGATCGGCGCGATGCTCGAACGTCTGGGCGCGGAGGTGCTCGACCTGGGCATTGTCCGCGACGACCCGGAGCTGTTGCGTGCGGCCTTCCAGCAGGGCGCCGCGGACGCCGATCTGGTCATCACCTGCGGTGGCGCCTCGGTGGGGGAGGCCGATCACGCGCGCGCCCTGCTCGACGAACTGGGCGAAGTGGACTTCTGGAAAGTGGCGCTCAAGCCCGGCAAGCCCTTTATTTTTGGCCGCCTGGGCGCAGCCTGGGTGTGCGGTCTGCCGGGCAACCCGGTGTCGGCGCTGGTGACCTTTCAGCAACTGGTGGTGCCGGCGATTCGCAAACTCCAGGGTGCCGACGATCCCGCGCCGCTCTGTATCCTGGCCCGCGCCGGCGCGCCCCTGCGCCGCAACCGCACCCGACTGGAGCTGCTGCGCGGTCGCCTCGATCCGGATGGCGCGGGCGGCTGGCGGGCGCTGCCCGACCCCCAGCAGAGTTCGGGCGCCTTCGCCGCCCTGGCACGCTGCAACGCCTTCATCCTGGTGCCCGCGGGCGACGGGGCGATCGCGGCTGGCGCGCCGGTGCAGGTGCTGCCGTTCGATGACTTGCTCTGAGTCACGGGTAGCGCCGGGCGTGGCAAGTCCCTGTCCAACCCAGAAATGCGTCTGAACTGGCAGCGTGGCGAGCCGGTCGCGCTGATGCGCCTGACACGCAACGCCGGCCTTGAGGGAAAAGCCGGCGCGGTTGCGGTGAACGGTTCAGGCGTGGCGTCCGTCCGGATCAGGGCCGGATTCGCGAGCCGATTGCGCAGGCACGCGTGACCATGGGCCGCTTCGCCGCAGAAACGAACGCGACAGGTGGCTTCCGGTTCGAGTCCGTCCCCAAATACGGCGTTGAGGAGAATACGCGACCGACACAGCTATTTTTCCACCCTCGTGGGTGATGCTCACAATCAGACGGTCGGAATCCAAATCTCGTCACCGCAGTATGGGCTTTGCCTTGATCCCGCCGGCGCACACCTTCAGTTCGGCTGGATCGTGCCGCAATCGGAGGACAGCCACTGCGCCTCCTGCGTCATCGTCAGGGTCTCCGACTGACCGTTCAGGTTGACCTTGAGCACGGTTGTTCCCGTGTAGCTCTTTTCGTCCTTGACGACGTACTCGCCCTCGCCGGACATGCCCTTGTCGTCACACTGCAGGGTCAACCGGAAGCGATTGTCGTCCAGATTCTCTACGTTTTGCCGACAACGTTCGTCTGTCTGCCCGAGGTCGAATCGCTCGATGTCGGCTTGCGTAAGACAGGCTTGCAACGTGCGGTCGGCGAAGCTGAAACCGAGGCCGCGGCTGGCCATCATCTCTTTCATCATTTGCTGCTGATCCTGCGGCATGCTTGCAAGCATCTGCTCTGCCTGCGCCATGGCCTGTTCGTACCGCCCGCTTTCACTGCTGATGTCGACCTTGGTTTTCCACAGGCCCGGAAGGATGTCGGGCGCCGCATTGGCGGTGGATGCGAGGACAAGCGCGGCAAAAGCTCCGGCTAACATCGGCAATCTGGGCGATTTCATGGAGAGTCCCTCCAGGGTGTCGTGGCAATGTCTTTCGGCCGGGTTTCCGTGCGGCCAGTTTGTATTCGAACCGTGTCCGCGCCGATACCGGCGGACGGCGGTCGATAGGGTATCAGGCGATGAGCGCTGACGCCGGTACGAGATGCAGCGGCAGTGCTGGCCGCGCGGGAACTGGAATAGAATCCGTTCCATGAGAAAGCAATTCAAGATCAAACGCCGCAGCTGCGCGCTGTGCAAGCCGCACAAGCGGGGCTGGTCTTCGCGCTGGCCGGCGCGCCAGCGGCAGGCGCTCGTGCAGGCTGACCGGGAGATCCGGACCACCCGGGGACAGCTGCCGCCGCAGGCCGTATAGCGTCCGCCACACGATCGAATGGATCGCCTCCAGCGGCCGCGTCTGCTGGGCCTCGTCCAGCACGACGTGAACTGCGCCAAACTCCGTGGGTTGCATCGCGCGCAAGGCTCGTGACAAGAGATGTCCGGCGAGCAATCAGAAGGGTCCGATGCCTACAACCCTTTCGATGAGCGCCTGCCTGGCTTCCGCATTCAGACGCTTGTCGCGCCAGATCACGAAGATGTATTCGGCATCCGTCTTTTCAAATCCCACACGCCGACACACAACTTCGGATTTCGGATGGCCGATACGGGCCCAGATTGCCTGGGTCGACCCCGGCAACGCCGCGAAGCTTTGTCGCAGCAGTTGTTCTGCAATACCTCCCGACTGACACAGGGTTTGCCATGCTTCGGCAGCGAGCCGGGGGTAGTTGTGGTCGTCAACGACCAGACCGCCGCACAATTCACAGCCATCCCAATGTGTGTAATGCACGTAGCCAAGCGTCAGTTCACTGCCATCGGCTTGCCTGGCAAAGGCGACAAAATGCCGCGGCTCGCCGGGAAAGCTATCGGTATGAAAGCGTCGCCGGAACAGTTCGCCTACCAGGGGCTCGGCATCTTCAATCTCCCGAACGCTAAACCAGCTGTCCAGGTTTCCGTAGTCCGGTGGGACCTTGGGTTCCCGGTGCAGCCCAAGCCGTTTCAACAGCCCGCGCAGTACGTTCATCGTTCCCCCCGCAGTACGGCATCCAGCAGGTCTTCGAATTCCTGCGGGGAACGCCAGTGCCAGCCACAGACGAAGCGCGGCAATGCCCAGATATTGCTCTGCGGGGTGACAGACGCACCCGCAGTGCTGAAGGCGGCCTGCAGTCCCAGCGCTGCTCCATGTTGTGGCAGGTACTGGTCTCGCACATAGTCGGAGACATGGCCGTAGGGATAGCAGAACACCGGCATGCTGCGATTGCCGGTCTTGAGATTGATGTAGTCCTGGGCAGCGGCGATTTGTCGGTCGGCATCGTCGAAGGTGTCTATGGCATGAAAGCTGCCTTTGTGATTGTCGCGCTGCTGCACTTCAGGCAGGGTGTCGTGCACGTGATCCCAGCTGTGGTTGGCGATACCCATGATCCCTGCCCGCGCGCAGTCTTCCCACCAGCAATCGCGCCACTCGTCCTGCCCGCGCGCGGCGTGCTGGTCAAGAATGGATCGCGCCTCTGGCGAGGCGATGACAAAGGAAACCGCGCGGTAACCCTCGATACAGAGCGGCAGCCATTCCCGGCTTTGCTCCAGCAAGGCGTGAAATCCGGGAATGGTGCCGATTGCGCCGTAGTCGGCCGGCAGGTAGTCATGGTCGCGGCCGTCGTCGAAGCTCAGGCAGACCAGTTTGCGCCCGGCCACGATCGCCGTATCCAGCTCACCCCGCAGCAGAGCCACCAGCGCTTCGACAGGCAACACTTGGTAGCCCTTGCGAGCGAGTATCTGCAGATCCTGCTTCAGCGCTTCGTGGTCATTGTTGGCATAGTCGCTGCCGTTTACTGTCCAGCTGTGGTAGCAGAGAACAGGTATCGCCTCCCAAGCCGGTTTGCGCTCGCTACGGGCCAGAAGGCGGGAAAACCAGTTTCGGAACATGTGCCGTCCGTGTTTCTCAGGGCTTGACGAATTTCAGCACCGCGCGATCGGTGGCGCCATGGGTACCGAGAGAAAATGCCATGGCACTGTGGTCATCTTCACTGTGGGCCTGCAGGTCGCTTTCCTTGGCCAGACGGAGGCCGGCTGCCAGTGCTTCACGCTTGCTGGCTTCCGGATCGATGCGGTTCCGGCGCTCGTGTTCCGCGTGCCGGAACCGGGCTCGGCGTTGTGGTCGATGATGAAGTAGACACCGCCTGGCGTGAGTGCGTCCAGTATCTTCCTGTTCAGCACGTCCATCACCACGTCGATGTCGCTCGAGGAAAGGGGTCCAGGAAAGGGGTCGATTCTTCAATTGTAGTCTCAGACTGACAGGCGGTTGGATTTCCGCCCTTTCCAGTCCGGAGATGTCTGAACTGGCGATGTGTTGAGACTGCGCAGGCGCTCGGTGTCTGGGTGCGGCCGCGTTTGCGGAGGCGGCCTTTCTCGTCGGGGAACTCCTGGGGGAAGCAGCAGGGCAGGTGGTGGTTCAGTCAGGGCGAGAGCACGCTGCAGGAGAGCAGGCGGTGGCTTGATTTTTACCCGCCGTTGGCATCCACTAGGGCAAGACACATTTTTTGACCATCCGATTCACCGTTCCGGTATTCCGGTCTTTTCTTGCTGGGGGTATTCATGCTGCGCGCACCTGTTGTTTCCGCCGATTCCCATATTGTCGAACCGCCCGAGTGCTATCGGGATTTCATCGATCCGGCCTACCGCGATCGAGCGCCCTATCTGATCGATGACGGCAAAGGCGGCGATGCCTATGCCATCGAGGGCTACAAGCGACCGCTTGAAATCGGTCTGATGTCCGCCGCCGGCATTCCCGACGCCGTCATGCCCAAGGTGGCGCCGCACCGCAAGTTTTATGACATGCATCAGAGTGGCTGGGATCCTGCCACCCGGGTCGAAGACCAGAAGCGCGACGGCGTCGATGCCGAAATCATCTACGCCTCCGTCGGCATGGTGCTGTGCAATCTCAAGGATCCGCTCTACAAGGATGCCTGCTTCAAGGCCTACAACCGCTGGCTGGAAGGCTATTGCAGCGCCGCGCCGAAAAACCTGTTCGGGCTCGGCCAGACCGCGATCCTGTCGGTGGATTCTGCCATCGAGGACTTCCGCCGTATCAAGGCGGCGGGCTTCGTCGGTGTGATGATGCCCGGGCGACCGGTGGAGGAAGACTACGACCACCCCATGTACGATGCCCTCTGGGAGTGCGCCACCGATCTCGATCTGCCCCTGTGCTTTCATATCCTGACCTCCCGCGAGAGCGCCGCCGCGCTGACCGAATACCGCGGCCACAAACTCAACAGCTTCCTGAAACTCATCCGCGGCATCCAGGATCTGGTCGGCCTGTTCGTGCTCGGCGGTGTGTTCGAGCGCCACCCCAATCTCAAGTTCGTCGGTGCCGAGGGCGATGCCGGCTGGCTGCCCCACTTCATGCACCGCATGAACCGCGCCGCCTACCGGCACGGCCACGGCAAACACGGCCCCGTGCTGCCGCGCCCGCCGAGCGAATACATCCGGGAAAACGTCTGGCTCACCTTCCAGGACGACTGGGAAGCCTTCGCCTGCGCGCACCGCATGAATTCCAAGCGGCTGCTGTGGGCCAACGACTTCCCCCACAGCGATTCCACCTGGCCCTGGTCGCAAGAGATGCTCGCCAACCACACCGCGGGAGTGTCCGAGGAAGTGCGCGAACAGGCCATGGGGCTCAACTGCATCGAGCTGTTCAATCTGCCGATCCCGGTGCCGGCCCATCACTGAGGTGAGTTGCCGATAGACTCCTTCCGGCGTCCGTGCGTGACGCCGGAAAGGGACGTCGCCCGCGAGCGGGTTTTGTACCCATTATCCGGAGGAGATTTCCCACCATGAAATTCGGCTATTTCACCGAACGCCCCTACCGCCACCTCGACGAGGACATTGTGCTGGCCAACAAGGCGTTCTTCGGTGTTTCCAACCGCTACTTCGACCGCAAGAAGGCGGCGGAGGACTACAACCAGTTCATCGACGAATACTGCCTCGCCGAAGAAGTCGGCTTCGACGGACTCGCGCTGAACGAGCACCATGGCAATCCCTATTGCATGGGCAACGTGATCAACACCGAAGCGGCGGTGCTGGCGCGCGCCACCCGCAAGGCCAAGATCATCCTGATCGGCAATCCGCTGCCGGTGATCAAGCACCCGCTGCGCATTGCCGAGGAGCTGGCCGAGATCGACCTGATTTCCCGTGGCCGTCTGGTGGCGGGCTGGGTGCGCGGAGCCGGCTCCGAGCAATTCTTCAACAACGCCAATCCCGCCTATAACCGGGAAATGTTCAACGAGGCCCACGATTTCATCATCCAGGCCTGGACCCGTCCCGGCCCCTGGCGTTACGAAGGCAAGCATTTCCACTACCGCCATGTGAATCCCTGGGCGCTGCCCTATCAGGAGCCCTATCCCCAGCAGTGGATTCCCGGCGTGCTCTCGCCCGAGACCGTGATCTGGTGTGCCCAGAAACGCTATCCCTACATCGGGCTGGGGTCGGCGCTCGGCCCCACCTGCGATCTCTGGGATCTCTACGCCGATACCGCCGCCGAGCTGGGTTACCAGGCCGGTCCGGAGAATTTTGGCTACCTGTTGCCGGTGTTTGTCTCCGACAACGAGGAGGAGGCCCAGGAGATCGGTCGCGGCTATGTGTTTGGCGGTGGCCAGAACGGTTTCAGCCGGCCCGAACACACCTTGCCGCCCGGGTACAACTCGAAGACGGCGATCCGCATGCTGGCCAAGGCGCCCGGCGGCTCTTGGCTCGGCGTCAGCAAGGAAAAGCTGGCGGCACAGCGTACCGGCAAGTGGCAGGAAGAGCAGGATTACGGCATCGTGAAGGAGAAGCTCTGGAACTCCTACAAGCGCGCGCAGGAGAACCTCCAGATCGTGGCCGGTACTCCGGAGCAGGTGATCCCCAAGGTGAAGGCGATCCTGAGCGTGATCCGGCCGGGTTCGTTTACGTTCTTCAACGTCCAGGGCGTGGCATCCGACCAGCAGCGCAACCGCTCCATCGAACTGATCGGCAAGCACATCCTTCCCGAGCTGCGCGAGTACGCCAACAGTATCGGGTTGTTCGATTCCTTCGAGCGCACCCCGGGCTCCGTGCCACTCGCCCCCGGCTCCCGGCGGGCGCCGGTGTGCGACCGCGCCGGCATGGCGCAACTGGGTTTGCGGATCTCCTGAGCCTGGCTTGTGGGTATCACCAGGGCGGGGGTGGATTCCCCGCCCTTTCTTTTTGCACCCGCGCTCCGCTACCGGTATGGTTTCGTCCTTTGCCGGATTGCGTCCCGATGGAGCTGATCGATTTCGTATTGCACGTCGACCGCCATCTGTTGAACCTGATGGGGCAGTACGGGCTCTGGGTCTACGGCATCCTGTTCCTGATCGTCTTTGTCGAAACCGGCTTGGTGGTGATGCCTTTTCTGCCGGGCGACAGCCTGCTGTTTGCGGCCGGCGCGCTCGCCGGTGTCGGCAGCCTGGACCCGCTGGTGCTCGGCGGCAGCCTGTTCGTGGCGGCGGTGCTGGGCGACAGCGTCAATTATTACGCCGGGTCGCGTATCGGGGCGGTGGTTTATGCCCGGGATTCGCGCTGGATCCGACGCGATCATCTCGATCGGGCGCGCGAGTTTTTCGAACGCCACGGCGGCAAATCGGTGCTGCTCGCGCGCTTCGCACCCTTTTTGCGTACTTTCGTGCCCTTCGTGGCCGGCGCGAGCCGCATGCACTACGCGCGCTTCCTGGTTTTCAACGTGCTGGGCGCGCTGTTCTGGGTCGGTGGCTTTCTCGGTCTGGGCTATTTTTTTGGCAATCTGCCGGGCGTCAAGGAACATTTCACCTGGGTGCTGCTGGGTATCATTGTGCTGAGCCTGCTGCCCGCGCTGGTGGCCTATCTGCAAGGTCGGCGCCCGGCTTCGAACAACACCTAGCACCGAGGGCGCAGGCGCCACGAGCCCGCGCGCGGATTCGTTCCCGACAATCCTGATTCGAACTGGAGGATACGATGACACTGCCCCTTGCAAATGACATGCGTTACGGCTGGATGACCAGCATGGACAGCGCCGCCAGCGTGCGTCAGGTGGTGGCGCTGGCCGAGCGCATCGGCCTCGACTCGCTCTGGGTGGGCGACCATATCGCCTTTGCGGTGCCGATCATGGACCCGCTGATGCAGCTCGCCCAGGCGGCGGTCCTGAGCGACCGTCTGCTGCTCGGCACCTCGGTGTACCTGTTGCCTCTGCGTCATGCAGTGGCGGTGGCCAAGCAGGTGGCGACCCTGGATCGCCTGACCTCCGGCCGCTTGCTGTTCGGGGTCGGCGTGGGCGGTGAATTCCCCAACGAATACGCCGCCTGTGGCGTCCCCATCAAGGAGCGTGGCGCGCGCCTGTCCGAGGGCATCGAAGTGTTGCGCAAGCTCTGGAGCGGCGCGCCCGTCAGCCACGCGGGCCGGTTCTACCCGTTCGAGAATGTGCAGATGCTGCCCCCGCCGCGCCAGCCGGGCGGCCCGCCGATCTGGTGCGGCGGGCGCTCCGAGGCCGCACTGGCGCGCGCCGGACGGCTCGCGGACGGCTATGTTTCCTATGTGGTGACGCCGGAGATGTTCGCCGGCTTTCTGCAAACCATCGAAAACAGCGCCGCCGCGGCCAGACGCGAAATCGACCGCTTCGATACCGCGCACCTGCTGTTTTTCCGCATCGACAACAGCTTCGAGACCGCCTGGGATGTGGCGACGGCACACCTCTCCGAACGCTATGCCAGCGACTTCCGCGGGCCGGCGAAAAAGTATTGCGCGTTGGGGCGGCCCGAGGACGTCGCCGCCAGAGTTGCCGAATTCCGCGCGGCGGGTGTCCGTCATCTCATTCTGGATGCGGTGAGTCCGCCCGGCGAGCGCCACGCCCAGATCGAGCGCTTCGCCACCGAGGTATTGCCGTTGCTGCGCCGGGCGGGATGACCCTGCGCCGGGCGCGGGTTATAGTGCGGACGCCTGCTTTATAACAATGTCCTTCCCATAAACCAAAGCAAAAGGAGCTACCCATGATCGGTGTTATCGCAACCCTGAAAATCCAGGACGGCAAACAAGCCGGCTTTGAAGCGCTGATGAAAGAACTCACCGCCGCCGTGCGCGCCAATGAGCCCGCCTGCACCTTCTATCAGCTGCACAAGACCGACGATCCCACCACCTATGTGATGCTGGAGCAGTACAAGAGCAAGGCCGATCTGGCCACGCACCGCGAAACCCCGCACTTCAAGACCCTGGGCGGCAAGCTGGGCGAGTTCCTCGCCGGCGCGCCGGGCATCCAGATCATGCCGGCGGTCGTTTGAGTCAAGGCCCGGCCCGGCGGGCGCGTCCCGCCCGCCGGATTATCCAAGGAGTACAGCATGGCTGAGTTGTTGACCCCGGAAATCAAGGCCCGCATCGGCACCGCCAACCCCCCGATACGGGTCGAGGTCACGCGGCGCGATATTCAGAAATACGCGGTATCGACGGGGCAAAAAGCCCGCAAATATCTCGACGGCGACGAAGCACCGCCGCTGTTTCATTTCGGTTACTCGATGGAAATCCTGCCGCCCGAAGCCTTGCGCAAGGACGGCATCGCCGAGGACAAACTGATTCCGCCGCTGCCCCTCAAGCGCGTCATGGCAGGCAACTCGGACACCGTCTACCACCGGCCGATTCGCCCCGGCGACCAGCTCGTGATTACCCGCGTGCTCAAGGATATCTACCAGAAGGACGGCAAGACCGGCCCGTTGATTTTCGTCGTCACCGAAACCCTGGTGACAACCGCTGCCGGCGAGCCGGTGCTGAACGAAACCACCTCCCTGATCGCGAGGTAGACCCATGACCGCATACGACAAAATCAAGGTGGGCGACGTCCTGCCCAGCCGCGACCACACCGCCGGCATCGTGCAATTGTTCATGTACAACGCCGCGATCTGGAATCCCCATCGCATCCACTTCGACCACGCCTATGCCACCCAGGAGGAAGGCTATCCGGGCATCGTGCTCGACGGTCCCCTGCAGGGCGACTGGATCGGCCAGGTGGTGACCGACTGGATCGGCGACGACGCGACGCTCGTCTCCTTTGGGTACGCCAACCGCCGCGCGGCCTTTCTCGGCGAGACGATGACCGCGGGCGGTCAGGTCGAGGAAAAGGACGACAGCAAGCGCGAAGTGAAAGTGAGCCTGTTCCTGAAAAATGCGCAGGGCGAAGTCACCATTCCCGGACACGCCGTGGTGCGTTTTCGCTGAATCCGCTTCGGTAGTGGAAAGCGGCGGCAGGATGCGGCGGTCGCCGTAGTTTGACTGATGGAGTATCGCCCATGACTTACTGTCTTGGCATCTGCGTCGAACAGGGGCTGGTGCTGGCGTCCGACAGCCGCACCAGCGCCGGGGTGGATTACGCCTCGGTGTACAGCAAGATGCACGATCTCAAGCCCGCCGACGACCGCCAGTTCGTGCTGCTCACCGCGGGCAATCTCGCGCTCAGCCAGCAGCTCCTCAGCCACCTGCGGCGCGACCTGGATTACCCCGGGCCTGCCGGCAACCTCAACAGTGCGCGCTACCTGTTCGAAGCCGCGGAATACGTGGGCGCGACCAATCTGGAAATCCAGAACACCCATGGCCCGGCGCTGCGCGCGAGCGGTCAGAGCCCCGAGGTCACGCTGATTCTGGCCGGCCAGATCGCGGGCGAACCGCCCGGATTGTTCATCGTCTACGCCCAGGGCAACCATGCGGCGGCAACCGCGGAGACACCCTTTCTGCAGATCGGCGAGATCAAGTACGGCAAGCCGATGCTGGATCGGGTGGCGCGCGTCGACATGACGCTGGAGGACGCGGCACAGCTGTCGCTGGTCAGCCTCGATGCCACCACGCGCTCCAACCTTTCGGTCGGTCCGCCCTACGAAGTGGCGATCTATCGCCGCGACAGCTTTATCCTTGGCAAGCGCTTTCTGTTCGCTGGCGACGATCCCTTTCTGGACGAACTCAGCACCTCCTGGAATCGTCAGTTGTGCGAGGCGTTTCGGCAGTTGCCGCGGTATCCGTGGCAGTAGCGATCTCATACGCCCGGTGGTTGAATCGTCATGGGTTTTCGTTCACCCGAATACTGGTTGGAAGTGTTCCAGCAGTCAGCCGGGTACAGGCAGCTGTCGCACAATGAATTCCCACTCCGCCGGCGTGTTGATATTGGCGAATTCGGTTTCCGGACCGTGCAGCGGCAGGGTTTCCGCGCTCAGGTCCCGCAGCAGCGCCGCGAGCGAGCGATCGGCGGCGGCATCGGTCACTCGCGTTTCGATAGCGCGGATCGCCGCGGGGGCGAGCGGCAGCCACAGCGGCAGCAGATAACCTTGGTAATGGCGCGGTTGTCGGGATTCATGGCGTGCAGCAAGCAGTGCCGCGAGCGTCGCCGCAGAGAGCAGCGGCATATCCACCGGCACCACCAGCAGATCCCGACCGGGGTAATGACGGCTCAGACTGTGCAGTGCGCCGAGCGGGCCCAATCCCGGCAACAGGTCGGGCAGGCAGCCCGGCGCGTTGCGACAGACCACCACTTCGGCAATATCCAGCGCGTGCAATTTGGCGGTCATATGATCGAGCAGGGTGCCGGTGCCGACCGGCAGCAGTGCCTTGTCGGTGCCCATGCGGCGGGATTGGCCGCCGGCGAGCAGGGCGCCAATTGCCTTCATGGCGGGGATGTCATTGCTGCTGTTGGGCGGCCTGCCAGCGCTGCGCGGCTTCGCAGTCGCTCGGTTTGGCTTCCACCCAGCGTTCGCCGTCCGGCGTGAATTCCTTTTTCCAGAACGGTGCCTCGGTCTTCAGATAGTCCATCAGGAATTCGCAGGCGGCGAAGGCTTCGCGCCGATGGCCGCCGGTGACGCCCACGAACACGATGGGTTCGCCGGGATGGAGCAGGCCGACCCGGTGCGCGATCAGCACCCGGCCCAGCGGCCAGCGCGCCCGCGCCCGGCCGATGATGGCGGCCAGGGATTTTTCGGTCATGCCGGGATAGTGTTCGAGCTGCATGGCGGTGACCGGGTTGGCGGATAAATCCCGCACCATGCCGACGAAGGTCACCAGCGCGCCCTGGCTGTGGGCGCGGTCGTTTACCAGCTCCGTGGTGAGTGCGGCGGGATCGAGGCCGGTCGTCAAAATCCGCACGTCATCGGTCACGATCAACCTCCGGTAGCGGGAGGGAAAAAGGCGACCTCGTCCCCCGGCCGGATCGGCGTGGCGTCGTCCGCCATCTCCTGATTCACCGCCGCCAGCACCTGGCATCCGGCAAACAGCGCCTGCCAGCTTGCGCCGCGTGCGGCGAGTTGCGCCTTGAGCGCGCCCACGGTGGTGGGCTCCGACAATTCCAGCGCCAGCCGTGCCAGATCCAGGGTTTCCCGCAAGCGGGCGAAGAACAGCACTTCAATCACCGCTGCGCTCCCAGAGACCGGTTTTGCCGCCGTCTTTCGACAGCACGCGGATGGCGCCGATCTCCATGCCCGGGTCCACCGCCTTGCACATGTCGAACAGGGTCAGGGCGGCGACCGCTACCGCGGTGAGCGCTTCCATTTCGACGCCGGTCTTGCCGTCGAGTTTGCATTCGGCCTGGATGCGCACGCCGTCGTCCTGCACCGCGAATTCCACCTGCACCCGCGCGAGCATCAGTGGATGACACAGGGGAATCAGCTCGGCGCAGCGTTTGGCGGCCATGATGCCGGCGATGCGTGCGGTGGCCAGCACATCGCCCTTGGCGTGGCCGCCGCTGCGAATCAGCGCGAGCGTCTCCGGCTGCATGGCGATGAAGCCTTCGGCGCGCGCGACGCGGGTGGTTACGGCCTTGCCGCTGACATCCACCATGCTGGCTTCGCCGGCGGCATTGAGGTGCGAGAGCCCGCTCACGACAAAGTTTCCCGGGTGCCGCAGTCCGCGCCCTGCGCCTGCTTGAGCTGCGCGACGAAATTGCAGGGGCGATGAGTGGCGTCGAGCTGTTCGGCGATGATGCCGTCCCAGGCGGTGCGGCAGGCGTTGGTGGAGCCGGGTACGCAGAAGATGAGCGTGCCGTTGGAGAGACCCGCCAGCGCGCGCGACTGCACCGTGGACGAACCGATGTCGCGGTGGGAAAGCTGCCGGAACAGTTCGCCGAAACCCTCCACCGTCATGTCGAACAGGGGTGCCACTGCCTGGGGTGTCGAGTCGCGACCGGTAAAGCCGGTGCCACCGGTGATGATCACTACCTGCACATCGTCGGATGCCGCCCAGACCGCGACCTGGGCGCGGATGCGGTAGAGATCGTCTTTCAGAATCCGTTTTTCCGCGATCCGGTGACCAGCGGCGGTGAGTTTTTCGACCAGCAACTGGCCCGAGGTGTCGGTCGCCTCGGTGCGGCTGTCGGAGACCGTGAGCACCGCGATCCGCAGCGCCACGAACCGGTCGGCATAGACTTTGGCCATGATGATGTCCTCCTTCAGCCGCCGAGCATGGCGAGGTGGCGGGTGCCGCCGCTGAAACCGTCCTGGAGAAAATGGCTGACTTTCTTGTCGGCCAGGCGCGCGCGCAAAAATGCGATCAGTTCGTCGCGCTGGTCGTCGGCCTGCAACAGGTGGCGCAGATCGATACCGTGTTCGGAAAACAGGCACAGATGCAGTTTGCCGGTGGCGCTCATCCGCAGCCGGTTACAGGTGGCGCAGAAATCCTTGCTGTAGGGCATGATCAGGCCGATGCGGCCGCGATAATCCGGGTGATGAAATTCCTGCGCCGGGCCGGCGTCCTGGGCGCGGATGGTCTGGGTCCAGCCTTCGGTCAGCAGGCGGCGGCGCAGATCCTCGCCCGCGACATGGTGGCGGCGGAAAAAATCGCCGTTGTCGCCGGTCTGCATCAGTTCGATGAAGCGCAGCGTGATGGGCTTGTCCCGCAGCCAGGCGAGAAAACGGTCGATCTGGTTGTCGTTGCAACCGCGCAGCAGCACGGTGTTGACCTTGACCGTCGCAATGCCCAGTGCCAGCGCGCGGTCGAGGCCGTCGAGCAGTTCCTGCAAGCGCTCGTGACCGGTGATGGCGTGAAACATCGCGGGGTCGAGGCTGTCGATGCTGAGGTTGAGCGCATCCAGGCCGGCCGCGGCCCAGGCGTCGATGCGCTCGGGCAGCTTGTAGCCGTTGGTGGTGATTGCCAGGGTGCGGATGCCGGGCGTCGCTTTCACCGCTGCGATGATCGCGGGCAGGTCGGCGCGCACCGAGGGTTCGCCGCCGGTGATGCGTATCTTGGTAGTACCGGTGGCGGCAAAGGCAACGGCGACCCGGCGCAGTTCATCCAGGCTCAAAAAGGCACGGTCGGGCTTGCCTTCATACCCGTCGGGCAGGCAGTAGGTGCAACGGAAGTTGCAAACGTCGGTGATCGACAGGCGCAAGTAATGAAACTCGCGCCCAAAACTGTCCTGTAACATGGCAAACACCTTTCCAAGGACGGGAGGATGAACGGTTTCCCGCGCATCCCTCAGAACCCTTTTCGGGTTCTCGGCGCCGGATTCCTGTCCCCGGGTCTCACCGCTGAAGTGCACGGCAGTGAGGTGGACGGTGGGGAGTTAGAGCTGCGGCGCTCGGAGTTTGTCTGTGATCGCCGCGGTGGCACACGGCGATGTTTGAAGTGTAGCACGGTCGCCGCTTGCCGGAGCTTTGCTACACTCCGGGCCAGTTTCCCTCGCCGCACAGGACACCTCCGATGCCGCCATCCTCAGATAATCCCGCACCTCCGAGCTCTCCGGTCTGCGCTGCCGATGCCGGCAGCGACGCCTACATGAACCGGGTCGAACCGGCCGAACTGGTGGAGTTTCTCAACCAGTTGCTGGAAGCCGAGCGCGCCGGTACCCGGGTGGCGCGGGAGTCCCGCGATCAGTGCATTACCGCGCCCGAGCGCCAGCTGATGACGGACATCCATGGCGACGAAGCGCGCTGGTGCAAGATGCTCATCGAGGCGATCCCGCGCCTGGGTGGCGAACCCTCGCTCAAGGTGGGCGACTTCCACCCGCGCGCCATGGCCATCGCTGAGCTGGACGAACGGCTGCGCTTTCTCAACCGTGGTCAGGGCTGGGTGGCCAAACGTCTGGGCGAGATGATCCCGCGCGTGGCCGATGCGGCATTGCGCACCGAGCTGGTCGCGATGCGGGAAAATCACGACGCCAACATCGCCCGCGTCAACCGCTTTCTGGAAGAGCGCGCCTAGCCACCGCGATGTTCGAGCGCCTGCGCCGCCGGCGCGAAAGTCGCCGTCTGCAACGCCTGGCGGTTCCGGTCGAAGCCTGGGAGGCCGCCATCGCGGACTGGCCGGTGGCGGCCCGCTATCGGGGCGAGGCGCGGACGCGGCTGCGCGACATGGCGCTGCGCTTTCTGCTGCGCAAGCAGTTCGTTGCCGTCGACGGGCTCGAAATCACCGATGCCATGCAGCTGCGGATCGCCACCATGGCCGCCGTGCCGGTACTGGAACTGGGGCTGGAGTGGTACGACGGCTGGGTGACGCTGATTCTCTATACCGGGGCTTTCATTCCTGCCCACGACCGCGAGGATGAGTACGGCATCGTCCACACCGAGCGTGAACCCCTGACCGGCGAAACTTCGGCACACGGGGCGGTGATCCTGTCCTGGGAAGACGTCGCCGGCGCGAGTGGCGCGGATGCCTACAATGTGGTCATCCACGAGATGGCCCACAAGCTCGACATGCGCAGCGACGGCGGTCCCAATGGCGCGCCACCCTTGCATCCGGACATGGACCCGGTGGCCTGGACCCGGGCCTTCACCGCCGCCTGGGAAGACCTCGAAAACCGCGCCGCCGCCGATGGCGACGACGAGCTACCCATCGACCCCTATGCCCTGCAGGACGCGGGTGAATTCTTCGCGGTGACCAGCGAGTGTTTTTTTGAAGCCCCGGCGCGACTGGCGGAGTACTGGCCCGAGCTGTATCGGCAACTGAGTGCCTTTTACCGGCAGGACCCTCTGGCTCAGTAACCCATGGGCCGCCGCAGTGGTAGCGCCGTCCACCCTTTATGAAGATCTCGCCTTGACCAGAGGCTCGACCAGTGACCACCAAGGAAGCTTGGTTTGTCACGGCTGAATCGTACACTGGGGAAAACCTATAACCATAAAATCACCGGAGGCTGCCATGCCTGTGCAAACGTTTCCCCCCATGAGCAAGGATTTTCCCAGTTTCGACTGCGACGCCCATATCGCCGAGCCGATGGAAATCTGGGAGCGCGCCGAAGACCATCTCACCCGCGCCGAACTGGCCGCGCTCAAGACCACGCTCTGGTACGACCGCGAATCGGATCAGCTGATCGTCAACGATACCGTCGGCGCCGGCATCCGCTCGAAGGAGGGGCGCGGCACCGCGGGCGCCATGAACCTGATCTCGGTCGCGGGTCCGGGCATGAAGCACGCCATCCAGCGGGCGCTCAACGTCCGCAACCTGCGCGCGGAGACCGCGCTCACCAAGGCGCAGGCCGCCTATATCGATCACCGCGGCGCCTACGATCCCAAGGCGCGCCTGCGCGACATGGATGTTCAGGGCATCGATCAGGTGATGTTCATTCCCTCGGACATCGACACCTACCCCTGGCTGCGCAATGGCCTCGGCGCCACCGCTGCCTGCAAGGCCTACAACGAATGGGCCTGGGAAGGCTGTCAGGCCGATCCTGAGCGCCTGTTTTTCGCGGCACTGCTGCCGTTGCAGGACCCGAAAGGGGCGGTGCGCGAGATCCACCGGGTCGCCGCCAAGGGTTGCCGCGTCGGCCTGGTGCGCCCCATCGATGCGCTCGGCAACTACCCGCTGCAGCCCAGGTTCGATCCACTGTGGCGGGCGATGGAAGAGACCGGCATGGTGTACGGCATGCATCCGTTTCCCGCGCTGGGCTCGTTGAAACCGCCGGGCTACAGCGAGCAGCACTCGGCGTCCGAGCTGATCAACCGCACGGTGACGTCGGCGAACATCCCCCATTCGTTCCTGACCAATGTGCAGAATTTCCAGTCCGAAGCCTCGGTGTGGGTGGTGTCGGCGCTGTTTTCAGGTCTGTTCGAGCGTTTCCCGAAACTGAAAGCCGCAGTGTTCGAGGCGTCCTCGACCTGGCTCAGCTTCGTGCTCGACGAGTGCGACAAGTACTACAAGCTGTACCGCAACGAACGCAGTTTTCCGCCGCTCAAAAGGCTCCCGAGCGAGACTTTCTTCGAGCATTGCATGACCGGTTTCGAGGGCGACGAGGCGCCGCCGTCGCGCTTGCCGGAGTTTTACGAGAACATCCTCACCTGGTCGTCGGACGTCTACCACCACGACGGCGACGACGTCTGGCGCGCGCTCGAAACCATGCGCGGCTGCGGTCTGTCGGCCGAGCGCCAGGCCAAGTTCCTCGGCGGCAACGCGCGGCGCATGTACAACATCCAGGCGCCGAAGACGTTCATCCGCGACCGCGTGACCCAGATCGAGCGCCCCGACTGGTGGCCGACCGCGGATGAAATCGAGCGCGCCATGGCCGCCGACGCCAGCGTGCTGCCGCGCGCCGAACCGGTCGCCGTCAATACCTTCCAGCGCGCAGTGGGAGGGTCCAACTGATGGCCGCACACCAGAAAGCCTTTGCCGTGTTCGACAGCGATTCCCATGTGGTGGAGCCCCGTGAACTCTGGGACAGGTACCTCGACCCCGACTTTCGCGTGCTGGGCAAGGCCGCGCTCTGGCGTGAAGAGGGCGCGACCAACTGCTACCTCAAGGTCAACGGCAAAATGTTTCGCGACACCATGAACCCCAACATTCCGCGCCTCGCCATCTGGCGGCCCGGCATCACCTGGGAGCAGGTGGGCGAACTCGACCCCGACATTCGCCACCCACCGACCCGCGGCGCGTCCGACCCGGTGGCGCGCCTCGCCGACATGGACGCCATGGGCATCGACCAGACCTTGCTATACCCGACCTGGTTCGCCGAGGGCTTCCACCTGGTGGAAGACCCGGACGTCGCCCGCGCGCTGGCGCGAGCCTACAACGACTGGATCGCCGACTTTTGCGCAGTGGCGCCACAGCGGCTGTTCGCGGCCGCCATGGTGCCGCTGCAGAACCTGGATTTCGCCATTGCCGAGCTGGAGCGCATCGCCACCATTCCCTGCTTTCGCGGTGCGTTCATCCGCCCGATGTTCATCGAGAACCGCTACTTCACCCACCCCTATTACGACCCGCTATGGGCTGCGCTCGAGCGCCTTGGCATCACCGCCGCCGTGCATCCGGGCACTGGCCTGTGGAACCCGGAGTGGACCTCCCATGCGCCCTTCATCGAAAAAATGAAGGGGCGCCTGAGCCAGATGGCGCTGTTGCGCGAAGCCGGTGGCGGGCCCGCCGCCGGCGGCGGCAACGGTGCCAATCTCGGCTTCAGCGCCACCGGCGAGCTGGGCCACCCGCTCGCGCCGGTGATCTCGCCCTGGCTCGACAACCACATGTTCGTCGGCGCCGCGCTGATTGGCTTCACGGTGATGCAGCGCTATCCACGCATGAAGGTGGTCATGGCCCACGGCAAGGCCTCCTGGATGGAGGAAGTTCTGGAAAAAATGGAGGCCTCCGCGCTGACCACACCGCTGCTGCACAAATATCCGGTGCGCACCGACCCCGAGGAGATGTGGGAGGAGGGCGAAGTGATGCTCGGCTTCGATGCCGAGGAGCGCCTGATCCAGCGCCTGCCGGACGATTTCGAGGCCAAGATCGTGTGGGGTTCGCACTATCCCCGCCAGGAGGCGACGACTGCCTGGGACGCCATCGCGAAGCTGTCCGGCGCCGGCATCGGGCAGGCGACCATTGCGCGCATGCTGGGCGGCAATGCCGCCAGCCAGTTTGGCATCACCTTGAAGCAGGCGGTGTAACCGCGCCGAGGCATCCCGCTAATTCAACGCTAACGAGGCAACCCACCATGCACGATCTCATCATCAAGGGCGGCACCGTCGTGGACGGCACCGGCGCCCCCGCGTTCACCGGCGACATCGCCATCGACAACGGCAGGATCACCGCGGTCGGCAAGATCTCGGCGCGCGCCCGGCAGACGATCAATGCCGACGGCCTGCTGGTCACGCCCGGCTGGGTCGATACCCACACTCACTACGACGGTCAGGCGGTGTGGGACCCGCTGCTGACGCCGTCGGGCTGGCACGGCGTCACCACCGCGATCATGGGCAACTGCGGGGTTGGCTTCGCGCCGGTCGCCGCCCACCACCGCGACTGGATGATCGGCCTGATGGAGTCGGTGGAGGACATCTCGGCGAGCGCGCTGAAAGCCGGCATCGACTGGCAGTGGGAGAGTTTTCCCGAATATCTCGACGCGCTCGATCGCATCCCGCGGGCGGTGGATGTCGGTTCTTACCTGGGCCACTGCGCGCTGCGCACCTTCGTCATGGGCGATCGGGGCGCCCGCGACGAAGACCCGACGCCGACGGAGATCGACCGCATGGCAGCAGTGGTCCGCGAGGCGATGGCGGCCGGCGCACTCGGGTTCTCGACCTCGCGCACCGCGATTCACCTGACCCCCAAGGGCGAGCCCATCCCCGGCACCTTCGCCAAGGAAGCGGAGCTGATGGCGATCGCCCGCGCGGTCGGCGCCGGCGGCCGCGGGCTGCTGGAAGTCATTCCGGCGGGCGTGGAGAGCGGCGATCGTGCCGCACAGGTGGCGGAAATGGCGCTGATGAGCCGCTTGTCCCGCGCCGGCAACTGTCCGGTCACCTATCTCACCGGACAGATCGGCAAGGATCCTGATCTGTGGCGCGAGTCCTTCCGCCTTGCCGAGGAAGCGAATGCTGTTGGCGCCACGCTGATTCCGCAGATTTCCTGCCGTCCGGTGGGCATGTTGTTCAGCTTCGAGAGCGAGAACCCCTTCGCGCGCTTCCCGAGTTTCCAGGCCATCAAGGCCATGACGCCAGCGGAGCGCTATGCGGCGCTGCGCGATCCCGCCGTCAAGGCGCGTATCCTGGCCGACCGTGACCCCGCGCCCACCGCCTGGACCAATATTTTCGCCAATCCCTGGCCGCTGACCTTTGCGCTCGGCAAGGAGCCCAACTACGAGCCCGATCCCGCCCACAGCATCAAGGCGCTGGCGCTCAGCCAGGGCCGCACGCCGGCGGAGCTGGCCTACGACATGATGCTCGAAAGCGACGGTCGCGCCTTTCTGTTCTACGCGGCGGCCGGATTTTCCGAAGGCAATCTCGATGCGACGCGCGAAATGCTGTTGAGTCCGCTGTCGATGCTGGGCGGCAGCGACGGCGGCGCGCACTGCAATTTCATCGTCGATGCCGGCGTGCCCACCTTCATGCTGACCCACTGGGTGCGCGACCGCAAAACCGGCCGCCTGCCGCTGGAGTGGGCGGTGCGCAAGCAGACCCGCGACACCGCCCGCCGCAACGGCATCACCGACCGCGGCGAATTGCTGCCGGGCCAGCGCGCCGACATCAACCTGATCGACTTCGCGCGGCTGCGCAGCCTGGCGCCGGAGCAGGTCAGCGATCTGCCCGCCGGCGGCACCCGCCTGATCCAGCGCGCCGAGGGTTATGTGACCACGCTGGTGGCCGGCCAGGCGATCATGCACAACGGCGAGGACACCGGCGCGCGGCCGGGCGCCGCAGTGCGGCTGTCGCGGATGGGCCGCTGATACCGTTCTTGATTCGGCGGCTGATAACCTAGCATTACAAAACTGTTCGGTGTCGGGAGGAAAATCAGCGTGGAGGCAATCGCCGCACTGCACAATCGGGTTTCTCAGTCGGTATTGATCGCTCCCGCACCGGCCGGCGCCGTTCTCGACAACATCAAGCGTGCCGCATTGCGCGCCGCCGATCACGCCATGCTGCGGCCATGGCGCTTTCTGGTCATCGAAGGCGAAGGCCTGCATCGTCTGGGCGAACTGTTCGTGGGCGCACGCGAGGCCACTGAGGGCGAGCTGTCGCCGCGCGAGCGGGAGCGCATCCTGGGCCGGCCGCTGCGCGCGCCCATGGTCATAGTCGTCATTGCGGCCTGCCGCGCCAACGCCAAGATTCCCGAGGTCGAGCAACTGCTGTCGGCCGGCGCGGCCATGCAGAACATGCTCAATGCCGCCTATGCCGAGGGCGTGGGCGCGATGTGGCGCACGGGGGGGTTCGCCTATGACCCGGTGGTAAGAGCCGGGCTGGGTGTGGGCGATGGCGAACACATCATTGGCTTTCTGTACCTGGGCACGGTCGGTGAACCGCGCCCGCCGCAGATACCGCCGGATCCGGCCCAGTTCTTTGTATCCTGGGGGAATGATCGCTAGCGAACCCAGTCCGGCACGGCGCTGATCCGCACGGGAGACAGCGCGGTCCCCCGTGCCCCGGTGTGGGACGGCGCGACCCACCATTGGCAGTGGTTTTGCACCAAGCTGTCAGTCGCTCTGTCAGCCTCTGGAAACCCGTCTTCAACCACCATTACGGAGTGGAAAATGAGCCAGACCAACCGGGCGGCGCCCATGCTGGAGGGCGTTCGCGTGCTCGACTTTACCCAATATGTTGCCGGACCGACGGTCACGCGGCTGATGGCGGAACTCGGCGCGGACATCATCAAGGTGGAACAGGCGCCCGGGGGCGATCCCTCCCGCACCGTTCCGGTGATGAAAAATCGTCGCAGTGCCTATTACATTCAGCACAATCGCGGCAAGAAGAGCCTGTGCGTGGATTTTTCCAAACCGGACACCACGGTACTGCTGCACGACCTGGTGAAGACCGTCGACATCGTGGTCGAGAACTATGGCCCCGGTGTGATGACCAAGCGCCAGCTCGACTATGAAGCGCTGAGCAAGATCAATCCGAAGCTGATCATGCTGTCGATCTCGGCGTTCGGGCGTACCGGACCCCTGGCGGACAAGGTCGGATTCGACCTGATTGCGCAGGCGTTTTCCGGCCTGATGCACATGACCGGCGAACCGGACGGGCCGCCGCAGTTCGTCAGCATGGCCATTGCCGACGTCAATGCCGGAGTGCATGGTTTTGCCGCCCTGGGCTATGCGCTGTTTCACCGCGAACGCACCGGCCGCGGCCAGTACATCGATATCTCAATGATCGACGCCCTGTATCACATGCACGAGGCCAACGTGGAACTCTGCGCCAATGCCAAAACCGAGTTTCATCCCATCCGCTGCGGCGCGCATCACCAGGGCTTGGCGCCCTACGGTGTTTTCAAGGGAGCTGAAGGCTGGATTGCCATCCTCGCCGGCGATTTGCAGTGGCCTGGGCTGCCGCGTGCGATGGGTCGGGCGGAACTCATCGACGATCCCCGGTTTGCCGACATGCGCAGTCGCGCCCGGCATTCCCGCGAGCTGGTGGCGCTGGTGGAAGCCTGGATGGCAACCCAGGACAGCGATCAGGCAATTCTGGATGCACTGGGCGAACAGCGTGTACCCTGCGCGCCAGTGCTGTCGGTCGCCGATACCATCAAGCATCCGTACTTCATTGCGCGGGAAATGGTGCGCAGGGTGCCGGACGCGGTCATTGCGGAGGGTGTCACCATTGCCGGGTTTCCGATCAAGTTTTCGGAGCTGCCGGAATTGCCGGAGCTGTGGACCTCCGCCCAGGGCCAGGACAACAGCGAGGTGCTGAAAAGCGCGCTCGGCTATTCCGATGCTCAGATACAGGAGCTCGTGGAGCGAGGAGTTATCGTTGCCCGATCGTCGTAACCGTCCCGGTCCGACTTCGACGCTGGAGTCGGGAGAATTGCGTTTCCATCTGCCCAGCGGCCCGGGAGGTTGAATGGGGGCCGCAGCGACCATCGATTCTGACCGTCTCGGCCGCCTGGCGCTCTGGGCGGCCGGTATCGTGCTGTTTGCCGCCGCGCTGGGCGCGGTCCATGCCGGCAGTCCGCTCGCGGCCGCCGCCGGTGCCGGCTTCGGCCTGCTGTTGATCGGCCGCGCCGGCGGCGCGGCCGATGGCGTGTTCCTCGCGCTGCGCCACGGGGTGGTGGCGGCGCTGTTCGCGCTCGCCGCGACCCCGGAGCTGCCGCTCTGGCAGACGCCCCGGGAGTGGATCGATCTGCTGCGGTTCACCCCACTGGGTGCCACGCTGGCCTTCGCGGTCTATGGCCTGGTGGCCGGGCTGTTGCCGGTACGGCAGCGCCGGCCGCTGCCCGCGGCCACGTCGCTGGTGCTGCTGATAGCCCCCTTCGCGCTGTTCAATGGCCTGTTTCTGCTGGCGTCGCGCGACCTGCTGGAATTACCGGGTGTCTGGCTGGGCCTGGATCTGCCCCCGGCGCTGCGGTCGCTGCCCGGCTGCTGGCTGGTGCTGGGCCTGTTCGGCGAGCTCGCCGTGCAGGGTCTGGGCATCGCTGTGGACCAACGCTGGACCCACAACTGGCGGCTGCGTGCGCTGCTGTGGAGCAGTGCGCTCTGGGCGGCGCTGACACCCCATATCGCCGATCTCGGCAGCGGCGGGCTGGCGGGCGCGCTGCCGGCGTGGCTGCAACTGCCCTTGGGGGTGGCGACCGCGGCGCTCGCGCAAGCCGGCCTGTGGGGTCAGACTTTTCTCATCACCGGCGCGCTGCTGGATGCCCTCAAGGGGCGGCGGCCGACCTGGCAGGCTGCCGCCGATCACTGGCGCAGCGGCGCCGGCAAGGGTGCCGTGTACAGCGCCTGGTTCATGATCCTCGTGTATGGCGCGGCACTGTCCGGGCGCGGCGCGGTAGCGGCCTGGATCACTGCGCAGCCGTTGGTGTTCGGGACCCTGCTGGGCATTGCGCTGTTTCCCCTGGCGCGCAGTCTCATCGAAACCTTCGACGGCAGCCCGGCGCTGGCCGGCCGGCTGGGCGCAGCCTACCGCGAGCGGGCGAATCTGCTGCGCGGTGCCGTCGCGGGATTTGCGGTCGCACTCTGGTTCGGCCTGGACCGTACCGGTGCGGACGACGCCCTGCGCTTTGCGAACGGCGCGCTCGCCGGCGCCTTGATCTATGCCGGTGTCAGCCTGCTGCTCGACGCCGGCGCCATGGCGCGCGGTCTGCGCCAGCGGCCCCAGCGGTTGCCGGTGTACCTCGCGCAGGCCGTCATGGGCGGCGTCACGGGCGGGCTGATCGCCTGGTATTTCGACGCCGGCCAGTTGCGGGTGGTGCTGGATCGTGTTGCCGATTATGGCGTGGTGAATTTCCCGGCGGTCGGGCGCAGCAGCTACGAATACATGGTCTATCCACTGTTCAGCAAGTGGGGCGCTACCGATCTCGGTCTGGTCAGTGGCGGGGTCAAGCTGTTCTACGCCCAATCGCTGTCAGGGGTGCTGCAGTGGGCCATCGCCGCACCCCTGTTCAGTCTCAATCTGGTGTTGCTGACGGCACTGATCCAGCGGCGTCTGGCACCGCTTCGCACCACCTTCAGCCGCGCCGGAATGGCCGAAGTCGGCGCGCAGACCGTGCGGGTGCTGCGCTGGGGTCTGTGGATGGCGCCCATCATCTCGATCTTTCTGCGCATGGCGCAGGATCCGACCTGGTACAACCAGGATGGCGCCGTGCGCAGCCTGCTGGCCACCGCGCAGCAAGTGCTGCAACCGACGGATCACTACCGCGCCTGGAGTCTCGACGTGTTCCTGGGCCTGATGGCCTACGACTGGTTGCGCGTACTGATCTGGTTCGACCACATGGGACTCCGGGTGGCGACGCTGGTGAATTTCTCCTTTGTCGGCATGGATGCCGTGAACGCACGCCTCGCCCGGGCGCTGGGTCACGGCCCGCGCGGGCAGGCGATCCCGGAGGGGTTGCGCCGTTTCGCCACCTGGGCGCCGCTGCTGGTGCCGTTCTATATCCCGAGGGGCGGCGAGTGGGAGTACGTGTGGACCCGGGCGGAGGCGATGCACGGCCACGCCGGGCCGCTGCTGCCGGCAGTGCGCGATTTAGTGGGTGCCTATGCGATCGCCGCCGCGCTGGCGATCGTGGTGGGGGCCTGGGTGCTGATGCGGGCCCGCCGCGCTGGCACCCTGCACCGGGTGCGCAATGCCCCGGCGCACGTGCTGGGCAATGGCCTCTATATGCTGCGCCTGGGCGAGGATGGTCGTGGCCATGCCCAGGTGATCCGCGCGCGGCGCGGCTGTCCGGAAATCGATCTGACCCGCCGCCCCGAGGACGATCTCGATCGGCGCGGGCGCTTCTTCTACGTCAGCGAGCCTGGCCGGGAACCCTGGTCGCTGACCCGCCAGCCCTGCCCGGGTACCGGGGTACGCCATCGGGTGACCGAGATCTCGACCACGGCATTGTGCTACCGCGCCGATGCAGCGGACCTGACCGCGTTTGCGCGCGTCGAAGTACCGCCGGACGATCCGGTCGAGTGCTGGACGATCACCTTTGAAAACCACAGCAACCGTCCGCGCCGTTTGCGCCTGACGAGCTTCCAGGAGTTGACGCTTGGCGCTGCCGAAGCCGCCTCCCGCCACCCGGAATTCAATGCATTGCACGTCGGTACCCGGTTTGTCGCGCCTCTGGCCGCGCTGCTGGCGCACAGCCGCCTGCTGACCGATATACGCGGGCGGCCGGCCGCCGAGGTGGCCTTTCACGCGGCGGCAACCGATGGACAGGGTGTGCGCCTGGCGGGCTACGAGGACAGCCGCGGCCGCTTCGTCGGTGCCGGCGGTCTGGCGTGTCCGGATGGTCTGGCGCCGGATGCGCCGCGGGCGCCCGATGACGAGGGCCTGCTGTACAGCTTCGACCCCGCGCTGTCGTTGACCTTGGGGGTGACGGTTCCGGCGCAGGGCAGTGTTAGCGTACGTTTTGTCATCGGCTACGCGGCCAGCCCCCAGGTCGCCGCGCGACTGATCGCGCGCCGTCTGGGTACACCGCTGCCGTCCGCGGCCGTGCTGGAGCGCGCCCTCGGCCGTGTCCGCATGCAGCGCGATGCCGAGCCGCCGGCGCACGAATTCAGCGCAGATGGCTGGACGCTCGGCGTCGATGGCAATGCCCCGCGGCCCTACAGCCATCTCATGGTGAATGCTCTGGGCCAGGGCGCGATGCTCGACAGCGCCGGATATGTCGCTGCCTTCGCCAGCAACAGCCAGCAAAACGCTCTCACCCCGTTCCGGTTGAGCGACGCTGGTCACCGTCTGCCGGGAGAGGCGCTCTATGTGGTCGATCTGGCTACCGACACCTGCGGCGGGCCCACCTTTGCACCGCTGCGGCGCGGTGATATCCCGCATCGAGTCGAGTTCGCGCCCGGTCAGGCGCGCTTTGCCAGTACGCTCGCGGAGTTCGATCTGGAGATGACCGTGTGCGTACCGCCGGACGTATCCGCGCAACTGCGTCTATTGCGCATCGCCAATCGCGGCAGCGCGGCGCGCCGCTGCCGGGTGGTGGCCTACTTCGAATGGGTGCTGGCGGAGCTGCCCGCGGACAGCCGGGGGCGGCTCGAACTCGTCACGGAAGCGGGCGCTGTCTACGCCCGTAATCCCGACAACCTGTTTGCGCCCGGCTGGGCGTTTGTGGCGAGCAGTCTCGATCAGCCGGTGGTGGAGACTGTGCGCAGCCGCTTCGCGGGCACTGCGGCGGGCCTGCTGCCGTGCTTCGTCAGCCTGGGCACCGGCGATCCGGCGGCCGTGGACGACGGCAGCCGGGTCGCGGCTTTCTCGGGCGAAGTGGAAGTGCCGGCGGGCGGCGAGTTGTGGGTGAATTTCGCGCTCGGCCAGGCTCCGACGCTCGATGCTGCCCGTGCGCTGGCCGCGCGCTATCGCGACCCCGCCGCGGCGCAGACTGCCTTGGTCGCGACCGAGGCGGACTGGCGCCGCCGCCTCGGCGAGTTGCGCGTCGAAACCAATCGCAAGGACTTCGACCGCCTCGTCAATATCTGGCTGCCCTACCAGGTGCTGAATGCGCGGTTGTGGGGACGCTGCGGTCCGGAGCAGCGCTCGGGCGCCTACGGTTTCCGCGATCAGTTGCAGGATGTCTTACCGCTGTTGCTGATCGATCCGAAGCTGGCGCGGGAGCAGATTCTGCGCCACGCCAGCCAGCAGTTTCCGCAAGGCGATGTACTGCACTGGTGGCACCCGACGCCGGCAGACGGCACCGGCTTTGGGGCCCGCACCCGGGCATCCGACCCGCAGCTGTGGTTGCCCTACATTACGGCTCAGTACATCACCGCCACCGGCGACATCGGCATCCTCGCGGAAGAGATGCCTTTCCTCGAAAGCGAACCCATTCCCTACGGCGCCGACGGCATCGGGTTTGCGCCGCGTCCCGGCGCCGAACGCGTCGCACTCCACGAACACTGTCGCCGCGCCATCGACTTCACACTGAAGCAGCGCGGCCGTCACGGCCTGCCGCTGATCGGCAGTGGCGACTGGAACGATGCCCTCGACCGCATCGGCCATCGCGGCCGTGGCGAAAGCGTGTGGCTCGGTTTTTTCCTGCATCGGGTGCTGCTCGACTGGGAGGCGCTGGCGCGCCGCCGTGGCGACGCGGCAACTGCCGTCCGCTGGCGCGCTGAAGCCGTCCGCTTGCGTGCGGCGCTGGCGGCGATGCGCCGGGGTGAGCGCTATGTGCGCGCCATTGCCGACGACGGTACCGAACTGCTCCACGCCAATGCCCTCACGGCGGCCTGGCCGGCGCTGTCCGGGGCCGTGGCCGCCGCCGATGCACTCGCCGCGTTGCGCGCCGATCTGGCGCAGCTCGAAGGCGAGCATCTGGTGCGCGTCCAGACCCCGGCGTTCGACGAGCATTCGATACCGTGGCCCGGACGCATCGCCCTCTATCCGCCCGGCGTGCGCGAGAACGGCGGCCAGTATTCCCATGGTGCATCCTGGCTGGTGGACGCCCTGACGGCGCTCGCGAGGGACGCCGACAACGTGTCGGATGCCAATCGTCTGCGCGCCGAGGCGTTCCGGTTGTGGCTGAAAATTTCGCCCCTGGGCCGGGATGTTCCCGAGCTGGCAGCCCGTTACGGCTTGGCGCCCCATCAACAGCCGGCGGATATTTACAGCGGCCCCGGCCACGAAGGTCGCGGTGGCTGGAGCTGGTACACCGGCGCGGCGGCCCGCATGCTCTGGGCGGCCTACGGAGTGCTCGGCATTGAACTGCGCGATGGCGTCGCCACCCGGATTTCCGGGCCTGCTGGAGGCTTGGAGCTGTACGAACTGAGGGCTCGGGGTGA
This sequence comes from Porticoccaceae bacterium, assembly GCA_036677085.1. GTDB lineage: Bacteria > Pseudomonadota > Gammaproteobacteria > Pseudomonadales > Porticoccaceae > JAGPUQ01. The sequence continues at coordinate 123,653 of JAKFFI010000052.1, forward strand.
ACCTCTGCCCGAGGGGTGAGAGCCGCGCCAGCTATGTGTTTGCCAAACTGCAAATCATAACTAAAAGAAATGAAATTTTATTAAAATCGTATTTTGAAGACTGTTATAATAATTCCCGTACCATACCTTGGGAGTTATGTCATGCATTTCATCAAAGCCAAACTTGGTGGCGAAGCGGTTGTCACGGGATTTTGCCTGCTCGTGTTCGGCGTATTTTGCATGATCGTGGTCTCCAATCTGATCTGAACACCGCCACGCGCCGCTCCGTCACAGCGCGGCCGGTGAATTCAAGGTTCGGCTGATCCGGTCGCGCCGGCGGATCCTTCAATGTGCTCTAAGTTCCGGAAAATCCCGCTACCCAGCGCCCGACTCCGGCCGGGCGCTACCGACCGCCGGTCCCGTGCCGACAAAAACCTCCTGTTTTGGTCTCGGCAGGCTGCCGATGGCCTGCCAGGTCAGCGCCTGATGTGTTGCGCGGAGACCGGGCGCGCCGCTTCGGGCGGTTCGCCGTGCGCGTGGTCAGGGGTAAGGAGGACGCGCTCCGGCGGCGCCCAGGCGCCGGGCGGACCACGCCAGGTGATGTCCGGTTATTCCAGGGCGAGAATGGCCTGGGTCAGTTTGGCGTCGATGCGGTCCAGGTCCGTGCTGGCGGCAGCACTGCTGCCCGCGTGGTGCTGGGCCTGCATCAACTCGTAGGAAAGATTCAGCGCCGCCATCACGGCGATGCGTTCGAGGCCGATGACATTGCCGGAGCGGCGGATTTCGCGCATGCGCAGGTCGAGCCCGTGGGCCGCGCTCAGCAGCGCCTCCCGCTGTTCGGGTGGGCAATGGACCTGATATTCCTTGTCGAGTATCCGGATGCTGACCGTCGAAATGCTGGCGTCGGCCATGGTATTCAGGACTCCGGAGTCAGGGCTTTGAGCCGCGCGATCATGTTTTCGATCCGAGAGCGCGCCATTTCGTTCTTTTCGAGCAACTGGCTGCGCTCCCGCGCCATGCTGGCTTCGCGCTCCCGCAGGACGTCATTTTCGGCTTTCAGGCGCGCGCTCAAGGCCGCCAGACGGTCGACCTTGTGCTCGAGTTCGGTGATGGAAGTCGCGCTCATGACCATCCCGGCCGAGGTTCTTGGCCGGAGACTATAATTGGCGCGCGCCAAAGCGGTCAATCGACTCCGCCACGTTTGTCATCACCGACCGGCGGGCGCGGCGGATGTCGCGGTGTGGGCACCATGCTAGGATGCCCGTCAGTCCCCGTACCTGTCGATCGTGTGTCCCGTTTCGAGCATCTGAGCGCCGCGTTTACCGCGTTGAACGTACCCCTGGATCCCGCCGAATGGCACGGTCTGCTGTGCGGCGCCAGCGCCGGTGGGATGCGCTCACCCACTGCGGTCTTCCACTTGCTCGAAGCCGAGCTCGCCACCCTGGTGGTCGAGGAGGCGTTGCGCGGCGCACTCACGGATATTGCCGCCGACGCCGCGCACGATCTGGCGCGCTTCGATTACGGTTTTCAGCTGCTGCTGCCCGCGGACGATGCGCCTCTGGGCGCGCGTGTGCGGGCGCTCGCCGTTTGGTGTCAGGGGTTTCTGGCCGGGCTCGGGCAGGGCGGTGGCGCGCGCAGCCTGAGCGCGGACACCGCCTCGGCACTGGATGATCTCGCCGCCATCGGTCGCGCCGACGCCGACCTCGATGATTCCGATCTCGATGATACCGAGGAGGACGAGCGCGATTACGCCGAACTGGTCGAGTATGTGCGCGCCGCAGTGCTGGTGATCGATGCCGAATTGCGCGAGCAGCACGCCGGACCTGACGTCAAATTGCATTAGCCCAGGACTGCAACCGATGATCACTGCCCAGGAATTCGCCCGCCGCCGCCGCGACCTGATGGCGACGATGAGCAAAAACAGCATTGCCATACTGACCGCGGCACCCGCGCAGGTGCGCAGCCGGGATACTTATTTTCCGTATCGGCAGGACAGCAATTTTTTCTACCTGACCGGTTTTCCCGAGCCCGAGGCGGTGCTGGTGCTGATCCCGAAACGGCCCCAGGGACAGTTCGTCCTGTTCTGCCGCGAGCGCGACCGCAGCCGCGAAATCTGGGATGGCCGCCGCGCCGGCCCCGAGGGCGCGCGCGAGCTGTACGGCGCCGATGACGCCTTTCCGATCGACGACATCGACGAAATCCTGCCCGGACTGCTGGAAGGCCGCGACCGCGTGTACTACGCGCTCGGCCGCAACCGTAATTTCGACACCCGGTTGCTGGATTGGATCGACGGCATCCGCGCCCGCGCCCGCAGCGGCGCGGTGCCGCCGGAGGAGTTCGTCGATCTCGATCATCTGGTCCACGAAGCGCGCCTGTTCAAAACGGCGACCGAACTCAAGGTGATGCGCAAGGCCGGAGCGATTTCCGCGCGCGCGCACTGCCGCGCCATGCGCGCGGCGCGGCCGGGCCTGTACGAGTATCAGTTGCAGGCGGAGATCGAACACACCTTCGCCAGCGAGGGCGCGCGCCATCCGGCCTACGGCTCCATCGTCGGCGGCGGCGCCAATGCCTGTGTGCTGCACTATGTGGAAAACAGCGCGCCGCTGCAGGACGGCGATCTGGTGCTGATCGACGCCGGTGCCGAGCTGGAGCATTACGCCGCCGACATCACCCGCACCTTCCCGGTCAGCGGTAAATTCTCGGCGCCGCAGCAGGCGCTCTACGAGGTCGTGCTGGCGGCTCAGTTCGCCGCCATCGACGTTGCGCGCGTCGGCAACCACTGGGACGAACCGCACCGGGTCACCGTGAAGATCATTACCCAGGGTCTGGTCGATCTGGGATTGCTGAAGGGCAATGTCGACGACCTGATCGCGCGCAATGCCTACACGGATTTTTACATGCACCGCGCCGGCCACTGGCTCGGCATGGATGTCCACGATGTCGGCGACTACAAGGTCGACAACGAGTGGCGCCTGCTCGAACCCGGCATGGTGATGACCGTGGAGCCCGGCATCTATGTCGCGCCCGACAATCGCAAGGTCGCGAAAAAGTGGCGCGGCATCGGCATTCGCATCGAGGACGATGTCGTGATCACGCGCAAAGGCCCCGAAATCCTGACGGCCGGAGTCCCCAAGACCGTGGCGGACATCGAGCGGCTGATGGCGGACTGAGCCATGACGGCAAGCGCCGATGTCGACATTGCGATCGCGGGCGGCGGCCTCACGGCGCTGACCGCGGCCGTGGTGCTGGCGCGCGCCGGCCCCGCGTGGCGCATCACCCTGCTGGCGGATGATCCGCCCGGCGATGCAATCTCCGATGCGCGGACCATGGCGCTGTCCGCCAGTAGCCGCGAAGTCTTTGCGACGCTGGGTCTGTCGCCCGGGATCGCAGCGCGCTCGGCCGCGATAACCGATATCCAGGTGAGCGAGCGCGGTGGCTGGGGCCTGGCGCGGCTGGGGCCGGCCCCGGGCGACGCTCCCTTCGGGCAAGTGATCGAGAACAGCGAGCTGATCCGATTGCTCGCCGCTGCGGTCGCCGCCTGTCCCAATGTCGGCCGCGCACCGGGCATCGACGCGACCCCGGTGCTGCGCCGCGACCACCTCGAAATCCCGTCCGGCGCCGGTCCGTTGCGTACCCGTCTGCTGGTGCTCGCCGACGGGACGGACTCGCCGCTGCGCGCGGGATTCGGCATCGGCGTCGCTGCGCGCGACTACGGCAATTGCGCGCTGATCGCCACCCTGACGCTCGCCGAGCCCCATCGGGGTATCGCCTACGAGCGCTTCACCCGGGACGGCCCCATGGCGCTGCTGCCGCTGCCGGATCGGGATGGCCAGCCGCGCGCCTCCCTGGTCTGGGTGTTGCCACCGGAGCGGGCCGCGGTGCTCGCGGTAGCGGACGCATCCGAACGGCTCGCCGAGCTCCAGACAGCATTCGGCCACCGCGCCGGCGCCATGCTCGGCATGGGCGCGCCGCAACGCATTCCGCTGCGGCGCGGTCTCGCCCGCGAACAGGTGCGCTCGCGCCTGGTGCTGGTGGGCAATGCCGCCCACAGCCTGCACCCGGTCGCGGGACAGGGCTTCAATCTCACGGTGCGGGATCTAGCGGCCCTGGCGCAGCACCTGCGCGCGGGCGCCAGGGCCGGTCGCGACTTGGGCGATCTCGGTGTGCTCGCCGGCTACGCCCGGGCGCGGGAGCCCGACCAGTGGCGCACTCTGCAATTCAGCGAGCAGCTGCCGGCGCTGTTCGCCAGCCGTGCGCCCCTGGTGGCCGTCGGACGCAATCTCGGGCTGACCGCGCTCGGCCTCTGCCCGCCGCTGCGGCGCGCGCTGGCGGATTTTGGCGCCGGGCTCGCGGTGCCTGCCGCCCAGGTGATCGGCGATGACGCGCGACGCTGATGTCCTGATCGTTGGGGCGGGCCCGGTGGGCGCCGCCTTCGCACTCGCGCTCGCCCGCGGGCCGGCGGGCGCGGGCCTTGCGATCACGCTGGTGGAGTCGCAGCCATCCCCGGTGCTGGCCGATACCCGGGCACTGGATCGCCGTGCGCTGGCCCTCAACGAGCGCAGCCGGCGTCTGCTTGAGCGGATCGGCGCCTGGCCCGAGGCGCTCGCCCGGCGCGCCTGTCCCTATCGGGCCATGGAGGTCTGGGATCGCGCCAGCGCCGGCCACGTGAGCTTTGACTGCGCCGAGATTCACGAGTCCCGCTTGGGGCACATCGTTGCGCAACCGGCGCTGATCGCGGCGCTCGGCGCGGCGGTGCGCGCGCAGCCCAATATCCGCTTTCTGTGTCCGCAGACGCTGGCGCGGATCCATCGCCTGCCCGACGGCGGCTGCGCGGCTGAACTGAACCACGAGCGGATGCGTGCGTCCCTGCTGGTGGCGGCGGATGGACCGCGCTCGCCGCTGCGCGAGCGTTTCGGGTTCACTTCCCGGCGCTGGGATCCCGGCCAGATGGCGCTGGTCGCGGTGCTGCGCACCGAGCGCGAGCACGGCCATTGCGCCCGGCAGTGGTTCGCTGCCACCGGGCCGCTCGCGTTTTTGCCGCTCCATGACGAGGACGGTGACACCCGTTTCGTGGCCATCGTCTGGTCCCAGACGCAGGCCGTGGCGGAGCGCCTGCACGCGCTGCCCGACGACGCCCTGTGTCGCGAGCTGGAAATCGCCAGTGAACATGTGTTGGGCGCGATCTCGCTGTGGGGCGAGCGCGCGCTGATACCCCTGGGCCAGCATCACGCCGACAGCTATGTGATGCCGGGAATCGCACTGCTCGGCGACGCCGCGCACGCCATTCATCCGCTGGCGGGGCAGGGGGTCAACCTCGGTCTGGCGGATGCCGAAGTGCTGGCGGAAGAAGCGGCGCGCGCGCTGCAACGTGGTCTGGGCGTCGCCGATGCCGGCGCGCTGGCGCGCTACCAGCGTCGGCGCCGACCGGAGAATCTCGCCATGCTGGCCGCGATGCGCGGGTTCAAGGCGCTGTTCGGTCGCGAGGATCTGCCCAGCGCCCTGGTGCGCGCCGCCGGCATGGCATTTTTCGACCGCGCCGAGCCCCTCAAACGCCTGGTGATGCGCGCTGCTGCCGGGACGGTCTGAGCGCGTTTTGGGGCCGGCACGACGACGCTGACCGGGCGCCCCGAACGCTGAGGGCGGGCAGGTTACCGCCGGGTTTACCGTCCCCGGGCGTTCAACTATAGTGCTTCGCCTTGGCTTTTCGCATCGCGAAAAGTAGTGGCCACCGTAACAGTTCCCGCGCTGCATACCTCGGTGAAGGGTCTTCGGCACAGCGACCGAAGCGGTGGCGTCGATATTTTTGGGGGATAAGACACCATGCCGGATCTGGCGCAGTTCAGACGGGAAACCCGTACCTGGCTCGAGGCGAACTGTCCGCTGTCGCAGCGCGAGCCAGTGGTCGAGTTCGAGGATCGCTGCTGGGGCGGCACCAAGTGGAAGTTCACCAGCGACGATCAGAAGCGCTGGCTCGAAGTGATGGCGGCACGCGGCTGGACCGCGCCCGACTGGCCAGCGGAATACGGTGGCGGCGGACTCAACAAGGAGGAGACCAAGATCCTCCGCGAAGAGATGAACCGCATCAACGCGCGGGTGCCGCTGTTCAGCATGGGCCTCTCCATGATCGGCCCGGCGCTGCTCAAGTACGGCTCCGAAGCCCTCAAGCGCCAGCACATCCGCAATATCGTGGAAGGCAGGATCTGGTGGTGTCAGGGTTACAGCGAGCCCAACTACGGCTCCGATCTGGCCGGTCTCCAGACCCGCTGCGAAGACCGGGGCGACCACTTCATCGTCAACGGCCAGAAGGTCTGGACCTCCTACGCCGACCGCGCGGACTGGATGTTCTGCCTGGTGCGCACCGATCCGGCGGCGCCCAAGCATGCCGGCATCAGCCTGGTGCTGTTCGACATGAATACCCCGGGGGTCACCGTCAAGCCGATCCGGCTGATCTCGGGCAAGTCTCCGTTCTGCGAGACCTTCCTCGACAATGTCCGGGTCGAGAAGGATCAGCTGGTGGGCACAATCAACAAGGGTTGGGAGCTCGCCACCTATCTGCTCACTCACGAGCGCGAGATGATCGGCAGCATCGGGCAGGGCAACGCGGGCGCCAAGCATCTGCACGACTACGCGGTGGAACAGATCGGGCTCGCGGGCGGTCAGCTGGCCGACAGCGCGCTGCGCACCGACATCGCGCGCTGGGAGATGGACAACCGCGCCTTTGAGCTCACCGCCGAGCGCATCACCGACGAGGCCACCGCGGGACAGGGCGTGGGCGCAGTGTCTTCGGTGCTCAAGTACACCGGGACCGAGATCAACAAGCGTCGCCACGAACTGCTGGTGAGCATCCACGGCCAGCGCGCGCTGGTCTGGGAGGGCGACGCCTACGACCACGGCCTGATGGCCACCCAGTGGCTGCGCACCAAGGGCAATTCCATCGAGGGCGGCACTTCCGAAATCCAGCTCAACATCATCGCCAAGCGCATTCTCGGCTTGGGCAAGGAATAAGGGCGATCACCATGGCGCTGGTACTCAACGAAGAACAATACATGCTGAAAGACGCGGCGCGGGATTTCCTCGCCGCGCACGCGCCCGTGGCCCAGTTGCGCAGGCTGCGCGACGAACGCGATCCGCTCGGCTACTGCCCGGAGACCTGGCGGGCGATGGTCGAGCTGGGCTGGTCCGGCATTCTGGTGCCCGAAGCCCAGGGCGGCCTGGAGTTTGGCCATGTGGGCATGGGACAGATCATGGAGCAGAGCGGCCGTACCCTCACCGCCTCGCCACTGTTTGCCACCGCCGTGATCGGCGTGTCCGCCCTGGTGCTGGCGGGCTCGGAGACGCAACGCAATGCACTGCTGCCGGCCATCGTCGCGGGCGAACTTCAGCTCGCGCCGGCCCTTGACGAGGGTCCGCATCACGCGCCGTTCCGGGTACGGACCCGACTGGAAGCGCGTGGCGACGACTTCGTACTCAGTGGCGAAAAGCAGTTTGTCCCCGACGGCCACAGCGCCGATCAGTTGATCGTGTCGGCGCGCAGCGCCGGTGCCGTGGATGATCGCGACGGCATCAGTCTGGTGCTGGTGGATCGCAATGCGCCCGGCGTGACCGTGGAGCGGGTCGTCATGGCCGACAGCCGCAACAGCGCCATGGTCCGTTTTGACAAGGTGGCGCTACCGCGCGCCGCGTTGCTGGGCGCACCCGGCACGGCAAGTGCCGCAATCGAGCGCCTCACCGAGATCGGCAACGTGCATCTGGCGGCCGAGTTGCTGGGGTTGTCCATGGAAGCGTGCGAGCAGACCGTGGCCTATCTCAACACACGCAAGCAGTTCGGCGTGCTCATCGGTTCCTACCAGGGATTGCAACACCGCGCCGCGCATCTGTTCAGCGAAATTGAACTGCTCAAGTCGCTGGTCATCAAGGCGTTGCAATCCCTCGACTCGGGAAGCTCCGAGGCGGGGGTGCTGGCCAGTCTCGCCAAGGCCAAGGCCGGCGAAGTCGCGACGCTCGCCACCAACGAAGCGGTCCAGCTCCACGGTGGCGTGGGCATGACCGACGAACTGGATATCGGCTTTTTCATGAAGCGGGCGCGGGTCGCGGAGCATCTCTATGGCGATCACCGCTATCACTTGCGGCGTTTTGCCGCCCTGTCTGGTTACTGAACCCATGTATCGACTCCCGCATCGCAGCCCAAAAACCTTGAGGAAAACCGCATGACCATCCGCATCGACACCGCGAACCTCGCCGCCTGCATCGGCCAGGATGCCGGCACTTCCGAGTGGTTCACCATCGACCAGCAACGGGTCAACGATTTTGCCGATGTCACCCTGGACCACCAGTTCATCCATGTAGACCCGGTAAAGGCGGCCCAGGGGCCGTTCGGCACCACCATCGCCCACGGCTTTCTCACCCTGTCGATGTTGGCCTATTTCCTTCAGAACGGCGTCGGCGTCGATATCCCGAACCGCACCATGGGCGTCAACTACGGTTTCGACAAGGTGCGCTTCCTGCAGCCGGTCAAGGTCGGCAGCCGCATTCGCGCCAAGGCCGCAGTGCTGGAAGCGGCGGAGAAAAATCCGGGGCAGTTCCTGTTCAAACTGGACATTACGGTGGAAATCGAGGGCCAGGACAAGCCCGCGCTCAAGGCCGAATGGCTCAGCATGATCTTCACGCGCTGAGCACGGTCACCCAATCCGACCCACGGAGACAACGACAATGACGATACGATTCGATGGCCGGGTGGCGATTGTCACCGGTGCCGGCAATGGCCTCGGCCGCTCCCATGCGCTCGCACTCGCCGCGCGCGGCGCAAAGGTGGTGGTGAACGATCTCGGCGGCGCCCGCGACGGCACCGGCAGTTCCAGCGCGGCGGCGCAGGAAGTGGTCCAGCAGATCAAGGCGAAGGGCGGCGAGGCGATTGCGAACGGTGCCAATGTCGCCGATTTCGAGCAGGTGCAGGCGATGGTCAAGGACGCGATGGCCGCCTGGGGTCGCGTCGACATCCTCATCAACAACGCCGGCATCCTGCGCGACAAATCGTTTTCAAAAATGGATATGGCCGACTTCAAGCTGGTGATGGACGTACACCTGATGGGTGCGGCCTATTGCTGCAAGGCGGTGTGGGAAATCATGAAGGAGCAGACCTACGGCCGCATCGTGATGACATCGTCGTCGAGCGGGCTGTACGGCAACTTCGGTCAGTCCAATTACAGTGCCGCCAAGCTCGCCGTCGTCGGTCTGATGAACAGCCTGGCCCAGGAAGGTGAAAAATATAATGTGCGGGTCAATTCGCTCGCGCCGGCTGCCCTCACCCGCATGACCGAAGACATCATCCCCGATCCCCGCGCGGCCGCCGTGATGCAGCCCGAGCCGGTCAGCGCCGGGGTGCTTGCCCTGTGCGCCGAGGATGCGCCCAACAAGTTCATCCTGTGCGCCGGTGCCGGCGGCTACGCCAGCGCCCATCTGTATGAAACCCGGGGTATTTACCTGCCAGTGGATCAGCAGACACCGGAAGCCGTGGTGGAAAACTGGGCGCGGCTCGATGATCCCAAGGGCGAGGAGCGCCTTTCCGGCGCCCTCAAGCAGACCGAGAAATTCATCGGCTATGCGCTTGCCGCGCAGAAGTCCACATCCTGAACCCGGGTCTCCCGGAGGAGCACTGACATGAGAGAAGCCGTAATCGTTTCATCCGCCCGCACCCCGATCGGCAAAGCCTATCGGGGCCTCTTCAACGACACCGATGGCCCGAGCCTGGGCGCGATCGCGATTCGTGCCGCGGTGGAGCGCGCCAAGGTCGATCCCGCCGAGATCGACGACGTGATCATGGGTTCCGCGCTCAGTCAGGGCACCACCGGCTACAACATCGGCCGCTGCGCCGCCCTCGCCGCCGGCCTGCCGGTGACGGTGAGCGGCATGAGCATGGATCGCCAGTGCTCCTCCGGTCTCATGGCCATCGCCACCGCCGCCAAGCAGATCATGCATGACGGCATGACCGTCGCGGTGGGCGCCGGCATGGAATCCATCAGCCTGGTACAGAACGAGCATCAGAATCGCTATCGCGCCCAGGATCCGAACCTGATCGCGCTGCACAAACACATCTACATGCCCATGCTGGAAACGGCTGAGGTCGTGGCCAAGCGCTACAAGATCAGTCGCGAGCGCCAGGATGAGTACGGCCTGCAATCGCAGCAGCGCACGGCGGCCGCGCAGCGCGCCGGCCTCTTCGCCGACGAGATCGTCCCGGTCACCGCCAATGTGCGGCTGGTGGACAAGGCGACCGGCAAGGAAGCCATCGACATCCGCACCCTCAGCAACGACGAGGGCAATCGGCCGGACACCACGGCAGCGGGACTGGCCTCCCTCAAGCCCGTGTTCGAGGGCGGCGTGATCACCGCCGGCAACTCCAGCCAGTTGTCCGATGGTTCCGCCGCCTGCGTGCTGATGGAGCGCAAGACCGCCGAACAGCGCGGGCTGCAACCGCTGGGCCTCTACCGCGGCATCGCGGTGGCCGGCTGCGAACCCGATGAAATGGGCATCGGCCCGGTGTTTGCGATCCCCAAACTGCTCAAGCAGCACGGCCTCAAGATCGACGATATCGGCGTGTGGGAGCTCAACGAAGCCTTTGCCGTGCAGGTGATCTACTGCCGCGACCAGCTGGGCATTCCCGATGAGCGCCTCAACATCAACGGCGGTGCCATTTCCATCGGCCACCCCTACGGCATGAGCGGTGCCCGCATGGTCGGCCACGCCCTGCGCGAGGGCAAACGCCGCGGCGAGAAATATGTCGTGATCACCATGTGTGTCGGTGGCGGCATGGGTGCGGCGGGGCTGTTCGAAGTGCTCTGATGGAAAGTGCTCTGACGGGATGTGCTGCTATCGCCCGGCAGACCGCCAGCGGCGGCGGTCGTTAAAGGGGGGCTTGGGCGCCCCCTTTTTTTATGCGATTTCAGCGCGCACTTGAACATGTCGGAGTAAGCACGAATTTGCTCCGTTGCCGCCCCGGGGCAACACGAATTCAAGATGGGCCTCTGCCGGTAATCGAACGCGACGGCACGAAAATCAGGCGCCAACACCGGAGTGTTCGCAGCAACGGCAATTTGCGCGAATAACAGAGCCGCGCGGCTTGCACCGCAGTCGCAATCCAGTTCGATAACGAGGCATGTCCTGGACGTTGGCGGATTGGCGAATTTCGTGAGAGCACGGATGCGGCAAGGCGCTGACGAAAAATGCTGAAGAATCACGATTTCCAAATTGCGCCAACTGGCCGATCCGCCAGGGCCACTCCCTGCCGCGAAAACCCGACCTCGGCGAGCCGGCAAGCCGACTCGCCGCCGTCCGTCCGCGCGTTCGTTTCTGTTGCCTGTCGGTAACGCAATGTATTTACGAAAGATTTCTGGCGTGTATGTGACGATCGCTATGGCCGACCGAATTCCTCCGTGTTAGAGTCAACTAGATAACTTTTGGGGCGGCGCGGCTCAGCTGCTTTGCTGTCGCCACTCAACCGGATGAAGATCACGACTTGATCAGGATCACGATTCAATCGGGATCACGACTTGATCAAGATCACAACCAAATCAAGATCGCACGGGGGAAGCCTTGAAAACATTGCGCCAGCGAATTGCCGAATTTGTCATGCACAACGTATGGGTGTCGCTGCTCGTTCTGACGGCGGTGACTGCGGTGTTTGCCGTCGGCCTGCGTAACGTTGAGCTGAAAACCATTTTTTCCGACCTCCTCCCCTCAAATCATCCCTTTGTCCAGACCTTCAAGGATCATCCGAATTTTGGTAATCCCTTGACCGTTACGATCATGGTGAAGCGCACTGACGGGCAGACGATCTACAACGCGGAGACGCTGCAAAAGATCTGGAACATGACCCGCAACATCGACCTGACCCCGGGGGTTGACCACGACCAGGTTCTGTCGATCACTACGGAAAAGGCCCGTTACGCGGAAGCCACGCCGTTTGGCATCGACAGCCAGCCGCTGATGGGGGATCACGCGCCCAGTACTCCCGAAGAGATCGAGGAATTTCGCGAGCGCGTCAAGAAGTCGCCCGCCAGCCAGAACTTTCTTATTTCTCCGGACGAAACCGCCACGCTGATCCAGGCCACCTTTATCGAGCGACTGCTCGATTACCGCACAGTGTTCGAGTTTGTGCAGAAAACCCTTGTCGAGGATGAGCGCGACGAAGCCCATGAGATCTACGCCGCGGGCCAGCCCATGCTCACCGGCTGGGTGTTTCGCTACCAGCATCAGATGTGGATGATTTTCGCCATCACCGGCGGTGCCATGCTGGTGTCCCTGGTGCTCTATATGCGCAACTGGGTCGGGGTGGTGGCGCCCCTCGTGGTCAGTGGGGTCTCGGCAATCTGGGGCTTCGGCTTTGTAGGCTGGATTCAGCATCCCGTCGAGCCCCTGATCATGGTGGTGCCCCTGTTGCTGGTCGCGCGATCCTTCAGTCACTGCGTGCAGACGACGGAGCGCTTTTACGAAATCTACCATCATGTGAAAGACAAAAAGAAGGCTGCGGAGATATCCCTCAGTGTCATGATGGTGCCCGGCACCCTCGGCATCGTCACCGACCTGCTCGGACTTTTCCTCATCGCGTTGGCGCCGATTCCGACCATGCAGCGGTTTGCGCTCTTTACCGGATTTTGGGCAACGACCCTTATTCCTTGCGCCGTGTTCCTGTCGCCGTTGCTGGTAACGATTTTGCCGGAGCCGAGAAACGTAAAAAAAATCATCGGGCTGGACGAAGGTGAAAGATTCAGTATTCACCGTGCCATCAAGCATGGGCTGCAACGGCTGGGGCGCATCACCTATGGTGCTCCCGCACGGGTGACCACGGTGGTGGTGGTGATCCTGCTCGGTTTCAGTGTCTATAAAATGACGCAGTTGAAGATCGGTAACCCGGTCGAGGGTAGCAACCTGTTGTGGGAGGATTCCCAGTACAACGTGGCCGTCAGCAAGATCAACAGCCATTTTCCCGGGCTGAACACACTGGAGGTCATTTTCGAGGTCAAACAACAGACGCAGCAGCGTTTGCTGAAGCAGGCCAATACGATTTTCACGATGGCGGCGCTGCAGCGAGCGATGGAGTTGTCGGACCCACCGCCCGAGGCCACGCTGTCGTTTGCGGACTATCTTCCCGAAGCCAACCGGCTGTTCAGCGGCGGTAATCCCAAGTGGGCACCCCTCGATCCGAGCGATACGGCCGTCGAGGCGGCCGCCAGCGCGGTGTTGTTCGGCAGTAGTCCCAAGGCGTTTGCCCATGTAACCGACTTTGTGCAGCAGAATGGCACGGTGTCGCTCTGGTACAAGGACAACAAGCAGGAGACGGTCGACATTGCCCTGGCGCAGGTTCGCAAGGCGGTAGATACCATCGGGCTGGATCACGAAACGTTCAGGGTCAGGTTAGCGTCGGGCACCATCGCGCTGCAGCAATCCATCAACGACACGGTCGACAAATATCAATACGCGATAATCGGTGCCCTGAATGTCCTGATTCTGATCGCCGCGGCCTTCGCCTATCGTTCCCTGGTCGCGGGGCTGATATTGCTGCTCCCGGTCAACATGTCCAACATTTTTCTGGCTGCGGTAATGCAGCAGCTCGGCATCGGGCTCGATGTGAATACGCTGCCGATCAGCGCCATCGGCATCGGAGTCGGTATCGATTACGGCATTTACCTGCTCAGTCGCATTTGCGAGGAATACCAGGGGCATCGGGATTACGGTACTGCGATCGTTGGCGCTCTGGCGACGACGGGAAGGGCAATATTTTTTACCGCGGTCATTGTCCTGATCGGCATTCTGCCCTGGTATTTTCTCTCCGACCTCAAGTTTCTGGCCGACATGGGGCTGCTGTTGGTTGTCGTGATGCTGATCAATATGGTGGTTTCGCTCGTGGTGCTGCCCCTGTTGGTATGGCTGATCAAGCCGAAGTTTCTTGGGTCCGAAAAGCTGCTCGTCGGTGAGGGCGTGGATCTCAGTGCGTATCTCGCGAGCGACGAAGATCTCAAGTAGCAGCCGGGATAGCAATTTCCATAATAGCGATATGGTGAGAGGAATCGACCATGCACATCAAGAAGTACGATTTTGATTACAGCCGACGTTTTTTTCTGGAGAAGACGACGAAGGGGTTGATGGGGGCTGGGGTATTGACGTCGCTGTGGCCGCTGATTGGGAACACGGGGGAG
>JAKFFI010000053.1:0-7940 GCA_036677085.1 Porticoccaceae bacterium
TGACCGAACTGCGCCGGCTGGCGCGGGAATTCCAGCTGTCCGAAATCATTTCCTTTGTGGGAGAGGGAGCAAGCCATGAAGATGAGTGCTGACCGGCACGGTATTGTGATGATCGTCGACGATACGCCTGCGAACCTCGCCTTCCTATCGGATGCCCTCGACAGCGCCGGCTACGAGGTACTGGTGGCACTGAGCGGTTTGACCGCCCTGCGCCAACTCGAACTGGTGCGGCCCGATGTCATCCTGCTGGATGCGGTCATGCCGGGACTCAGCGGCTTCGAAACCTGCCAGCGATTGAAGGCGCAGCCGGAAACCCGTGCCATCCCGGTAATCTTCATGACAGCCCTTACCGCCACCGAGGATGTCGTGCGCGGATTTGGCGAAGGGGCGGTCGATTATGTCACCAAGCCGGTGCGCGAAGATGAGGTCATAGCGCGGATCGATTCCCATATCGCGCGGTCGCGGAATTTGCGGCGGGCCACAAGTGCCGTGGAAGCCCTGCCGCGTCCGAGTCTGACCGTTGATGACAGCGGCAGGGTTACCTGGCTCAGCGAGCGCGCCCGGGCATTGTTGCCCGGACCAGACCTGCGCCTGCCGCCAGAAGTAATCCGGTGGCTCGTGCGCTGTCGCGAAACCGATGCGGAAGTGGGGCGCTCACTTGCATTCACCCACAGCGGCCAGGATTTCAGGGTTACCTATTGCAATCGCGTGGATCCGGACGAATCACTGCTGCTGCTCGAAGGCACCGGGACCCCGACGGCGGAGCGACTGGCGGGCGCGTTCCGACTGACGCCACGCGAGGCGGACGTGCTGCGCTGGGTTACGGCCGGCAAGACCAACCGCGACATCGGGGCGATTCTCGCCATGAGCCCACGCACCGTCACCAAGCACCTCGAGCATGTATTTACCAAACTCGGGGTGGAAACCCGCACGGCCGCTGCGGCCCGCGCACTGGCGGCGCGCGGCGGCCCGCGGTATTAACCTGTTGGCCAATGAGATCCCCCCTCGGATCCGCAAGCGATCCGATCACTGAACCCGCGCAGTGCGTACTAAAGGGTTTTCTGAAAAATCTTTGAACGCCGCTGATAGTTGTACAGTTCCGCCTTGGCCGCCGGCAGATCCTCGATGCCGATGGGCGTGAAGCCTTTCTCCCGAAACCAGTGTTCCGCCCGGGTGGTCAGCACGAACAGGTGCTTGAGGCCGTGTTCGGCGCGGGCCTTGGTTTCCAGATGGGCCAGCAGCCGGCTGCCCAGCCCCTGATTGCAGAAGTCGGGGTGCGTGGCAACGCAAGCGAGTTCCGCCGCTGCCTTGTCGATGAAGGGGTAGAGCGCGGCGCAACCGATGATGGTGCCCTCCGGATGCACGATGACATGGAACCGCGAAATCTCGGTTTCCAGCAATTCGCGCGAGCGCTTCACCAGCACACCCTGTTCTTCGAGGGGCGCGATCAGCTCCAGGATGCCGCCGATGTCGTCGATGGTGGCCTGGCGAATCACCTCGCTGCCGTCCTTCAGGATCAGCGTCCCGGCACCGTCGCGGGTGAACAGCTCCCGCAGCAGCGCACCGTCCTCGGCAAAGCCGATGAGGTGGCTGCGCTGCACGCCGTTGAGGCAGGCCTGATAGCCCGCGCGCAGGGACGCTGCCAGCACCGGCTGCTCGCGCAGGCGCTCGATCCAGGCGACCGCCTCGGGCAGCGCGATGACTTTTTTCAGGCGGCCTTCGGCATCGTAGACGCCGGGTTCGGCGCCGATGAAGATGAGCTTGTCGGCCTGCAGGCTGATTGCCGTTTGAATCGCAACGTCCTCGCAGGTGAGGTTGAACACCTCGCCGGTGGGCGAATAGCCGACCGGCGACAGCAGCACGATGGCACCGTTGTCGAGATGGTTGCGGATACCCACCCGGTCGATGCGCCGCACCTCGCCGCTGTGGTGAAAATCCACGCCGTTGCGGATGCCAAGGGGCTTGGCGGTGATGAGGTTGCCGCCCACCACCCGCACCCGCGCGCCCTGCATGGGGGAGTTGACCGCGCCCATCGAGAGGGCCGCCTCGATGCTGATGCGGATACTGCCCACGGCCTCCTGCACGCACGCCATGACTTCGGTGTCGGTGATCCGTACCTCGCCCTCGAAGCAGCAATCGAGCTGGCGCAGTTCGATCTGGCGATCCACCTGAGGCCTGGCGCCGTGCACCAGCACCACTCTGATGCCCTGGGCGGCGAGCAGAGCGATGTCACCGACCAGGTGCGGAAAATTCGCGTGCTGGATGGCCGCGCCGCGCAGCACGATGACGAAGGTCTTGCCCCGATGCATGTTGCTGTAGGGCGCGGTGTCGCGAAAAAACTTCACGTAGTCGTTCACGCTCGGAATCTGCCGGTTGCCGGATTGCAGGGGCATCAGTATACCAGCGGGTCCCCACCGCTCCGGCATGGGCCACGCCGCCGCAATACCCTGCGTTTGAGCGCGCGCGGGCATTCTGTACAATCGGCGATCACCCGCCCGTTGTGGCAAGCGCGGCTCATGCACGCCGCCCGGGAAGCACCTGAACCGGTGCTGCGGGCCGCCACCACGCCCACCATCCGATGAGGTAAGCCATGGCTTTTCCCCGACGCGTTCCCCTGTTCATCGGCGGTGAATGGGTCCAGAGCGCGAGCACCCAGTTCACGCCGGTCGTCAATCCCGCCACCCAGGAAGTGCTGAGCGAGGTTCCCCACGCCACGCCGGACGAGATGGCGCGTGCCGTGGGCGCCGCCGTGACCGCCTTCGAGAGCTGGAAGGAAGTGCCGGTGCCGCAACGCGCGCGCCTGATGCTGCGTTACCAGCACCTGCTCAAGGAACACCACGACGAACTGGCCGAAATCATCAGCCAGGAGCTGGGCAAGACCTTCGAGGACGCCAAGGGCGATGTCTGGCGCGGCATCGAGGTGGTCGAACACGCCGCCAACATCGCCACCCTGATGATGGGCGAGACGGTCGAGAACGTCGCCGGCGGCATCGACACCTATTCCTTTATCCAGCCGCTCGGCGTGTGCATGGGCATCACGCCGTTCAACTTCCCGGCGATGATTCCGCTGTGGATGTTCCCGATGGCGATCGCCTGCGGTAATACCTTCATATTGAAGCCGTCGGAGCGCGACCCGCTGACGCCGACCCGCCTCGCCGAGCTGTTCGTCGAGGCCGGCGCGCCACCCGGCGTGCTGCAAGTCGTGCACGGCGGCGCCTCCCAGGTGGACTACCTGCTCGAACACCCGGACATCCGCGCCGGCTCCTTCGTGGGTTCGGTCCCCGTCGGCAAGCACATCTACCGTAAGGGCACCGAAAACCTCAAGCGCATGCAGTGCATGACCGGCGCCAACAACCACATGGTGGTGATGCCGGACGCCAACCGCGCCCAGGTCGTGAACAACATCATCGGCTCCGCGTTCGGCGCCGCCGGCCAGCGCTGCATGGCGATTCCCAATGTGGTGATGGTGGGCGATGCCGCCAACTGGATCGACGACCTGGTGGTTGCCGCGCGCAAAATCCAGCCCGGCGCCTGGACCGACAAGAGCGCCGCCTACGGCCCGCTCACCAACGCTGCCGCCAAGGAACGGGTGGTCGGCATGATCGCGCAGGCGAAAAAGGACGGCGCCACCTGCCTGCTCGACGGCTCCGACTGCACCGTCGCGGGCTACCCGAACGGCAACTGGATCGGCCCGACCATCTTCACCGACCTGCGCCCGGACATGGCTTTCTATTGCGAGGAAGTGTTCGGGCCGGTGCTGTGCATCCTCAAGGTGGCGACCCTCGACGAGGCGATCGCGCTGATCAACCGGGATTTCCGCGGCAACGGCACTTCGATCTTCACCGCCTCGGGCGCCGCCGCGCGCAAGTACCAGCACGAGATCCAGGTCGGGCAGGTGGGCATCAATGTGCCCATCCCGGTGCCGCTGCCGTTCTTCTCCTTCACCGGCTGGCGCGGCTCCTTCCACGGCGACCTGCACGCCTACGGCAAGCAGGCGGTGCGTTTCTACACCGAGACCAAGACCATCACCGCGCGCTGGTTCGACGACAGCATACCGGGCACGGGCGGACCCAACATGTCCATCAACCTGAAATAGCCCGAAAAGGTCAGCGCGATGGATTTCGAACTGAGCGAGGAACAGCGTGCCTTTCGCGACGCCGCGCGCGCCTTTGCCCGCGGCGAGCTGGCGCCCCACGCCGCCGCGTGGGACGAGGGCAAGATCTTTCCCCGCGACACCATCGCCGCCGCCGGCGCGCTCGGCTTCTGCGGCATGTACTGCCCCGAGGCCGTCGGCGGCATGGGCATGACCCGGCTCGACGCCACCATCATCCTGGAGGAACTCGCCGCCGGCTGCACCTCGACCGCGGCCTTTATCTCGATCCACAACATGGCGGCCTGGATGGCCTGCACCTGGGGTACGCAACGGGTGCGGGACGAGCTCTGCCAGCGACTGGTGACCGGCGAAACGCTCGCCTCCTACTGCCTCACCGAACCCAATGCCGGCAGCGATGCCGCCTCCATCACCACCCGCGCGGTGCGCGCTGGCGACGACTACCGCATCAGCGGCGGCAAGACCTTCATCAGCGGCGCGGGCAGCACCGACGTGCTGGTGCTGATGACGCGCACCGGCGCGCCGGACTCGGGCGCCGGGGGCATCACCGCCTTCGCGGTGCCGGCGGATGCGCCCGGCATCGACTACGGCAAGAACGAAACCAAGCTGGGCTGGAACAGCCAGCCGACGCGGGCGATCGCGTTCGATGACGTGCGCGTGCCCGCCGCCTACCGCCTCGGCGCGGAGGGCGAGGGTTTCAAGATCGCCATGCGCGGCCTCGACGGCGGCCGCATCAATATCGCCGCCTGCTCGGTGGGTGCGGCACAGGCCACGCTCGATCTCGCCCAGACCTATGTTCAGGAACGGCGCCAGTTCGGCAAGCCCATTGCGGCGTTTCAGGCCCTGCAATTCAAGCTCGCCGACATGGCCACCGAACTGGTGGCGGCGCGCCAGATGGTGCGGCTGGCCGCCAGCAAGCTCGACCGCGACGATCCGGATAAAACCACCTATTGCGCGATGGCCAAGCGCTTTGCCACCGATATCGGCTTTCAGATCTGCAACGAAGCGCTGCAACTGCACGGCGGTTACGGCTACCTGCGCGAATACCCCATCGAGCGGTTTTTCCGCGACGCGCGGGTGCATCAGATTCTGGAAGGCACCAACGAAATCATGCGCGTGATCATCGCGCGCCGCATTCTTGAAGCAGGGGCAACGGAGACGATTCGATGAGCAGTCAATTGAAAGTCGAAAAACGCGGGCACACCGCCATCCTCACCATGAACAACCCGCCGGCCAACACCTGGACGCCGGAGAGCCTCGGCTATCTGCAACAGGTGGTCGCCGAGCTCAACGCCGACCGCGACAACTACGCGCTGGTGCTCGCCAGCGAAAGCGAGAAATTCTTCAGCGCCGGCGCCGACCTGACCCGCTTCCACCACGACGACACCGGCGCGGCCTACGATTTCATCAAGGCATTTGGCGTCGCCTTCGGCGCACTCGCCAACTACCAGGGCGTCTCGGTCGCCGCCATTACCGGCTTTGCCATGGGTGGCGGTCTCGAGTGCGCGCTCGCCTGCGACATCCGCGTCGCCGAAGAGCAGGCGCAGATGGCGCTGCCGGAATGCACCGTGGGCCTGCTGCCCGGCGGCCTCGGCACCCAGCATCTGCCCTGGCTGATCGGCGAGGGCTGGGCCAAGCGCATGATCCTGCTCGGCGAGCGGGTGAAAGCGGACAAGGCGCTGGAAATCGGCCTGGTGCAGGAAGTGGTACCCACCGGCAAGGCGCTGGAGAAAGCCCTGGAGCTGACCGCCAAGGTCGCCAACCAGAGCCCGAGCTCGGTGCGCGTCTGCAAGGAGCTGATCATGTCGGCCCGCCACCGCTCCCTCGACAGCGGCTTCCAGTTCGAGCGCGACCGCTTCATGGATCTCTGGGGCATGGCGGATCAGAAAGAGGGCGTCGCGGCGTTCGTCGAAAAGCGCAAGCCCGAGTGGAAAAACCGCTGAGCTGGAGCAAGCCGAGTGACTGAACAACCCGTCATTTTTTCCGAGCGCGCCTGCAGCGGCGGCAAGAAAATCGTCATCGCCACGCTGAACGCCGAGAAAGCCCTCAACGCCCTCAGCCTGGAAATGGTCGATCTGCTGAGCGCGCGGCTCGATCAGTGGGAGGCCGATCCCGACATTGTCGCGATCCTGATCGACAGCATCGGCGACCGCGCGTTTTCCGCCGGCGGCGACATCCGCATGTTGTACGACTCGATGGTCGAACACGGCGAGGGCGAAAATCCCTACGCGCGGGATTTCTTCTCCCGCGAATACCGCCTCGATTATCGTCTGCACAATTCGCGCATTCCCATCATCACCTGGGGCAACGGCTTCGTGATGGGCGGCGGCATGGGTGTCTACCAGGGCGGCGATTTTCGCGTCGTCACTGAAAACAGTCGTTTGGCGATGCCGGAGATCAGCATCGGCCTGTTTCCCGATGTGGGCGGCACCTGGTTTCTGAACCGGACGCGGGACAACACCGGGCTGTTTCTCGGACTGACCGGCGCCCAGTTGAACGCCACCGACGCGCTTTACGTCGGCCTTGCCGACACCTTCGCGCCCCATGCGGGGAAGGCGATGCTGTTGAAGCGCCTGGCAATGCTCGAATGGTCGGCGGACCCGGGCGAACGGCATGCGCAGATCGCGGGCGCCTTGCACTGGCTGCTGCGCGAATTCCACGATCAACTCCCGCTGCCGCAGCTGGAGCTCCACGCAGACTGGATCGCCACGGTGACGGAAAGCGCTACGCTCGCGGATGCTTCCGCCGCCATCCTCGCCTACGCCGGCGACGACAAGTGGCTCCAGCGCGCGGTCGCCACCCATCGACGCGGCTGCCCGGTGTCGATCTTTCTCGCCTACGAACTGAACCGGCGCGGGCGCGAGCTGTCACTGGCCGAAGCCTTCCGGCTCGAACTGGTGGCGGCGCTCAACTGTTCCAAGTACGGCGTGTTCCGCGAAGGCGTGCGCGCCCAGATCATCGACAAGGACAATACACCGCGCTTCGTGCCGGCGACGCTGGCCGAGCTGACGCCGGCGCTTGAGCAACAATATCTGACGCCGCCCTGGGGCGCTGCGCCCCATCCACTGGCGGACCTGTAGCGACTTCATGTATCGCCTCCGGTCCGCCATCCAATAATTCATTGTCACAGGGGATCAACATGGCCAAGACAGTCGCGTTTTTCGGGTTGGGCAACATGGGCGGACCTATGGCCGCCAACCTGGTCAAGGCCGGGTTCCAGGTGCGCGCCTTCGATCTGGTGCCGGCCTCGGTGCAGCAGGCGGTGAAGGACGGCTGCATTGCCGCAACCACCGAGAAGGCGGCGGTCGAAGGCGCCGATTTCGTCATCTCCATGCTGCCCGACGGCGCCATTGCCGAGCGTCTTTACATCGAAGGCGCCGGCCTGCTCGATCTCATGAACCCGGCGGCACTGGTGATCGACTGCTCCACCATCGCCGCCGCGAGTTCGCGGCGCATCGGCGCCGAAGGCAAGCAGCGCAACATCCGCGTGGTGGACGCGCCCGTCTCCGGCGGCGTCGCTGGCGCGCAGGCCGCGACGCTCGCCTTCATGTGCGGCGGCGAGGCCGCCGATGTCGAGGCCGCCCGCGAAGTACTCCAGCACATGGGCGCCAACATCTTCCACGCCGGCGCGAGTGGCGCGGGCCAGATCGCCAAGATTTGCAACAACATGCTGCTCGCCATCCACATGATCGGCACCGCCGAGGCACTGCAACTGGGCGTCGACAACGGCCTCGATCCCAAGGCGCTGTCCACCATCATGCTGAAAAGCTCGGGCTGCAACTGGTCGCTGGAAAAATACAATCCCTACCCCGGCGTGATGGACAACGTG
>JAKFFI010000054.1:0-3126 GCA_036677085.1 Porticoccaceae bacterium
ACGAGATGGTTCTTGGCTGTATTCACGGCGATCCGGTGTAACCACGTATAGAACTGGGCATCGCCGCGGAAATTCCCGATTGCGCGGTAGGCGCGCATGAAGGTGTCCTGGGCGACGTCCTGGCATTCGCTCCAGTCATGGATGTAGCGTCCGATCAGGGCCACGATCCGGTGCTGGTACTTGCGCACCAGCAGATCGAATGCGGCACTGTCGCCACGCTGGACACGCCTGACCAGCTCGAGGTCCAACTCCTGTGGTGGAACGTTTGTACTGGTATCCACATCGGCCATGCCGGGCCGCACTCCTGTCGGCTCGGCTGTTGACCGAGCACTGTGACCGCCATTGCGGGAAAAAGTTCAGAAGCCGATGGAAACGGCTTCCACATCAACGATTTAACCTGAAACGCCCGATCCATGCCCATGTCGCCGGTCATGTCCCTTTCACTCCATGGGGATTTGACGTGAGTTAAACAACATCGGGATGATAGTCGCCTTCCCCATACGCGAACGGATGGTTTGGTCATGGCAGCAAGCTTCGATGGGCTCCGATTCAGTCATTGGCAAACCGAGTCTCGCTCCGATGGCATCGTGGTCCTCAGCCTCGATCGGCAAGGCGCGCCGGTCAATGCGCTGTCGCAGGATGTATTGATCGAACTGGGCGACCTGATCGAACGCCTCGCCATCGATCCGCCGAAGGGCGTGGTGATCCGTTCGGCCAAGCCCGCGGGGTTCATAGCCGGCGCGGACCTGAAGGAATTCCAGGAGTTCGACCGCAAGGGCACGGTCAACGACGCGATCCGCCGCGGCCAGGCCGTGTTCCAGAAACTGGCCGAACTGCCCTTCCCCACGGTGGCGGCGATCCACGGCCACTGCATGGGCGGCGGCACCGAGATTTCGCTGGCATGCCGTTATCGCGTCGCTTCCAGTGATGGTTCCACCCGCATCGGCCTGCCGGAAGTGATGCTGGGCATCTTCCCCGGCTGGGGCGGCAGCGCACGCCTGCCGCGGCTGGTCGGCGCACCGGCGGCGATGGACATGATGCTCACCGGGCGCACGCTGTCGGCTTCCGCCGCGCGCGGCATCGGCCTGGTGGACAAGGTAGTGGAACCGGCATTATTGCTGGATGCCGCGGTGACGATGGTGCAGAAGGGAACCGTGCGTCCGTCCAGGCAACGCTTCCTGGGCTGGATCAGCAACACCTGGATCGCACGCCAGATCCTTGCCCCGCAAATGGCCAAGCAGGTCGCGCGCAAGGCGCGCAAGGAGCATTACCCCGCTCCATACGCACTCATCAACACGTGGCAGAAATCGAGCGGCGGCAATATCCAGACGCGTCTGGATGCGGAGCGCCGCGCCGTGGTCAAGCTGGCCGCGACGCCCACCGCGCGCAACCTGATCCGGATCTTCTTCCTGCAGGAACGGCTCAAGGGTCTGGGTGGGAAAGACCATGGGATCAAGAATGTGCATGTCGTCGGCGCCGGCGTGATGGGCGGCGATATTGCGGCGTGGTCGGCCTTCAAGGGCTTCGAAGTGACTCTGCAGGATCGCGAGCAACGATTCATCGATCCAGCCCTGGCCCGCGCCCAGGAATTGTTCGCCAAGAAAGTGAAGGACGAGAGCAAGCGCCCTGCCGTGGCTGCACGCCTGAAGGGCGACCTGACCGGCGAGGGCGTGGCGGAGGCCGACCTGGTCATCGAAGCCATCATCGAGAACCCGGATGCCAAGCGCGACCTCTACCAGACGATCGAACCCCGCCTGAAAGCCGATGCGCTGCTGACCACCAACACTTCGTCGATCCCGCTTACCGAGTTGCGCGAACACATCCAGCGCCCGGCACAGTTCGCCGGCCTGCACTACTTCAACCCGGTGGCGATGATGCCGCTGGTGGAAATCATCCGCCACGACGGCATGGCCCCGGAAACCGAGAAGCGCCTGGCTGCGTTCTGCAAGGCCATCGACAAGCTGCCGGTGCCGGTCGCGGGCACGCCTGGTTTCCTGGTCAATCGCGTGCTGTTCCCGTACATGCTGGAAGCGGTGACAGCGTATTCGGAAGGCATCCCGGGCCCGGTGATCGACAAGGCCGCGGTGAAGTTCGGCATGCCGATGGGACCGATCGAACTGATCGACACGGTCGGTCTGGACGTCGCCTCAGGCGTCGGCAAGGAACTGGCCCCGTTCCTGGGCTTGCCGATCCCGGCGGCGCTGGGTGCGGCGCCGCCCGCCGGGCAACGTGGCAAGAAGGATGGCCAGGGCTTGTACAAGTGGGAGAACGGCAAGGCGGTCAAGCCGGAAGTGGCGAATGATTACCAGGTACCGTCCGACCTGGAAGACCGCCTGGTGCTGCCGTTGCTCAACGAAGCGGTAGCCTGCCTGCACGATGGCGTGGTGACCGATGCGGACCTGCTGGATGCAGGCGTGATCTTCGGCACCGGCTTCGCTCCGTTCCGCGGCGGCCCGATCGAATACATAAAGGCTACTGGCGCGGATGCGCTGGTCGAGAAACTGAGGGTGTTGCAGGGCCGCTACGGCGATCGCTTCGCCCCACGCCCAGGCTGGGATTCGCCGAAGCTGCGTGAAGCCACCGTATAACTGGTTGCATGGGCATGGAGGTGCCCGCGGCCATACGAATTCACATCGTATGCGTGGGTTTTTCCGCATTCAGGGTGCCGGCGAGCAGGGTCTCGATCCTGCTTTTCACCGCGTCGCCTTCGTTGGTGTCGGCGAACTGCACGCCGATACCGGCGATGCGGGCGCCTTGCGCACCTACCGGGGTGACCCAGATCACCTTGCCGGCAACCGGCAGGCGCTCGCTTGAATCGGGCAACGTCAGCAGCAGGAATACTTCATCGCCGAGGAAATAACGTTTCGGTGTGGGCACGAAGATGCCGCCGTTCTTCACGTACGGTATGTAGGCGTTGTAAAGCGCCGCCTTGTCCTTCACCGCCAGGGACAGGATGCCCTGTCGTCCACCGCCTGCTGCTGCCGTCATCCCCGTTCTCCTTTGGTGGCCCGTGCGCGATCCACACCGCGCCAGGCCAAGAGCAGATCCACCATCGCAAGGTCACCGCGAACCGTGGTGCGCAACAGGTCGCGGGTGCGGTTGGCGGCATCGAACCACGTCGCCAGC
>JAKFFI010000055.1:0-106871 GCA_036677085.1 Porticoccaceae bacterium
GCCGGCCGGTGCTGGAGCCGCGATGTATACTGTGGAGGTCGTAAGCAAAAAGCGCATGCAAACGCAGATAACGGGGCAAAATTGGGAGCCATCCGTTATCGCAAACGTAAAAGCGGAGTTAGGGATGTGAGCCATGACACCCAACAAGGGGCTAAGCCCTGGCGTTGGGCGGAAGGACTATATTGCGCCATAATCACGCACCGCGTTACTATGCGTCATGATCAAGTCGTTCCGATGCGCCGACACCCAAGCCCTTGCAGAAGGGAATCGGGTGAGGCGTTTCGTGAGCATCGAGGCGGTAGCTCGTCGCAAGCTGCGTCAGCTGGAGATCGCCGGGCGCCTTGAAGACCTTCGGGTCCCGCCTGGCAATCGCCTGGAACCACTTCGTGGAGATAGAACCGGCCAGCACAGCATTCGCATCAATGATCAGTGGCGAGTCTGCTTTCGCTGGACACAGTCCGGAGCAGCGGATGTCGAGATTGTGGACTACCACTGAGGAGAAAACGTTATGAGGAAGATCAAGCCCATCACCCCAGGAGAACTTCTCGCAGAGGAGTTCCTCAAGCCCATGGGGATCACCCAGTACCGCCTGGCCAAGGAGATTGGCGTCCCTGCGCAGCGGATCGGCGCCATCGTTATGGGCAAGCGTGCCATCAGTGCGGATACGGACCTTCGTCTGTGTCGCTATCTGGGTCTCTCCAATGGTTATTGGTTGCGGGCCCAGGCCGCCCACGACACTGAGGTCGCAGAGCGCACACTCGGTTCAGCCATTGCCAAGATCCGGCCGTGGAGCGCTTCCGACCAACCCGGCGTTCCAGCCGACGTCTCTGCCGCCCGACCCTTGCGCCGGCTTCGAGCCAAATGACGAAGGGAATGATCTGCATTTTGGGCTCCCAACCGTGACTCCCAACCATGAAGAGTTATCTTGAAGGCTGCAATTTGGGCTATTCAGACCTTCCAACCCCGATGGGGTACGAGACCGGGCGCCGGGCTAGGCTACAACCCGCGCCCGAGCAGCGCTTGCCGGCCGCCGACGCCTGTGCTTTTGCTCTGGCGAAGGGCGGGTTCGGGAGGCCATGCGGGCTATACGAACATGTTCCGGAATTCCCGCTGCGGCTGGCTGGCATGGCGGCACATGGAAGAGAGGCAACGGAGTGTGCAAGCGATGGTTCAACGGCGACTTTTGGTCGAAGGATTGCCCGATCCGGCATACACTCACCGGGCAAGGGTCGTGCCGGATATGCGGAAATGTTCCGTGCTTAAATGCGGAAGATTTCCAGATGCTCAATGTTAGATTGCAAGACGCGCCTCTGAGGTTCTGGCTCCCGTCGCCAGCGCGAAAAATGCTGCAAACCCTTGCAGTGCGGACGTAAGGGCGTTGGACCGAAAATCGTGGACAAAATGGACGAAAACCTGACGATCGCTAGTGATGACTTCGCTATGCCGATTCCAATACGGCTGCCCAACGACCCATTTAACAGGTATTGGATGGAGCTGGCAGGCGTCAACCCGCACCTTGTTGATCAGGTGCGACCTGCGCTGATCACCTTCATTGCTTTCGACAAGGACAAGTCCATAGCTTCTAGTACAACGGTTGGCGCTGTTTCTTCAAGTGATCCGAAACTGCCGGGCAATATAGTGGGCACTGGGTTCATCTTCGGCGCTAGCGCTGAACAGGGTTTAGGCCTTGTTCTTACTGCGAAGCACGTGTTGGAGGGCGTTCACACAGTTCAAACTCCACGGCAACGTCACTCCCCGTCGACTCCCTCCTTCTTTGTGCCAGCGAAGCACACGCAGCCAACGCTTGACCCAAGGCGGCTGAAGATCATCTGGATGGGCGCTGATGCTGCCGGGCTCATGAACGCAACCTGGGCTTCATATAATAACTCGACCGACATCGCTTGCTGCGCCATCGTTCCACAGGAGGAGGATCCACACCCATTCCGCCCTGTGAACATTCCGATCGATACCGGAGTACCTTCTGTCGGTGAGATAGTGCACTTAGTATCCATCGATAAGATGAGTGCAACAGAACTCCTCGTACCGAAGGATCGATCTGGCATTGGCCAAATCTTGCGGATTAACCGGCGAGTCAGTATTCGACGTGGAACAGTAACCAGCGTCCATCCCAATGGATTTGGGGCTTACAAGTGGCCTTGCTTCACCACTACCATACCCATCACAGGCGGGATGAGCGGCGGCTTTGTTTACGTTCCACGCGACGGTGAGGCCGTTTCGGCTTGTGGCATTGTGTGCGCAGACATTGAGCCCCACATAACCAAGACCGATCAAACTGTGTGTGGGATATCTGTGATTGGATGTGCTTGGCCAGCGTTAGCGTTACGGTTGCCTGAGCGCATGCCTGCACCTGAGAATGCACCGACTCTCTCGCTACTGGAGATGGCGCAGTTGGGGCGTATTCCAATGCCGATTGGCGGCATCGACCAGTTCAGGCTTGAAACGCTTGAGAACGGTGATTATCGATTGAACTACCGCTGAGGCAACATGCGCTCCGCCAGAGCCATAAAGAGCAGCAACCTAACAGGTGCATGCAGGCGACCGCCCACGGCGGCGCCTGATGCCCGATGTTGGGCATCATGAAAACGAGCAGCTCTCTCGCCGACTTCCAGAACCGCTGTCAGGAGCTTTTCACCTGCTTTACATTCGCGGCTCTCGGACTAAAGCAGATCGCGGAAGGATTTCGACCGCGCTTAACTGGTGATCCCAATCAAAAGCTCTATATCGGTTCGGGACACCCCGACGAGGGACTGGCGCATTCCCAAATGAAGATGCCGGTCATTGTCGCTCACTCCGAAAAGAATGGCGCATTCACTGACATCTTGGCGAAAGCTCTCATTGTCCTGATGTACGCAGAGTGGGATGAGATGTTTCGTCACAACATGGCTCGAGAACTGGACGTAAAGGCAGGCGTGCTCAAATCGGATCTTATGGGTGATCTTCGTCATGTTCGCCATTGGGTCGTACACAACAAGTCCCGCGTAGACGCAAAATACAAGTCCATGAAAATCCTTACATGGCCTCTTGCCGAAGGTGAAGTGCTCAACATATCAGAGGAGATGCTGGCCAATTTGATGGATCACATCAACGGCATGATGGTACGTGTAGATGATGCCCAACAATAGCTTCCAGCTGACGTATTTGCCTTCGCTTCGCTGCGGCAAATCCGCGGCTGAAGCTAGGAGTTAGACCGGAGAACACGATGAACTACCAGACACGGCAGGACCTGCTTCGCAGATGGGAAGCCGCGCGGCAATGCACGGCGCTGTTGTACGTGACCGGAGACCGCCCCGGGCTCGAAACGCAGATTCATCCCGAAGTCCTCGATTTCTTCGCGCAGCACCTGGATGGCATTGGTACTGTCGAAAAGATCTCGCTCTTTCTCCACACAAGGGGTGGGAGTACGCTTGCTGCGTGGAGCCTTGTCAATCTTATCCGGCAGTTCACGAACCGCGTCGAGATCGTTGTTCCTGCCAAGGCCCACAGTGCCGGGACGCTCATGTGCCTTGGAGCGGATTCGATCATGATGACTCGCCAGGCGACACTCGGCCCCATCGATCCGAGTGTTAATGGCCCACTCAATCCGGAGATTCCTGGTGCACCACCGCAGCAGCGAGCTCCGGTGAGTGTCGAGGCGATCAACGGTTACATTGCGTTCGCCAAGAAGGAGGCTGGGCTATCGTCGGAGGAAGCTCGGCTGGGTGTGTTGCGTGCGTTGTCAGATCGTGTGCATCCTCTCGTTCTCGGCGAGGTCTACCGAAGTCGGACGCAGATCCGAATGCTCGGCCGACGACTGATCAAGGGTCATCTCGCCAACGAGGAACAGATCAACAAAGTCCTCGACTTTCTCTGTTCTGAGTCGGGGAGCCACGACTATACGATCTACCGCCAGGAAGCTCGCGACGAGCTCGGCCTCCGGGTCGAACGGCCTACCGATGAAACCTACGCCATCATTCGGGATCTTCACCAGAGCTATTCCGCCGAGATGAACTTTGGAACGCCACTTAACCAAGAGGCCATCCTTGCCGGCCAACCACAGGCGCAGTATTCTCACGTTCGCGCTCTTATCGAGAGCGTCGGCTCAGGTAGCCACCGCTTCGTTTCGGAGGGAACACTGAGTCGTCAGCAGATTCAAATTGTGCCGGGCGTCATGCAGCAAGCGGTGGCGGATGCCCGTGCATTCGAAGGTTGGCGACACGAGAACTAAAATGCACAATTCAACGACCCACATCGCATTCAAGGACGGTACATCCTCTGCCGCGGCGCAACCCGTGGTCGAGACAACGGCGCCCTCGAACAGCCTCGCCAGCATCATGGCAAACTGGTTAGTGGCAGTGGCGCAGCCGGCGCACATCGACGCGACTCCGACCTTGGAGACTCCTCCACCAGCAGAGCCCGAGGCGGTCTAACAACAGCATCCAGCTGACGGCGCTTCGCGCCGCAGCTGACGCTGAGCGTTAGGCCCCAATGAGACTTTGGTCACTTCACCCTCGCTACATGGACCGCCAAGGCCTGCTGGCGCTGTGGCGTGAATCGCTGCTGGCCAAGGCGGTGCTGCGCGGTGAGACGACTGGCTATCGCCATCATCCGCAGTTGCTGCGGTTTCAGGCAACTGGAGTCCCGCGATCGGCGATCAACGCATACCTGTACGAAATTCATGCCGAGTCAGCCGCTCGCGGCTATCGCTTTGATGGCAGCAAGGTTGGTCCACGCAGGTCGATGGCGACGATTCCCGTGACGAGCGGGCAAGTCCAGTACGAATGGACGCACCTGCTGACCAAACTTTCTGCCCGGAGCAGGCCTTTGTACCTTCAGTGGCAGGGCTGTGCCGTACCCGAGTGCCACCCACTGTTTCACGTCATCCCTGGCGACGTCGAGCAATGGGAGCGCGTTGGCACCTGACCACATGTTCAAGCGGATGTGTGTGGCGCTGAACTCCGGGATTGGGCGGCCGGACGAACGCTGTGCTTGGGTTTCATGTCATGCGGCCAGGGGGTGATTCCAGTATCATCCGGCGTCCCTGAGCACTGCCGTCCAGACGGGATATGTCATGACCAAACGCAATCTTTTCTATGCCCAGTCCGGCGGCGTCACCGCGGTGATCAACGCCACTGCCTGCGGCGTGATCGAGACCGCGCGCGCCAACCGCCGGCGCATCGGCGCGGTGTATGCGGGGCGCAACGGGATTCTGGGCGCATTGCGTGAAGAGTTGATCGACACCGGCAAGGAGAGCGCGAAAACCATCGCCGCGCTGCGCCACACGCCGTCCGGGGCCTTCGGGTCGTGCCGCTACAAGCTCAAGAACCCGGCCGTGGACAACACCCAGTACGAGCGCCTGCTCGCCGTGTTCGAGGCCCACAATATCGGCTATTTCCTTTACAACGGCGGCGGCGATTCCGCCGACACCTGCCTCAAGGTGGCGCAGCTCGCGCACAGCCACGGTTACCCGCTGCAGGCGATCCATCTTCCCAAGACCGTGGACAACGATCTGCCGTTTACGGATTGCTGCCCGGGCTTCGGTTCGGTGGCCAAGTACGTTGCGGTGGCGACGCGCGAGGCCAGCCTGGACGTGGCCTCCATGTGCGAGACCTCGACCAAGGTCTTCATCCTGGAGGTGATGGGGCGCCACGCCGGCTGGATCGCGGCCGCCGGCGGACTCGCCGCGGAACGGGACGGCGATCCGCCCCACATCATTCTGTTTCCGGAGATAGCCTTCGACCGGGCCAAATTCCTGGCGCGGGTCGAGCGCACCGTCAAGCGCAACGGCTACTGTGTGATCGTTGCCTCCGAGGGCACCCGCTACGCGGACGGCACTTTCCTCGCCGATGCGGGCGGCACCGATGCCTTCGGCCACAAGCAGTTGGGCGGCGTGGCGCCGACGCTGGCGACCCTGGTGAAAGAGGCGCTCGGCTACAAATACCACTGGGCACTCGCCGATTACCTGCAACGCGCGGCGCGCCATATCGCTTCGGCCACCGATGTCGAGCAGGCCTATGCGGTGGGCCGCGCCGGGGTGGAGTACGCGCTGGCCGGCAAGAGCGGCGTGATGGTCACCATCGAGCGCGCGCCGGGCAGCAAGTACAGCTGGAGCCTGGGCGAGGCGCCGCTGGAAAAGGTGGCCAACGTGGAGCGCAAAATGCCGCGCGCCTTCATCACTCGCGACGGCTTTGGCATCACTCCCGCCGCACGCGAATACCTGGCGCCCCTGATCGCCGGCGAGGATTACCCGCCCTACCACAACGGGGTGCCCCGCTACGCGCGACCGGACAACAGGCTCGTCCCGCGCAAGCTCAAAACCCGCTTCATCGTCTAAGCCCCGTGCCCCCGAGTCAGCGCAGTGTTTCCCTTGTGCTCGGCAGCGGCGGCGCGCGCGGGCTCGCCCATATCGGCGTCATCCGCTGGCTGGAGGAAGAAGGCTATCGGATCGCCTCCATCGCCGGCTGCTCCATCGGTGCCCTGATCGGCGGTCTCCATGCGGCCGGCAAACTCGTCGCTTACGAACACTGGCTGGTGAAGCAGTCGCGGCGCGGCCTGCTCAGGCTGGTCGATGTCACCTTGCCGCGCACCGGGCTGATCGCCGGCGACAAACTGGCCGAAATGCTGCGCGACCTGATCGGCGATGTCGCCATCGAGGCGCTGCCGATCCGCTTCACCGCGGTCGCCGCCAATATCGAGACCGGACGCGAAGTCTGGCTCACCCGCGGACCGCTCCTCGAAGCGATCCGCGCCTCCGTCGCGATCCCGGTGCTGTTTCCACCCTACCGGCTCAACGGCGGTTTGCTGGTGGACGGTGGCATCCTCAATCCGGTGCCCATCGCGCCCACCCTGGGCGACGACACCGACCTCACTATCGCCATCCATGTCAGCGGCCAGGTGCAGCTGGCGCCACCCGAAGCGGAAGATCCGCCGCTCAGCACCGACAGCGAGAGTGGCTATCTGCGCCGTGTCGTGGACAGCGCGCGTCAGCGCAGCGCCGTGCCGGTGAGTTGGCAGATGCTGGATATCGCCACCCAGGCGTTCGACGCCATGCAGAGCACCATCGCGCGCCAGAAGATGGCGGCCTATCCGCCCGACGTTTTGGTGGAAATCCCCCGCAACCTGTGCGGGATCCACGAATTCCACCGCGCCGCCGAGTTGATCGAGGTGGGCTACCGCGCGGCCGCCGAGATCATCCCGCGGGAGCTGGAGCGGGCCGGCCCGCGGCGTCCGGCGCCATCGGGTCCCAGTCATCCCGGCTGACAGCCGGCACCGGATCGACGGGCGGAGTGGGACGCGGTATGTTGGGCGGGACGCAAGCGCATCGCGAGAGTACCGCCATGGCAGAGCGCACGAACTCGAACGTCGTTTCCCTTCCCGGTGACCGGGTGCCCTATGCGGTCTACCGCAGCGCAGCGCCCCTGTCGGCCGGCACCGAGTTGATGTTGCAGCGCATGGGGATGCGCTGGTATGCGCCCCTGGCATGCTGGACCAATGCGCCGGAGTCCTGGCGGCGCGAGCAGATCGCGGTACTGCTGGGCCGCGCGCTCGGCGCTGCCGCCGCCCGGCATTGATCTTCCGCGGGGCGATGAAGCGCGCCCCGGGGTGAACGCAGGCAGGCGCCCGGACGCGCGTCAGGCGCCGTGCCGGACGCGGTAGGCCTGGACCTCGGCGCGGGCGGGGAGCTGGATCAGCTCGATCATGGTGCCGTCCGGATCCTCGAAGATCACCGCCTTGATGAACCCGTAGCCCTTGAGCTCCAGATCCATGGGCTCCGCGTAAAACTGGATGCCGCGCGCCTTGAGCCGGTCATGGACGGCTTGCAGCGTTTCGCCGGTCACTTCAAACGACAGCAGAAAAATGCCGGGATCGCCGGGCTGCTTGGGTCCGGTGCGCCGTTCGGCGGGCGGGTCGAACTGGATCAGTTCCACCTCGCCGGTCAGCTTGCCGCCCTGCTGGAGGATCACCGAGCGACCCTGGGTGCCCGGTTTCAGCTTGAGCAGCTTTTCCGTGATGGTTCCCGCCAGCGGCATATCGAGCGTCTTGGTGAAGCCCAGGATCTCCTCGTAGAAGGCGACGGATTTATCGAGATCGCTCACGGTGAGCGCGACATGGTGAACTTCGCTGATGGCCATGGTGGTTTCCCCCGGTGGTTACGGATGGCTGGATGACTGCCTTTATAGCGCTGCCGGGTGGACCGGCGGCAGCCCGATTTGTGACTGCGCTCAGCCGGGGCTGAACAGTTTCGCGCGCACCGTGTGGCGGTACTCGCGAGGCGTGACGTCGTAGAGGCGGCGGAACAGGCGGGCGAACCAGGCGGTGTCCTGGTAGCCGCAGCGCTGGGCGATTTCGGCGATGGTCAGGTTGGTGCTCTGCAAGAGCTGGCGGGCGGTATCCAGGCGCAGTTCCTGGAGGTACGCCAACGGTGGTTCGCCCACCGCGTCGCGAAAGCGCCGGTTGAAGGTGCGCAGACTGAGGTCAAAACGCCCGGCGAGCTCCGCGATCGACACCGGCTTGTCGAAGTTGTCCTGGAGCCAGATCTGCGCCTGCACCACGTCCTCGTCGGAGTGTCGTGCCGCCGCATCGTCCAGATAGCGGCTGCCCTCGAAGGCGTTGCGGATTTCATGGAAAAACACCCGCTCCACATGGCGCGCCACGGCGCGGCCGTAAATGCGGTAAACGATGTGGGCGAGCAGCTCGGCGAGCGCATTGACCCCGGCGGTGCAATAGATGGTGCCGGCGCGGGTGGTGAAGTACTGGCGCTGCAACTGGACCTCGGGATAGTCGTGTTGAAACTGATCGAAATAGTGCCAGTGGGTGGTGGCCGGTTTGCCGTCAAGCAGCCCGGCGGCCGCAAGCAGGCAGGTGCCGGTCCCTACCGCCGTCAAGGTCGCTCCCGCCCGATGCTGTTCGCGCAGCCAGGGCAAATAGTCGGGATGGCGGCGCAGGGCGCGGCGCGGGCTGCGCCACAGGCTGGGCACATGCACCAGGTCATAGGGGCGAAAGGGTGCGATGGCGCCGCTGGGGGTCAGCGCAAACCCGGACGCGGACTGGATCGGCGCGCCATCCGGCGTCAGGGTATCGACCGCGATGGTGCGACAGTGGCGGTCGCCGCGCATCGCAAAGGCTTCGGCATTGCGGAAGATTTCCACCGGCAGGGTCGCGCTGGTGGCCAGCGTCTCCTCGCACAGAATCACGGCAACCCGATAGGGCGCGGGGGTCTGGGTCATTGATGTGGCTCTGCATTGGCCGAATTCGCCGACAATATGGCCAGATCGTCCATAACGCAACGGGGATGGCGACCCTAGAATGCAAGTCCCACCTAATCTTGGCTTGTTCTGCACCATGGCAATCCTGCCGGTTATCGTCGGCTACGGCGGCTGCAACGCCGCCGGCCGCAGCTCGTTCGATCAATCCTATAAACGCATGATCCTCGAAAGCCTCACGGGTGCGGAGCGCGAAACGACGCTGGCCGGGCTGGCCTGCATGATGGGCCTGGCGCGCTGGGACGGATCGGGTTATCGGGACGCAACGGGCGCGCCCCTTGCGCGCGCCGCCGTGGCCGCGCGCCATGCCGCTGATGTGGTGGACGGCACCCTGATCCGCCGCATCGAGGCCAACCATTTCGATCCCGACGCGGTGTTCTGCCACCGCAATCTGACCGCCGAACTCTGCGCTGGTGACGGGATTCGCTTCACGGTGGTTCGCCGCCAGCTGCCAGCGCCGTTGCCACCGGGCTGGGAAGTGGTGGCCGACCATGGCGATACCCTCACGGTGACGGTGCGGGGGGCGCAGGAATGGCGACTGCCCGCCACCCAGGCAATGGGGGTGAAGGCCGCCGGTCAGCTGCCGCGCGGGTTTGATCCGGGCGCCGGCTACAACTCGCGTTTCCAGCCCCGGGGTTTGCAGATGGCGGTGATGGGCGCCAGCGATGCGATCCACTCCCTCGGAGTCGCCTGGCAGGACATCTGCGCCCGGGTGCGTCCCGATGAAATCGGTACCTACGCCTCCTGCGCCATGGGCCAGTTGAGCGATGAAGGGTTGGGCGGCATGTTGCGCGCCAGCCTGCTCGGCGGTCGCGCCACCGCCAAACAGTTGCCCCTGGGCCTCAACAGCATGCCGGCGGACTTCGTCAACGCCTATGTGCTGGGCAGTCTGGGCCACACCGAAGCCATCACCGGCGCCTGCGCCAGCTTTCTGTACAACCTCCACGCGGCCGTGCGCGATATCCGCCGAGGCGTGCGCCGGGTCGCGCTGGTAGGTGGCAGCGAAGCGGCCGTCACGCCCGAAATCATCGAGGGCTTCGCCAACATGAATGCGCTGGCGAACGAAGACGCCATGGCGCGTCTGGGCGACCCGGATCCGCGTCGCTACAGCCGGCCCTTCGGCTACAACGCCGGCTTCGTCGTGGCCGAAGCATCGCAGTATCTGTTCCTGATGGATGACGCGCTGGCGATCGAGCTCGGACTCGATATTCACGGCGCCGTGCCGGAAGTCAGCATCGACGCCGACGGCGTCAAAAAATCCATCTCCGGACCGGGTCCGGGCAACTACCTTTGCCTCGGCAAGGCGGTCGCCGCGGCACGGGCGCTGCTCGGCGAGCCGGGGTTGCGCAGGCGCAGTGTGGTGTTCGCGCACGGTTCCAGCACGCCCCAGAACCGGGTGACGGAGTCCCTTATTTTTGATCGCATTGCCGAGGCTTTCGGCATTACCGACTGGCCGATCTGCGCGGTCAAGGCCTATGTCGGCCATTCGTTGGCCGCCGCCAGCGGCGATCAGGTGATGGCGGCCATCGGCACCTTGCGCCACGGCCGTGTGCCCGGCATCAAAACCGTCACGGAGGTTGCCGCGGATGTCCACGCGAGTCGGTTGCGCATCCCGCTTGCCGATTACGACGCGCGCGAGCACGGGCTCGACGCCGCCATCGTCAATGCCAAGGGATTCGGTGGCAACAACGCCAGTGGCCTGGTGCTCTCGGCGCGGGTGACAGAGGCGATGCTCGAACGGCGTTATGCCGACCACTGGAGTGCGTATCGCACGCGGCGGGAACACACCCGGGAGTTGGCGGCGGCTTACGAGCAGCGCGTCGACCGCGGCCTGTTTGCGCCGATCTACCGTTTTGGCGAAGGGGCGATACAGGATGAGGATGTTCAGATCACCAGCACCGCGATCAGGGTGCCGGGATTTGGTTGCCCGATCTCCCTCGATGTCGAAAATCCCTATGCAGACATGATCTGATGTCGCGTCGGAGCCGGCATGTTTAGCGAAAAGCGGCGTTTTGTCGCCGGGGCGATCTGTCCGCACTGCAAGATGGCAGACCGCACGGTCGTCTTTCATCGCGACGGCCAGGATCACCGCGAGTGCATCGCCTGCGGTTTCAGCGAGACTGGTGCTGGCGTACTGATGCCCACGCCGCCCGCCACGCGGCCGGAGCGCGCCGTACAGCTGGAGCAGGCGAAGCCGGAGCCGG
This sequence comes from Porticoccaceae bacterium, assembly GCA_036677085.1. Lineage (GTDB taxonomy): Bacteria > Pseudomonadota > Gammaproteobacteria > Pseudomonadales > Porticoccaceae > JAGPUQ01. The sequence goes on from JAKFFI010000055.1 coordinate 11,465, forward strand.
TGCGGCTGATCGATCCGGCGCGCTCCCCGAAGTGAAGCCGCGCCGGCCTGATCCAGGTCAATTTTTTTGGCGGCGCGTTAAACGAAGCGCAAAAAAGCCCGGCAGCGATATTGTTTTTACCCTTGCGGGCTCTGGTACAATCGCCCGCCGAACTTTCCCCGGTGCCTGCGGTCGCGACGGGCCGCCCCTTCACAGCCCGGCAGTGGTTCAATCAAAACGGAGACGATGAGGGCGATGGTTTCTACAGCAAAGCAACTGGTCCGGGGAGGTATTGGCGCGCTGGCGCTGCTACCGTGGATTCACGCAGCGGCGGCCGAGCCGGCGGCACAGCCCTCGGGCTGGAATCTGCTCAATATGCCCCAGGGCGTGACGAGCGTGAGCCAGAACGTCTACGACATCCACATGATAGTGACGTGGATCTGCGTGTGGATTGGCGTAGCGGTCTTCGGTGTCATGTTCTACAGCATGTTCGCCCACCGCAAATCCCGCGGCCATCAGCCCGCCAACTTCCATGAGAGCACCAAGGTCGAGCTGGCCTGGACCATCGTTCCGGCGCTGATCCTCATCGTCATGGCGTTTCCCGCCACGACCACTTTGAAGGAACTTTACGATACCAGTGAAGCCGACCTCGACATCAAGATCACCGGCTACCAGTGGAAGTGGAAGTACGATTACCTCGGCAAGGATGTCAGCTTCATAAGTGAGCTGGCTACATCGCAGGCATCGATTTACGGCAACGCGCCGAAAACCGAATTCTACCTCGAAGAAGTGACCGAACCGCTGGTCATTCCGGTCGGCAAGAAGGTACGGCTGCTGATGACGGCCGCCGACGTGATCCATTCGTGGTGGGTGCCTGCCCTGGCGGTCAAGCGCGATGCCATCCCGGGTTTCGTCAACGAAACCTGGGCGCGCGTCGACAAGCCCGGCATTTATCGCGGTCGCTGCGCGGAGCTGTGTGGCAAGGACCACGCGTTCATGCCCATCGTTGTCAATGCGGTGCCCGAAGCAGAGTTCAATGCCTGGCTGGCCAAGAAGCAATCCGAAACAACCGCGATGCGGGCGCTGACCGAGAAAACGTTTACGCAGGACGAGTTGATGGCCAAGGGCGAGGCAGTCTATGGCCGTAGTTGTGCCAGTTGCCACGGTGCGGCAGGCGAGGGCATCGCAGGCGTCTTTCCTGCCCTCAAGGGCAGCAAAATCGCGCTCGGGCCGGTCGCGGATCACTTGAACATTGTGGTGAACGGAAAGTCGGGCACCGCGATGCAGGCGTTTGGCGCGCAGTTGTCCGAGGTCGATCTGGCGGCGGTCATCACCTATGAGCGCAATGCCTGGGGCAACAAATCAGAAGACAACATCGTCCAGCCGGTGGACGTATTCAAGCTCAAGAAAGGCCAATAAGGGGAGATACTCGTCATGGCTCACGGTCCCGCTAAAGGTATTGGTCGCTGGCTGCGCGCCACCAACCACAAGGACATCGGCACGATGTACCTGTGGTTCAGTTTCGCCATGTTTTTGCTGGGTGGATTTTTCGCGATGGTGGTTCGCGCCGAGCTGTTCGAGCCCGGCATGCAGATCGTCAAGCCCGAATTCTTCAATCAGATGACCACCATGCACGGCTTGATCATGGTGTTCGGTGCCATCATGCCGGTGTTTGTCGGCCTGGCGAACTGGATGATTCCCATGATGATCGGTGCGCCCGACATGGCGCTGCCGCGGATGAACAACCTGAGTTTCTGGATCCTGCCGTTCGGCTTTGCGCTGCTGGCGTCGACTCTGTTCATGGAGGGCGGAGCGCCCAATTTCGGCTGGACCTTCTATGCGCCGTTGTCTACTACTTACGCGCCACCGACGGTCAATTTCTTTATTTTCGGCGTTCACATCATCGGCGCCTCCTCGATCATGGGCTCCATCAACATTATCGCCACCATCCTGAACCTGCGGGCACCCGGGATGACGTTGATGAAAATGCCGCTATTTGTGTGGACCTGGCTGATTACCGCGTTTCTGCTCATTGCCGTGATGCCAGTGCTCGCGGGCGCCGTGACCATGATGCTGATGGACATCAACTTCGGGACCAGCTTCTTCAATGCGGCTGGCGGCGGCGATCCGGTGTTGTTCCAGCACGTGTTCTGGTTCTTCGGGCACCCTGAGGTTTATATCATCATCATTCCCGCGTTCGGAGTGATTTCGGCCATCATCCCGACTTTCAGCCGCAAGCCGCTGTTTGGCTACTCGTCCATGGTATATGCGACAGCGGCGATTGCCTTCCTGTCGTTCATTGTCTGGGCCCACCACATGTTCACCGTGGGCATGCCGCTCGCCGGCGAACTGTACTTCATGTACGCCACCATGTTGATCGCGGTGCCCACTGGCGTGAAGGTGTTCAACTGGATCACCACCATGTTTCGCGGTGCCATCACCTACGAAACCCCGATGTTGTTTGCCATCGCTTTTGTGATCCTGTTTACGATTGGTGGCTTCACCGGGCTGATGCTGGCGATTGCCCCGGCGGACATCCAGTACCACGACAGCTACTTTGTGGTGGCTCACTTCCACTATGTGATGGTGGCGGGTGCGCTGTTCTCCAGCACCGCGGCGGTCTATTACTGGATTCCGAAGTGGACGGGCCGGATGTACAACGAGACCATGGGGAAAGTCCATTTCTGGGTGTCTTTCGTCGCCTTCAACGTCACCTTTTTCCCGCAGCATTTCCTCGGCCTGGCCGGCATGCCGCGGCGCTATGCGGATTATTCGCTGCAATTCGCCGACTGGAACATGGTCTCCAGCATCGGTGCCTTTGCTTACGGGGCGTCGCAATTGTTGTTCCTTTACAACGTGATCGCGACCATCGTGGCCGGCCGCAAGATCAGCGACCCGAAAGTGTGGGAAGGCGCCGAGGGCCTGGAGTGGACGGTGCCGACGCCGGCGCCCTACCACACCTTCTCAACCCCGCCCGCAATCAAGTAAACGGAGCATCAGGGTGGCACAGAATCCGGTCAGAAAGACGGTCCTCTGGTCGCTGCTGGCCGGTGTCGCCATGTTCGGGTTTGCGCTGTTCGTGATGCCGCCGTTGTATGACGCGCTGTGTGAGATTACCGGCCTTGGCGGCAAGACCGATGGGCGTTATGTGGCCGAGCAGCCTGCGGTCGATCAGGAGCGCGTGGTGAAGGTACAGTTTGTCACTACCAACAACAGCGCCATGCCGTGGGAGTTCAGACCGCTGACCGATGCGGTACGGGTGCATCCGGGTGAGTCGCACAAGATCGAGTTCTACGCCCGCAACGATACCGAGCGAGACATGGTGGCGCAGGCTATTCCCAGTGTGACGCCAGGCAATGCGGCGCAGTATCTGCAAAAAACCCAATGTTTCTGTTTCGACCGGCAACCATTAAAGGCTGGCGCAGAAGCCAACATGCCGGTGGTATTCTTTATCGATCCCGCGTTGCCGTCCAGCGTCAACACCATAACCCTGTCCTACACCCTGTTCGATGTCACCGACCGGCAATCCGTCGCCGTGACGGCGCGCAACTGATTGGCCGGTCGCCAAGGGCGCCGCATTCTTAAGGAGAAACACATGGCATCCGAGAGTAATTACTACATTCCCGAAAACAGCTGGATGCCTGTGCTGACGGCAGCGTCCCTGGGCAGCATGGCACTCGGCGCCGGGCTCTTTGTGCAGGGAAAGTCCCCGTTGTTCCTGCTGGCGGGTTCGTTGGTTCTGGCGTGCGTGCTGTTCAACTGGTTCAGCACGGTTATTCAGGAAAACATGCGAGGCATGACCAGCGCGCAGGTGAAACGATCTTTCGTGATAGCCATGGGCTGGTTCATTTTCTCCGAAGTGATGTTTTTTGCCGCGTTTTTCGGTGCGCTGTTCTATGTGCGGGTACTGGCGGTGCCCTGGCTGGGTGGCGAGGGCGACAAGGCGATGACCAATGCGCTGCTGTGGCAGGGTTTTACGGCGAACTGGCCGGTCATGCAGACCCCCGATCAGGCGCTAGGTGGCACCACCTTTGTGGGTCCTCACGAAAACATGGGCTTTCCGGGCTGGAGCAAGCTTGCCGGATGGCTGCCACTGTGGAATACGATTCTGCTGCTGACGTCGAGTTGGACGGTGCATATCGCCCACCACGCAATGAAGCAGGGCAATCGTGGCCGTTTCAACTTCTTTTTGGCCGTCACCGTCGCGCTTGGGCTCGCATTCGCCGTTGTTCAGTACGTGGAGTATCACGAAGCCTATACGGAGATGGGGCTGACACTGAAGTCCGGCATTTACGGCACAACCTTCTTCATGCTGACGGGGTTCCACGGCTTTCACGTCTGCCTGGGCGCCTTCATGCTGGCGATTCAGCTGTTGCGAGGTCTCAAGGGGCATTTCAAGCCGGACGATCAATTCGGCTTTGAGGCGTCGTCCTGGTACTGGCATTTTGTCGATGTGGTCTGGCTCGGTCTGTTCATCTTCGTGTACGTGCTCGGCTGAAAGACATCCGCGCACGCAACGGCAACGGCCAGGTGTCCTGGCCGTTGCCGTCTCTGCATGGCGGTGCCTGCATCGGTACGGTGCTGTTCGCAAAGACCTTGTTGGTAAAAATCGTGTTGGTAAAAAGACGGTGGTGATCGCCGCGTGACACCGGGGCGTCAGGGGTGACACCGGGGCGTCAGGGGTTGGCGGGCGCCGGCGCCACCTGCTGGGGGTGCAACTGCCGGTCCCAGGGTGCGGTACTGTTAAGTCGCCCTGACCAAAAGCCCCAGCCGATGGCGACCAGCAGCGCCGAGGCGAGGGCGACCCTGACGCCCAGGGCGTACAGGGTGCGGCGGCGGCCATTGCCGACATCCTTGAGCAGAAACACCAGGCCGGTGGTGAGGCTGATCAACAGGGCGACAAACAGAACGACGATCAGCGCTTTCAGCCACAAGGTTCGTTTCCTCCCGCTAGCGTAAAGCCGGATTTAACCATATATGCCCGCCGACCCCCAGCGCCACCGAAAGCCGCGCTTTCAGTGGCGCCTGAACTTCAAGCTGTTGTTGTTCTGCCTGCCGTTGCTGCCGGTCACCCTGGGTCTCGGCACCTGGCAGTTGCAGCGGGCTGACGAGAAGCGTGCGCTGCTCGCGACCTACGAGAGTCGTCGGCAGCAGGTTCCTGTCCCCATGGCTGCCATAACGCCTGGGTCCGACAACCTGTATGTACGGGTCCAGCTCGATGGCGTCCCGGATGTCGAACACCAGTTTCTCCTCGACAACCGGATGCGGGGTGGCCGCGCGGGCTTTGAAGTCCTGACTCCGGTGGCGCTCGACAGCGGTGGCTGGGTGCTGGTCAATCGCGGCTGGCTCCCTGCCGGAGCGACCCGTGCGCAGTTGCCGGATATTCCGCCCGTACCTATGCAAGTCCGCTGGATCGGGTATCTGTACCAGGTGCCAGGCAGGCCCCTGGTGTTGGGGCGCGAGGAACCGGCTGCCGGCTGGCCTCAGGTCGTCCAGCAGATCGATCGGGTTCAGTTGGAGCGGCGTTTGGGGCGCGCGCTGTTTCCGGATGTGGTGCGGCTCGAAAGCAGCCCCGGGCTGGACACCGCCTGGACGATGGTCAATCTCACTCCCCAACAGCACTTGGGCTATGCCGTTCAGTGGTTCGCGCTGGCGACGGCCCTGGCAATTCTTACCTTGGTTACCAACAGCAACATCGCCGAAGTGCTGCGGCGAACCGGAGCTTCAGAGCATGAATGAGAGACCTCGCGGGCGATCGCTGCAGCCCTGGCTTATTCTGGGCACCGTAATTGCGGTGATCGTCGGTGGCTTTGTTGCCCTGCCTCGTGACGAGCAGAGCAAGGCGCGATTGCTCGCGCTGCTGGGCACCAGCAATCGCGGCGTCCTGCTGCGTCCCATGGCACAGGTCGCCGAGCTTGATCTGCACACCGCCGCCGGCGCGCCACTGGAGTGGGCGGCAATGCCGCCGAAATGGCGTCTGCTGATCCCCGTCGTGTTCCCCTGCGCGGAAGCCTGTCGCTCGGCGCTGTACCTTACCCGTCAGGTTCACGTGCGACTCGAAAAGGATGCACTGCGGGTGGAGCGGGTTCTGCTGGTGCTGGGCGAGCCTCCGGATGCGGAGACGATGGACTGGTTGCACCATGAGCATCCGCACCTGACCCTGATGCGGGCGGATACCGCAGCCTTCACGCGTTGGCCGGCGGCGGTCGCGGCAGCGTGGGAAAGGACCGCCAGTCCCGTATTCGTGGTGGACAGGGCTGGCATGGCGATGCTCTATTTCACGTCCGAACATAGCGGCGCGGATATGCTCGCGGATCTGCGTCATCTGCTGAAATACTCACCGGAAAACTGACCATGGCGGCTTCCAGTACCATCCTGCCCGCAAAGCCCGGCGCGCGTCTGGCCCTGATCGCGGCCTGTCTTGCCGTGGTCGTGGTCGGTCTGGGGGCGTTCACGCGGTTGGCGGATGCCGGTCTGGGTTGTCCGGACTGGCCGGGCTGCTACGGCCACCTGCTGTGGCCGCGCGCCGACCACGAAATTGCCAGCGCCGACGCCCGTTTTCCGGACGCTCCGGTGGCTACCGACAAGACCTGGCCGGAGATGGTGCATCGCTACTTCGCCGGCACTCTGGCGCTTTGCATCCTGGCGCTTGCGGTGCTGGCCTGGCGGCGGCGCAAGGAAGGCGATTACCCCTTCCGCCTGCCGCTGCTGCTGCTGTTTCTGGTGGTCTGGCAGGCACTGTTTGGCATGTGGACCGTCACCCTGAAGCTGTGGCCGCAAGTCGTCACCCTGCATCTGCTCGGAGGCGTCACCACGCTGGCGCTACTCTGGCTTTTGGCGCTGCGCCTGAGGGATCGGCCCTGGCGAATCGAGGGCGCGGTCGCGGGCCGGCTCCTGGCCATCAAACCCTGGGTCGTGCTGGGCCTGGTGACGGTGTTCTGCCAGATCGCGCTGGGCGGCTGGGTCACTTCCAACTACGCGGCGCTCGCCTGCGGCGACTTTCCCACCTGCCATGGCGAATGGTGGCCCACGATGGACTTTGCGAAGGGCTTCGACATCACTCAGGGAATCGGGCCGAATTACCTGGGTGGTCTGCTGGAGAGCGAAGCGCGCACCGCCATTCACATCGGCCACCGTATCGGCGCCCTGGTGACCACCCTGATAATGCTGGGGCTCTGCGCCGCGCTGCTGGCGATCCCCTGGAGCGGTGCGCGGCGCCTGGCGGGCGTCATCGCCCTGGCGTTGAGCGTGCAGGTTGCGCTTGGCATTGCCAACGTGCATTTCGCGCTGCCGCTGCCGGTTGCCGTGGCTCATAACCTGGGCGCCGCTTTTTTGTTGCTGACACTGGTAACCTTGGCGACCAAGATCTGGACGTTGCGCGATGCCCATGACCTCTGAGCGGCTCACCGACAGCCCGGCAAGCTGGCGCGACTATCTGGAGTTGTGCAAGCCCAATGTCGTGCTGGTGATGATCGTCACCGCCGTGATCGGCATGTTCCTGTCAGTCCCCGGCATGGTCCCTGCGCGCATCCTCGTGCTCGGCAATCTGGGTATTGCCCTGTGCGCGGCGGCGGCCGCCGCCGTCAATCATCTGGTGGATCGCCACATCGACCTCAAAATGGCGCGTACCCTGAATCGTCCGGTGGCCCAGGGCCGCATCGAGCCGTCCCAGGTTGTGCTGTTCGCAGGCGTGCTCGGCGTAACCGGTATGGCGATCCTGCTGGTCTGGATCAACGCGCTCACGGCCTGGCTCACGCTGGCCTCGCTCCTCGGCTACGCGGTGGTCTACACCCTCTACCTGAAACGCGCCACGCCCCAGAACATCGTCATCGGCGGCCTCGCCGGTGCCGCGCCGCCGCTACTGGGCTGGACCGCGGTGACCGGCGAAGTCCACAGTCATGCGTTGCTGCTGGTGCTCATCATCTTTGCCTGGACCCCGCCCCATTTCTGGGCCCTGGCCCTGCACCGCAAGGACGAATACGCGCGCGCGAATGTCCCGATGCTGCCGGTCACCCACGGCGAGCGCTACACCAAACTCCATATCCTGCTCTATACCATCCTCATGATCCTGGTAACGGTGCTGCCGTATCTGACCGGCATGAGCGGCTGGTTGTATCTGCTGGGTGCCCTGGTTCTGGGTGGCGGCTTTCTGTACTGGGCGCTGCGTCTCTATTGGGGCACCGACGCGACGCTCGGCATGACCACCTTCAAGTACTCCATCGTCTATCTGCTGGCGCTGTTCGCCATCATGCTGGCCGACCACTATCTGGTAGAGCCCGCGCTGATTGGTGTCAGGCGAATATGAGTGATCTGGATCCGGTTGCACGGCGCAATATCCGGCTCACCGTAGCCCTGGCGCTGGTGTTTGTGGTGTTGGTGATCGGCGGTTTGATCCATCGGCTATCGCAGCCGCGGATTCTCAACCCCTATGAACTGCGCAACCAGCACGTCTACCTGATTGACCCGCCGCGCCCGGTGGCGGGCCTGAGTCTGATCGATCAGGCGGGCCAGCCCTTCACCGAGGCGCGGCTGCAAGGGCACTGGACGCTGGCGTTCTTTGGTTTTACCCACTGCGGCGATATCTGCCCCACGACGCTGGCGACGCTCGGCAAAATGTATGCGGAGCTGAAACCGCGCGACCAGCAAGACCTGCAAGTGATCTTCATCAGCGTCGATCCCGAGCGCGACACCCCACCGGTCTTGGCGTCTTATGTCGCGCGTTTCCATCCCGATTTCGTCGGCGTCACCGGCGCGCCGGCGCGGCTGCTCAAGGTCGCGCTGGAATGGCAGACGGGCTTCGCACCGCCCATTGGCGGCGGCACCGATTATCAGGTCGAACACAGTGGCAATCTGGTGCTGATCAATCCGCGTGGTGAACTCCACGCCCTGCTGCTGCCGCCCTTCGAGCACGGTAGCTTGCGGGTCGTGTGGCGGTCGCTCCACGCGACTTATTGAGCTGGCGGCAGCAAGGCCGCAACAACAGCGCGTTGCCAGGTGTAGCCGGATTTATACCGGGCGCACCGCCAGTGAGAGCGCGAACAACCCGGCGGCGACCACCACGATGGAAGGCCCCACCGGGGTATCCAGCCACCAGGACGCCGCGAGCCCGGCCAGCACCGCGAGCGCTGCGAGCGCGCTCGCGACTGCCGCCATGCCCTCCGGCGTGCGCGCGAGGCGCCGCGCCGAGGCGGCGGGGATGATCAGCAACGCGGTGATCAGCAGCACGCCCACGGCTTTCATGCCGGTGGCGACCACGGCGGCCAGCAGCAGCTTGTAGACCGCCTTGATCGCACCGACCCGGACACCTTCCACGCGCGCCAGATCCTCCTGCACGGTGATCGAGATCAGCGCGGTCCACAGCCACCCGAGCACCGCGAGGGCAACGCCGGTGAGCGCCCAGATGGCGGCCACTTCGGCCGGGGTAATGGTCAGCAGATCGCCAAACAGCAAGGCTTCCATATTCACGCGCGCGCCCGGAATCAGCGCGAGCGCCACCAGACCGAGCGCGAGCGCCGAGTGCGAGAGGATGCCGAGCAGCGTATCGGCCGCCAGGATGCGCGAGCGCTCCAGGATCAGCAGCAGGATCGCGAGTCCCAGGCAGGTCACCAGCACGGCGCTGCCGCCGCCGATCCGAAGCCACAGGCCGAGCGCCACGCCGAGCAGCGCGCCGTGCGCGAGCGTATCGCCGAAATAGGCCAGCCGCTGCCACACCATCAGACTGCCGAGCGGGCCGGCCAGCACCGCCAGACCCAGGCCGCCGCCGGCGGCCCAATAGAGAAAATCCAGGTTCATGAGAGTGTGCTCGTCACAGGCGCGGCCGCCGCTCAGCCGTGGTCATGGTGATCGTCATGGCGGTGATCGTGGTGGTGGGCGTAAAGCGCCTGGCGATGTCCGAACAGGGCCACGAACGCGGGATCGAGGGAGACCTGGCGCGGTGTGCCGTGGCAGCAGATGTGTCCGTTGAGGCAGATCACCTCGTCGGTGGCCGCCATCACCAGATGCAGATCGTGGGAGACCATCAGGATGGCGCAGCCGAGGCGCTGGCGCAGGTCGCCGATCAGCGCGTAGAGCGCCTCCTGGCCGGTGACATCCACGCCCTGCACCGGCTCGTCCAGCACCAGCAGATCGGGGCGGCGCAACAGGGCGCGCGCCAGCAGCATGCGCTGGGTCTCACCGCCGGAGAGCGCGCGCACCGGACGCGCCCACAGATCCGGAATCCCGGTTTCGGCGAGGGCTGCCCGGCACTTCGCCGGATCACGCTCCGCCAGTTGCAGAAAGCGCCCCACGGACAGGGGCAGGGTTGGATCGATGGCGAGCTTCTGGGGCATGTAACCGATGCGCAGGCCGGGCGTCCGGGTCACGGTGCCGGTATCCGGCTGCAGCAGTCCGAGTGCGATACGCACCAGCGTGGTTTTGCCGCAGCCGCTGGGGCCGATCAGGGTGAGGATACGTCCCGCCGGGATTTCCAGATCCACCTGGTCCAGCACGCGGTGGCGGTCGAAGTGTTTGCTCACTCCGCGCAGCGCGATCAGGGGCGCCGCTACTGACATTGCTGGCACAGACCGTCGATTTCCAGGCTGTGTCCGTCCACCGCGAAGCCGGCGCGCGCCGCCGTGCTCGCAATCGCCTGATCCAGGGTGTCGGCGCTGCATTCGGCGACCGCGCCGCACCGGCGGCAGAGCAGGAACAGGTTGCGGTGGCGCACTTCGGGAAACGGACAGCCGATGAAGGCATTGCGGGACGGGATGCGGTGAATCAATCCCTGGGCCAGCAGAAAATCCAGCGCCCGGTACACCGTGGGCGGCAGCACCCGGTGGCCCTGTTCGGCACCGAGCTGCTCGATCAGGGTGTAGGCGCCGATGGGCTGGTGGCTGCGCCAGATGAGGTGGAGCACCGCCTCCCGGGCCGGTGTCAGACGCGCGCTGCGGTGCTGGCACAGCGCGCGCGCCTGGGCCAGGGCAGCGTTCTGGCAGCGCTCATGGTCGTGGTCGCGATGGGCGGCACGGCTGTTGCTGATCACAGGATCGATCCCGGACGAATGGGTGTGATGGTATTACACTTGCTGCGGAGGGGGAATCGCGATGCGCGCGCCAGTGACGGCGCGGCCACCTCGGCAGGGTGTGCGGCAGGTTCAACAGGAGACAGAATTTAAATGTTATTACATTACATTTCTGATCAGGCGCGACGCCTCCCGCTGGCCGTCGTGCGGGGTATCCTGCTGTTGGCCGCGGCCAGTGTTGCCGCATCGGATAGCGGGCGGCCGCGAGTGGTCGCCACCATCAAACCCCTGACGCTGATCGCCCAGGACGTGGCCGGCGATCTGGCCGAGGTGCGGCAACTGTTGCCCGATGGCGCCTCGCCCCACGAGTACGCCCTGCGGGTCTCGGACCGGCGCGTGCTGGACGCGGCGGATGTGGTGCTCTGGGTAGGGCCCGCGCTCGAACCCTACCTGAGCAGCGCGGTGGCGCGGATGGCGCCCGGGCGAGTCCTCACCGCGGCCACTCTGCCGGACATCGCCTGGCCCGCAGATAGCGACAGTGATGAAGCCGGCGGCGCAGACCACGCGCACGACGAGCATCTCTGGCTCGACCCGCGCAATGCGCGGATCATCGCCCGCGCCCTGGTGCAGGCGCTCGCAGCGCGCAGTCCAAGCACCGAGGCCGCGCTGACCGAACGGCTGCGCCGTTTCGAAGCGGAACTGGATGTTGTCGAAGCCGCCATCCAGGTGCGTCTGGCGCCCCTGCGCGGGACGCCCTTTGCGAGCGATCACGATGGCTTCGGCCATTTTGCGCACCGCTTTGGCCTGCGCTCGGCGGGTTATCTCCGCGACGTATCCGGCCACGCGGCGGGGGCGCGTTCGGTTGCCGCGCTGATGGGCCGTACCGATGTGCGCTGTCTGGTGGCCGAACCCGATTCCCGCCCGGAGCGCCTGCGGAGAGTGGCGGCAGAGTTGGGCGCGCGGTTCGTGGTGATCGATGCGCTGGGCATGACCATCGCGCCGGCACCCGCAGCTGGCGGTGGTTACGCGCATCTGTTGCAAACAGTGGCGGATGGTTTTGCCGCCTGTCTCGGCGAGTCCGCGCCGGCCGACTGATTCGAGCCTGGATCAGCTCCGCTCAACCCGCAGCAGGCAGTTCGACCACGCCCTGCTCGCACGCCAGCAGCCGTAACCGAAACTCCTCCGGGTCCTTCGGCGCGCGACCGGTGATTTCGCCTGCGGGCGCGCGCAGCGCCAGTGCCCGCGATGCCCAGAAGCGCGCCGCCGCCAGACACAGAACATCCGGCCAGGCGCGCCGTTCGCTGGTGGTGAAAGTACGGCGACTGGCATAGGCCGCGAGCAGTGCGCGGGCGCGCGGAGTGTCGAGTCCGCCACCCGCCCCGCCGGCCCAGTCGTGCAGCGCAATCGCCACATCCAGCAGCAGCCAGTCGTGGCAGGCGCTGTGAAAGTCGATCACCGCGCTCAGTCGGCCAGCGCTGAACAGCGCGTTGTCGCGGAACAGATCGGCGTGGATGGGCCCTTGCGGCAAGACATTCTCGAATTCCAGCCGCCGGCAGCGGTCGAGCTGCCGCGCCAGTAAAGCGTTGTCCGCGGCACTGAAGTGGGGTGTGAGGGTGATGGCTGCCTGTTCCAGCCAGACGCGCCCGAAGGGATTGGCGCGCGGCGCCGGCAGCGCCGGCCGCAGCCCATGCATCCGGCCCAGAAAGTCGCCGATGGCGGCGCAGTGCTCGGGCAGCGGCGCCGGAAGATGCTCGCCCGGCGCCAGCGGCACCAGCAGCGCGGGTTTGCCCGCGAGGCGATGGACCAGATTGCCGGCGCTGTCGGCGCGCGGGGGCGGTACCGGAAGTCCCGCCCGATGCAGTGCTGAGCAGAGCGCCGCAGGATAGAGGAGGTCTGAAAATTCGCGGTTTTCCACGATAGTGAGCACCCACCTGGTTGCGTCTGGTGTCGCTGGTACGGTCAGGAACCAGGTGGAGTTTTCGACGCCGGCGGCGACCGGGGTGATGGCGCTGGGCGTGCCCAGGTCCAGGCGGTGGCAGAGCGCCGCCAGCTCTTCGGGATCGGGAGTGGTATAGACGGCCATGAGACTAACCGGAGGCATGCCGCGGCGACGGCCACTTCGCCAAGGGTACCGCGAAACACCGTTGCGAGTGGTTCCGGGATCGCCACACTGTTCTCGGCAGTCCGTTGTACTCGGCCCCCTTTGTATTCGGCAATAGAGGCTTCCGGCGCACAGTCATTTCCGGTCGCCCTGAGCCCGTCGGTCCTGAGCCTGTCGAAGGGGCCAAAGACTGCGAATCCGCCCCTGCGACCAGACCCCGTAAACCGGATTCGCGCTTTTGGGTATCCTTGCCGCTGCCCTCCGGAACCGCAGCATGAATCAGGTCTCTGCTCCCCTCGTACTGGTCGATGGCTCGTCCTACCTCTACCGGGCATTCCATGCCCTGCCGCCCCTGAACAGTTCCAAGGGCGTGCCCACCGGTGCCACCAAGGGCGTCATTTCGATGCTGCGCCGGCTGCAGAAGGATTACCCGAACAGCCCCGTGGTGGTGGTGTTCGACGCCAAGGGCAAGACCTTTCGCGATGAACTGTTCGAGCGCTACAAGGCGCACCGGCCACCGATGCCGGACGAGCTGCGAGCGCAGATTCAGCCCATCCACGACATCGTGCGCGCCATGGCGCTGCCGCTGCTGGTAGTGGAAGGCGTGGAGGCCGACGATGTGATCGGCACGCTCGCCAGCGCCGCCGGTCGGGACGGGCGGCCGGTGGTCATCTCCACCGGCGACAAGGACATGGCGCAACTGGTGGACGGGCACGTCACCCTCGTCAACACCATGACCAACACCGTGCTGGATGCGGCCGGCGTCGAAAGCAAGTTCGGGGTGCCGCCCCGGCTCATCATCGATTACCTGGCCCTGGTGGGCGACAAGTCCGACAACATTCCCGGTGTGCCGGGGATCGGGGAAAAGACCGCGCCCGCGCTGCTCATGGCGCTGGGCGATCTCGATGCGATCTACGGCAACCTGGAAAAAATCCGCGAACTGCCCGTGCGGGGGGCGAAACAGATGCCCGAAAAGCTCGCCGAGCACCGCGAGGCCGCCTACCTCTCGCGCCAGCTCGCCACCATCCGCTGCGATGTGCCGCTCGAATTCGGTCCTGACGGGCTTCGCAACGGCACCCCGGACCGGGACGCGCTGCTCGCGCTGTTTCGCGAGTTCGAATTCAAGGGCTGGGTTGAAGAACTGCTCACTGCCGCCCCCGGCACTGGACTCGCTGCCACGGCGAACGCAGCCGACAGCGCAGCCGACGAGGCGAGCGACCCAGCCAGCACCCGTCACTACGAAATCATCCTCGACTGGCCGCAACTGGAAACCTGGCTTGCGCGCCTCAAGACCTGCGCGCTGTTTGCCTTCGACACCGAGACCACCAGCCTCGACTACATGCAGGCCGAACTGGTCGGAGTGTCGTTCGCCATCGAGCCGGGCGCAGCGGCCTATGTTCCCCTCGCCCACGACTACCTCGGCGTGCCGCCGCAGCTCGACCGCCAGCGGGTGCTGGCCGCCCTCAAGCCCCTGCTCGAAGATCCCGCGCGGCCCAAGGTCGGGCAGAATCTCAAATACGACATGAGCGTGCTGGCCCGCTACGGCATCGAACTGCGCGGCATCGCCTACGACACCATGCTGGAATCCTATGTCCTGGACCCCACCGGATCGCGCCACGACATGGACACGCTCGCGCTCAAATATCTGGGCGAGACGACCATCCACTTCGAGGACATCGCCGGCAAGGGCGCCAAGCAGCTCACCTTCAACCAGATCGAACTGGAACAGGCCGGCCCCTACGCCGCCGAGGACGCCGACGTCACCCTGCGCCTGCATCAAACCCTGTGGCCGCGCCTGCACGAACAACCCGGTCCCGCTGCGGTGTTCCGCGACATCGAGATCCCCCTGGTACCGGTGCTGTCCCGCATCGAGCGCAACGGCGCCCTGGTCGATGGCCGGCTGTTGGCCGAGCAGAGCCTGGAGCTGGGCGCCAGCCTGGCCGAACTGGAACAGCGCGCCCATGACCTCGCGGGGCAGCCCTTCAACCTGGGTTCGCCGAAGCAACTCGGCGAGATTCTCTACGTCAAGCTGGGCCTGCCGGTGACGCGGAAAACCCCCACCGGCGCGCCCTCCACCGCCGAGGATGTACTCCAGGAGTTGGCGCTCGACTACCCGCTGCCCAAGGTGCTGATCGAATACCGCGGCCTCAGCAAGCTCAAATCCACCTACACCGATCGCCTGCCGGAGATGATCGATCCGGATACCGGGCGCATCCACACCTCCTACCACCAGGCGGTTACCGCCACCGGACGACTGTCATCGTCCGACCCCAATCTGCAGAACATCCCGGTGCGCACCGCCGAGGGCCGTCGCATCCGCCAGGCCTTCGTGGCCCCGCCGGGCAGTGCCATCCTCGCCGCCGACTACTCCCAGATCGAGCTGCGCATCATGGCGCACCTGTCCGGGGACGCCGGCCTGCGGCGCGCCTTCGCCGCCGGGCTCGACATCCACAGCGCCACTGCGGCCGAGGTGTTTGGCGTGGCGCTCGCCGCCGTGACGCCCGAGCAGCGGCGCAGCGCCAAGGCGATCAACTTCGGGCTCATCTATGGCATGTCTGCGTTCGGGCTGGGTCGCCAGCTCAACCTGGGCCGCAACCAGGCGCAGGAATACATCGACCGCTATTTCGAGCGCTACCCTGGGGTGCGCGCCTACATGGAATCCACCCGCCAGCGCGCCGCCGACACCGGCTATGTGGAGACCCTCTACGGCCGGCGGCTCTATGTACCCGAGATCCGCGACCGCAACAACCAGCGCCGTCAGGCCGCCGAACGTGCCGCCATCAACGCGCCCTTGCAGGGCACCGCCGCCGACATCATCAAGCGCGCCATGATCGCCGTGGATGATTGGCTGACCCGCGAACGCCTTGCCACCAAGCTGATCATGCAGGTCCACGACGAACTGGTACTGGAGGTGCCCACCGGCGAGTTGGAGGCGGTGCGCACCGCCATCGTCGCGCTGATGCAGGGCGCCGCCGATCTGGCGGTGCCGCTGCTGGTGGACGTGGGCGTGGGCGCCAACTGGGATGAGGCACACTGAGGCCAAAGGAAACCACGCATGCCGCTGAGCTGGAACGAGATCAAGGATCGGGCGCTGGCGTTCGCGCGCGAATGGGCTGACGAGTCGCGCGAAACCGCCGAGGCGCAGACCTTCTGGAACCAGTTCTTCGACATCTTTGGCATCTCGCGGCGGCGCGTCGCCAGCTTTGAAGAGCCGGCCAAAAAACTCGGCAATCGGCGCGGCGAGATCGACCTGTTCTGGAAGGGCATGCTGATCGCCGAACACAAATCGCGCGGCAAGAACCTCGACCGCGCCTACCAGCAGGCGCTGGACTACTTCCCCGGCATCATCGAGCGCGAGTTGCCGCGCTATGTGCTGGTGTCCGACTTCGCGCGTATGCGCCTGCACGATCTCGACACCGGCACCGCGCAGGAATTCGCGCTGGCGGAACTCCACAAGCGCGTTGGCCTGTTCGCTTTCATCGCTGGCTACGCCACCCAGATGCTCGCGCCCGAAGATCCCGTCAACCGCAAGGCCGCCGAACGCATGGGCCGCCTGCACGACCGCCTCAAGGCGAGCGGCTACGCCGGTCATCCGCTGGAACTGCTGCTGGTGCGCCTGCTGTTCTGCCTGTTCGCCGAAGACACCGGCATCTTCCAGCCCCGCAAGGCGTTTCAGGACTGGGTCGAAAGCCGCACCGCCGCCGACGGCAGCAATCTCGGCGCACTGCTCACACAGTTTTTCCAGGTGCTCAATACGCCCGAGCGCAAGCGCTCGACGGCCCTCGATGAACAGCTCGCCGCCTTTCCCTATGTCAACGGCAAGCTGTTCGAGGAAATTCTGCCGGTCGCCGATTTCGACCGCGCCATGCGCGAAGCCCTGCTCGATGCCTGCGCGCTCGACTGGAGCCAGATCAGTCCAGCGATCTTCGGCGCGCTGTTCCAGTCGATCATGGACGCCAGGGCGCGCCGCAACCTGGGCGCCCATTACACCAGCGAAAAAAATATCTTCAAGCTGATCGGCCCGCTGTTTCTCGACGAACTGCGCGCCGAGTTCGACAAGGTCAAAAACAATCGCAACCGGCTGTTCGAGTTCCACAGGAAATTGCGCGGGCTGACCTTTCTCGATCCGGCCTGTGGCTGCGGCAATTTTCTGGTGGTGGCCTACCGCGAGCTGCGGCTGCTGGAGCTGGATGTGCTGCGCGCCAGCACCGGCGATGCGCGCAGCGGCAGCCTGGGGCTGGACCTCCACGGCTTTCTTTCCGTTGGCGTCGATCAGTTTTACGGCATCGAGATCGAGGAATTCCCCGCGCAGATCGCCCAGGTCGCACTCTGGTTGATGGACCACCAGATGAATCTGAAGGTCAGCGAAGAATTCGGCCTGTACTTCGTGCGCATCCCGCTCACCACCAGCCCGCATATCGTCCACGGCAATGCGCTGCGGATCGATTGGGAGACTGTGGTGCCGCGTGAGCGGTTGAGTTACATCCTGGGCAATCCGCCGTTCGTGGGGAAAAAAGAGCAATCCGCTGAGCAAAAGGCGGACTTCGAATCAATTGTTGGCAGCATTGATGGGAGTGGGGTCCTGGATTTCGTCGCCGCCTGGTATGTGAAGGCCGCCGAATACATGAACCCCCGTCATTCCCGCGCAAGCGGGAATCCAGAGTCGGACGCGCAAAACCCGGATTTCCGCACCGGCGGGAATGACGGCATAAGAGGCGCCTTTGTCTCCACCAACTCCATCTGCCAGGGTGAGCAGGTGGGTATTCTGTGGGGCTGGCTGCTGGCCAGGGGCATCCGCATTCACTTTGCCCACCGCACGTTTTCCTGGAGCAACGAGGCGCGCGGCGTTGCGGCGGTGCATTGCGTCATCGTCGGGTTTGGTCCGGAAGACCGGGCCGGCAAAGTGATTTACGACTACGACGACATCAAGGGCGAGCCCCATGCTATCGCCGCACGAAATATCAACCCTTATCTCGTAGATGGCCCAAGCGCGTTCGTTACGAAGCGTACGAATCCAATTTGCAGTTCAGCGCCTGAGATTCGGTACGGGAGTATGCCAATTGATAACGGCAATCTAATTCTAAGTAGTCAGGAAAGATGCACCATCATCACTTCATGTCCAGCAGCAGGTGAGTTTATTCGGCGCTATATGGGCGGGAACGAATTCATCAATGCCGAAGAGCGTTGGTGTCTTTGGTTGGTGGACGCTCCGCCGGAATTGATGCGCAGTTGCGAGACGATCCTTGAACGCATAGAGCGTAACCGCAATTACAGAATATCAAGCGGCAGAACGGCAACCGTAGCACTCGCGGCGAAATCGGCTCTATTTGGAGAAATTCGGCAACCGAGCACCCGATACCTACTGATCCCCAAGGTCTCGTCTGAGAACAGACCCTACATGCCGATCGGCTTCATGGGGTCAGAGGTGATTGCTAGCGGTACTTGTTTGATAGTGCCATCAGCCTCGGCTTTTCATTTTGGCATCATCCAATCCGTTATGCACATGGCGTGGATGAGAACCGTCGCTGGCCGCATGAAAAGCGACTACCAGTATTCAAATCAGATCGTCTACAACAACTTCCCCTGGCCCGTGGACGCCACCGACCAGCACAGGGACGCCATCGAAACCGCCGCGCAAGGCGTGCTCGACGCTCGCGCCAGATTCCCGGATTCGTCGCTGGCCGATCTCTACGACCCGCTGACCATGCCGCCCGAGCTGGTGCGCGCGCACCAGATGCTCGACCGCGCGGTGGATGCCGCCTATGTGCCGAGCGGCGGCAAAAAATCCTATGCCTCGGACGCCGAGCGGGTGGCGTTTCTGTTCGAGCTGTACCAGCGCCTCACCAGTCTGCTGCCGGCGCCAACCGCGAAGAAAACCCGCCAGCCGGCGACGCGGAAGCCTGGACCTCGACCGACTGAGCAATACTCTGGATAGCCACGCAATCGTCGTTCCCGCGCAAGCGGTAACCCAGGGATCTCAAAGCCTTGTGGATGCCCGCCTGCGCGGGCATGACAACTATTCAGAGTGTCCTTAGCCTGAATGTTCTGAGCAATCTGATTCCGTTCGCGATGAGCCATGAGCTTGTCGAATGGTCGAGGGCGTTGTTCACAACCCCCTCAACCGGGCACCGCCTCCCCATGCAGCACTTCGTTTGCCACCAGTTGGCGGATTTCCACATCGCTCATCGCCAGGCGCTCGCGCAGGATGCTGGCGTTGTGCTCGCCCAGATAGGGCGCCTCCAGCGTCAGGAGTTCCGGACATTCGGAAAAGCGTAACGGCATGCCCGGTATCTGAAACTCGCCCATGCCGCGATCGCTGATGGTGCGCACGGTGCCGCGCTCGATCAGGTGCGGATGCTGCATCGCCTCGCCCGGCGTCAGCACCGGTGCGACCGGCACCCGCGCCGCTTCCAGTGCCTCGCGCGCGGCGTCGTCGCTGGGCATGGACTGGATCCAGCCCTCGATGATCTCGATCAGCGCGGCCAGATTCGCGACGCGGTCGGCATTGGTTCTGAAACGCGGGTCGACCAGCATATCGGTGCGACCCATTACCTGACACAGCGCTTTCCACTGTTTGCCCGTCACCGCGATCACGAACATGCAGGAATCCCTGCCCCGGTAAATGCCATCGGGCGCGACCGCCGGATGGTGCCGGCCATTGCGTGTGGGCTGCATCTTGCCGTTGGAATTGCTGTAGAGCTGGACGCTCAGGTCATGGCAGTGAAAGTAGCTGTCCAGCAGCGAGCAATCGATGTATTGACCGCCGCCACCCTGGGATCGATAAAACAGCGCGCCATTGATCGCGGCCAGGGCATGCACGCCGGTGTTGACGTCGCCGATGGAGATCGCCGGCATGATCGGGGCTTCCTGGGGATAGCCCATCAGGCTGGTCACCCCGGCGTAGGCCTGCCCCATGTAATCGAAACCCGGCAGATGGGACAGGGGTCCGGTTTGACCGAACGCGGAGATCGAGCAATAAATCAATTGCGGATTGATGTCCTTCGCCACCTCCCAGCCCAGGCCCATATCCGCGATCACGCCGGGCGAATAATTTTCGATCAGCACATCGGTGTCGGACATGAGTCTCTTGATGATGTCCACCGACTCGGTTTTGCGCATATCCAGGCACAGGCTTTTCTTGCCGCGATTCTGTTGCACAAAATAGCCGCTGCGACCATTTTTGTTGTAGGCCATGGTGCGCGTCATGTCGCCGCGGGGCGCGAGTTCCACCTTGATGATGTCGGCGCCCATTTCCGCCATCAGGCGCGTGGTGGTGGGTCCGGCCAGCGCATGGGTGAAATCGAGCACCTTGCAGTTTGCCAATATCCGCTTCACGGTCATGTTGCTGCCTCCGTTATTAGAGTTGTAGGTCGGAATGCGCGTCTTGTTTGTTGGGCGCGTCCTATTTGTTGAGAAAGTTCAGCGGCAACCCGGGCCGTGGCCAGTCCATCGCCACCAGACGCCCTGTGGTGCCGAGCGTGATATAGGCGGTTTTCAATTCCGGCCCGCCAAAACAGATATTGGTGGTGCCATGATCGGGCATCGGCACGTGCTCGACGTTTTTGCCATCCGGCGAGATCACGGTAATCCCGCCATTGACCAGCGTCGCCACGCAGATATTCCCGGCCGAATCCACGGCGAGCGAGTCAAACAGCTGGTGCCCGGGCAGGCCGACCACCAGATTGCGCCGCGGCTGGCCGTTGGGCCGAACTTCGGCAAATTGCCCCGGCCCCGACAGGTCGTAGGACCACAGCCTGCCGGTGGGTGTTTCCGCCACATACAGAACGCTTTCGTCGGGTGACAGGCCGATCCCGTTGGGCCCTTCCATCGGAAAGATCATTTCGCGAATTTCCGAGCCGTCCGGCCGCGCATAAAACACGCCGGTGACATCCCGCGAACGTGCGTAATGCTTGCCGTGGTCGGTAAACCAGAAACCGCCGGCGGCATCGAAGACAATATCGTTGGGGCCTTTCAGGGGTTCGCCATCACAGGCCTTGTAGAGCACCTCGAACGCGCCGGTGTGGATATCGACTTTTTCGATGCGGCCGCTGGTGTAATCCTGCGCGGTCAATCCCGGCGAGATGCGACCGTTGCGTTCGGTGAATTCAAAACCGCCGTTATTGCAGACGTAACACTTTCCGTCCGGTCCGATGGCCGCGCCATTGGGCCCCCCGCCAAGGTTGGCAATCACGCTGACGGTGCCATCCGGCGCCACTCGGGAAAGTCGTCCGCCCGCGATTTCGACCACCAGCACGCTGCCGTCCGGTAGCGCTACCGGCCCTTCCGGAAACATCAATCCAGATGCGATTTGTCTTATCTGCGCCATAGCGTCCGCCCTGAAAATTATGGTTTTGTTGGTCGCTGCCACTGAGGGTCGCTGCCACTGAGGGTCGCTGCAACTGTAGGCCAGCTTTGGTCGCAATGCCAATCCGGCGAAATGCGCTGTTCGCTCACGACCGGTTGGAAAGTGGCGCTCACAAACTATACTGGTGCCGACGATGATTCCTTGCCGAACAGAGTTTCCTGCCCACAAAAACAATCCGGGGGAAAAATGAACTTCAGCGACAAAGCGGTCATCACGGGCGTAGGTGAAACGCCCTATACCCGTGGCGGTGATAAAACCTCCGTGCAGCTCATGCTGGAAGCCATTCGCAACGCGGCCGCCGATGCCGGACTGAAACCAAAGGATATCGACGGCATTATTCCCCCGATGATGGACACCTACTCGGAAGAGCTGGCGGCGAATCTGGGTATTGCCGATATGCGCTACTCGGTGACTGTCCACACGGGTGGCGCCAGCGCCGTGACCGGATTGCAGGATGCCGCGATGGCGGTGGCCAACGGCCTCGCCAACCATGTCTGTGTGGTCGTGGGCTGGAACGGCTACTCGGCGCTGCGGCCGAAACCTGGCCACAAGCCCAATCGCTCGCTGCGCGAAACCGCCATGTCGCTCGCGACCAGGGATTTCTATTTTCCCTATGGGGTCGCGGCTCCGGTGCAGCTCTACGGCTGGCTGGCGACACGACACCAGCAGCTCTACAAAACCCGACCCGAAGATACCGGCGCCATCGCGTTGGCCGCCCGCAAACACGCCCAGCTCAATGACCGGGCGATGATGAAGGGTCAGGAACTGACCATGGAGCAGTACCTGGGTGCGCGCTGGATATCGGAGCCTTTCCGTCTTTACGACTGCTGCCTGGAAACCGATGGTGCCTGTGCGGTGATCGTGTCCAGCCCCGAGCGCGCCAGGGATCTCGCCAAGAAGCCGATTTACATTGCCGGCGCCGCCGAAGGCCATCCTTACCCGGCGGACGACATAGCCGCGCGGCCAGACCCGTTCCAGATCGGTCTGTCCTTCGCGGCCCAGAAGGCCTTCGACATGGCCGGCGTGAAGGTTCACGACATGGATTTCATGGAGATCTATGACTGCTTTACCTATGTGGTGATGCTGCAAATGGAAGCCATGGGACTGTTTGAGCGCGGCGGCATCGGTGACTATGTGAAGGACGGCAGAATCGAACTGGGCGGCGCCTGCCCCATCAACACCCACGGTGGCCTGTTGAGCGAAGGTCACGTCTGGGGCGCGAACCATATCGTGGAAGCCACCCGCCAGCTGCGCGGCGAGTGCGGCGAGCGCCAGGTCAAGGACGCGAAGCTGGGACTCGTCACCGGCTGGGGCGATCTCGGCGATGGCAGCATTGCCATTCTGCACAACTGATTTTCAGTGCACGCCACAGTCGATAATCAGCGCTGAATAACGCGATGTTTTGACGAATTGGGAGAATCCTTGATGACAAGCCGGCTGCCCCAAGCGCGCCCCATTCCCCGGTCGGACGACCACCTGAACGGCCAGTTCTGGGCCCATTGCACCCAAGGCAAGCTGTGTTTCCAGCGCTGCATCGACTGTGGCACCTGGCGACACATGCCCCGCTACATGTGCGCCGCGTGCGGCTCGGAGCGCTGGGAATGGCAGGAATCGTCCGGCAAGGGCAGGATCTTTTCGTGGATCATCACCCACCAGGCGATGCACCCCAAATTTCGCGACGAAACTCCCTACGCTGCCTTGGTGGTGGAGATGGAAGAAGGCGTACGCTTTGTCAGCCGGCCGCTCGGCATCGCCAACGAGGATCTCGTCCTCGACCTGCCGGTGCAGGTGGTGTTTGAAAATCTGGGAGAGGATGTTGCCCTGCCGTTGTTTCGCAGAGCCTAGCAGCTTGTTGAAAAACTGCTGCGGCAGCCATCTGCTTCGTTGCGCGGTGCTCGCTCCCTCGCCTATCTATCTGATATGTCTCGGTCGCTGCGCGCCGTGCGCCTCGCATCTGGCCGCCTCGCGACGTTTTTCAACAAGCTGCTAGTCGCGCCGCTGCCGCCTGCTACAAAACCTGGGCTTCGCGAGATGCGAAGCCCCCGGATGAACGTTCCCGGGCCGGTCAGCGCGGCATATTGCCGGCGAGAAAATCGTCAAGGGTGGTGACGTTCAATACGCGCTCCGCCCTGCCCAGCACCTCGAATAATTTGCCATCCACGGCCTGCATGCTGAAGAACACCACCGAACCCTGGGGGCCGGCGAATTCCATGTGGACATCGCCACCGGGTTTTTGCGCATAGTCGCCGGCCTGACGCACTTTATGGATCGACTCGCCGCCGAGGGTTTCGACCGTGTGGTGTTCGCCTTCCAGAACCAGCGAGGTGGTGTTGCCCAGGTGCTTGTGAAAATGGCAGTAGGAGTTGGGTGCCCACTTGCCCAGGAAATCAACGGTACCGGTGGCGGCACAGTTCCCCAAAATCTTGATCGAATAATCGATGGGGTAATCGAACCGGGGGTCTGCGCCAAAGTGCATCCATTCGCCGGCGGCGTCGTTGGTGGTAGCGAGCGTTGAAGTGTGTGAGCTGGTCATGACGTACTCCTCGCAGCAGGGTGGTCGTGCGTGGCGCTTGCCGAAGAAGACCCCGGTTAATAGTTATGGTGGTCGTCGGGTTGCGACACCGGCTGGTAGCCTCTGGTCGCGGATTCATTGAATCACCCCGGGGCTATCGTCTGCAATTTGGTTGCGGAGACGCGAAGGACGTATCTGGATCGCCAGGGGGTCGGTCGGCTCATCTTCCGTCCGTTCATCCTGGAGTCGGCCAGGGTGGCATCCACGCTCCGGGCTGCCGATAGCGTGGGAGCTCCCACCAGGGTCGCGGTTTCCGGGCTCGCGGTGTTTCGGGCGCGGCGCCGCGGTTATTGGGGCGGGTGCCGGAACGATCCGGGGACCCGGAAATTTTTTTCGGAGGGCGGTGAACTTTCGCGACCCTGCCCGGGTCTCATCCCGTGCAAGTGACTCCTCTTGTTGTGTTGAGAACGACCGGGATCCTCCCCCTCTAGGCTCTCCCGGTCAAACCTTTAAGCGGCATCTCCCGATGTCGCTTTTTTTTGCCTTTTGCGCGCCCCGTGCTCGCTGGAAGCCCGGCGGGAGAGTGGTTCGCCGGGGCTACAACTGGCGTACCCGGATCACGCCGTCGATGGCCGCGATCTGGTCCAACGTGCACTGGTCTGGCGCCTGCTCCACATCGATGATGTTGTAAGCGATATCGTCCCGGCTCTGATTCACCAGATCGAGGACATTGTTGTTGCAGTCGGCGATCACTGCCAAGACCTTGCCCAGTACCTTGGGGACATTGGCGTTGCAGAAGGTCAGTCGATAGCCGCCGTTGCGGGCCATGCGGGTGGCCGGGAAGTTGACCGAGTTGCGGATGTTGCCGTGCTCGAGGAATTCCATCAGCTGATCGGCCGCCATGATGGCGCAGTTCTCCTCGGCTTCGGCGGTGCTGGCGCCGATATGGGGCATGGCGATGACATTGTCGCGGCCGAGCAGTGCCGGTACCGGGAAGTCGGTCACGAAGCGGCGCACCTGGCCGCTGTCCAGCGAACTGATGATGGCGCCGGGTTCGACAATTTCTTCGCGGGCGAAATTCAGCAGGACCGCGCCGGGCTTGAGCGAGCGCAGCGTCTCGCTGTTGATCATGTGGCGGGTGGCGCTCATGGCGGGGACATGCAGGGTGACGTAATCGGAACGGGCCAGCAGACTTTGCAGGCTATCCATCTTCTCGACGCTGCTGGATAGGCGCCAGGCCGCTTCCACCGACAGCGCCGGGTCGTAGCCCACAACCCGCATGCCGAGTTCGAGTGCCATGTTGGCGACCACGGCGCCGATCGCGCCGAGCCCGACCACGCCCAGGGTCTTGCCCTGGATTTCGGAGCCCGCGAAGCGGCTCTTTTCCTTTTCCAGCAGCGTCGCCATGGCGGCGGCGTCCTGGATGTCCGTGAGCCCCTGGACGTAATTCATCCCCGCGAAAATATCGCGCGAAGCCAGCAGCATGCCGGTGATCACCAGTTCCTTGACCGCGTTGGCGTTGGCGCCCGGGGTGTTGAACACCACGATGCCGCGCGCGCTGTATTCCGGTACCGGGATGTTGTTGACGCCGGCACCGGCGCGCGCCACCGCGAGCAGCGAATCCGGGATGGCTTCGCCGTGCAGCTTGTGGCTGCGCAGGATGTAGCCCAGCGGTGCGTCCACATCGGCGCCGACGCTGTAGCGGTCGCGCGGGAAGCGGTCGAGGCCCTTGCTGGAAATCTGGTTATAGGTGCGAATCCTGAACATCGGTGTCCCCTTGCTTCGGTACCGGTGGTGATGTCCCGCGTGCCGGCCGGCTGCGGGACCGCTCGGGTTGGGCTAGCCCTTGCTGGCGTGATAGGCCCAGGCGAGCCAGGGCATCAGGGCTTCGAGATCGGCGGTTTCGATGGTGGCTCCGCACCAGATGCGCAGCCCAGCCGGGGCGTCGCGGTAGGCCCCGATGTCGTAGGCGACACCCTCGGTTTCGAGCAGCTTGGCCATCGCCTTGACGCCGGCTTCGGGCAGGTCCAGGACCAGGCAGACGCTGGTGTTGGAGCGTGTCTCCGGGCTCGCGGCCAGAAATTGAATCCAGTCGTTGGCGGCGACGAAGCGCTCGATCACGGCCAGGTTGCGGTTGGAGCGGGCGATGGTCTCGGCGACCCCGCCCAGGCCGCGCACCCAGTCGAGCGCATCCAGATAATCGGCCACGCACAGCATCGACGGCGTGTTGATGGTCTCGCCCTTGAACACGCCATCGAGCAGCTTGCCACCCGAGGTGAGGCGGAAGATCTTGGGCAGCGGCCAGGGCGGTCGATAGGCTTCCAGACGGTCCACCGCGCGCGGACTCAGCACCAGCATGCCGTGCGCACCTTCGCCGCCGAGCACCTTCTGCCAACTGAAGGTGGTGACGTCGAGTTTGGACCAGGGCAGATCCATGGCGAACACCGCCGAGGTGGCGTCGCAGAGGGTGAGCCCCTCGCGGTCGTCGCGAATCCAGTCCCCGCTGGGAACCTTGACGCCCGAAGTGGTGCCGTTCCAGGTGAAAACGACGTCGTGCTGGGGATTGGCGCGGCCCAGATCCGGCAACTGGCCGTAGGGCGCGGTATAGGTGTTCACGGCATCGAGCTTGAGTTGCTTGACGATGTCGGTGATCCAGCCTTCGCCGAAGGACTCCCAGGCGAAGGCGTCCACCGGGCGGGGTCCGAGCAGGGACCACAGCGCCATTTCCATCGCGCCGGTGTCGGAGGCGGGTACCACGCCCACCCGGTAGCCGGCGGGCAGACCCAGCAGTTCGGCGGTATCGCTACAGGCGCGCCCCAGCGCAGCCTTGCCCAGCGTCGAGCGGTGCGAGCGGCCGAGGGTACTGATATCGAGCTGCGCCAGATCGTAACCGGGCCGCTTGCTGCAGGGGCCGGAGGAAAAGTTCGCGTTCGCCGGTTTGACGGTGGGTTTCATCAAGGGAGGTGCGCCGGGGACCTTGGGAAAGGTCGGCAATTCTACTGGGCTTTGGTAGCTCGCGAAAGGACGGGTACCTCGTGAAAGCACGGGCGCCTCGTGCAAGGACGCCCCGCGCCGGGCGGGGGGCGTCCACCGTGCCGGCAATCAGCCCTTGGCGTCTTTCAGGCCGCGCAACACCTTGCGCATGCTGAAGGCCACCGAACTGAAGGCGTCGTCGAAGGGTTGCGCCTGGCTGAGGTCGCAGATCTCGGCCCAGCGCCCGGCGATGGCTTCCGGTGCGGGCACTTTGTCAGCACCGAGACAGACCCCGGCACCTTCGATGATTCCGATCTTCGAGTAATAGCCCGCGCCGGCGCTGATGATATCGCCGGTGCCGGTGTGCTCCTCGGCACAGAGCAGGCCGACGACGGCAGACACGAACTCGGGTTGCAGCAGCGGGCCGGTCTTGTCGTCCATGGCCTCGGTCGACATGCGTGTGGTCGCCATGGGCGCGATGCAGTTGACCGTGATGTTGCGGTTGCGGCCTTCGAGCTTCAGCGTGTTCATCAACCCTACCAGGGCGATCTTGGCGGCGGCGTAGTTGCCCAGTCCGTGGCCCCCGAACAGGCCGGCGGCGGATGTCGTCATCACCACGCGGCCGTACTGCTGGTCGAGCATGCCCTGCCAGGCGGCGCGGGTGCAGTACACGGCGCCCATAAGATGCACGTCCACCACGGCGGTGAATTCCTCCACCGTCATCTTGCGGAAGCTGTTCTGGATGTTGTTGCCGGCGTTGTTGATCAGGATATCCACGCGGCCGAAGGCGTCGTAGCCGGTCTGGATGATGGCCTTGCCGCCCTCCGGGGTGGTCACCGAATCGTAGTTGGCGACCGCCTGCCCGCCGGCGGCCTTGATCTCCGCCACCACGGCATCGGCGGCGGAATGGGAGCCGCCGCGGCCTTCCACCGAGCCGCCCAGATCGTTCACCACCACCTTGGCGCCGCGCGCGGCGAGCAGCAGGGCGTGGCTGCGGCCCAGGCCATTGCCGGCACCGGTCACCACCGCGACGCGGTTGTCGTATCGAATCGTCATGTCGTTTTCCTCAGGTCAGGGTTCAAAGTCGGCTGAAAATTGGCGAGGGGATGTTACCAGCGGGTAGCCCGAAGAGCACCTGGCATCATCCACCGTGCCCACGCGAGCGGGGATTTGGTGGCCAGGCGTGACTGCCCCCCCGGTTGCGCGGGTGACGACGCACCGCAATCAGGGTGGCCGGCGGGGTTGTCGAGGTCGCCTATAATTCCGGCTCGCCGTCTGCGGCCGATACCTGGAGCCACCATGGATTTCACCTTCAGCGCCGAACAGAACGCCCTGCGGGAAACCGTCCGCAAATTCTGCGCCGCCGAGATCGCGCCCCGGGCGCGGGTCGCCGACGACAGAGAGACTTTTCCCCGCGAGCTGTTCCGCCAGTGGGGCGAGCTGGGTCTGATCGGCGTGCGCTATCCGGAAGCCGACGGCGGTTCCGGCTTCGACAAGGTGTCCGACTGCATCGTGCGCGAGGAGATGAGTCGCGTCAGCCAGGCGTTTGCCTCGGCCTGGTCGGCCCATTCCCACCTCGCCATCTGGCCGATCTGGCGCGCCGGCACGGCGGAACAGAAGCAGCGCTTTTTTGCGCCGGCGCTGGCCGGCGAACGCATCGCCGCCTTCGGCCTCAGCGAACCCGACGTGGGCTCCAACATCCGCGCGCTCAAGACCCGGGCCACCAAGGTGGCGGGCGGCTACCGCATCCAGGGCAGCAAGCTCTATATCACCAATGCGCCAATCGCGGATTTCATCACCCTCGCGGCGCGCACCAGGCCCGAGACCACACCGGATGCCATCAGCCTCTTTCTGGTGGAACTGCCGAATCCGGCGGTGCGGATCAGCCGGCTCGACAAGGAGGGCATCCGCGCCTCCGAAACCGGGCTGATTTATATCGAAGACCTGTTCGTGCCCGACGATTGTCTGCTCGGCGGCCGCGAGGGCACCTATCCGATCATTCTGGAGTGCCTGTCGGAGAACCGTGTCGGCGTGGCCGCCAACTGCCTGGGCATGGCGCGCGGCGCCATGGAAGTCGCGCTGACCTACGCCCGCGAGCGGGTGGTGGGCGATCGCACCATCGGCAAGTACCAGGCCATCGCCCACAAGCTCGCCGACATGGCGGCCGACATCGAGGCCGCGCACTGGTTGGTCTACTACGGCGCCTGGCGCGTCGATCAGGGCACGCTGGATGCGGCCACCGCCGCCAAGGTCAAGCTGGTCGCCAGCGAAACCGCACTGCGCGTCAGCGAACAGGCGATCCGCATCCTGGGCGGCGCCGGCATCATGCGCGAGTACCCGGTGGGACGCTTCCACCGCGACGCACTGGTCTATGTGATCGGCGAGGGCACCAGTGAAATCCAGCGCAATATCATTGCCCGGGATTTGGATCTTTAAGAGGGTCGTCCCGAATCGCAGGGTGACTCGCGACTACCTGAGCAAGGGTGAAGAAGACGTCGACCCCTGCTTCCTACGAACTCGAAGTACTTGCTGCTTACGAGCAGGGCAAGCCGAAGTCCATTGCTACCAAGGCTGAACTGGCCAAGTTCATGTCCGCCGCACGAGCGACGGCCATCAGGGACAAGCGCGTCAACATCCGACTTTCCTCGGCTGATCTGAAGGACATTCACGTCAGCGCGCTGGAAGAAGGCATGCCGTACCAAACGCTTATTGCGAGTGTTCTGCACAAGTATGTCACTGGCGAGCTAGCTGAACCAAAGCCGGACGGTTCTACTCGTTGATGACTGCGGCCAATTGCCTGCGCATTGCCCGGGGCGCCATGGAAGTGGCGCTGGCCTGTGGCCGCGAACGGGTGGTCGACGATCGCACCATCGCCAAGCATGCCTACAAGCTGGCAGAACGGGCGGATTTCGTCCATGATTTATTGCAGTGTTTTAACAGCCCAGCCCTTTAAGGATCAAGAGCTTGCGGGCATCACGGAAGATTATGCGGCGATTTTGTCGTGTTACAGCGCGGCTCTTTTGCCGCAGAAATTGTAGTTAGGGCTTAAACGAAATGTCTGAGATCTACGAAGCTCCACATAACATTCCGGACGGTTTCGAGTATTTTGACTCCGAAGAGGAGCTTCAGAGGGCGCTCGATCGGATTGCGCCATACGTTGGTCGAGTCATTATCGAACTTAATTCACTCGAATCGGCAATAGACTTTGCCACGAAGGAAATAACAAGTTCGAATGAACGCGAATGAACGGGGTCAGTTCTCGTATTGTTGCATAACAATAATCGGCGTATGGTTAGTGGCATGGCGAGACCCCTGCGAATCGAATTCCCATCAGCGCTCTATCACGTGACTTCACGCGGCGATCGTCGCGAACCGATCTTTGAAGATGATGAAGACCGGCTGAAATTTCTGGATGTGCTGGCGGAGGTGATCGGACGCTTCAATTGGCTTTGTCACGCCTATTGCCTGATGACAAACCATTACCACGTGGTTGTGGAAACGCCCGATGGGAACCTGTCCAAGGGCATGCGTCAACTCAATGGCGTGTACACCCAGGCATCAAACCGGCGGCACCAGCGCACGGGGCATTTGTTCCAGGGGCGATTCAAGGCAATTCTTGTGGACAGGGACGCCTACCTGCTGGAACTGGCGCGATATGTCGTCCTGAACCCTGTGCGGGCAGGCATGGTCAAGGATCCGCAGGCTTACCCGTGGAGCAGCTATCGCGCCATGATCGGCGAGGTCCCGGTACCAGCCTGGCTTGCGGCAGATGGGCTGCTTGCCCAATTCGGGAAACGGCGCGGCGTGGCGCGCCGGTGCTACAGCCAATTCGTTGGTGAGGGTGTCGGCAAGGAAAGTATCTGGGCAGGGCTGAAGCAGCAGATTTATCTTGGGGATGAGAAATTCGTCAACCGAATGCAAAAGAAGGCGAAGGTTCAGGGGGACGAATTGACCATTCCACGTGCCCAGCGCAGACCTCCTGCGGCAACGCTTGCGGCCATCGCGGCGAAGTATCCTGAGCGGGATGATGCCATTGTTGCTGCCTACGGCACCGGCTCATATAGTTATCGCCAGATTGCCGAACACTTTGGTGTTCATCTCGCCACCGTAGGACGCATTGTCAGAAGGCGGATGCAATAAGACGAGAACTTACCCCAGCGTGCATGTTTCTACAGGCTCATGAGTCTGCATGGAAGTATCAGGAGGACTTTTGTGTCTCAGTATCGCCCGGTTGCACAGCTTGATGAGTGGGGCTGCGGTGTTGCTTGTATTGCATCTTTGTTGGATATTTCATACGAAAATGCATATTGGCTAGCGCGCCGCGAGAAGGGTGATGCAATAGCTGGTGTATCTCCAGGATTGGAACTTCACCACATTGCCATGATCCTTCAAGAAGAGGGCATCCATGTCGTCGCTGACTGGCGAGAGGCCGACGATTTTCCGGCTGGAACAATATTGTTCGTAGAAGGGCCTGCGCCATATGACGGCGGCCATTACATTCTCCGCACTCACAAAGGATGGATGGATCCCTGGGCAAATATCCGTAACCCCGATGAAGCTCGCAAGGCCAAAATCATCAAGGGCTATCCCGTCGGGACAAAGTTTTCCGTGGCGCTAGTACCCAGGATCGGTCAGGGAAATAGGTAACAAAAAACCCCGAGGGCCTGGGCGACACCAGATCCTGCGCTGCTGGACTTGTTGCGGATTTTTTTGAAGGTGCCAACCGTCATCGCGCCGCTCAGAGCGATCAGGGCAGGTCGGTGGCACCCATCAAAAAGCGGTCGCATTCGCGCGCGGCACCGCGCCCTTCGTTGAAGGCCCATACCACCAGACTCTGGCCGCGGCGGCAGTCGCCGGCGGCGAATACCTTGGGGATGCTGGTCTGGAAACTGCCGTGCTCCGCCTTGACGTTGGAGCGCGGGTCGCGCTCCACGCCGAGGGCTTCCAACAGTGGCTGCTCCGGCCCCAGAAAGCCCATGGCGAGCAGTACGAGCTGGGCCGGCACCACGCGTTCGGTGCCGGGCACCGGCTTGGGAATCATCTGGCCCTGCTCGGTTCTGGTCCACTCGACATCCACCAGATGCACGGCCTTGAGCTGGCCGTCGGCATCGCCTTCGAGTTTGGTGGCGGTGGTCAGGTAGACACGCGGATCGGCGCCAAAGCGGGCGGCGGCTTCTTCCTGGCCATAGTCGACGCGATAGATCTTGGGCCACTCGGGCCAGGGGTTGTCGGCGGCGCGAGTGTCGGGGGAGCGCGGCATGATCTCGACCTGCACCAGGCTGTTGCAGCCGTGGCGCAGCGAGGTGCCGACGCAGTCGGTGCCGGTGTCGCCGCCGCCGATCACGACCACGTCCTTGCCGGCTGCCGAGATGTAGTCCGGGCCCTGCTGTTTGTCGAGCACGGCCTGGGTGTTGGCGCGCAGGAAATCCATCGCGAAGTGAACACCCTTGAGATTGCGCCCTTCGAGGGGCAGATCGCGGGGTGCAGTCGCGCCGGCGCATACCACGACGGCGTCGAAATCGCTCAGCAGTTGCTGCGCGGAAATGTCCTTGCCGACTTCGGTATTGCACCGGAAGACGATGCCTTCCTGTTCCAGTACACGCAGCCGGCGCAGCACGACTTCTTCCTTGTCGAGCTTCATGTTGGGGATGCCGTACATCAGCAGGCCGCCGGCGCGGTCGGCGCGCTCGAACACGGTGACGCTGTGGCCGACCTTGTTGAGCTGCGCGGCCGCGCTGAGCCCGGACGGGCCGGAGCCGATCACGGCGACTTTCCTGCCGGTACGGCTGGTCGGCGGTTCGGCCACGACCCAACCCTGCTCCCAGGCGTGGTCGATGATCTCGCACTCGATGTTCTTGATGGTCACCGGCGGGTTGTTGATGCCGAGCACGCAGGAGCCTTCGCAGGGCGCCGGGCAGACGCGGCCGGTGAATTCGGGGAAATTGTTGGTCTTGTGGAGTCGCGTCAGGGCGTCTTTCCACAGGCCGCGGTAGACTAGGTCGTTCCACTCGGGAATCAGGTTGTTGATCGGACAGCCGCTGGCCATGCCCGACAGCAGGGTGCCGGTGTGGCAGAAGGGCACCCCGCAATCCATGCAGCGGGCGCCCTGCTCGCGCAGTTTGGCTTCGGGCAGATGATCGTGGAATTCGCGCCAGTCCTTGACGCGCTCGGTCGGACTGCGGTCAGCCGGCAGTACCCGTACATAATCGATGAAACCGGTCGGCTTTCCCATGGAGTTCCCAAACGTGTAAAGGGTTGGTGGCTAGGGCGGTGTCGTGCGGCGCTGTTGTGCGGCGCGGTCAGCCGCCGCCAACGCGGGCCAGATCGCGGGCGTTTTCCTCGAACGCGGCGTTGATGGCCGCCTCTCCGCTGAGACCCTGTTGCCGGGCTTTCTCCAGGGACAGCAGAACCCGCTTGTAGTCCTTCGGCATCACCTTAACGAACTGGCCGACGTGCGCCGCCCAGTTTGCCAGGATGGCCCGCGCGCGCTGGCTGCCGGTGAGCTCGGCGTGCCGCTCGATCAGCGCGCGGACCCGGGCGGCTTCCGCCGCGTTGTCGAAGGCGTCCAGATCGACCATCTGCCGATTGCAGCGGGTTGCAAAGTCGCCGGCCTCATCGAGGATGTAGGCCACGCCGCCGCTCATCCCCGCCGCGAAATTGCGTCCCGTGGGGCCGAGAATGACCACGGTGCCGCCGGTCATGTATTCGCAGCCATGGTCGCCCACGGCTTCGACGACCGCCTGCACGCCGGAGTTGCGCACGCCGAAGCGCTCGCCCGCCATGCCGCAGATGTAGACCTCGCCGGCGGTCGCGCCGTACAGGGCCACGTTGCCGGCGATGATGTTTTCCGCTGCGTTGAAGGGTGAGGCCGCCGGCGGATAGACGATGATCTTGCCGCCGCTGAGGCCCTTGCCCAGGTAGTCGTTGACGTCGCCCTCGATACGCCAGGTTAGGCCGCGCGGCATGAAGGCGCCGAAGCTCTGCCCGGCGCTGCCCTGAAACTGGATCTGGATGGTGTCTTCCGGCAGCCCGGCCGGACCATGGCGGCGCGTGACCTCGCTGCCGAGGATGGTGCCCACCACGCGGTTGACGTTGCGGATCGGCAGTGTCGCGCGGACCTGTTCGCCCCGCTCCAGCGCCGGCTTGCAGAGATCGAGCAGCACGGTGTTGTCGAGCGCCTTGTCGAGGCCGTGATCCTGCGTCATCTGGCAGTAGCGACCGATTTCCGGACCGGCATCGGGCTGATACAGAATCTTGCTGAAGTCGAGGCCCTTGGCTTTCCAGTGCTCGACCGCCGTGCGCGCTTCCAGTCGGTCGGTGCGACCGACCATCTCGGGGATGGAACGGAAGCCCAGCTCCGCCATGATTTCACGCACTTCCGCCGCGATGAAGCGCATGAAGTTGACCACATGGGCGGGATCGCCGGTAAAGCGGGCGCGCAACTGCGGGTCCTGGGTGGCGACGCCGACCGGGCAGGTATTGAGGTGGCACACGCGCATCATGATGCAGCCGAGCGACACCAGGGGTGCGGTGGCGAAACCGAACTCCTCGGCGCCGAGCAACGCCGCGATGACCACATCGCGGCCGGTCTTGAGCTGGCCGTCCGCCTCGACCGCGATACGGGAGCGGAGATCGTTCAGCACCAGCGTCTGGTGCGTCTCGGCAAGGCCCAGCTCCCAGGGAATGCCGGCATGCTTGATCGAGGTCTGGGGCGAGGCGCCGGTACCGCCGTCGTAGCCCGAGATCAGCACCACGTCGGCATGGGCCTTGGCGACGCCGGCGGCAATGGTGCCCACACCCACTTCGGACACCAGCTTGACGCTGATGCGGGCGTGATGGTTGGCGTTCTTGAGATCGTGGATCAGCTCCGCCAGATCCTCGATCGAATAGATGTCGTGGTGCGGCGGCGGCGAGATCAGGCCCACACCGGGAGTCGAATGCCGGGTCTTGGCGATCCACGGATACACCTTGGCGCCGGGCAATTGGCCGCCCTCGCCGGGTTTGGCCCCCTGGGCCATCTTGATTTGCAGTTCACGGGCGTTGACCAGGTAATGACTGGTGACGCCAAAGCGGCCGCTCGCGACCTGCTTGATCGCCGAGTTCTTGGAATCGCCGTTGGCTTCCAGCACATAGCGCTCGGGGTCCTCCCCGCCTTCGCCGGTGTTGCTCTTGCCGCCGATGCGGTTCATGGCGATCGCCAGCGCTTCGTGGGCTTCCTTGCTGATGGAGCCGTAGCTCATGGCACCGGATTTGAAGCGCGTCAGGATGCTTTCGATCGACTCGACCTCGTCGATGGGAATCGGTGTGGCGACCTTGAAGTCGAGCAGACCGCGCAGTGTGCAGTGCTGCTCGAGCTGGTTGTTGACCAGCGCCGAGTATTCCTTGAAGACAGCGTAGTTGCCGTCGCGCACCGCGCGCTGGAGCTTGTGGACCGTCTGCGGGCTGAACAGGTGCAGTTCGCCGTCCGCGCGCCACTGGTACTGGCCGCCCACGGTCAGCGTGTGGCCGTCGACCGGACGGTCGGGGAAGCCGTGGCGGTGGCGCAGCTCGGTTTCCCGCGCCAGGGTCGCCAGGTCGGCGCCGCCGATGCGGCTCGGCGTCCAGGTGAAGTATTTTTCGACCAGGCGCGCATCGAGCCCCACGGCTTCGAAAATCTGGGCGCCGCGATAGCTCTGGATGGTGCTGATGCCCATCTTCGAAATGACCTTGACCACACCCTTGATCGCCGCCTTGGCGAAGTTTTTACAGGCGGTCTTGTGATCGAGGTCGACCAGCATCCCTTCGCGAATCATGTCGTCGAGGGTTTCAAACGCGAGGTAGGGGTTGACCGCGCCCACGCCGTAGCCGATCAGCAGCGCAAAGTGGTGTACCTCGCGCGGCTCGCCGGATTCCAGCACCAGGCCGATGCGGGTGCGGGTGCCCTGGCGGATCAGGTGGTGGTGCAGGCCGCTGACCGCGAGCAGGGCCGGAATGGCGGCCTGATCATGGTCGATGCCGCGGTCGGACAGGATCAGGATGTTGATGCCGTCTTCGATTGCCTGATCAGCGGCGGCGAACAGCGCATCCAGCGCCTGCTCCAGTCCCGCTGCGCCAGCGGCGACCGGATACAGGACCGGCAGGGTGATGGATTTGTAGCCGGGCTGGTCGAGATGGCGCAGCTTGGCCATCTCCTCGTTGGTCAGGATCGGGGATTTCAGCTCGATCACGTGGCAGCTTTCCGGCTGCACCTGGAGCAGGTTTTTTTCCGAGCCGATCGTGGTCTCCGTCGAAGTGACGATCTCCTCGCGGATACAGTCGATGGGCGGATTGGTGACCTGGGCGAACAATTGCTTGAAATAATTGAACAGCGACTGCGGCTTGTCCGAGAGGATCGCCAGCGGCGTATCGGTGCCCATGGAGCCGGTGGCCTCGACGCCGTCGCGCGCCATCGGCACCATCAGCAGGCGCAGATCCTCGAAGCTGTAACCGAATGCCTGTTGGCGTTGCAGGACGGTTTCGTGGTCCGGCTCCGGCAGGTGCGGCGGTTCGGGCAGCTCCGCCATGCGGATCAGGTGCTGGTCGAGCCACTGCCGATACGGCTGCTCGCCGGCGATCCGGTCCTTGATCTCTTCGTCGGCGACGATACGGCCTTCCTCGGTGTCGATGATGAACATGCGACCCGGCTGCAGACGGCCTTTCTGTATGACTTTCTCCGGCGCGATATCGAGCACGCCGGCTTCGCTGGCCATGACGACCAGATCGTCCGAGGTCACGTAGTAGCGCGACGGCCGCAGGCCGTTGCGGTCCAGCGACGCGCCGATGCGGGTGCCGTCGGTGAACACCATCGAGGCCGGGCCGTCCCAGGGTTCCATCAGGCAGGAGTGGAACTCGTAGAAAGCCTTCTTGGCGTCGCTCATGGATTCGTGCGCGGTCCAGGGCTCGGGGACCATCATCATCATGGCGTGGGGCAGCGAGCGCCCGGACAACACCAGCAGTTCCAGGCAGTTGTCGAACATTGCCGAGTCGGAGCCGTCGGTGTTGATGATGGGGAAAATCTTTTTGACATCGTCGCCGAACAGGTCGCTGGCCATCATCGACTGGCGTGCGCGCATCCAGTTCATGTTGCCGCGCAGCGTATTGATCTCGCCGTTGTGGGCCAGATACCGATACGGGTGGGAGCGATCCCAGCTTGGAAAGGTGTTGGTGGAAAACCGCGAGTGCACCAGCGCCAGGGCGGTTTCCAGCGCCGGATGGGTGAGATCCAGGAAATACTGATCGACCTGCGCCGGCATCAGCATGCCTTTGTAGATGCAGGTCTTGCAGGACAGCGAACTCACATAGAAAAAGTGTCCGCTGGCGAAATTGCCCGAATAGCGAATGGCGTTCTCGGCGCGCTTGCGGATCACATAGAGTTTGCGTTCGAACGCCATCTCGTCGGCAAGCTGCGGATCGCGGCCCACAAACAGTTGGCGCATGAAGGGCTCGCTGGCGCGCGCGGTTTCGCCCAGCGAGCTGTTGTCGGTGGGCAGGTCGCGCCAGCCCAGCACGGTCTGGCCTTCCTCTGCCACGAGTTGCTCGACGAGCTGCTCGCAGGCGCTGCGTTCGGCGGCATCCTGCGGCAGATAGAACATGCCGACGCCGTACTCGCCCGCGCCGGGCAGTGTAATGCCGGCGTCCTGGGTGACGAGTTTCAGAAACTTGTGCGGTACTTGCAGCAGTATGCCGGCGCCGTCGCCGGAGTTGGCCTCGGCGCCGGTGGCGCCGCGATGATCGAGATTGACGAGAATCTCCAGCCCGCTTCTGACGATAGCGTGCGACTGCCGGCCTTTGATGTTGGCCAGAAAGCCCACGCCACAGGCGTCATGCTCGAAGCTGGGGTCGTAAAGACCTTGTCCGCCCGGAGGTCGCGTGAGAATAGGCGAGCCATTCCGCACTGCTTTCTCGATTTTCTTCATCAATTCGCTCGAATTCGCACGCCAATGGGGCCGGATTTGGGGCCAGCCCCCAAGCCGGGGGGGGGATTTTTCCTAATCCCGCCGGTAACTGCAAGCTTTGCCGCCGAAATTTCCTGCGCAGCCCGGTTGCGCGCATCCGGCGCGGGCGGGATTCAGGGTGCCGCGGTCCAGTCCACCCAGCCGAACTGGGCGGTCGTCAGCACCAGTAGCCCGAAACCGATCCGGTACCAGGCAAACAGGGTGAAGTCGTGGCTGGCGATATAGCGCAACAGCCAGCGCACGCACAGAAATGCCGACACGAAGGCAGCGACGAAGCCCGCGACCCACATGCCCCAGTCGTTAAAGGAAAGCAATTCCCGTTCCTTGTAGAGCTGGTAGAGCGTCGCGAGTATCAGGGTGGGGATGGCGAGAAAGAACGAAAACTCGGTGGCCGCGCGGCGCGAGAGGCCGAACAGCAATCCACCGATGATGGTGGCGCCGGAGCGGGAGGTGCCCGGAATCAGTGCGAGCGCCTGCGCGAGACCGAGTTTGAGCGCATCCAGCGGGCCGAGTGCATCGACGGTTTCTATCCGGATGCGATGCTCGCGCCGCTCGGCCCAGAGCATCACGATCCCGCCGACGATAAACGCCACTGCTACTATGGTCGCGTTGAATAGCTGCGCCTTGATGGCGCTGCCAAACAACAGCCCGAGCACTGCGAGCGGCAGGAACGCAATCGCCAGGTTGAGGGTGAAATGCTGCGCCGCCCGCTCCCGGGGCAGGCCGCACACTACGGCCGCAATACGGGCGCGGTACTCCCAGCACACCGCAAGAATGGCGCCGGACTGAATCACGATCCCGAACAGTTTGCCGCGGTCGTCATTGAAGTGCAGCAGCTCGCTGGCCAGGATGAGGTGCCCCGTGGACGAGATCGGCAGAAATTCGGTGAAGCCTTCCACCAGCCCCAGAATCACGGCTTTGAGAATCAGGAGGAAATCCACGCGCACTCCGGGCGGAAAACAACGGCGGCGATTATACGCGTGGGTGGCGCGTCGCCCGCGCCGTATCGGAACAGCGCTCCGTGCGCGTCAGCGCGACGCCAGCGGGCTGCCGCCGGCGCAACTCAGGAGGGCCGAATTCGCCAGCCATTTCTGATCAGGGTAATAGGCAAACAGGTACTGGTCGCCCTTGATGCTGTCGATCAGGGGATGCGTGACTTCCGGGCGTACCGCCGGGCAGCCGTGGCTGCGCCCCAGGCGGCCGGTGCGCTCGATGAAGGACTCGCTGACGTAGTCGGCGCCGTGGATCACGATGGCGCGTTGGTAGGCCAGGTCGTTGATGCCGGGCTCCAGTCCTTCAAGGCGCAGCGAGTAGCCGTTGCGGCCCTGGTAGCTGTCGAGCGTGCGGAACAGCCCCAGGCTGGACTGATAGCTCTCCGGTTTGTTGGAGAAAGCGCGGGCCCGGGCGTCGCCGGAGCCGCGGCCGTGAGAGACCAGTTCCTCGAACAACAGCCGCGGCCGGGCCAGGTCGAACACCCACAGGCGGCGCGCGGTGGAGGGCAGCGAGTAGTCGATCACGGCCAGGCGGCGGGCGTTCGCGCTGGCGCAGGCCAGCGCATGGGCGGCCAGGCGCAGTACCGCCGGGTCCGCGTTCGGGGCCAGGCGAGTGAGCGTGCGGTCCAGGGATTGCCCGCGCGGCGTGCTGGTCATGGCCTGAGCGGAGAAAGCGGCGAGCAGCAAAGTGGCGGTCAGTGCCACGAGTGAAAGTATCGCGAGTGAAGCTGATCGCAGCGGTCGGGGGAGTATCATTGGGAGCCCGTGTTTGTCATCGCTCAACGCTGGTGTCCGGAGCGCCAGCTCAATAGCTGGCATTTTTTGTGCCGGCCCTGGCAATCGTGACACCCGGTGGCGGAGCGGCCCCAGGCTGTGCGCCATTATGAACATCCCGACCGGGATGACCAAATCTTCATTTTCAGCCTGGATTCTCCACCGAGTGAGCACTGCGATGTCTGTTCCTGCCCGGGCGAGTCTCCTGATCGTCCTGTCACTGTGGTTGCCCTGGGCGGTGAACGCCGCCGGGAGCGGGCCGGTCGCGGCCGACAGCGACGCCGCCGTCACTAACCTGATCAGCCAGGTGGTGAGCACCGGCGATGCCGATTTGCAGGCTTTCTACGCCGCGCGTGCCCTGCGTCCGGCGTGGCGGGACGAGCAGACGGTGGCGGCGTTGGCGGGGGCC
Organism: Porticoccaceae bacterium; assembly: GCA_036677085.1. Taxonomy (GTDB): domain Bacteria; phylum Pseudomonadota; class Gammaproteobacteria; order Pseudomonadales; family Porticoccaceae; genus JAGPUQ01. Next base: position 51,542 of record JAKFFI010000055.1, read on the forward strand.
ATGGCGACCCTCTCCGAGGATGGCCTGGTGCTATCGGACTATCGTCCGGAGGCGCTGGCGGCCGCCTATCGCAAAGCCCATGCGGCCGTACCCCGCGCGGAGGCACTGGCGCGGTTCGATATCGAGGTCAGCGGGTTGCTGATCACAGTGCTGCACCACTTGGCGTCCGGCAAGGTCGATCCGAGGGCCATCGATGCGGACTGGGATTTGCCACGCGCCGTGCCGCAACTGGATTTCGCGGCGGTGGCGCAGGCCGTCGACGCCCGACAGTTCACGACGGCCTTCGCGATCGCACGCCCCGCCCACGCGCTCTATTCCGGTTTGCGCGCGGGGCTCGCGCGCTATCGCGATCTGGAACAGCGGGGCGGCTGGCCGGCGTTGCCCGCGCGGCGCACCGCGTTGCACCCCGGGGATCGCCATGACGACGTGCCGCTGTTGCGCGCGCGCCTGGCGCTGGTGGCGGATCTCGCGGAGCCTGCACCGGATAGCTGCGCTGACCCGGATGCGGCAACGCCGATGCCGGATCCAGACTGTTATGACGACGGACTCGCCGCGGCGGTGCGCAGTTTTCAGCGCGGTCATTTCCTGAAGGTGGATGGCGTCGTCGGCGCCAACACCCGGGCCGCGCTCAACCTGCCGGTGGCCGAGCGCATCAACCAGATCCGGGTCAATCTGGAACGCGCCCGCTGGCTGCTCCACGGCCTGCCCGAGTCCTTCGTGCTGGTGGATGTCCCCGGTTACCAGCTCAGCTATTTCCGCCCCGGCGGCGACATCTGGCGCGCGCGCATCGTGGTGGGGCAGCCCGCGCGGCCGACACCGGCGCTGCGTTCGGCCATTACCCACCTCACCTTCAATCCGACCTGGACGATCCCGCCGACCATATTGCGCGAGGACGTGCTGCCCAAGGTGCGCAAGGATCCGGGTTATCTGGCGCAGGAAAATATCGCGGTGCTGGACGCTTCCGGCGCGCGGCTCGACCCGCATCGGATCGACTGGTCGCGGCCGGGCAACCTGATCCTGCGTCAGGATGCCGGGCCTCACAATGCGCTGGGCCGGGTGGCGATCCGCTTCCCCAACACCCATACGGTCTACCTGCACGACACCCCGGCGCAGGATCTGTTCGGCCGCGACCAGCGCGCGCTCAGTTCCGGCTGTGTGCGCGTCGAGCACGCGCTGGAGTTCGTTCGCCTGCTGCTCGACGACGCGACCCAATGGAGCGCCGACGCCATCGCGGCCGTGGTCGCCCAGGGCGCTACGCGACGGGTCGATCTCGCACGGCAAGTGCCGCTGATCCTGTACTACTGGACCGTGCAGACCGATGCCGACGGCGCACTATCCTTTCGCCCGGACATCTACCGGCGCGACGCGGCGGTGCTGGCGGCGCTGGACCGGTAAGCGCGGAACAAGGGGTCGCGGGTCAAGGGGCGGAGATAGACGCTCAGCCATAATGCCTACCATGCTCAGGCTGGATTCGGAGGTGTGATGAAATTGCAGTTTCTGGGAGCCACCCGCGAAGTGACGGGTTCGTGCTTTCTCATCGAGGTGGGCGGCCAGCGTCTGCTGGTGGATTGCGGCATGTATCAGGGCGGTCGCAAGGGCGAGGCGCGCAATGCCGAGCCGTTTCCGTTCGCGCCCGGGGACATCGACGCCGTGGTGCTGACCCACGCCCATATCGATCACGGCGGGCGCCTGCCGCAACTGGTACAGCGGGGTTTTCGCGGACCCATCCATACCCACAGTGCGGGCAAGGAGCTGGCGCGGATTCTGCTCAAGGACGCGGCTTCCCTGGCCATCAAGGATGCGGAACTGCAAAACCGCAAGCGCGCCCGCCGGCACCTGCCGCCCGTGGAACCCTTGTACGCACTGGCGGATGTGGAGCAAACCCTGAAGCAGATGCGCGGTCTGCCCTACGATCGGGAGTGCGAGATTCTGCCGGGTGTGCGGCTGCGACTGCGGGATGCCGGGCATATCCTGGGGGCGAGCATCCTCGAACTGTGGCTCCGCGAAGGCGAGCTCGAACGCAAGCTGGTATTCAGCGGTGATCTGGGTCACCGGGGATCGCTGATTTCGCCGGACCCCACCCCGGTGGCGGAAGCCGATCTGGTGGTGATGGAGGCGACCTACGGGGACCGCGATCACCGTTCGTGGGAGTCCACCTGGGAGGAACTGGAAGAGATTTTCACCATCGGCAACCAACTGCGCGGGAATATCCTGATTCCCGCGTTTGCCGTGGGCCGTACCCAGCAGCTGCTCTATGTGCTGGCCCAGAAATATCAGGCCTGGCATCTGGAGCGCTGGCTGCTGGCGCTCGACAGCCCCATGGCGATCGCTACCACGAAGCTCTACGCCCGTTACGCCGCGCTGCTGGCGCCGCAAGGCAAGGCCTTGACCGAGGCCGACTTCAGCCCGCCGGGGCTGTTGCTGAGCCAGACCCCCCAGCAATCGATGCGGTTGAACCGCATCGACAGTGGCGCCCTGATCATCGCCGGCAGCGGCATGTGTACCGGCGGGCGGATTCTCCATCACTTCAAGCACAACATCTGGCGGCGCAACTGCCAGGTGGTGATGGTGGGTTATCAGGCGGAAGGCAGCCTCGGCCATGCGCTGATCAGCGGCGCGCGGGAAATCCGCCTGTGGGGCGAGCGCATCAAGGTGGCTGCCACCATTCACACCGTGGGCGGTCTTTCGGCGCACGCCGATCAGAGCGGGCTGCAGCACTGGTATGGTCAGTTCACCGGCCGCCCGCCGGTGGCGCTGGTGCATGGCGAGGAACATTCCATCAGCGCTTTCGCCGACCGCCTTGGGGGCGAGGCGCGCACGGTGTTCCAGCCGGCGTTTGGCGACGCCCTGGATCTGGCCGACATGCGGATGAGCATCCCGAGCGGGGCTTGACGGGGCCGGTTGGCGGTCGCAGGGTGGAGGCTCGATTCCCTGGAGTACCGTTATGAACTATCCGGCCCCCTACGCTGCGGATTTTGGCCAGCGTGACCCTGCGCCCGGCGTCGATACGCTGTTTGTCGAGCGCTGGTCGCCACGCGCTCTCCGCAAGGTGGAAATCCCTGAGGCCGAGCTGCGCACGATCTTCGATGCCGCGCGCTGGTCGCCGTCCTGCTACAACGAGCAGCCCTGGCGCTTCGTGACCTCGACGCCGGCATCCTTCGCCACCTTTCTCGATCTGCTGGTCGAGGCCAACCAGGGCTGGGCGCGCAATGCGGCGGTACTCGGCTTCGTGTTTGCCGACAAAAAGTTCTCCCGCAATGGCGACGACAATGCGCTGGCGGTATTCGATAGCGGTGCCGCCTGGATGGCGATGACCCTGCAGGCGCGCCAGCTTGGCCTCTACACCCACGGCATGGCGGGCATTGCCTGGGACCGGGCGCATGCCGCGCTGGGAATGGACCCTGAGCACTACGCGCTGTGCGCAGGCTTTGCCATCGGTGCGCTGGACGCCCCGGATGGACTGCCGGAACCCGCCCGCGCCATGGAGCGGCCGTCGCCGCGCCGTCCGCTAGCGGAAATCTGGCGCCAGGTGGGCTGAACCCGCGCTGGTGGCAGGAGCGTTGACGAGTTCGAGGCGCATCCGCAGCGCCTCGGAGCCGTCCTCGTAATAGCCGGGCAGGCGGCCGGCTTCGACAAACCCGAGTTTGCGGTAGAGCTGATGCGCGGCACCATTGTCGGAGCGCACTTCCAGCGTGAGCGCCGTGCAGCCCCGGGCGCGGGCGGCGACGGCGAGAGCCTCGGCCAGCGCGGTCGCCACGCCTTGGCCACGCGCCGCCGCCGCCACCGCGATGGTGTAGAGGCGGGCGCTGGTCGATCCGCGCCGATACAGTGCGACCGCGTAGCCCAGGGGTGCCGCCGCGTCGCCGGCGATCAAGGCAGTGGCCTGTGCGCGGGTGATCAGGTAGCGCAACTGGCGCGCACTGAAGCGGTCGGTGGCGAACGCGCGCTGCTCCAGCGCCGCGATGCCCGGCACATCGGCCGGCGCCGCCCGCCGGATTGACCAGGTCACGAGGCGGCGCGCTGTTGGGCGCGGGCCTCCAGGCGGCGCTCGAATTCGGCCATCACAGTGCGATACAGCTCTTCGCCCAACAGGGTGTCCTCGACACCGCGGTCGATGTTGGGGTTGTCGTTGACTTCGATCACCACCGGGCCCATGGCGGTCTCCTTGATGTCGACGCCATAGAGGCCGTTGCCGATCAGGGCGGTGGCACGCAGCGCGGCGCGAATCACGGGCGCCGGCACGCGGTGGACCGCGACGGTCTCGAAGGCGCCGGCGCGTGTGCTCGCGGCGTCGTGGTTGTAAATCTGCCAGTGGCCCTTGGCCATGAAGTATTTGCAGGCAAAGATCGCGCGGCCGGCGAGCACGCCTACCCGCCAGTCGAAATCGGTCGCGATGAATTCCTGCACGATCACCACGGCGGACTGTTTCAGGAGGCGCGCGGCCGCAGCCTGATACTGGGCGTCGGTCTCGGCTTTCTCGACGCCGACCGAAAACGAACCGTCCGGGATTTTCAGCACCAGCGGCGTGCCCAGTTGCTCGCGCAGGTCGGCGAACTCCGGCATTTCGTCGCCGAACAGCATGCGGGCGGCCGGCACGCGGACCTTGTTGGCGGTCAGCAGCTCGTGCAGGAACACCTTGTTGGTGCAGCGGATGATGGAGTCGGGATCGTCGATCACCGGCATGTTGGCGCGCGCGGCCCGCTGCGCGAAGCGCAGGGTGGGATGGCTGATGGAAGTCGTCTGCCGGATGAACAGCGCATCGTATTCCAGCAGCCGTGCTTCGTCGTCGATGGTGATCAGATCGGCGTCGATGCCGAGCAGGCGGGCATGCTTGATGAACATTTGCAGCGCACCCTTGTTGCTGGGCGGGAAGCGCTCCTGGGGGTCGACCAGGATCGCGAGGTCGTAGCGCGCGGCGCGTTCACGGCGCGGTTGGCGCCAGATCTTTTTGCTGAAACCTTCGAGCGCGGCGCCGAATTCGTCCTGGCCGGCGTCGTCCAGTTCGCCGAGTGCCATCAGGCGCAGACTGGCGATGGCCCATTGGGTACCGCGCTCGAACTCGACTTCCAGGAGGGGCGCCGGGTACAGCTCGAAGATTTTCTTGGCGAGTTTTTCGAGCGCCGCGATCGGGGTGTGGCCGAAGTAGATCCGGAGCCGGAAATTGGCTTGGCTCGCCGCCACGTTGGCGGCCAGAAACTGCCGCGTGCGACGCAGCAGCTCATCGCTCAGCTTGATGGTGGCGCCCGCCGACAGTTCGTTCAGGGTGCGCACCGAAGGCAGCACCTTCTGTCCGCGCGCCTCGGCGAGCAGGGAGCAGTAGTAGCCCTGGCTGCGGTAGCTGCAATCGCCGCAAAAATTGTAGACCTGGATCCCGGGCGCACGATATTCCGGGCGGCTCAGGTAGTCCTTGCTGGGCACCACTTCTTCAGCGCTGTGATAGGGCGCCCAGACCTCCGGGCTGTCCACCACGATGTACAGATTGGACAAGAAGCCCCCTCGTTGCCGTCGGCAGTGATGAATCGCCGTGCGCGCCGCGCACGGTATGGGTCGGCGCGTAGTTTCCATCATCGCCCGGACGCTGGCGAGCGCAACCGGTCAGGGGCGTTTCGCTTTTTATGCCCGCGTCATGGCGACGCGTCGTTTGCCGAGGCGCGACACAGCTCCAGCCAGCGTTCCATGCCCGGGCTGATGAACTTGCGCCGGTGCAGCACGAAATAGAAATGCCGGCGCAGATCGCGATGCGGCATATCGAGCGCCACCAGACTGCCGCGCTGGAAGGCATCGCGCAGCGCGATGCGTGACAGGCAGCCAATGCCAAGTCCTGCCTCCACCGCGCGTTTGATGGCCTCGGTGTGTTGAAGTTCCAGCAGGATATTGAGGCGCGGCAGCAGCCCGTGCAGGGCGCGGTCGAAGGTCTGGCGGGTTCCCGAGCCCGGCTCGCGCAAGATCCAGGTCGCCGCGAGCAGATCGTCGTCGTTGAGGCGATAGCGCTTGGCGAGCACATGATCGGGCGCGCAAAAGGCGATCAGCTCGTCCTCCCGCCACGGGGTGATGACCAGCTCCGGGTGGCTCAGTTCACCCTCGACCAGGCCCAGGTCCAGATTGAAGCCGGCGACGCCGGCGGCGATATGGGCGGTGTTGTCCACCGTCAGCGCCACGCGAACGCCGGGGTGCTCGTTCATGAAATTCGCCATCAGGCCGACCGCCAGATAATTGCCGATGGTCAGGGTGGCGCCGATGTTGAGCGCACCGGTGTCCGCGCGACCGGCGAAACCCGCCTCCAGCGCCTGCGCCTGGTCCAGCAGGGCCAGCGCCTGGGGTTGCAGTGCCCGGCCCAGATCGTTGAGTTGCAGACGCTTGCCGGCGCGGTCGAAGAGGCGAATGTCGAACTGTCGCTCCAGATCCTGGAGCGCGCCGCTGGCGGCGGACTGGGACATGGACAGACTCTCGGCCGCGCGGCTGATGTTTGCGAAGCGGGCGGTAGCGAGAAAGACTTCGAGCTGGCGCAAGGTGTAGTGCATTATCGTCGCAACCGATTAACCATATGCGAATAATCTATTTTACCGATAGCATGCCCCAGCGTTATGGTGCCGGCAAGCGGCATTGGCCGCTCTTCCTACATCCGGGCCGGAGTCAGGTCATGTCCAATTTGAATCGGGAGACTGTGCTGAGCGTCCACCACTGGACCGACCGCCTGTTCAGCTTTCGCACTACCCGGGATGCAAGTTTCCGCTTCAAGAACGGCTATTTCACCATGATCGGGCTGGAAGTAGACCAGAAGCCGCTGCTGCGTGCCTACAGCATGGCGAGCGCCAACTACGAGGAAGAGCTGGAGTTTTTCAGTATCAAGGTGCCGGACGGTCCCCTGACCTCGCGCCTGCAGAATATTCGGGTGGGTGACGAAGTGCTGGTGGGACGCAAACCGACCGGCACCCTGGTGCTCGATCACCTGTTGCCGGGGCGCCATCTGTACCTGCTGGCGACGGGCACTGGGCTGGCGCCTTTTCTCAGCATCATCCGGGACCTGGAGATCTACGACAATTTCGACAAAGTGATCATGGTCCACGGCTGCCGCCACGCGGCGGATCTCGCCTACCGGGAGCTGATTACCGAAGAATTGCCCAAGCATGAGTTCTTCGGCGAGGTGACGCGGGACAAGTTGCTCTATTACCCCTGCGTGACCCGGGAGCCGTTCAAGAATCAGGGGCGGATCACGGAGTTGCTGGGCAGCGGCAAACTGTCCGCCGACCTGGGGTTGCCGGCGCTGAGCGTGGCCAATGATCGCTTCATGCTGTGCGGCAGTCCGGCCATGCTGACGGATCTGTGCGATCTGCTGGACAGCAAGGGTTTCAGTGAATATCGCCACGGCGATCTCGGCCACTATGTCATCGAGCGGGCCTTTGTTGAACGTTGACGGTTGAACGTTGATGGTCGAGCGATGCGCGCGGGCGTCGAACGCAGAATACGTTAGCGAGTCCTGAATACGCTCCCGCCAGCTCACCGGCGGGAGCGCGCTTCACTTCCTCGAACCAGCCCTAGCGGTTGCCGCGTGCGCCCTGCGCGCGACCGCTGCTCTGGGTGCGCGCGCCGGGTTTGCGGCGTCCTTCCTGGCGTGGTGCGCCCGGCTTGGGCCGCGCCTGGCTGGGTGGCCGCTGGCTGCGTCCATTCGCGCTGCGCCCGTTGATGATCGGCTCCGCCGCGATGCGGGGGTCGGGCGTGAACTCCGGGATGACCAGTGTCGGCAGGCGGCGCTTGAGCAGACGTTCGATGCCCTGCAACAGGCCGGTCTCGTCGATACACACCAGGGACACCGCTTCGCCGCTATTGCCCGCGCGGCCAGTGCGGCCGATGCGGTGGACATAGTCTTCCGCCACATTGGGCAGCTCGTAGTTGACCACATGGGGCAGCTGGTCGATGTCGATGCCGCGCGCGGCGATGTCGGTCGCGACCAATACCCGCACCTTGCCCTGTTTGAAATCGGCGAGCGCCTTGGTGCGCGCGGTCTGGCTTTTGTTGCCGTGAATCGCGGCGGACTGGATGCCGTCGTCTTCCAGTTGTTGCGCCAGGCGGTTGGCACCGTGCTTGGTGCGGGTGAATACCAGCACCTGGCTCCACTCCTCGATCTTGATCAGGTGTGACAGCAGCTCCCGCTTGCGCACCCGATCCACCGGGTAAACCATCTGCGTCACCGACTCGACCGCCGTATTGCGGCGCGCGACATCGATCGGCACTGGCGCATTCAGCAGTTTGTCCGCCAGGGTCCGGATTTCATCCGAGAAAGTCGCGGAGAACAGCAGGGTCTGGCGCTTGGCCGGCAGCACGGCCAGCACCTTGCGAATATCGTGGATGAAGCCCATGTCGAGCATGCGATCGGCTTCGTCCAGCACCAGGATTTCCACCCGTGAGAGATCGACGGTGCGCTGGCCCAGGTGATCCAACAGCCGGCCCGGGGTGGCGATGAGGATGTCCACGCCGCGGCGCAGCTCGGAAATCTGCGGATTGATGCCGACGCCGCCGAAGATGACCGTCGAGCGCAACGGCAGGTGGCGACCGTAGTCTTTCACGCTGGCGCCGACCTGGGCCGCCAGCTCCCGCGTGGGGGTGAGAATCAGCGCGCGCACCGGGCGGCCACTGCCGGCCGGCTTTTCCGCGCTCAGGCGTTGCAGCAGCGGCAGGGTAAAGCCGGCGGTCTTGCCGGTACCGGTCTGGGCGCCGGCGAGAATGTCGCGGCCTTCGAGAATGACCGGAATCGCCTGGCGCTGAACCGGGGTAGGATCGCTGTAGCCCTGTTCGGCGACAGCACGGAGCAATTCGGCCGAGAGGCCGAGAGTATCAAATGACATGTAGAGTTCCGGAAACTGTGCGTCCCGGGCCTGGTGCCCGGTGTCGGTCGCGAGACAGTCTCGTAAATATGAAGTCGAGGATAACCAGAAGGGGTACCGCGAGGACAACGCCGACCGAAGTGCGTCTGAGCCGCGCGCACTCTAACAGATCGGCGCCGGATCTTCACCTCACTTGTTTCGGCAGGGATCTGTTCGAGCGTGAGGCGGCCATTTGTCGGCAGCAGGCAATGCTGATCTAATTCCGTCGATAGCTTGCCCTGGCAAGCCGGGACGATAACAACCATCTGCTACAGGCGGGAGACCATGACCACAGCATTGCCCCAGCGCACGCACACCTATCAGTTTCATCACTTCGACAGCACCCGCTGGGACAGCATCAAGATTCGCGACGACGACATCCTCGTCTGCACCTCGATGAAGAGCGGCACCACCTGGATGCAGCGCATCGTCGCCCTGCTGATCTTTCAGGATCAGCCGCCCGCGCAGTCCTTTCACGACATTTCCGCCTGGGTCGATATGCGCATCGTGCCGCTGGAAAAAGTGGTCGCCGACCTGGAGGCGCAGACGCACCGCCGCTTCCTGAAAACCCATACCGCCCTCGACGGCCTTACCTATCATCCGCAGATGAAGTACATCGTGGTCGGCCGCGACGTCCGCGATGTCTTCATGTCGCTGTGGAATCACACCTCGAACTACACCCAGCCGTTCATCGATGCGCTCAACAATACGCCCGGGCGTGTCGGCGAGCCTTTTCCGCCGCTGTATCCCGATCTTCACGCGCTGTGGCACGACTGGATCAACAAGGGAAATTTTCCCTGGGAAAGCGACGGCTACCCGTTCTGGTCGCACCTGCATTTCATCCAGAGCTGGTGGGACTACCGTCACCTGCCGAATATCTACCTGGTCCACTTCAACGACCTGAGCCGGGATCTCGAAGGCGAGATGCGCAAGGTGGCTGCTTTCCTGGACATCAGCGTGCCGGAAGCGCTGTGGCCAAGCCTGGTCGAACAGGCCAGTTTCGAGACCATGAAAACCAATGCCGAAGCGTTGCTCCCGGGGGTCAACAAAATCTTTGCCGGCGGCGCCCAGTCCTTTATCCACAAGGGCACCAATGACCGCTGGAGGGGTGTGCTCAGCGCTGCCGAGCTGAAGGAATGCGACGCCGCCATTGCGCGCACCCTGACGCCCGAGTGCGCGCAATGGCTGGAACACGGCGGCGCGGTGAGCCAAGCGTCGATCGATATGCTTTCGCCACGCCCGATCAAGTAACGACGTGCAGGGGAAACTGCAGATGGCAAGCGAACTCGAACTCAACCTGATCCGCCGCATTGCCATGGGCGACTGCCTGCGCCGTCGCGCCACGGATCGCGGGACCCGCGAGGCGGTGGTCGAATTTGTCGAGGGCCGGCGCGTGGCGCTGAGTTTTCGCGAACTCAATGATCGCGTGAACCGTCTGGTCCACGGGCTGCGCGCGCGGGGTATCCACCAGGGCGACCGGGTCGCCATTCTGGGCGGCAATACCAGCGAATTCCTGATCTGCCTGTGGGGTTGCTTCAAGGGCGGCTTTGTCGCGGTGCCGGTCAACTTTCTGCAGAACCCGGACGATGTCGCCTACAACATTCAGCATTCGGGCGCTCGCGCCGTGTTCGCCGATGCCCGTCTCCATGCCCTGGTGGACAGCGTCACCGCCGGTCTTGACGATCTGGTGCTGGGCACGCTCGCCGGCCCTGGCACGGCGAAGCATCCGGCTTTTGCGGAGTTTCTGGCCGGGCAGCCGGTGACCGAGGTGGCGGACATCATCATCCAGGACGACGATCTCGCCCAGATCATGTACACCAGCGGTACCACGGCGCGTCCCAAGGGCGTGATGCTGTCCCACAAGAACCTGTTTCTGTCGAGCCTGAACGTGGTGCTGAGTATCGGCTCCAACAAGGACAGCACCAGCCATGCGGCGGTGCTGCCGCTGTTTCATATCACCGCGGAAATGTTTTCCCTGACGGCCATCCATGTGGGCGGCAAGACCGTGTTGCAGAACGGTTTTGATCCCGATGCCCTGCTGCGCCTGATTGAATCCGAAAAACTCGAATTCGCCATCCTGCTGCCCCTGATGTGGCGCGCCATGCTGGCGTCGCCGGAACTGGCTCGGCACGACTATTCCAGCCTCAAGCTCGGCATGTACGGCATGGCGCCCATGGATGCCCCGACGCTGCAGCGGCTCAAGACGGCGTTCGGCTGCGCGTTCACCACCGGCTCCGGGCAGACCGAGATTGCCGCCGTTGCGACCATCGTCGATGCCGGCTGGGCGGAGATCAAGGAAGGCAATATCTGGGGCGATGGCTCGCTGCTCACCGACCAGGCGGTGATGGACGACCAGGGCAACCTGCTGCCGCCGGGCGAGATCGGCGAGATCGTCTGGCGCAGTCCCCAGGTCATGCTGGGCTACTTCCGCAACGAGGATGCCACCGCCGAGGCGCGCGCCCACGGCTGGCATCACTCCGGCGACATCGGCTATCGCGACGACGACAACCAGTTCTGCTTCGTGGATCGCAAAAAGGATATCGTCAAGTCCGGCGGCGAAAACGTCTCCTCGGTGAAGGTGGAGCGCAGCGTGCTCGCCTGCGAGGGGGTCGCCAATGTCGGCGTCATCGGCCTGCCCCACGACTACTGGGGCGAGGCGGTGACCGCTGTGATCGCGGCCAAGCCCGGCGCGCGGATCGATGAGCGGACCGTGATCGAGCACTGCAAGCGCGAGCTCGGTGGCTTCGAGGTGCCTAAGAAAGTGGTCGTGCTGGACGAACTGCCGATGACCGCCACCGGCAAGGTGAAGAAGCATGTGCTGCGGCAGGAATTTGCCGGACTCTATGCCGGAGAAAATGGCCAGCCGCCGGTTCACAAAAACTGATCCACGCAGCGCCGTGAACCATCGCACCCCGCTGCTCGCCGCTGCCGATCCGGCGGTGTACCGGTTGTGTCGCCCGGAGGGTGCGGCGCCTTATGTCATCACCGCAGATCATGCCGGCCGCGCGATTCCCGGCGCGCTGGCATCCCTCGGCCTCGCTGCCGCCGACCTCGACCGGCATATCGCCTGGGATATCGGCATTGCGGGGCTCGCGGAGCAACTCGCCGAGCGGCTCGACGCCTTCGCCATTGTGCAGCAGTACTCGCGGCTGGTGATCGACTGCAACCGCGCGCCGGGCACGCCGCAGTCCATTGTTGCCGAGAGTGAGCGCACACCCATCCCGGGCAATGCCGGGCTTTCCGCCGCAGCGGCGGAAGCCCGCGCGGCTGCCATTTTCCATCCCTACCACGACCGCATCCGCGCCGAGCTGGATGCACGCGCGGCGTCTGGACGACCGGTATTACTGGTGGCACTGCACAGCTTCACACCGGTATTTCTCGGGGTGTCGCGGCCCTGGCACTGCGGAGTTCTCTATCAGCGCGATGCCCGCCTCGGGCATCTGCTGCTGGCCAGCGCCCGGCGCGAACCCGGCCTGGTGGTAGGCGACAACCAGCCCTACGCGGTTTCCGATGCCACCGACTACGGCATTCCCGTGCACGGCGAGCGGCGCGGCATCGCCCATGTCGAACTGGAGATTCGTCAGGATCTGATCGCGGACACCGCGGGCCAGATGGTCTGGGCGGAGCGCATCGCGCGCTGGCTGGAGGCCGCACTGCCGGCGCTGTAACCGGGCTGCGGCAGGATGCTGCCGCTTGCGTTGAATCCGTGGCCTGGCCGCGTCGGGAATTGGACTCCGGGCGCAGACCGCGGGACGCCACGGCGCTGGCGTCGCCTATCGGGCACCGCCTCCGAACGCCCCGGCTCAGGAACCCGTATCCCGCAGCAGCGCCTCCAGCTCCTGCCGAACCTCGGTGCCGGTAACGCTCAGGGCGAGACCCTTCAGGGCGAGCTGACGCGCCTCTGCGGGCTGCCCGCGCGCCAGACGCGCGCGACCGAGCACCAGATAAACTTCCGGCGCCCGCGGATCCAGCCGTTGCGCCCGCTCGCCCAGGGCGATGGCGGCGTCGTGGCGGCCGGCCTGTGCTTCGCTACTTGCCTGCTGCAGCAGCGCGGAAACCGCATCCGGCGCCACCGGCGGCGGGACCACCCGGGGCGGCAATGGAGGCGTTGGCCTGGGCACCGGCCGCACTTCCGGGGCGGGCACGGGCGTGGTGGGAGCGGGCGGCGCCCCAGGGCCGGTTGTGGGGGGCGACGGGACAACAACTGGCGCCGGCGGTTGGGACTGCATGGGCGCGCAGGCTGCCAGCACCAGCAAGGCGCCCAGGCCGCTCAGCAGCTTCAGGTTCCGGACCGCGACGCGCAGGGATGTCAGCGCCGCGGGTCCTGTTGTGCTCCCGTCACATGGGGAGTTTGTGCCACGGCTCATCAGTCGATCCCCAGCCAGCCGCGCACCCGGTCCAGCATCTGCCCGGGAACCCCGCTCAGGCAACTGCGACCTTCAGGTTCGGAGCCGTTGATATAGGGCAGTTGGCGCGCGTTGGCGCAACCCGCGCCGCTCCCTGCTCCGGTGACGGGATCGTACCAGGCATAGGTCACCCCCTCGGGATTCACGTCGGGCAACGAGCGGTTATCGAGCCCCGCCATGATCGCGCTCCACGCCCGCAGCGCTCCCGAAGCGCCCGACACGGCCATCGGGCTGTTATCGTCGTGTCCCAGCCACACCACCACCAGGTAGTTGCCGCTGAATCCCGCAAACCAGCTGTCGCGCTGATCGTTTGAAGTACCCGTCTTCCCCGCCACCGTCAGGCCGGCCGGCAACTGCCGGTAGGCGTTGGTTCCGGTGCCTTCGGTCATCACCTTGCGCAAGGCGTAATGCAGCAGATGCATCGGCGCCGCCGCAAAATGCTGTTCGACGGCAAACGGATACCTTCTCAGGATCTCCCGGTCCGCGCCGCTGACGGAGGCGATGGCCCGCAGGTCCGTGTGAAAACCGTCCGCGGCAATCGTGTGGTACATCTCTGCGACCTCGAAGGGTGTCATCGAAACCCCGCCCAGCAGCAACGCCGGCACCTTGAGCAGCGGACCTTCGTACCCCAGCCGCCGCACCACATCGGCGACGCGATCGACACCCACTTCGAGACCCAGCCGCGCCGTGGCCTGGTTGTAGGAGCGACTCAGTGCGACGTAAAGCGGTACCGGCCCATGGCTGGTGCGGTCAAAATTCTCCGGGGTCCACGGTTTGCCTCCGGAGACAATCGAGACCGGCGCGTCGTCCACCAAGGTGCCCAGCGTGTAGCGTCCGGGCTGTTCCAGCGCCGCCAGATAGACTGCCGGCTTCGCGGTCGAGCCAATGGTACGGCGGGCATCCAGCGCGCGATTGAAGCCTGCCACCTGGCCCGAGCGACTGCCGGCGAGAGCCAGAACTTCGCCGGTACCCACGCCCACCACGACAGCGGCTGCCTGGATCCGTCCGGGTTTCAGCTTGCGCTCTGCCTCGATGTGACGGAGCGTGTCGGCGATGGCGACCTCTACCTGACGCTGTGCCTGGGGATTGAAATGGGTGAAGATGCGCAGGCCATTCGCGGTGAGATCGGTGGCTTTGTAATCCGCCTGCAAGCTGCGCCGGATCAGGTCCATGTAATCCGGGTACTGATTGACACCGCCGGGGGCATCCGTGACATCCAGCGGCTGTCGGGCGGCGACGCGCGCGCGTTCCGCATCGATGACACCCTCTTCAGCCAGTTGCGCCAGCACCAGATTGCGCCGCGCCAGGGCCCGCTCCGGGTGCCGGCGCGGGTTGTAATGGGACGCGCCCTTGGCAAGCCCAACCAGCAACGCCACCTGATGCAGATCGAGTTCCGCCAGCGGCTGGCGGAAATAGAACTCGCTGGCCAGGCCGAAACCGTGAATGGCCCGACCCCCGGCCTGACCCAGATGGATCTCGTTGAGATAGGCCTCGAGGATCTCCTGCTTGCTGTAATGCAGTTCGAGGAGCATCGCCATCACCGCCTCCATGACCTTGCGGGCCAGGGTACGGTTCTGTGACAGGTACAGGTTTTTCACCAGCTGCTGGGTAAGGGTGCTGCCACCCTGAGCGATGCCGCCGGCGCGCAGATTGGCCCAGAACGCGCGCAGGATGGCGCGCGCAGAGACGCCGTGATGGCGGTAGAAATCGCGATCCTCGGTCGCAATCAGCGCGTCGTCCAGATAGGGGGGCAACTCCGCCAGCCGCAACAGCACGCGATCCTCCGCATGTTCCGGGTAGATGCCGCCGATGCGTACCGGCTCCAGGCGCAGCAGCGGCAACGCGGCGCCGCTGCTGCTGGTGATGGCGGCGATTCCGGTTGCGTCGAGACTCACACGCGCGCGTTGCGCCGGTTGCTCGCCATCTGGAAAACGAAACGCACGCACATGGATATCGAGGCTATTGCCACTGATCCTGAACTGCCCCGGGTGCTCCGCTTGCGCCGCCTTGCGATAGCCGAGTCCATCCAGCTCACGCAGCAGCGCCGCGCGCGCCAAGGGCTGACCCGCGTACAGCTCCAGCGGACGGCCGTAGACGTGCGCCGGCAACGCCCATTTGGCGCCGGAAAACTTTGCCTTCACCATGGTATCGAGCGCAATGACGCCGAGCCCGGCCGCGATCACCACGGGCAACAGCAACGCGCCGAGCACAACCCGGACGACCGCCCATGGACTGCGGCGCGGCGGATTCCGGGTGCGCGATTTGCGTTGCCGCCTGCGTGCCACTGGTGTCTCCCGAATACAGTTTGTGTGGAGACAGACGCTGTCTCAAGCCCGCCGGTCACTTGGTCCGCGGGCACGGGCGTGGATAATAGCCGCTTTGACCGACGGGGCTCCACGATCATGCAGCGTTTCGATGTTTACGGCTTGGGCGCCGCTCTGGTGGATACCGAACTGCGGGTGACCGATGCCGAACTCCGCATCCACGGGATCGAGAAAGGTGTCATGACCCTGGTCGATGAACCGCGCCAAAACCAGCTGCTGGAGGTATTCGGCGATCACCTGACCCTGGCGCGCCGGGCGAGCGGCGGCTCGGGTGCCAACACCGTGATCGCGGTGAGTTGTTTCGGCGGCCGCGGTTACTATTCGTGCCGGGTCGCCGACGATGATAACGGCCATTTTTACCTGCGCGACCTGGCAGCGGCGGGGGTCGTCCACAACGGCACCACCGGGCTCCCGCCCGGCACCACCGGCAAATGCCTGGTGCTGATCACGCCGGATGCCGAACGCACCATGAACACCTTCCTCGGCATCAGCGCGTCACTGGCGCCGGAAAATCTCCACCCGGAGGCGCTCGCCGCCGCCACCTACCTCTACATCGAAGGTTACCTGGCCACCTCGCCGAGTGGTCGCGCGGCGGCGATCCGTGCCCGCGAGCTGGCCCGGCAGCACGGCACCCGGGTGGCACTCAGCCTGTCCGATCCGGGTATCGTGGCCCACTTCCAGGAGGAACTTCGCGCCATGGCAGGTGGACGCGTGGACCTGCTGTTCTGCAACAGCGATGAAGCGCGCTCCTGGACCGGCGCGCACGATGTGGAAACGGCCGCCGAGCGCCTGCGCGCCGACGCCGAATCCTTTGCCATCACCCAGGGCGCGCGCGGTGCCCTGGTGTTCGACGGCCACCAGCTGCACCAGATTCCCGCCACACCGGCGACCGCGGTCGATACCAATGGCGCGGGGGACATGTTCGCCGGGGCGTTTCTTTACGGGCTGACCCAGGGTTTCGATCATGTCGCGGCGGGGCGCTTTGCCAACCTCGCCGCCGCCGCCGTGGTAGCCCAGTACGGACCGCGACTGGCGCCGGCACAGCACGCCCGGCTGGTGGCGCAGTTCCTCGCCACAACGCCAGGCTGAGAATCAAATCAGGATGCTCTCCAGCGGCTGCGGCATGGCGATGAAGAACCCCTGGGCGTAGTCGACACCCAGATCGCGCAGCATCGACAGCTGCAGGGCGTTCTCGACGCTTTCGGCGATGGTCGCGATACCCATGATGTGCGCCAGATGATTGATGGTGCTCACCATGGTGAAGTCCACTTCGCTCAATTCCATTTTGCGGATGAAGGCACCGTCGATCTTGAGGTAATCCACCGGGATTTCCTGAAGATAGCGCAATGACGACAGGCCGCTGCCGAAGTCGTCGAGGGCAAAGTAACAGCCGTGGGCGCGCAGCCGGTGAATCAGGTTCAGGGCGCGATCGAACTGACGGATGGCCGCAGTTTCCGTGATCTCGAACTGCAGGCGGCGCGGATCGACGCCGGAACGATTCAGCAGCTCCAGAATGTAAGCGGCGCTGGATTCGTCGCTGATGGTGGCGCCCGACAGATTGACCGAGAGATTGAAACCATCACGCTGGGCGCGGGGCAATCCCTGCAGCACCCGTACCGCTTCCGCAACCACCCAGCGGTCGATGTCCTCGATGAGGCCGTAGCGTTCCGCCGCCGGAATGAAGCCCTGGGGAGAGATCAGCTCACCGTTGGGACCGATCATCCGGACCAGGGCTTCGCAATGCCGCACGCCGGGTTCAGCATCGGAACGCAGGTCAATAATCGGCTGGAACAACAAGCGGAGGCGGCTTTCGTCCAGTGCCGCGCTGATCCTGGGTACCCAGGCATCCAGGCCGTCGCCACGCCCGGTGTGGCCGCCAGCTACCGCAAAATGCATCCGGTTGCGGCCCATTTCCTTGGCCTTGGCACAGCTTGCCGCCGCCGCCACCAGAATGTCGATATCGGAATCGGACCGACCGTCGATCACCTCGACGCCGATATTGACCCCCATCTTGATGCGTCGCTCCCCCCACGGAAAGGAAAACGTCTGGAAGTCGGCCAGCACGGCTTCGGCGACCGCACAGCCGGCGGCAGCATCCGCCCGTTGCAGCAACATTGCGAACTCGTCATTGCCGATCCGCGCCAGCACTTCTCCAGGCCCGGTATGCGGCTCCAGCAGCCGGGCCACCCGTTGCAGCAGGAGATCGCCCGCCGCATGGCCGCAGGTATCGTTGACCAGCGAAAAATTCGTGACATCGATATAAAGCAACACGGCCACCGGATCGCCGTCACTGATTTGCCCCAACCGCTGCCCAATCGCCCTGGCCAGTGCGGACCTGTTGCTCAATCCGGTGAGCGCATCATGCTCCGCCTGCCACGCGAGACGCTGGGAAACCTGTGGTGCTTCCGTGCAGGCCCGGAATATCAGCAATCCGCCGACCAGTTCGTTGTCCTGATCCCGCAGGGGCGTGAGTGTTGCCGCCACCTGGATACTGCTGCCATCGCTGCGCTGCAGCGCCGTGCCCGCGGGTATCGCCAGCGCCGTCCCGCGCGCCAGGGCGGTCCGCAACACCAGCACAGGTGCGCCGGTCTCCGGGTCCACGAACCCGACCAGGTCGTCGATACTGCGACCAACGGTCCGGGCGAAATCAAGGCCCAACAATTCGAGTCCGGGCGCGTTCACCCGTTCGACGCATCCGTGCTGATCCACCAACAGTGCTCCGTCGGCGATCTGGCCGAACAGTGCCGCGACCAGCTCGGCCTTGAGTTGCAGCTCCCGGCGCTCGGCCAGACGCGCGGTGTCGTCACGACACAGCAACACCAATCCGGCCGGCGCGTCGAGCGGCGTGCAGGGCGATACGTCCAACCAGCGGAGATCACCGGTTGCGGTGACCGCCTGCAAGCGGCCCCGGGGATTGACCTCACCCAGCAACCGCGCACGCACGTCAGCGCCAGCGCGGCGGCCAAGTGCTGGAAACACGAGCCGCGCCGGCACGCCGACCAGCAGCTCGGGAGCGAAACCGGTGATCGCGCCGAAGGCACCATTGACGGACTGAATGCGTCCGCGCGCGTCCACCGCGATAACGCCCGCGCGTTGCTCGTCCAGATAGACCGCACGGCGGGAGGTCTCATCCAAGTCGGAGTCAGCGCCGCGCAACCGTTCGACCGCGGGCTGAAAGGGCGCTTCCACCACCTCCAGCAGGGTGCCCCTGCCGGCGGGCAGGGATAGGGGGGACATCGAGAGCCGAAATGGTGGCAGCGCCCGATCGCCAGGTGTCATGGCGGTCTCGACACGGTCGAGCCGCTCCGGATCGAGGTGCTGCGACCAGTGGATTCCAACCCCGTTGTCGGCCACCCGTGCCAGGGCGTCGAGCAATTCGCTCGCGGCCAGGTCAGGAAACAGTGCATCGAGCGTGGCGTGCAGTGCCTGGGTCGCCGGGACGCCGGTCCAGTCGGCCATCCAGTGATTCCAGCAAATGATCCTGCTCCGGGAGTCCAGTACCGCGATCCCGGTCTGCTGCTGGTTGATCACCAGCGTGGGAAGATCAAATCCCTCGCCGCCCCAAAACCCGTTCGTCGAAGTCCCGGTGACGGCTGAGGGGCCGAAGACAGTCATCGTTGGTCGGTTCCGCCTTGAATCCACGTCCTGGTCGAGCAGTATGCGCCTGCGGCCACACCGTCTCCACGCACCCGGCCATAAACCCACAGTGCGTCACAAAGCGTCTGGCCAGCAGTCGCAGATGTGACCTCGGTTTCATCCCTGCGCGAGCAGTTCCCGCAAATCGATCAATGCCGCGTTCGCGCGGCCGATGTAGGACGCCATGGTGATCGAGTGATTGGCGAGGAAGCCAAAACCGCTACCGTTCAAAATAACGGGCGAATGCAGCGGCTTTTGCGTCGCTTCCAGCTCGCGGATGATCTGCCGCAGGCTGACCTGGGCATTTTTCTTTTGCAGCACATCCGCGAAGTCCACTTCCGCCGCCTTGAGCAACTGGATCAGCGCCCAGGCCGTGCCACGCGCCTCGAAAAACGTATCGTCGATTTTCCACCAGGATGGTTTGACCAGTGCGAGTGTCGGTTGCGCGGCGGCGGCATCCGCGCCTTCACCCAATCTGATGCTGAGCCGGGGCTGCCCGACGCTGGTCCCCAGGCGTTGGGACAGGCTGCCGAGCCGGCTTTGCACGGTTCCCAGCCAGTAGCGGAGATTGTCGGCGCGGGCATAAAAGAGAGCGTTGTTCTCATCGCCATCGAGCAGACGTGCGTAATAGCGCGCGAGTCGATCACGACCTTTGCGGTACTCGTCCTCCGTCGCCGGGAAAATCCAGCGATCGGTATCGTAATTCAGCAAGGGCTCGGCAACGGCGAGATCCGGATCTTCCGTCGACTGGGATTGCGAGCGGCTGAAGGCCTCGCGAAACGCTTTCGCGGCGTCGCGCACCTGCACGACAACGCCAAACTCCCAGTTCGGCATATTGTCGAGCCAGAGCCCCGGCGGCAGCATGTCGTTGGTCAGATAGCCGCCCGGCTTGTCGAGCAGCGTATCCACCAGGGCGATGAGCGTCGCCGTGGTCCGCGCGCCACTCACGCTGGTCCGGTCGGCCCCCGCGAGCAGCGGGGCCAGTTGCGGTTGCCGCGACCAGTACCAGGACAGCGCCAGCGCGCTCGCGACCAGCACGGCCGCCACCACCATCCAGGCGCCGGCACCACGATGGCGCGGCGCGGTGGTCGCCCCGGTGGTGTTTCCGCGCGAATTCCGCACCCAATCTTTGATCGCCATGGTCGTACTATCCGTTGTGAGAGTGGGCCGTTGTGAGAGTTGGCCGTGATGAGAGGCCCCGCGGCTGCGGCAAGGCCCAGAATACGACACAATACCCGGCCTTGAAACCAAGCTCCTGCGGTCTGGTCGAAGCCGGGCCGCCCCAACCGCAGACCAGTCCATGCCGCGATACCGCAGTTTTGCTCTGTACTGGTTGCTGCTGATCCTGGGTTCGGGTCCCGTCATGGCCACAGACCCCTTTGCGTCTGCGGGCGCCCGCTCGAATCTGCTCCAGGGCGATCAGCAATTTCTCCCGGTCGAACAGGCCTATCAACTTTCGATCAGCCTCGGTGAAGGCAAGGTTCGGCTCGAGTGGGTCATCGCGCCAGGGTACTACCTCTACAAGGACAACTTTGCGGTGCAGGCCCGGGACACTGCGGGCGGTGTGATGCCGACCGCGATCCGCACCGGCACGGGTCGCGAGATCTACGATGATTACTACGGCAAGAATCTCGAGGTGTTCTACGATCGCGCGCTGGTCAGCGTCGATTTTCTCCAGCCGCCGCCACCCGGGATCAACCTGAGCGTGACGTCTCAGGGCTGCGCCGATGCCGGCCTGTGTTACCCACCCAACACCCAGTATTTCACCGTCGATTTCGCGACCGGCGCCGTCACCGCGACCAGCGCGCCGGCGCCTACCGCCCGCGCCGTCGTCCCCACCAGTGCGCCGGGACTTGCGCCTGGACTGTTGACGCTGCTGGGTTTTGCCATCCTCGGCGGCCTGATCCTCAACCTCATGCCCTGCGTGTTTCCGGTGCTTTCGATCAAGGTGCTGAGCCTCACCTCGGCGCACGCCCACCGCCACCGCGTCGCGGGGCACGGTCTCGCCTACACCGCCGGCGTGGTGCTCAGTTTTGTCGCCATCGCGATCCTGCTCCTGGTCCTGCGCCGCGCGGGGGAGGCCGTCGGCTGGGGCTTTCAGCTGCAGTCCCCCGGCTTCGTGACGGCGCTGGCCTACCTGTTTTTCCTGATGGCGATGGGGTTTGGCGGCCAGCTCGCCTTCAATTTCGGGCTCGGGGGCGCCGCGCGGGCAATGCCCCGCGGCCACAGCCTGAAATCGTCGTTTCTGACCGGCGTACTCGCCACCGTCGTGGCCAGTCCGTGCAGCGCGCCGTTCATGGGCACGGCGCTGGGCGTCGCCCTGACCCAGCCCGCCATGCTGGCGGTAGGGGTTTTCGCCGCCTTGGGATTCGGCATGGCGCTGCCGTTTCTGCTGCTTTCCTGGATGCCACGGCTGCTGGATCGCCTCCCGCGTCCCGGCCCCTGGATGGAGACCTTTCGCCAACTGCTGGCGTTTCCCCTGTACGCGACCGTGCTCTGGCTGCTCTGGGTGCTCGGGCGGCAGACCGATATCGATCACGTCCTGATCGCTGCCTTCGGCATGCTCCTGGTGGCGCTGGCGGTCTGGCTCGCCGGCCGCAGTCAGCATGCCCAGGGGCGGGTCGGCGCGGCCGTGGTACTGATCGCGGGACTGGCCCTGCCACTGGTCCTGCCGGCCGGCGCTCCGGCGGAACGCCTGGCGGAGCCCTATAGCGCGGCGCGCCTCGAGGCCCTGCGCAACGCCGGAGCCCCGGTGTTCGTCAACCTCACGGCGGACTGGTGCATCACCTGCCTGGCCAATGAGCGCATGGCGCTGGCGTCGGATCGGTTCCGCGCCACCCTGAAGCAGCGCGGCATCCATTATCTGAAGGGCGACTGGACCCGCTACGATCCCGAAATCACCGCGCTGCTCAATGCCCACGGCCGCAGCGGCGTCCCGCTTTACCTCTATTTTCCGCCCGGCGAACCGGCGCGCATACTGCCCCAGCTGCTGACCGAAACCATCGTACTGAGCGCGCTGAGCGCGCCGCCAGAGGTTGCGGCCGCTACCCAAGGAAGCCGTTAACTGCCGGCAACATGTCGCGAATATGCGTTTAACGTCTGCCAATTTGCCGGCCATCTGGACAATAAAACCGGCTTGAGGCAAACTCCCGCTCCACCGCGTCACGATCTCCATCAGAAGCCAACTCATGGCCACCATACTGGCGCTGCACGGCCCCAACCTCAATCTGCTCGGCACCCGGGAGCCCGGCGTGTACGGCGCGACCACGCTGGCGGACATCAATGCCCGCCTGGCGCAACTGTGCGCGGCGGCGGGTCACGACTTCGCGCACCTGCAAAGTAACTCCGAAGCCGAGCTGATCGACCGGGTGCAGGCCGCGGGCCGCGAGGGCGTCGACCGTATCCTGATCAATCCGGCGGCCTTCACCCACACCAGCGTGGCGCTGAGAGATGCCCTGCTTGCCGTCGCCATACCCTTTATCGAAATCCATCTGTCCAATGTGTACCGGCGCGAGGCCTTCCGCCACCACTCCTATTTCTCGGACATTGCCAGTGGCGTCGTCTGTGGGTTCGGCGCACTGGGCTACGAACTGGCGCTGCAAGCCGCGCTGGCCAGCCTCAGCGCCCCGGCCTGAAAGTCACGGTCAATGCCCGATAAACCGCCATCACCTGTAAACGGAGGGTTCATGGATATACGCAAGGTCAAGAAGCTCATCGAATTGCTCGAAGAATCCAATATCGACGAACTGGAGATCCGCGAGGGCGAGGAATCGGTCCGTATCTGCCGCCATCGCCCGCCAACCTATGCCGCACCCCAGATGGCCTTTGCCCCGTCACCCGCGGCGGCCACACCCGCAGCGCCGGCCGCCGCACCGGCAGCGCCGACGCTGGCGGGCCATGTGGTGGCCTCACCCATGGTCGGCACTTTCTACCGGTCGCCCGCGCCCGGCACCAAAGCCTTCGTGGAAGTGGGCCAGAGCGTCAAGGTCGGCGATGTGCTCTGCATCGTCGAGGCGATGAAAATGATGAACCAGATCGAAGCCGACAAAGCCGGCATCATCGGCGCCATCCTCGCCGAGGACGGCGCGCCAGTGGAATACGACCAGCCCCTGATCACCATCCTCTAGCCCGCGGAACCCTGTCTCCATGCTGAGCAAAGTACTGATCGCCAACCGGGGCGAGATCGCGCTGCGCATTCTGCGCGCCTGCAAGGAACTCGACATCAAGACCGTCGCGGTGCATTCCAAGGTGGACGCCGACCTGAAGCATGTCCGCCTCGCCGACGAGTCGGTCTGTATCGGCCCGAATCCGTCGGCCGACAGCTACCTCAACATCCCCTCCATCATCAGCGCCATGGAAGTGACCGGCGCGGTCGCGGTCCATCCCGGCTACGGCTTCCTGGCGGAGAACGCCAACTTCGCCGAGCAGGTGGAGCGCAGCGGATTCACCTTCATCGGGCCCTCGCCCGCCGTGATCCGGTTGATGGGCGACAAGGTGTCGGCCATCGCCGCCATGAAGGCCGCTGGGGTACCCACGGTACCGGGTTCGGACGGCACCCTCAGCGAAGACCCCGCCGAGATCATCGCGGTGGCACGCGACGTGGGCTATCCAATCATCATCAAGGCCGCTGCCGGCGGGGGTGGTCGCGGCATGCGCGTGGTCCACGCCGAGCCCCACCTGCTGAACGCGGTAACCCTGACGCGCAGCGAAGCCCAGTCCGCGTTCGGCGACAGCCGTGTCTACATCGAGAAATTCCTCGAAAAACCGCGCCATGTGGAAATCCAGGTGCTCGCCGATGGCCAGGGCCACGCGGTGCATCTGGGCGACCGCGACTGCTCGCTGCAGCGCCGCCACCAGAAAGTTCTTGAGGAAGCACCGGCGCCGGACATCCCCGAGGCCGCCCGCCAACGCGTCCTGGATGCCTGCGTCAAGGCCTGTATCGATATCGGCTACCGGGGCGCCGGCACCTTCGAATTTCTGTACGAAAATGGCAACTTTTATTTCATCGAAATGAACACCCGGGTCCAGGTCGAGCATCCCGTCACCGAGATGATCACCGGCATCGACATCGTCCGCGAACAACTGCTGATTGCGGGGGGTGAGCCCCTGAGTTTCACCCAGAAAGACGTGGTGTTTCGCGGTCACGCGTTTGAGTGCCGCATCAATGCCGAAGACGCGACCACGTTTCTGCCCAGTCCCGGCACCGTGACCGCCTACCATCCGCCGGGCGGCAACGGCGTGCGGGTGGACTCGCATCTCTACAACGGTTACCGGGTGCCGCCGTTCTACGACTCCCTGATCGCCAAGATCATCACCCATGGCCGCGACCGCGCCAGCGCGCTGGCGCGCATGCGCACCGCGCTCGACGAGCTGGTGATTGAAGGCATCAAGACCAACACCGACCTGCACCGCACCCTGGTGCGGGATGGCGATTTTCGGCGCGGCGGCGTGAACATTCACTACCTGGAGAAAAAGCTGGGCCTGTGAGCGACTCTCGACAAGGCTGGCAACAACTGAGCCTGATGGTGTCCGGCGCCGCCGCCGAACGTCACAGTGACGCCCTGCTCGCGGCCGGCGCCCTGGCCGTCACACTCAGCGATGCCGGCGACAATCCCGTGCTGGAGCCGCCGCCGGGGGAAACCCCGCTGTGGGAGCAGGTCTGCCTGACCGGGTTGTTTGCCGGCGATTGCGACCGCGCCCAAGCCTGGCTGCACCTCGCGGCTGCGCTGCTCCCGGAACCGGTGCCCGCAGCGCGCTGGAGTGAGCTGGGGGAGCGCCCCTGGAACGATCTCTGGCGCGAGCACTTCCGGCCCCGCCACTGCGGCGGGCGCCTGTGGATCTGCCCGAGCTGGTGCGCCCCGCCGGAGCCCGCCGCCGTCAACCTGCTGCTCGACCCGGGTCTGGCGTTCGGCAGTGGCGATCACCCCACCACCGCCCTTTGCCTGGAATGGCTGGCCGCCGAACCGCCGGCCGGCGCGCGCGTACTCGATTTCGGCTGCGGCTCGGGGATTCTGGCTATCGCCGCCTGCCTGCTGGGCGCCACCCAGGCCGTGGCGGTGGATATCGATCCCCAGGCGCTCACCGCCACCCGCGCCAACGCGCAGCGCAACGGCATCGCGCCGGAACAACTGATGGCCACCGAACCCGAGGCGCTGGACGCCGGCAACTACGCGGTCGTCCTGGCCAACATCCTCGCCAATCCGCTCATCGAGCTCGCACCCCGGATCGCCGCGCTCACTGCGCCAGGAGGCCGTTTATGCTTGTCGGGCATTCTGGAATCCCAGTGCGCGGCCGTTCGCGCCGCCTACGCGCCCTGGTTCGATTTCGCGCCCCCCGCCATCCGCGAATCCTGGGCGCGCCTGGCGGGCAGCAAAACCCGCTGAGCGGACGGATCCAACCCGCCACGATCTGCGGGCGTGGAGCGCCATGCTCTGGAGCCTTGCCGTGACCGAATACGGCGCGCGCTGTCCCGGTTGCAACATCAGCTTTCGCATCACCGGCGCCCAACGGCGCGCGGCCGGCGGACTGGTGCGCTGCGGCTTCTGTCTGCTGCCCTTCGACGCCAATGCCCACGGCGTGGCGCTGACACCCGAGCCGGTGCCGGCTGCGCCGCTCTGGCTCCGCCCGGACCCGGACGGGCAACGCGAACACCGGATTGATACCGACCCCCAGGCGCGCTCGGCCGTGGCCGCGGAAGCCCCGTATGGCGCCAGCGCGTCGATGGGTGCGCCGCCAGCGCAGTCCGTCGCACCCAGCGCGCCTGAGCCGGAGATCGAAGCCAGCGAAATCGCCCCACCAAGCGATGATGCCTCCTCTCCACCAGCACTCCCGCCCGACGCGGCTGCGCCTGAACCTGAACCCCGGGCCGACCTCCTGCCCGATGCCGGAACGGATGCTGCGCCGGCATCGGTGGTTGGTGCGCCGCCAGTGCAGTCCGTCGCGCCTGAGCCGGAGATCGAAGCCAGCGAAATCGCCCCACCAAGCGATGATGCCTCCTGTTCACCAGCACTCCCGTCCGACGCGGCTGCACCTGAACACCGGACCGACCTCCTGCCCGATGCCGGAACGGATGCCGCGCCGGCATCGGTGGTTGTCGCGCCATCCCCCGCGGCTCCCCCTTGGCTGGAACCCAGAGCCGCGCCCGCCCGCACAGGAGCCGCGGCGGCCATTGTGATCGGCGCGCTCGTCACCCTGCTGTTGCAGGGGTTGTATTTTCACGCCGACCGGCTCGATCAGCGCCCCGAACTGCGCGGTTTCTATGGAATCCTTTGCCGGGTCGCGCCGTGCCGACAACCCGTCTATCGGGATCTCGCCGCCATTGCGGTCGACCAGCTCATGGTCCGCAACCAGGCGCCTGGCGCCTTGCGTCTCGACGCCATGCTCACCAATCGCGGCCGCGCAGCCCAGCCCCTGCCGAGGGTGCGGCTATGGTTCGAAAATCTTCAGGGCACGGTGGTCGCGGAACGGCGCTTCGCGCCCGCCGAGTATCTGGATCAGCCCGCGGCGGGCGTGCTTGCGGTCGGCCAATCCCTGCATCTGGTCTTGGAGCTCGTCGATCCCGGTCCCGAGGCCGTTTCCTACGCGCTCGCGCCGGTCGATTGATCCGCCGTCAAAGCAGTCGCACGAAACCGGCGTACCCGTCTTCCGGAGTGGCAAGCGGCCAGCTATCATGCTTCGCCTTGCGCCACAGTTGCCCAGCCCCGAGGCACTACCTTGGCCGACGACCGCCATTCCGATAATGAGTTGGCCCTCGCGACACGAGCCCTGCTGGACAGCGAATCCGGCGGCGCCTCGCTCGCCGAGTGCGTGAGCGGTGCCCTGGCGCGTTACTTTGCCCTGCTCGACGGCCAGCACACCACCGACCTCTACGCGCTGGTGTTGCGGGAGGTGGAAGCGCCGCTGTTCCGCGCCGTACTGACGCACACCGGCGGCAATCAGTGCCGGGCCGCCGAAATGCTGGGCCTCAATCGCGGCACCCTGCGCAAGAAAATGAAGCAATACGACCTGCTGTAGCCGGCCGCCCCCATTACGGAGTACCCATGACTGATCGGCCTGTCACCATCGCGCGCGCGCTGCTGAGTGTCTCCGACAAGACCGGCATCCTCGATTTCGCCCGCGCCCTCGCCCAGGCCGGCGTCGAGCTGCTCTCCACCGGCGGCACCTGGCGCCTGCTGGCCGACCACGGCGTACCGGTACAGGAAGTCGCGGATTACACGGGATTTCCCGAAATGATGGACGGCCGGGTCAAGACCCTGCATCCGAAGATTCACGGCGGCATCCTCGCCCGCCGGGGCATCGACGACGCGGTGATGGCCGCGCACGGCATTCCGCCCATCGACCTGGTGGTGGTGAATCTGTATCCGTTCGAGGCCAAGGTGGCGGCGCCGGACTGCGATCTGGCCACCGCGATCGAGAACATCGACATCGGCGGCCCCACCCTGTTGCGCGCCGCGGCCAAGAATCATCGTGATGTCGCGGTGGTGGTGAACAGCGCCGACTACCCGGGATTGCTGGCGGAATTGCAAGCCAGCGGCGGCGCGCTCAGCCAGGCCACGCGCTTCGACCTCGCCGTCAAGGCGTTTGAACACACCGCCGCCTACGACGGCGCCATCGCCAACTATCTGGGCGCGCGTCTGGGCACGCCGCCCGCGGCTTTCCCGCGCACCTGGAATCGCCAGTTCCACAAGGCCCAGGAACTGCGCTACGGCGAGAACCCGCACCAGCAGGCAGCGTTCTATCGCGAATCGACGCCGGCGCCCGGCAGTATCGCGGGCGCACACCAGTTGCAGGGCCGGGAGCTGTCCTACAACAACATCGCCGACGGCGACGCCGCGCTCGAATGCGTGCGCCAGTTCGACCAGCCGGCCTGCGTCATCGTCAAGCACGCCAACCCCTGCGGCGTGGCCCTGGCCGAGGATCTGGCGACGGCCTACGACACCGCCTTCGCCACGGATTCCGAATCGGCCTTTGGCGGCATCATCGCGTTTAACCGGAGTCTCGACGGCGCCACGCTCCAGACCATTCTGGATCGTCAGTTTGTCGAGGTGGTGATCGCTCCCGAGTTCACGCCCGATGCGGTCGCGGCGGCGGCCGCAAAACAGAATGTCCGCCTGCTTGCGTGCGGGGCCTGGCAGGGTCGACAGGCGGGCGGCTGGGATTGCAAGCGGGTCACCGGCGGACTGCTGGTTCAGGACCGCGACACGGGTTGGGTCGAGGCGGCCGATCTGCAGGTGGTCTCGCGGCGGCAGCCCACGCCGGCGGAACTGGCGGATCTGCTGTTCGCCTGGCGGGTAGCGAAGTTCGTGAAGTCCAATGCCATCGTCTATGCCCGGGACGGCCGCACCATCGGCATCGGCGCGGGGCAGATGAGCCGGGTCAACTCCGCCCGCATCGCCATCATCAAGGCCGAGCAGGCGGGGCTCGCGGTAGCCGGATCGGTGATGGCCTCCGACGCCTTTTTCCCGTTTCGCGACGGCATCGACAACGCCGCCCAGGCCGGCGTCGTCGCCGTGATCCAGCCGGGAGGCTCGATCCGCGACGCCGAGGTGATCGCCGCCGCGGACGCGCACGGGCTGGCGATGGTGTTTACCGGCATCCGGCATTTTCGCCACTGAGGTCCGGCCACCCCGGTCACCACACCGAGCTGCCCTGAACCAGCGCAGCTTCCTCACGCCAAAGCCGCGGAGCGATCATGAAAACTTTCACCATCCATCTGGACGCTGTCCTTGTCCTGGCGCTGCTCGCCTTCGGTCTGCTCGCCTTTGTGGTGTACCAGCATCGCGAGCAGGGCCAGCTGTTTCAGCAGTCCATGGATCTTTCCTGGAAACTCCAGGACGCCGAGACCCGGATCGCGCAACTGAAACAGAAGCTCACCAACTGTACGGCGGCGCCAGTAGCCTCAGACTAGCGCGCCGGGCGACCCGTTCTTCGCGGCGCCCGGATCGCTGCAAATACATCGACCCGGATTTTTGCCCGTTTTTTTGCCCGTTAAGGAATGTCCATGCAAAGCAGTAACAACGCCGTATTGTTCGAACCCTTCCGCATGAACGGCCTCGAACTGCCCAACCGGGTGGTGATGGCGCCCATGACACGCAATTTTTCTCCCGGCAACGTGCCCGGGGAGCAGGTCGCGGCCTATTACCGGCGCCGGGCCGAGGGCGGCACCGGGCTCATCATCACCGAGGGCACCTGTGTCAACCATCCGGCGGCGAGCGCCTATGAGAACGTCCCGTTCTTCTACGGCGACGCGGCGCTGGCCGGCTGGCGGCGGGTCGCGGAAGCCGTGCATGCGGCGGGTGGCAAGATCGCCCCGCAGCTCTGGCATGTGGGCGCAATGCGCGGTATCGGCGCGCCCGGTGTGGCGATCGATCCGTTCCCGGACACGCCGGCGTTCACTCCGTCCGGACTGCTGATGCCCGGCCGCGAACACGGCCACGCGATGACCCAGGCGGATATCGACGCCGTGGTCGAGGCCTTCGCCCAGGGTGCCGCCGACGCTCAGCGGCTGGGCTTCGATGCGGTGGAGATCCACGGCGCCCATGGTTACCTGATCGACCAGTTTTTCTGGGAAGGCACCAACCGCCGCAGCGACGGCTACGGCGGCTCCATCGCCAACCGCACCCGCTTTGCCGCCGAAATTGTCGCCGCCAGCCGCGCCCGCGTGGGTCCGGACTTCCCCATCATCCTGCGGTTTTCCCAGTGGAAGCTGCAAAATTATCAGGCCCGCCTGGTCACCTCGCCCGCGGAGCTGGAAACTTTCCTGACGCCCCTGGCAAAGGCCGGTGTCGATGTCTTCCATTGCAGCACAAGGCGCTTCTGGGAGCCGGAATTTCCGGGCTCGGACCTGAATCTCGCCGGCTGGACCAAAAAGATTACCGGCAAACCCTGTATCGCGGTCGGCAGCATCAGCCTGGATCAGGATTTCATCGACGAGGAAAAGCGTAACATCGGCACTCATGCCAAACCCGCCAGCCTGCGCAATCTCGAGGATCTGCTGGCGCGCGGCGACTTCGACCTGGTGGCGGTGGGCCGCTCCCTGATCCCGAACCCCGACTGGCCCAAGCTGATCGCCGCCGGCCGCGAGAGCGAACTGCGCGCCTACGACAAAAGCAACCTGGATACACTGGTATGAATCAGGGCAAGGGAACCCGGTAACCATGAATCTTCTGGTCATCGGCAGCGGTGGGCGCGAACACGCCCTCGCCTGGAAGCTGGCGCAAAGCCCGGCGGTGCGGACCGTCTATGTCGCGCCCGGCAATGCCGGCACCGCGCTCGAGCCCAAGGTGGAGAACGTCGCCATCGCGGCGGAGGATATCGAGGCGCTGGCACGCTTCGCGGCGGAGCGGACGGTGGCGTTCACCCTGGTCGGCCCGGAAGGCCCGCTGGTCGCCGGGCTGGTGGATCGCTTCGAAGCACTGGGCCTGCCCGTCTTCGGCCCGCGCCGGGGCGCGGCGCAACTGGAAGGTTCCAAGCACTTCGCCAAGGCGTTCATGGCGCGCCATGGCATTCCCACCGCCGCCTATGCGGCCTTCACCGAGCTGGAACCCGCGCTCGCCTACCTGCGCCAGCGGGGCGCGCCCATCGTGGTCAAGGCCGATGGCCTGGCCGCCGGCAAGGGGGTGATCGTCGCCACCACGCTCGCTGCAGCCGAATCCGCGGTGCGCGACATGCTCGCGGCCAACGCCTTCGGGAGCGCCGGCCACCGGGTGGTGATCGAGGAGTTTCTGGACGGCGAGGAAGCGAGCTTCATCGTCATTGTGGACGGCGAGCAGGTGCTGCCGATGGCCACCAGTCAGGACCACAAGCGGGTCGGAGATGGCGACACCGGTCCCAACACCGGCGGCATGGGCGCCTATTCGCCAGCCCCCGTGGTGACGGACGCTGTGCACCGCCGTGTCATGGCCGAGGTGATTCTGCCGACGGTGCGCGGCATGGCGGCCGAGGGCAACCGCTATCGCGGCTTCCTTTACGCCGGGCTGATGATCACGGCCGATGGCGCGCCCCGGGTGATCGAGTACAACTGCCGCTTCGGCGACCCGGAAACCCAGCCGATCCTGCTGCGGCTGCGTTCTGATCTGGTGGGTCTGGTGCAAGCCGCGCTCAGCGGCGGGCTCGATGGTGTCGCGGCCGACTGGGATCCGCGCCCGGCGCTCGGCGTGGTGATGGCCGCGGGCGGCTATCCCGGGGATTACCGCACCGGCGACCCGATCCTGGGTCTGCCGGAAACCTCCGATCCAACCCTCAAGGTATTCCACGCCGGCACCCGACTGCAGGCCGGCGCGGTGGTCACCAGCGGCGGGCGGGTGCTGTGCGTCACCGCGCTCGGTACCAACGTGCGCGCGGCTCAGACCCGCGCCTACGACTGCGTTCGCGGGATTCATTGGGAAGGCGGTTTTTGCCGCCGCGATATCGGCTACCGCGCCATTGCCCGCGAGGATTCGCCCGGCGGCTGACCCATTTCGCCCCCGCCTCGTTCAACCCCGACAAAACGGCCAGCGCCGGCTAAAATCGGAGTTTACTTGGACGCACCGGAGTCGCTCATGTCAACCAGCAGGCCGTCAGCGCGCGCACTCTCGACCATCGATCTCGTGCTGGCCGAAATCGACCACGCCCTGCGCACGGTCAGCGCCGGAGGCCCCGCCGGGAGCCCATCGCCTGCCGACGCGGTCCCGGAAGCCGAGCTGAGCGCAGCCGAACAACGCCACGCCGCAGGGCTGATGCGGATCAATCACAGTGGTGAGGTTTGCGCACAGGCGCTCTATCGTGGCCAGGCGTTGACCGCCAAAAGTGCCGCGACACGCGCCGACATGAAGGCCGCGGCGCGCGAAGAAGAGGATCATCTGGACTGGTGCCAGCGGCGGCTCGACGACCTGGACGCTCATCCCAGCCGGCTCAATCCGGTCTGGTACGCCGCGTCTTTTGCACTGGGGGCGGGTGCCGGGCTGGTCGGCGACCGCCTGGGACTCGGCTTCGTCGCCGCGACCGAGGATCAGGTGTGCGAACACCTGCGCGACCATCTTGATCGACTGCCGGACCAGGATGAGCGCAGCCGCGCGCTGGTGGCCCGGATGCTGGATGACGAGGCGGCGCACGCCCATCGCGCCAGGCGCGCCGGAGCCCTGACCTTTCCGGGACCCGTGAAGGCTGCCATGACGCTCGCCTCCCGCCTGATGACGGCGCTCAGCTATCGGGGCTGAGCCCGCGCGGGCACCGGCGTCAGGCCGCGAACCCGGTCGCGCTCCATGCGAATACCCGTGACGATATCCAGAATCTTGCCCTTCACCCAGTTGTGCATCGGCGAATTGGCGGTGCGCTCGTGCTGCAACAGCGCGGCCGGGATAAAGGGCTCGTGCTCCAGGGATTTGGGATAGGGTTTGCGGACGATCTGGTAAAACTCGCTCTCCTGCTTGAGATCGTCCATGGTGGCGAGCAGGAGGCAGTTACTGGAGTGCAGGGTATCCAGGGCGGTCATCAACTGGTTGGTCACAATCGCCTTGCGGCGCCGATAGCCCATGCGTCCGACCAGCTTGTCGAAGCGGCTTTCGGTCGAGGCATCCACGCGACCTGCGATCAGCAGGTAATACTGGACAAACGGGTATTCGAGCATTTCTTCCAGATCGAAATCCCGCTCCGCCAACGGGTGGCCGCTTCGCATCCACACCGCCGGCGTGAAATTACCCAGTGAAGTCACCAGACAGCCGCGCGGGACCGGTTTCTCGACTTCCAGCACAAAGTCGGTGGCGCCGGATTCGAGTTCGCTGATATAGGACTCCTCGGCATTGGCTACCGCCACACACAGCCCCGGCGCCTCGTCTTCAAGAATACTTATCAACTGCGGCACCACCTGTACCGCCATGAATTCGGGCGCCGCAATGCGCACATGTCCCACAAAGGTGGCGGGATCGAATTCGGTGCGGACCAGCAGACCACCGATGCCTTCCAGCAATTGCGGCAACGCCTGCTTGAGCTCCAGCGCCCGGGGTGTGGGCACCAGGCCGCGGCCACTGCGGGTGAACAGGGCGTCCTCGAAAACCGTGCGCAGGCGCAGGAGGGTTTTGCTCATCGCTGGCTGGGAGACGTGCAGACGCTCCGCCGATCGCGTTACGTTGAGCTCTTCCAGCAGCACCTGCAGTGCCACCAGGAGATTGAGGTCCACCCGGGCAAGTGTGTTGATGGTCATATCAGATAAGCACCGCGCATGGTTGTGGGCATTATGCCCTTGATTGATTATACAAGCTGACTTCCCGTGTGACTTGCCTTTAATAATTCCCATTAATTATGGTTTAAATAAAAACAAACGATTTGAATTATGCCGCGGTTTCTTTACTATTGCCACTGTGATCGGCCTCGATGGGCCCTAGGAGCCCGCTGATCACTCTCCTTCCTAACCCCCCTGTAAGTTATTGCCGGGGAGCCTCGCGCTCCCCGGCTTTTTTTGCTGCGGTGGCTGTTTCGCTGGCACGCCGGAATCAGCCAGCCATCGGCTTCAGACCTGCTCTACGGCATAACTGTGGGTGACCACGACTCCGGCCTGCGCGAACATGATGGAGGCAGAGCAATACTTCTGGGCCGACAACTCGACGGCGCGCTTGACCTGAGCCTCCTTGAGGTCCACCCCTTCCACCACGAAATGGATATTGATCCGGGTGAATACCGCCGGCACAGCGTCGGCGCGCTCCGCCTCAAGCTCGGCGCGACAGTGGCTCACCTGCTGACGGGCCTTCTGCAGGATGCTCATGACATCGAAGCTGGCACAACCGCCCATGCCGATCAGGAGCATCTCCATGGGCCGGATGCCCAGATTGCGACCGCCATGATCCTCCGGCCCATCCATAACCACCGCATGGCCGCTGCCCGACTCGCCCAGGAACATGGCATGGTCCACCCACTTCACTACTGCCTTCATGGTTTCTTCCTCCGCGCGCAATGGGCCAGACTAGCACAGCCCTAAGGGCCGTTTCCGGCTGGGCCCCAGTTGCAATTTCCCGCCCAAAGTGCGACTTTCCGCACGCCCGTCGCGCGAACCCTTGACACTCCCATATGCGTCGCGCGACAGGTCCCTCTAAATAACCCCCAGGGAGGAACCCTTGGCACTCCAACCCATCACCCCCCATATCCCGAAGTTCGAGGAGTTTCTCAACCACTGCAACCGCCGCCGCTACCCCGCCAAAAGCACGCTGATTCACGCGGGCGACGCCTGCGACACGCTTTACTACATCATCAAGGGTTCGGTGAGTGTACTGATCGAGGACGACGATGGCCGCGAAATCATCGTTGCGTACCTCAACACGGGCGACTTCTTCGGCGAGCTGGGCCTGTTCGACCAGCAGGATCGCAGCGCCGCGATCCGTGCCCGCACCGAATGCGAAGTCGCCGAAATCAGCTATGCGGCGTTTCGTCAGCTCGTGCAGCGCCAGCCGGACTTTCTGTTTTCCCTCAGCAAGCAACTGGCCAAGCGCCTGCGCGACACCACCCGCAAAGTGGGCGATCTGGCGTTTCTCGATGTCACCGGCCGCGTCGCCCGCACCCTGCTCGACCTGTGCAAGGAACCGGACGCCATGACCCACCCGGACGGCATGCAGATCAAGATCACCCGGCAGGAAATCGGCCGCATCGTCGGCTGCTCGCGGGAAATGGTCGGACGGGTGCTGAAAATCCTGGAAGACCAGGAGCTGATTTCCGCGCGCGGCAAAACCATGGTGGTGTTCGGCGCGCGTTAGTCAAAGAGTTCCCGCAGCCGGCGGCCCGGATCCGGCGCCCGCATAAAGGCCTCGCCGACCAGAAAGGCGTTAACGCCGTGACCGCGCATGGCGAGCACATCATCGACCCGGTTGATGCCGCTCTCGGTCACCACCAGACGCCCAGTGCCTACGCGCGGCAGCAGACTGTAGGTGGTCTCCAGGCTGGTATGAAAACTGTGGAGATCGCGGTTGTTGATCCCCACCATGGGATTATCAAGCGTCAGTGCGACCTCAAGTTCGCGGGCGTTGTGCACTTCCACCAGCACATCCAGGCCAATGTCGAGCGCCGTACCATGGAGCTCGGCGAGCTGCGCCGGCGTCAGCGCCGCCACGATCAGCAACACACAGTCAGCGCCCAGCGCCCGCGCCTCATGGATCTGGTAAGGATCGATGGTGAAATCCTTGCGCAGCACCGGCAACGCGGTCGCCGCCCGCGCAGCGACCAAAAAAGCATCCGCGCCCTGGAAAAAATCCACGTCGGTCAGCACCGAAAGACAGGCCGCGCCACCGCGTTCATAACTCCGGGCGATGGCCACAGGATCGAAATCCGGTCGGATCACGCCCTTGCTGGGCGAGGCTTTCTTGATCTCGGCGATCACGGCGGATTCGCCGCGCGCCACCCGCGCCTGGAGTGCCCGATAGAACCCCCGCACCGGTGGCGCATCCACCGCGCGGCGTCGGAGTTCATCCAGATCACAGTCCCGTCGTCGCTCCGCGATCTCCTCGACCTTGCGGGCCAGAATCTTTTTCAGGATGGTCGGCGTATCCACTGCCATCTCCGCCATCAGCTATCTCCCAGATAATGGGTAAAGGCGGCAAGCTCCTCCATGCGCACGCCGGCCAGCTCGCTGGCGATGGCATCCGCCGCCAGCGCCACGCCCTCGGCAATGTCGGTGGCGAGGCCCGCCGCATACACCGCCGCCCCCGCATTCAGCGCAATCAGGTCCGCCGCCTTGACGCCGGCAAGCGTGCGACGCTTGCCGAGGGCGTCGCGGATCAACGCCAGCGACGCCGCGACATCCGCGACGCGCAGATCGTCGAGGGCTTGCCGCGCGAGGCCAAAATCTTCCGGTGCGATGCGGTACTCACGCACTCTTCCCTCATTCAGTTCGGCCACCACGGTCGGTGCCGCGAGACTTATTTCATCGAGACCATCTTCACTGTGGACCACCAGCACCCGTTCGCTGCCCAGCCGCCCCAACACCTCGGCGACGGGCAGGCACAGGGCCGGGTCGTAGACGCCGATCAGTTGCCGCCGCACCCCGGCCGGATTGGTCATGGGCCCGAGAATGTTGAATAGGGTGCGAATCCCCAACTCGCGGCGCGGCCCCACCGCATGTTTCATCGCGCTGTGATGGGCCGGCGCGAACAGGAAGCCGACGCCGATCTGCGCCACGCAGCGCACCACCTGCGCGGAGCTGAGATCGAGCCGCACGCCGGCGGCTTCCAGCAGATCGGCGCTGCCGCTTCGGCTGCTCACGCCCCGGTTGCCGTGCTTGACCACCCGGCCGCCGCACACCGCCACCACGAAGGCGCTCGCGGTGGAGACATTGAACAGCCCCGCGCCATCGCCGCCGGTGCCGACGATATCCACCAGATGATCGCCGCCAACCTGTACCGGGGTGCAGAGTTCGCGCATCACCTCCACGGCGCCGGTGATTTCGTCGAGGGTCTCGCCCTTCATCCGCAGCGCCACCAGAAAGCCCGCGATCTGGGCCGGCGTCGCTGCCCCCGTCATGATCTCGCGCATCGCCGCCTGCATCTCGGCGCGGCTCAGGCTGGCACGCTCCACCAGACGCGCAATCGCCTGCTGGATCGTCATCGGGGCGCGCGCTCGACGAAATTGCGCAGCAGATCGTGGCCGTGGCGGGTGAGGATGGACTCGGGATGAAACTGCACACCCTCGACGTCGAATTCGCGGTGGCGCACGCCCATGATCTCGTCGATCTCGCCGCTCTCGGTCGCGGTCCAGGCGGTGATCTCCAGAGATTCGGGCAGACTGGCGCGCTCGATGATCAGCGAGTGGTAGCGGGTCGCCTCGAAGGGACTCGGCAGGCCATGAAATACGCCCGCGCTCCCGTGGTGGATGAGCGAGGTCTTGCCGTGCATCACCTGCCGCGCCCGCACCACCCGCCCGCCAAAGGCCTGGCCGATGCTCTGGTGGCCCAGACAGACCCCGAGCAGCGGAATGCGGCCGGCGAAGGCCTGGATCAGGGGCACCGAGATACCCGCCTCATTGGGCGTGCAGGGGCCGGGGGAGATGACGATCTTCGCGGGCGCCAGCGCCTCGATGTCGGCGAGCGTGAGCGCATCGTTGCGCTCGACCCGCACCTCGGCACCCAGTTCGCCCAGGTACTGCACCAGGTTGTAGGTGAAGGAATCGTAATTGTCGATCATCAGGATCATGACGCCACCTCCGCGCC
Source organism: Porticoccaceae bacterium (assembly GCA_036677085.1). Classification (GTDB taxonomy): domain Bacteria; phylum Pseudomonadota; class Gammaproteobacteria; order Pseudomonadales; family Porticoccaceae; genus JAGPUQ01. The sequence continues at coordinate 88,932 of JAKFFI010000055.1, forward strand.
AGCGACCGCCGAACCGTCCACCACCATGGCGGCGGCGCGGAACAGGGCGCGCGCCTTGTTCATGGTCTCCTTCCATTCGAGCGCCGGCACCGAGTCGGCGACCACGCCGCCGCCGGCCTGGACATGGAGCCGGCCGTCCTTGATCACCGCGGTGCGGATCGCGATCGCGGTATCCATGTTGCCGTTCCAGCCCAGGTAGCCGACCGCGCCGCCGTAGATGCAGCGCTTGACGGGTTCCAGTTCGTCGATGATCTCCATGGCGCGGATCTTGGGCGCACCGCTCAGGGTGCCGGCCGGCAAGGTGGCGCGCAGCACGTCCAGCGCCGACAACCCCGGCCGCACATGGCCCACCACGTTGGAGGTGATGTGCATGACGTGGGAAAAGCGCTCCACCACCATCTGCTCGGTAACCCGCACCGAGCCGGTGGCCGCGATACGCCCGACGTCGTTGCGGCCCAGGTCGATCAGCATCAGGTGCTCGGCGATCTCCTTGGGATCGGCGAGCATTTCGCGCTCCATGGCCAGATCCTCGTCCGGCGTGCGGCCGCGGCGGCGGGTGCCGGCGATGGGTCGCACCGTGACTTCGCCCTGTTCGAGGCGGGCGAGAATTTCCGGCGACGATCCCGCGATCTGGAATTCTCCCAGATCGAGAAAATACAGGTAGGGCGATGGGTTCAGGTTGCGCAGCGCGCGGTAGAGGTTCACCGGCGCGCCGGGAAACGGCAGCGTGAGGCGCTGCGACGGCACCACCTGCATCACATCGCCGGCGCGGGTGTATTCCTTGATGGTCTCCACCGCCGCCTCGTAACCCGCGCGCCCCAGGCTGGAGACGAAGTCCTCCTCCCGGACGCCACCGCCCTCGAGCCGCACCGGCGGCAGTTCCGGCACTGGTTGGCGCAGGCGCGCGGCGATGGCATCGAGCCGCGCCTGCGCCTTATCCCAGGAGTCGGGAACGGCCGGGTCGGCATGCACAATCAGGGTCAGGGTGCCGGCCAGGTTGTCGAATACCACCACCTCGTCCGACACCATGAGCAGAATGTCGGGCACCCCCAGCTCGTCCGGCGGACAGGAATGCGCGAGGCGCGGCTCCACATAGCGCACGGTGTCATAGCCGAAGTAGCCCACCAGGCCGCCGGTGAAGCGCGGCAGCCCGGGCAGCTCCGGCACCCGGAAACCCGCCTGATAGGCTTCGATCTCGGCCAGCGGGTCGGCGCAGGTGCGGGACTCCTCCGCCACGCCATCCACTTCCAGAACAAATGCGTGGCCGGACACCTTTATCACCGTGCGCGCGGGCAGGCCGATCAGCGAATAGCGGCCCCATTTCTCGCCGCCCTCGACGGATTCGAGCAGATAGGAATAGCGGCCGCGGGCGAGCTTCAGGTAGCAGGACAGCGGCGTTTCCAGATCGGCGAGCACGGCGCGCGTGATCGGGATGCGGTTGTAACCCTGCTCGGCGATGGTGGCGAATTGTTCCGGTGTCATGGCAGCTTTCCCCAAAATTGAACGATGGCGTGCGGTGCCCTGCGGGCAGGGGCGATCAGCCCCGGCGCCAGCGCCAACGGGGAAGCGGGAGAAATCGTGCGATCAGGGCAGTGAAAATGACCGGCACTCCAGTTATTCGGAAATCAGGTATTCGGACATCAAGTCGCGCGGAAAGCGGATGGCGGCGGGATTCTAGCCCATTCGGTGGGGGCGGACTACCGCGCGCCGGCCAGCGCCGCGCGCATGGCGGCGATGGCTACCGCGTAATCGCCGGTCCCAAAGATCGCCGAGCCGGCGACAAAGGTATCGGCCCCCGCCGCGGCAATCCCGGCGATGTTGGCCGCACTCACCCCACCGTCCACTTCGAGACGGATGGCGCGGCCGCTGGCGTCGATCAACGCGCGCGCGGCACGCAGCTTGTTGAGGGTTTCCGGAATGAAGGCCTGGCCGCCGAAGCCCGGGTTGACCGACATCAGCAGCAACACATCGAGCTTGTCCATCACATGACGGATGGTTTCGAGCCCGGTCGCCGGATTCAGCACCAGTCCGGTTTTGCAGCCGAGCTCGCGCGCCACCTGCAGCGAGCGGTCCACATGGCGACTCGCCTCGGGGTGAAAGGTGATCCAGGAAGCGCCGGCGGCGGCGAAGGCGCGGATCAGGTCGTCGACCGGCTCCACCATCAGATGCACGTCGATGGGCGCGGTGACGCCATAGTCTCTGAGCGCCTTGCACACCATGGGTCCGACGGTGAGGTTGGGCACATAGTGGTTGTCCATCACGTCGAAGTGAACGACATCGGCGCCGGCGGCCAGCACCGCGTCCACCTCGGCGCCCAGGCGGGCGAAATCGGCGGACAGGATGGACGGAGCGATCAGGTATTCGGGCATGTGCGCGTACCGGTCGGGAAACGCCGGGAACTATGCCGCGAACGGCGGGTGCCGGCAATGCGAGCATGGTCCGAACACCGGCAGGGCACGGCGTCAGAGCGCGGGTGTGATAGGCTCGACGCAGCTCCCGATGCCCATTCCCACCCATGCCACAGTCCGAACCGGTTTCGATCGCCACGCTCGAGCAGTTGCGCCATAACCTGCCGCCGCTCGCCTTCGATCCCGGCACCGACGCGGACAGCGGCGCGCTGGCGGGAGCGGCGGACTATCTGCGCCACTACCGTCTCGAACCCGAATCCCTCGCACCCGACGTGCGTCACTGCATGGGCACCGTGGTCACCAAGGGCTACCGGATCGCCGCCCACTATTGGCTGCACCCGGCGCCGCGCGGCACGGTCTTTGTGGTACACGGCTACTTCGATCACGTCGGGCTGTACGGGCACCTGATTCGTTACCTGCTCGGTCGCGCGCTGAATGTCGTCGCCTTTGATTTGCCGGGCCATGGCCTTTCGGACGGCGAGCGCGTCACCATCGCCAGCTTCGATCACTACACCGAGGTGCTGACGGGAATTCTCGCCCGCGCTGCTGCCTTGCCGGCGCCCTGGCACGGCGTGGGCCAGAGCACCGGGGGCGCCATCCTGATTAAATACCTGCTGGACGGCGAACACCCCCGGCCGCTCGACCGGATCGCCCTGCTGGCACCCCTGGTGCATCCCCGGCACTGGGGACTCAACCGGCTGGTTTATCTCGCCTCGCATCGCTGGCGCACAGCCATCGACCGCAAATTCATGATCAATTCCGGCGACCCGGAATTTCTCGATTTCATCCAGCGGCGCGATCCCCTGCAGGAACGCCACATCCCGCTGGAATGGATCGGTGCCATGAAACGCTGGGCAGAGGAACTGCATCGCCTGCCGCCATCGCCCCATCCGGTGACCCTGGTGCAGGGTGATGCGGACACTACCCTCGACTGGCGCTACAACCTGCGCCTGCTGCGCAAGAAGCTGCCCAACGGGCATTTTCACCTGCTCTTCGGCGCCCAGCACCATCTGGTCAACGAGGCGGAACCGATCCGCTCCCGGGTGTTTGCCGCACTGGAGTTCTGAGCGATGTCCTCCGCCGCCACCCGCCGCACCGTACTGCTCGCCAAACTGGGCGCCATCGTCGGCGCGGAGCATGTCATCGGCGATGGCGCCGATCTGCTCCGCTACGGCGCCGATCGCACGACCCGATGGTCGCCTGCACCCCTGGCCGTCGCGCTACCGGCGTCGAGCGCCGAGGTGCAGGCGATCGTGAAGCTCGCCAACCGCGAAGGCATCGCTCTCGTGCCCAGTGGCGGTCGCACCGGACTCAGCGGCGGCGCAGTGGCGGCCCGGGGCGAGCTGGTGATTGCCCTCGACCGCATGCGCCGCATCGGCGCGGTGAACACCGAGGACGCCACCCTCACCTGTGAAGCGGGCGCGGTCACGGCACAGATCCAGGCCGCGGCGCAGGCCGCCGGGCTGTATTACCCGGTGGATTTCGCGTCCGCGGGATCGAGCCAGATCGGCGGCAACATCGCCACCAACGCCGGCGGCATCCGGGTGCTGCGCCACGGCATGACCCGCGACCGGGTGCTGGGTTTGACGGTGGTGACGGGCGCGGGCGAACTGCTCGAACTCGGCCGGGGCCTCGTCAAGGACAACAGCGGCTACGATCTGCGCCAACTCTTCATCGGCTCGGAAGGCACCCTGGGCGTGATCTGCGCGGCCACCCTCGCACTGGCTCCACCACCGCCGCCCACGGCCGTGCTGGTGCTGGGCGCGCCCGCCCTCGCGGCGCTGCCCGCGGTCCTCGCCGCCTTTCGGCGCCAGTGCCGTCTCGCCGCCTGTGAATTCTTTTCCGAAGCCGCCCTGGCCCGGGTGGTGGCGCGCCACGGCCTGGCGCGACCCTTCGCCGCCGCGACGCCCTGTTACACCCTGATCGAAGTGGAGGTCGCGAGCGAGGACGACCTGGAGCAGGCCTTGCAGGTATTCGACACCCTGCGCGAAGCGGGTCTGGTGAGCGACGGCGTGCTGGCGCAGAACGCGGCCCAGACCCGCGATCTCTGGCGCCTGCGCGAGGACATCTCGGATACGCTGGCGCCCTGGCAGCCCCACAAAAACGACATCGCGGTGCGCACCTCGCGCCTGCCGGACTTTATCGCCCGCGCCGAAGCCCTGTTCGCGGCGCAGTTTCCGGCGCTGGAAGTGGTCTGGTTCGGCCATCTCGGCGATGGCAATATCCACGTCAATGCGCTGAAACCCGCCGCCTGGTCCGGGGAAGGGTTCCAGGCGCAGGGCGTGGCGATCAGTCGCGCACTTGGCGCACTGGTGCAGGAGTTCGGCGGCAGCATCTCCGCCGAACACGGTATCGGGCTGCTCAGGAAAGACCTGCTGCATCACTCCCGCAGCGCCGAGGAAATCCGGCTGATGCGCGCCGTCAAGGCGGTGTTCGATCCCAACCACATCATGAACCCGGGCAAGATCTTCGACCCGGACCTTTTTCGACCCGGAACCGGAAGCCCATGAGCTATTCCCATCGTTTCAGCGCCGGTGCTCTGCCGAACGGCGATCTACCCAATGGCTATTTACCTAACGGCTATTTACCTAATGGAAAGGTGGTGTGCGTCGGCCTCAACTACGCCGCCCATGTCGCCGAAATGGGCAGCCAGCCCGCGGCGGAGCCGGTGTTGTTCATCAAACCGGCCACTGCGCTGCGGCCCTTCGCGGGCGAGATTTCCATCCCGGTGGACCGCGGCGAATGCCATTTCGAGACCGAACTCGCGCTGCTGATCGGTGCGCCCCTGCGCGACTGCGACGCCACCCAGGCCCAGGCTGCCATCGCCGGCGTCGGTCTGGCGCTCGATCTGACCCTGCGCGATCTGCAAAAAAAACTGAAGCAGGCGGGCCATCCCTGGGAGCGCGCCAAGGGCTTTGACGGCGCCTGTCCGGTGTCGGAATTTCTGCCGCCCGGCCAGGTCGGCGATCTACGGGATCTGGAGTTCCGGTTCCATCAGAACGGTGTGCTGCGCCAGCACGGCCACACCGCCACCATGCTGACCCCGGTGCTGGAACTGCTGTGCTACATGAGTCGCTGGTTCACCCTGGAGCCCGGCGACATCGTGCTCACCGGTACCCCGGAGGGCGTGGGACCGCTGGCGCCGGGGGACCGGCTGGTCGCCGAACTCGGCACCCGGTTGCGGGTGGAAGCCGGGGTGCGCGCGCGCTGAGCGCGGCCCGTCACGACGCCCCGGATTCCTCCGCTGGCGCCGGATTGGGATGGCCCACCAGCAGGCAGCCCGGCACCGCGGCCATCAGTTCTTCGACCGTGAACAGGCCGTCCTCCTGGGTCTTGAGCAAGGCTTTTTCTTCCACCGGCTCGCAGTAGATGGATACCCGGCCCTTCTCGACGTGGAAGATCTGGCCGTTGACGTCGCGCGCCGCGTCGGTCGCCAGATAGGCCACCATGGGCGCCACGAACTCGGGTCCCGGCATCGCCATGATGGCGTCGTAGCGTTCCTGGGTTATCAGGCCGGTTTCCAGGCGGCGTTTCATGCCGTCGATCACGCCCTGGTTCATGGTCATGCGGGTCGCCGCGATGGGGCAGATGGCATTGGCGGTGACGCCGTAGCGGCCCAGCTCCCGCGCCAGCGCCCGGGTGAGGGAGACGATACCGCCCTTGGCGGCGGCGTAGTTGGCCTGGCCGACGCTGCCGCGCCAGGCATCGGAGGCGAAATTGATCAGGCGGCCGAAGCGCTGGCCGCGCATCACCTTGGCGGCGTGATGGCACATGTTGTAGTGGCCCTTGAGATGGACCCGGATCACGGTATCCCAGTCGTCCTCGCCGAGATTCCAGATCATGCGCTCGCGCAGCACCCCGGCGCAGTTGACCACCACATCGACGCGCCCGAAGGCCGCGACGCACTGGCCGACGATGGCGCCGGCGGCGGCGTAGTCGTCCACCGGCTGGAGCGCGGCGACGGCCTGTCCGCCGCGCGCTTCGATCTCACCCACCACCTGCGCCGCCGGCACATCTTCAGCGGCTTCGCCGCCGCGCCCGAGACCCGGATCGGCCACCACCACGGCGGCGCCCTGGGTCGCCAGTTCGAGCGCGATGGCGCGGCCGATACCGCGCCCGGCGCCGGTGACGATGGCCGCCTTGCCCGCCAGATTTTTCATCATTTGCCTCCCGTCTTTTCGATGCGCGGCGGGCGCATGGACACCGCGCCGGGTTCAGGAAAATCGTCGCTTTCCGGAAATACGACCGGCACCAGACTGCCGCGCCGCGGTCGCACCACCACGGTGCCGGCGAGCTTGTCGTGCCAGCCCTGCTTTCTGCGGTCGATGGCGACCCAGAGAAAACCCAGGCAAAACAGAATGCTGGACACAAAGTACGCCAGATAACGACCTATGCACTGACCGGCGCTGGGCTCGCGCCCGGTGCGGGCGTCGACGATGCGGGCCGAGAACACCATCTTGCCGGGGGTGGCCTGGCGGGCGATCCAGAAGGCGATCACCACCAGTGCCGGCAGCACCCAGGAAATCAGCAGGTTCGGCGTCCCCGGCACCGCGCCGATGCTCATCTCGAAGTAGCCGCGGCCATAAACGGCGGCCAGCAAGGGCGTGACGACCAGTACCATGAGCACGGTGTCGATCAGACTCGCCACAACCCGCACCCAGAAACCGACGTATTCCAACTCCTGGTTCCGCATCACTGGTTCTCCTGCCACCGACCTGCGCGCAGCCCGGGTGGACTGCCCGGACCATGATAGCCCAAGCCCGGGCCGCGGTTGCCGCCGTCCCCTGAACCCCTTATAACGCGGCGAACCCGCAACGGACGTCGTCATGACCAACGATCAACACACCGTCGATCCCGGATTTGTTTTTGCCTGCACCCTCGACGGCGCCGGCGGCTGCCACGCCATCGCCACGGCCACGGCCACGGGGGAGCCGCGCTGGTATCACCTCGATTACTCCCAGCCCGGTGCCCGGGAAGCGCTGTCCGGACTGGGCCTCGACGCCGGCCCAGTCGACAGCCTCACCCGCCCGGATTCCCGGCCCCGCACGCTGGCTCATGCCAACGGAATCCTGGTGATCCTGCGCGGCGTCAACACCAACGCCGGGGCCGACCCGGATGACATGGTCTCGCTGCGCCTGTGGATCGAGTCCCAGCGGCTGATCAGCGTACGCCAGCGGCGCCTGTTATCCGTGCAGGATCTGCAAGAGGAACTTCAGGACCACAACGGGCCGCGCACCATCGCCGAACTGGTGCACCGGCTGGTGCAACGCCTGGCGGACCGCATCGCCCTGTTCGTCGACCAGCTCGAAGACCGCATGGAAACCTTTGAAGACGCGCTCGAAGCCGGCGCCACCCGCGAACTGCGCGCGGGAATCTCCGCGCTGCGGCGCCAGACCGCCAAGGTGCGCCGTTTTCTCGCGCCCCAGCGCGAAGCCCTGGAGGCACTCGCGCGCCAAGCGCGCGATACCCTGGGCGAGGACTGCTCCGCGGCACTGCGGGAACAGTCCGACCGCATCGCGCGCTACGTCGAGGACCTCGATCTGGTGCGCGAGCGGGCGATGGTGATGCAGGAGGAGATGCTCAACCGCAACGCCGAGCAACAGAACGCGCGCATGTATGTACTCGCCATCCTGTCCGCGATCTTTCTGCCGATCACCTTCATTACCGGGCTGTTCGGCATGAACGTCGCGGGGTTGCCCGGGACCCAGGATGGACATGCCTTCGCAATCGTGGTGGGGATCATGGCCGCGGCTCTGGTCGTGGTCGTGGTGCTGATGTGGCGCAAGCACTGGTTGTGACGCCGCTCACAGAATGGCACGGATCTCCATCGCTGCTTTCGCCCGTATCCCGCAGCATCGGCACAATGACGGCGCATTTTCCGGCAAACACTGCCGCCGCGGCGAAACCGACGATCACGGTTGATATATGGGGGAATATTCGATGGCCGAGACCCTGCCCCGGCTTGAGCAGTTTCTCCACGAAATCAAGGATGCCGTGGTAGTGGTCGATGTTGAGGGAAGAGTTCGCCACCTGAACGCTGCCGCGGAAACCCTCACCGGCTGGCCCTCCACCGAAGCGCGCGGCCTGACCGCCGACCGGGTGTGCGCCGTGGAGTGTGCTGCGGCCGAGCCCCCCTGGACACAGCGGCTCCAGGAGGTGTTGGCATCCGGCGCCTCCCACGAATACGCAGACGCGCTGCTGCGTGTGCGCAATGGCAAGCAGCGACGCATCAACCAGACGCTGTACTCCATCTGCGGCGAGGATGGCCGGATTTCAGGCGCTGCGATCATTTCGCGGGACATTTCACATATCTACAGGCTGTGTGAGGAGCGGCGCATCGCCGCCATGGCCTTTGCCACCGCAGCGCCGCTGCTGGTAGCCACAGCTGCAGATCTGCGAGTGCTGAGCGTCAACGAGGCCTGTCTCCAGCTCAGCCGACGCAGCGAGCAGGAGCTGGTCGGCGCGTCTCTGGAGACCCTCTATCAGGACCCTGACAAAGAAGAACTGCTGGCCTTTTTCCGCAATCCCGGGTCACCGGACAGGCTTAGTGCCCGCACCGCACGCCGCAACCGCGCCGGCAAATTGCTGCAACTGCTCGAGACAGCTACCAAGGTCCGTGACGACACCGGTGAGGTCACCCACTTCGTGGTGGGCTTCCACGATCTCACCGAGACCGTGGCTGCTACCGAGGCGCTACGAGAGACCCAGCTCAACTACCAGCAGCTGGTGGAATCCATGCACGAGGGCGTCGCCATCATCCGCAGGGGGCGATTCCTGGAGTGCAACGCCGAGTTCGCGCGCATGCTCGGCCGCCGCCGGGAGGACCTGGTGGGGCGAACCGCGACGGATGTGTCGGGCAAACTGCAGCCAGAAGGGATTTCCACGGAAGAGATGATCAGCAAGGTCAATGCCGAGGTGGCGAGCAGCGGCCACGCCTGGGTGACCTGGCGGGTCAGTAAGCCCGGCAACGACACCGCGCATTTCGAGGCCAACATCGCCCTCTCGACAGCGGCTGGCCAGCCCGTCCTGGTGATCACCGCACGCGATGTCACCGAAAGACTACGGGCTGAGCAGGAGTGCCAGCGGCTGGTCGAGGAACTGGCAGCCCGCGAGAGCCTGATCCGCCTGTCCAATCGCGCCTATGGCATCGCCAGCTGGGAGTACGACCCCGCCACCCGGATCATGCGCTGGTCCGATGACGCCGAGGACATCCTCGGATTGGCGCCGGGCGCACTGGCCGACGGCATCCCGGCACTGGCCGGCGTCATCCATCCCGATGACATGGCGCTGGTCGACGATGCCCTGGCGCAAGCCTTGGGCGGCGAGGGCTTTGAACTCGACGTGCGCATCCAGGATCGGCTGGGCAACCTGCGCTGGACCCATACCCAGGCGGAATGCGAACACGACGCCCTTGGCAATCTGGTCGTGGTGCGCGGCGCGGTAGCGGATATCACCGAGCGCAAGACGGCCCAGCAAACCATCGAGCAACTCGCCTTTTTCGATCCCCTGACCGGGCTCCCCAACCGCCGTCTGTTGTTCGACCGGGTGCGCCAGGCGGTTGCCGCAGCCAAACGCTCCGGCACCAGTGGCGCATTGCTGTTCATCGACCTGGATCATTTCAAGCGCATCAACGACAGCCTGGGCCACCGCGCCGGCGATCAGATCCTGCTCAAAGTGGCCACGCGGCTGCGGGAGCTGACCCGGGAAGAGGACACCATCGCCCGCCTGGGCGGCGACGAGTTCGTGGTGGTACTGCATGAGGCCGCCGACCACGAAGTCCGGCGCGCGGCCTACCGGTTGCTGGAGCGGCTGTCGGGGGATTACGAGATCGCCAACCACCAATATCACCTGTCCGTCAGCATCGGCGTGACCCTGTTCCCCGCCGATGGGCACGACACCACCGAACTGCTGCACCGCGCCGATGCCGCCATGTACCAGGCCAAAAAGGATGGCCGCAGCACCGTATCTTTCTATCGGCCCGAGTTGAAACGCGCGGCGGATGCCCGCTTTGCCATCGAGCTGGGCCTGCGCGCGGCACTGCCCGGCCAGCAATTCGAGCTCCACTACCAGCCCAAGGTACTGGATGGCAGCCGGATTGTCGGCGCCGAGGCCCTGCTGCGCTGGCGCCACCCGGAGCGCGGATTGATCTTGCCCGGCGACTTTATCTGCGTCGCCGAGGAGACCGGACAGATCGTCGAGATCGGCGCCTGGGTTGTCGACACTGCGTGCCGACAGCTCGCGCGGTGGAACCGTGATCGCGCGCCGGAGCAACATCTTGTGATGGCGGTCAACGTGAGTCCGGTCCAGTTCCGGAACCCGGATTTTGTCGCCTGTGTGCAGCGGGCGCTCGTCGAACACCAGGTCGAACCCGCGCTGCTCACCCTGGAGATCACCGAAGGCGTATTGATCGACAAGGTGGACGAAACCGTCGCCCGCCTGGCAGATCTGAAAGCACTGGGAGTCTGCCTGTCGATCGACGACTTCGGCACCGGCTATTCGTCGTTGAATTACCTCAGGCGCCTGCCGCTCGCCGAAATCAAGATCGACCGCAGTTTCGTTGCCAATCTGATCGAAGATCCCAACAACGCCGCCATCGTCAAGGCCATAGTGGCCATCGCTACCGCCTTCAGTCTGCGCCTGGTGGCCGAAGGTGTCGAAACCGCGGCCGAAGCGGAATTTCTCCACGCCCTCGGCTGCCACTGTCATCAGGGCTATCTGTACGCCAAACCCCTGCCCGCCGAAGAGTTCACCCGCCGCTACGGTTCAGCCCTCTAGTAGCTTGTTGAAAAGCTGCTGGCGCCGCCCCGACCCGCGCCAGCACAAATCACTGCACCCGCGGCGCCAGTTCCCCAGCGGCGTAACGCTGGGTCATGGCCTCAAGGCCGAGCGGCCTGATCCGGCTGCCTTGCCCCGCGCAACCAAACGCCCGATAGCGCTCGACACAGATCGCCTTCATGGCGCGGGTGGCCTCGGCCAGATACTTGCGGGGATCGAACTCGGCGGGGTTTTCGCCCAGGCAGCGGCGGATGGCGCCGGTCGAGGCGAGGCGCAGGTCGGTGTCGATGTTCACCTTGCGCACGCCGTGTTTTATGCCCTCGACGATCTCCGCCAGAGGCACGCCGTAGGTTTCCGGAATCTTGCCGCCGTACTGGTTGATGATCGCGAGCCAGTCCTGGGGCACCGAGGACGAGCCGTGCATCACCAGGTGCGTGTTGGGAATGCGGGCGTGGATGGCCTTGACGCGGTCGATGGCGAGGATGTCGCCGGTGGGCGGGCGGCTGAACTTGTAGGCACCGTGGGAGGTGCCGATGGCGATGGCGAGCGCATCCACCTGGGTGGCGGCGACAAAATCCGCCGCTTCATCCGGATCGGTCAGCAACTGGTCGTGGCTGAGATTGCCTTCCGCGCCCAGACCGTCCTCCTCGCCGGCCTGGCCGGTTTCCAGCGAGCCGAGACAGCCCAGCTCGCCTTCCACCGAGACGCCGCAGGCGTGCGCCATCTCGACCACGCGGCGGGTCGTCGCGACGTTGTAGTCGTAGTCGGCCGGGGTCTTGCCGTCTTCCTGCAGCGAACCGTCCATCATTACCGAGGAAAAACCGAGCTGGATGGAGCGCTGGCACACCGCCGGGCTGGTGCCGTGATCCTGGTGCATCACCACCGGAATCTGGGGGAATTCCTCGATGGCGGCCAGAATGAGGTGGCGCAGAAAGGGCGCGCCGGCGTATTTGCGCGCCCCGGCGGAGGCCTGCACGATCACCGGGCTGTCGGTCTCCGCCGCCGCCTCCATGATGGCGCGCATCTGTTCCAGGTTGTTGACGTTGAATGCCGGCACGCCGTAGCTGTGCTCGGCGGCGTGATCGAGCAGTTGGCGCAGACTGATCAGGGCCATGGTGCTGTCCTCCTTGCGGGACGGGAAATGGGGTCAGGACCGGGTGGCGGCGCGCGCGGCCAGCGCGGCTACCGCCGGCAGGGTTTTGCCCTCGACGTATTCGAGAAACGCCCCGCCGCCGGTGGAAATATAGGAAATCTGTGCGCCGATACCGAACAGGTCGATGGCGGCGAGGGTATCCCCGCCACCGGCGATGGAAAAGCCCGGGTTGGCGGCAATCGCCCGCGCCACCGCCTCGGAGCCGGCGCGGAACCGGGCGAACTCGAACACCCCCACCGGACCGTTCCAGAGGATGGTGCGCGCGGTGCCGATGCGGCGCACGAACTCCCGCGCGGCGCGCGGGCCGATATCGAGAATCAGGTCGTCGTCCGCCACCTGATCCGCCGCCTTGATCTCGGCGACGGCGTCTTCGGCGAACGCCTTGGCCGTCACCACATCCTCCGGCAGCGGAATGTCGCAGCGCGCCATCAGGCCGCGCGCCACTTCCAGCAGGTCCGGTTCGCACAGGGACTTGCCCACCGGCTTGCCGGCCGCGGCGAGAAAGGTATTGGCGATGCCGCCGCCGACGATCAGTTGATCGACCTTGCCGACCAGGGATTCCAGCACTTCAAGCTTGGTGGAAACCTTGGATCCGCCGACCACGGCCAGCAGCGGCCGCTCGGGATGCGCCAGCGCCCGGCCCAGCGCATCGAGCTCTTCCGCCAGCAGCGGGCCGGCACAGGCGGCGGGCGCGAAGCGCGCCACGCCCGTGGTCGAGGCCTCGGCGCGGTGCGCGGTGCCGAAGGCATCCATCACGAACAGATCGCACAGGCCGGCATAGGCCTGTGCCAAGGCATCGGCGTCTTTTTTCTCGCCCGGGTTGAAGCGCACGTTTTCCAGCAGCACCAGCTCGCCGGGCGCAACGTCCACGCCCGCCTGCCAGGCCGCGATCAGGGGCACGGGGCGCCCCAGCAAGACGCCCAGCGCGGCGGCGACCGGCGCGAGCGACAATTCCGCAGCGAATTCGCCTTCTTTGGGTCGCCCCAGATGGGACATGACGATCACCCGCGCCCCCGCCGCCAGCGCGCGCTGGAGCGTGGGCAGTGCCGCGCGCAGGCGTGCGTCGGAGGTGACGCGGCCATCCTTGATCGGCACATTGAGATCCTCGCGGATCAGCACGCGCTTGCCGGCCAGATCGAAATCGCTCATCAGGGGTATGGTCATGGGTTCCTCTATGAATGCAGGCATCTGCGACGCCGCCATGTTCACCGCAGCCATTTTCACCGCAGCAGGGGCCGCCAGTGCCGCAGAATATCCAGCATGCGGTTGGCGTAGCCCCATTCGTTGTCGAACCACACCAGCACCTTGACCAGGCGCGCGCCCGCGACCCGGGTCTGGCTGGCATCCACCACGCCCGAGTGGGGGTCGTGGTTGAAATCGCAGGATGCCAGCGGTTCCTCGGTGTAACCCAGGATGCCGGGCAGCCGGTCGCGTGCGGCGGCGTGCAGGATGCGGTTCACTTCGGTCTCGTCGGTATTGCGTTGCACCTGAATCGACAAATCGATGGCGGACACATTCTGGGTCGGCACCCGCATCGCCTGCGCCGCGAAGCGGCCCGCCAGATCCGGCAGCACCCGGTCGATGCCGCGGGCGAGCGCGGTATCGACCGGGATGATGGACTGGATCGCCGCGCGGGTCTTGCGCAGGTCGGTGTGGTGATAGGAGTCCAGCACCGGCTGATCGTTCATCGCCGAGTGAATGGTGGTGATCACCCCCGCCTCGATACCCAGGGCGTCATCCAGCACGCGAATCACGGGCACCACGCAGTTGGTGGTGCAGGAGGCCGCCGACACGATGCGGTGTTCGCGCGCGAGCTGTGCGTGATTGATGCCATACACCAGCGTGGCGTCGATTTCCGGCAGCGCGGGCTGGGAAAACAGCACCCGTCGCGCGCCCGCCGCCAGATGCCGCTCGGCGCCGGCACGGTCGGCGAAGGTGCCGGAACATTCGAGCACCACGTCGATGGCGTGCGCGGCCCAGGGCAGGTCGGCAGGCTGTTCGATGCGGCTCACCGCGATCGGCCAGTCGCCGATCCGCAACTCGCCGTTGCCGGCGGTGACCGCGGCCGGAAAGCGGCCGTGGGTGGAATCGTAGCGGGTCAGATAAAGGATGGTGTCGAGATCGGCGACCTCGTTGATGGCGACCACGCGCAGCTCGGACAGCAATTGCCGCTCCACCAGGGCGCGCAGCACGCTGCGCCCGATGCGGCCGTAGCCGTTGATGGCGAGGCGCAGCGGCATCAGGCGAGCAGTGCCTCCGCGGTGGCGACGACGTTGGCGGCGGTAAAGCCGAACTGCGCCATCAGGGCATCGGCCGGCGCCGAGGCCCCGAAGCTCGTCATGCCGATCACGGCGCCGTCGAGCCCCACATATTTGTACCAGCCGTCGCCCTGAGCCGCTTCCACCGCGAGCCGCGCCCGCACCGCCTTGGGCAGCACGGCTTCCCGATACGTCGCCGGCTGGGCGTCGAAACGCTCGCTGCAGGGCATCGACACCAAGCGCACTTTGCGTCCGGCGGCTTCCAGTTGCTGCGCGGCCGCCACCGTCAGCTGCACCTCGGAACCGGTAGCGATCAGGATCAGCTCCGGCGTTCCCGCGCAGTCGCGCAGCACATAGCCGCCGCGGGCGATGGCATCGACCTGCTCCGCGCTGCGCGGCTGATGCGGCAGGTTCTGGCGGGTCAGGATCAGGGCCGAGGGGCCGTCCCGTCGCGCGATGGCGGCGCGCCAGGCGACGGCGGTTTCCACTGCGTCGCAGGGCCGCCAGGTATCCACGTTCGGCGTCGCGCGCAGGCTCGCCAGATGCTCTACCGGCTGGTGGGTGGGGCCGTCCTCGCCGAGACCGATGGAATCGTGCGTCAGCACAAAAATGTGGCCCTGCTTCATCAACGCCGCCATGCGCAGTGCGTTGCGGCAGTAGTCGATAAACACCAGGAAGGTAGCGCTGTAGTGGATAAAACCGCCGTACAGCGCAATGCCGTTGCCGATCGCCGCCATGGCGAATTCGCGCACGCCGTAATGAATGTAGTTGCCGCCGGCGGCGTTTTCCGCAATCGACCGGCTGCCCTTCCAGATGGTGTTGTTGGACCCGGCCAGATCCGCCGAGCCGCCGATCAGTTCCGGCAGCAACGGCCCGTAGGCGTCGAGGCAGTTCTGCGACGCCTTGCGGGTAGCGGGACTCTCGCCCTTCTCCTGACACAGGCGGATGTAAGCCTCGGCAGCGGGCGCGAAGGCCGCCGGCAGTTCCCCGCGCCAGCGCCGTTCCAGTTCCGCCGCCAGTTCGGGATAAGCGGTGCGATAGGCGGCGAAGCGCTGGCTCCAGGCGGCTTCGGCGGCGGCGCCCCGGGGCCGGGCGTCCCATTGGGCACTAATCGGCGCGGGAATCTCGAACGGCGGCGCGGTCCAGCCCAGGGCGACGCGGGCCGCGGCGATTTCGGCATCGCCCAGGGGTGAACCGTGGCAGATTTCCTTGCCCTGCTTGGTGGGCGCGCCGAAGCCGATGATGGTCTTGCAGCAGATCAACGTCGGCCTGGCGGTGTCCTGGCGGGCGCGTGCAACGGCGGCCTCGATGGCCTCGGCATCGTGGCCATCCACGTCCGCGATCACCTGCCAGCCGTAGGCCTCGAAACGGCGCGGCGTGTCGTCGGTGAACCAGCCCTCGACCTCGCCGTCGATGGAAATGCCGTTGTCATCGTAGAACGCCATCAGCTTGCCGAGTCCCAGCGTGCCGGCCAGCGAGCAGGCCTCGTGGGAGATGCCCTCCATCAGGCAGCCGTCGCCGAGAAACACATAGGTGTGGTGATCCACCACCGCGTGCCCGGGCCGGTTGAACTGCGCCGCCAACACTTTTTCGGCCAGCGCCATGCCCACCGCGTTGGCGAGTCCCTGGCCCAGCGGCCCGGTGGTGGTCTCGACGCCGGGCGTGTCACCGTATTCGGGGTGGCCCGGCGTTTTGGAGTGCAGTTGGCGGAAGTTCTTCAGATCGTCCAGGGACAGGTCGTAGCCGGTCAGGTGCAGCAGCGCATAGAGCAGCATGGAACCGTGGCCGTTGGAGAGCACGAAGCGGTCGCGGTTGGGCCAGCCCGGATTGGCCGGGTTGTGCACCAGATGGTGGTTCCACAGCACCTCGGCGATATCCGCCATCCCCATGGGCGCGCCCGGATGGCCGCTGTTGGCCTGTTGCACGGCATCCATGCTGAGCGCCCGGATGGCGTTGGCGAGATCGCGGCGCTGGGTCATCGGGGGCTCCGGGGCGGGATAAAGAGAAGGGTCGCCATTCTCCCGTACTGGCTCCGGGGCGTAAAGGAAACGAAAGGCCAGTGCGGGCGTAGGCTTCTCTGAATCCCGGACAATTCGTAAGCCAAGCAGATCCGCTTGATCGCCGCGTCATCGCTTGGGACGCATCCCTGGAAGGAGCAGGGGTCACGGGTAAGGAACAGAGATCTTGTTTCATGGATCAGCCCGTCGTCGCGCGATACAGCCTGCCCTCCAATTCGATGCTCAGAGGTTAGGCCATCCGGATTCAGGTGGTTAAGAGCTCAGTTGCCATGAGTTTCGAGGAAATCAGGGCCAGCGTATGTAGGTCTTGCGTCAAACCCACCTGACCCCTTTAGCAGCTTCGGGCCCCCCCTGGGGAGCCAATCGCGTTACGCCACGGGCGTCGGCGGGCGTTACCGCGTCGGCCTGCCTTGCCTTGCCATGGGCCCTTGGCACAATATACCAATATTTGGTACAGGAGGCTCCCGATGGCTAGAAATACCAGCATCACACTTGGCCCCCACTTTGACGAGTTTATAGCCACCCAGGTTGAGAATGGCCGCTATGGCTCGGCGAGCGAGGTAGTACGTGCCGGACTGCGCCTGCTTGAAGAAACGGAAACCAAACTTGAACGGCTCCGACGCCTCCTGGATGAAGGCGAGCAGAGCGGAATAGCAGACTATTCCCTTGAAAGCGTCATTGCGGAACTGGACAACGAAGCTCACTGATGCGTCCATACCTGCTCACTGCCGCCGCCCGAAAAGACATTGTCGATATAGGCCGCTTCATCTCCGAAAAATGGGGAAAGCGCCAACGCGATAAATACCTCAAGCAGCTTGACGATGCTTTCAAGCTGCTGGCTCGCCAATCGGATATTGGCCGCGATGCCGATGACATAAAGCCAGGGTACAAAAAGTTCAGTCAGGGCAGTCATATCATCTTTTGCCGCGCCGGCACGGAATCCAGGATCGTTGTTGTCCGAATTCTCCACAACAGTATGGATGTGGAACAGCATCTCTAACCCACCTATCGCCGCAGCAACGGCGACCGGAACCTAGTGGGGCGAGCAGGAACTTGGGGTCTACCATCGAATTTGCAGGGTGACGGGCTCCCTTGACGCCGGTTAGGATTGACCCTGGCGGGGGTGTGGCTCCTGGGGTCGGTGGCCGGGTTTTCTCGGCTCGCTCGAACCTGAAATGCCGCCCCCGCCACCTTGCATCATCCGATGGGTCGAACGGGATGGTGCCAATCAGTCTTCTGATGTGGCTCTGCCAGTAGACGAGACCGGCGGATGATTTTTCTCAGCCGGTTTTGACGTGCGGAGACTTCGATCATGCCCACCGCCTCTG
>JAKFFI010000056.1:0-6221 GCA_036677085.1 Porticoccaceae bacterium
CAAGGAACTGATCCCCGACGACAAGCACCTGCACAACTGGCTGGACATGGCGCGCGAGCGCATCAGCTTCCAGGGCCTGCCCGCGCGCATCTGCTGGGTCGGCCTGGGCCTGCGCGACAAGCTTGGCCTGGCCTTCAACGAGATGGTGCGCAACGGCGAACTCAAGGCCCCGATCGTGATCGGCCGCGACCACCTCGACAGCGGCAGCGTCGCCTCGCCCAACCGCGAAACCGAAGCAATGAAGGACGGCAGCGACGCCGTCAGCGACTGGCCGCTGCTCAACGCGATGCTCAACGTGGCCGGTGGCGCCACGTGGGTGTCGTTACACCATGGTGGGGGCGTGGGAATGGGGTACTCGCAGCACAGCGGCGTGGTGATCGTGTGCGATGGCTCAGAGGCTGCCGACAAGCGGATTGCGCGCGTGCTGTGGAACGACCCCGGCACCGGCGTGATGCGGCATGCGGATGCGGGGTATGAAATTGCGAAGGAATGTGCGCGGGAGATGGGGTTGAAGTTGCCGATGGTTTGAAGCGAACGCTCCAAGGGTCACGATCGCATTCGATGCTCTTCGGATGGAGGCTGGAACTCGCAGCCACAGCGCAGGCAAACCAATCCGCTAGGCTGCGGCGGGTTCCAGAAGAACAGGCAAGCCAGGCCAATGCCCGCGGCAAGGACCGCGCCGGGCTGGCCGAACAGCCATGCCCCGGCCAGCAGCAAAACAACGAAGGTGCCAGCCTCCATCGGCTCGGCGGGGGAGTAGCGTTTCGCCAGCAGGGATTGACTGGTCCACCTGGCGTTCGTGCGGGAGAGACTCCACCACCCGCGTGCACCGATGGTGGCGCGGCCCCAGCTGCTGCTTCCGTGCCTGGTTCCCGCCATGGCCACCATGTGCATCGCGCGGGTGCGGCTCGACCGGCAACGTGGACAACGGAACGGATCGTGCTTCATGGTCGCTTACTCGTGGCCGGTGCGACGGAAATACAGCGCAGCGACTATGTCGTCACGGCCAGCTTCCCGTGCAAGCGCCGCAAAGTCGCCCGGATCGTGACTGATTCGTACGAAATCGTACGGCCCGCGGAACTCCCACTGATTGACGCCGCGCTTGATGAAGATGGGAATGGTGCCGCCCTGCGCCGCCATCTTTTCCGCACGTGCGACGACCCGTGGCTTGTCGCCGATCAGGATGCATTCGGGGGCCTCGGGATTCATGTCCATGGTGATGCAACCGCAGACGACGCGACCGTCGCGGGTCGGCAGGAAGATCCCGCCCTTGACCTCGCCCCCGAAGGCATCGATCAAGTCCTGGTGGGTGTACACGCTGCCCTTGCGGAAGTGCGACTGCGCATGGCCGGGCATCAGCCCTTGTGCCTGGAGCCATGAGGCGACGGCGGAGCGATCCCAGATCGGGCCCGCGGCGAGCCGTGCAACGGGCTCGGGGAAGCTGGCATGCCGCGCGGTCCAGTTCGTCACGGCCTGCCGGGTGACAGCGGCCATCTCCGCGATCTCTGCGAGGCCAACGAGTTCCATAGGCTTTCTCCGTTGCTTTTGGACACAGTAACGCGTCTGTTGCATTTGTCAACGGAGATAATCACCGCCTTGACCGCCCCGCGCCCCACGGCGCACACTCCGATGGCAATCTTTGCCAAGAGATGCCCCACCATGGCCACCATGAACATCTCGCTGGCCGACCCCCTCAAGGAATTCGTGGACGAGGAAGTCCGCGAGGGCGGCTACTCCAGCACCTCCGACTACATGCGCGACCTCATTCGCCAGCGCCAGCGTGAAAAGGCGGCGGCACTGCTGCGCCAATTGATCGCCGATGGGCTGGCCTCCGGTCCGGCCACCCCGATCGAGCCGGATTACTTCGAGCGCATGCGCGAGCGCGCCAGGCAACGGACAACCGAGTGAAACCGCTGCGCCTGAGGGGACAGGCCAGGAACGATGCGGACGAGGCGGCGGCCTGGTACGCCGGGCAAGGCGGCCTGGCGCTGGAACTGGCTTTTGCCGATGCGTTGCAGGCGGCCTACGACCTGATCCGGCAGCACCCCGGCATCGGCTCCGCTCGCCATGCCCAATACGCGCCCGAACTTCCATCGCCACTGCGCTTCCTGCCGCTCAAGCGATTCGAGCACCACCTCGTCTACTACATCGACCTGCCGGAACATGTCGAAGTCATCCGTGTGTGGCATGCCTCGCGCGGGTTGGAAGCGTTGATGGGCGCCGAAGAATGACCGGGCCGACGCGCGCGGCGCGTGGCGGGCCACGCCCGCTGCCGCAATCATTACATGCGTGATCAGCTAATTGGGGGAAAAGAATGACTGACGTCGCCACGATCGCAGAGCGCTACTGCAAGGACGTGCACGTAGCCGATGCCGCGCCGGTCCCGGGCGAGCCGGAAGCGCAACTGACGACGCCAGTCAGCAATCTCTTCACTGCGCTGGTCGAGCACGCGGGCCTCGGACGCCTGCGTCTGATCCGCGAGAGCCGCCTGGGCGGCAGCCGGCCCGACTTCGCAGCCTTGCACGAGCGCGCGGGCAAGACCCACCAGATCGGCTATATCGAATTGAAGGCCCCGGATGTGGTGACTGATCCGTCTAGGTGGTCGGGTCGCAATGCGTCGCAGTGGCAGAAGATGAGTGTCGATGCGGAAATTCTGCTGCTGTGCAATGGACGCAGCGCACGGCTGTATCGGGATGGGGAAGCCGTTGGCGATGCCGTGGCACTACCTTTTGCCGACCCTCACGCATGGGATGCGCAGCCGCTGTTGAAACTGCTGCGTCGGTTCATCGATTCCCGTCCGACGCCGGTGACCAGCGTTGGCGACCTGTCACGCCGGCTTGCGGTTCGCACCGCGGACCTTCGTGATCGCCTGCTGTGGTTGATGGAGCAGGGAGGCGAGGCAGGCGATACCGCGCGCGGGGGGTTTGAGGCCTGGAAGCAGCACGTGCATCCGCACGCCTCGGAGCGCGATTTCGCCGACGGGGTGTCGCAGGTCGTGGCTTACGGCATGGTGTTGGCCGCGTTGTCGGTGACCGGCGCCGACGCCGATGCGGACGGCTACATCAGCGTGGCCGAGGCGCGCGCGGCGATCCGCGGAATCAGCCCGGTCATGGCCGCGGCGTTCGCGCCGCTGGTGGACAAGCCCGTGCTGTTCGCGGCGGTCGAAGCCGAACTCGGCGCTCTGGAAACCCTGATCAGCGCCATCGACGCCAAACGCGTCAATCGCAGCGCGGATCGGCGCGGCGAACCTTGGCTGTATTTCTATGAGGACTTCCTCAGCGTTTACGACCCGGAAGAACGCAAGCAGGCAGGCGTTTACTACACCCCGACCGCGATCGTCCAGGCGATGGTGCGCATCGTCGATCACCTGCTGGTCGAGCGTTTCGGCATCCGGCTCGGGTTTGCCGACAAGCAAGTGGTGACGCTGGACCCGGCCACCGGCACCGGCACGTTCCCGCTGGCGGTCATCGACCGGGCGGCGGAGCGCGCTGCAGCCGAACGCGGGCCGGGTGGCCGCGCGCAAGCGGCCAGCAGCTTGTCCCACAACCTGTTTGCGTTCGAGTTGTTGCCAGGGCCGTACGCGGTGGCGCAACTGCGGATCAACCAGCGCCTGAGTGAGCTGCAGTCCACCAGCGCGCTGTCGGGACATGTGGTGTTGACCGATACGCTGGAATCCCCACTGGACCCGAAACCGTCGATGCCTCTGTTTGGCGATGCGGAAGTGCTGGCGGCCGAACAAAGCCGCGCCAAGCGCATAAAGCTGGAGCAGAAGGTGACGGTGGTGATCGGCAACCCGCCCTACCGCCGGGTGGAGCGCGAGATCGAAGGCCGCGGTTCCGGTGGCTGGGTGGTGGAGGGCAAGGTGCCCGGCCGCCGCGGCAAGCGGGAAAACAAGAGCCTGTTCGACGACATCCTGGACGTGGCCAAGCGCGAAACGATCTTCAGCCACCACGCCAGCCTGTACAACCTGTACGTGTACTTCTGGCGCTGGGCGATCTGGAAGGCGTTCGAGGCGCACGGCGAAGGCCCGGGCGTGGTGGCCTTCATTACCGGCAGCAGCTGGCTGCGCGGGCCCGGTTTTGTCGGCCTGCGCCAACTGGCGCGGGAAGTCTGCGACGAGGCCTGGGTGCTCGACCTGGGCGGCGACAACAAGGGCGCCAACCCGGAAGAGAACGTGTTCGCGATCGAAACCCCGGTCGCCGTGGTGGTGCTGGCGCGCAAGGACAAACAGGACCGCACGCAGCCGGCGCGCATCCATTACCGCCGCATCCATGGCACTGCGGCCGACAAGCTCGCGACGATGCAGACCATCGCCGACCGCGACGATCCACTGGCCGGTGACTGGCAGGACGGCCCGGCGGATTGGCTCGCGCCGCTGGCGCCTTCCACTGGCGATTCGGCTTGGAAGGAATTGCCGGCCCTGGCAGATCTGTTCCCCTGGCAGCAGCCCGGCTGCAAGTACGGCCGCACTTGGCCCATCGCTACTATGGCCGAGTCCCTGCAACAACGCTGGGCACGTTTCGTGTCCGCGCCGCTGGAGGAAAAATCAGCACTTTTCGTCACTGCCAAGACAGGTCGCAACATCAGCACCAAGGTCCCGGGCTATGCGGTGCTCAATACCTTGGCTGCTGGTGTGACGCCGGAGCCCATAGTCCGTTATGGGTATCGCAGCTTCGACCGGCAGTGGGCAATCAATGATCCACGTCTCGCTGCCCTGGAACGACCTGCGCTCTGGGATTCATCCTCGGAGTCACAGTTGTACTTTGCAGCGCCCATGACTGCGACATCATCGGCAGGCGCGATCCTGACGGTAACCGGCCATGTCCCGGATCTGCATTACTACAACGGCCGCGGTGGCAAGGACATCCTGCCGCTGTACCGCGACGCCGCCGCGCAGCAGCCCAACCTGGCGCATGGCCTGCAAGCTGCGCTGGGCAAACGGCTGGGGATCGCCGAGCCGTCGCCGGAAGATATCGCCGCCTACGTGTACGCGCTGCTTTCCGCCACCCGCTACCAACAGCGCTTTGCGGAGGCGCTGAAAACACCGGGGCCGCGTGTACCGGTCACGGCCGATCCCGACCTGTGGGCGGAGGCCGTGGCGCTCGGGCGCGAATTGCTGTGGCTGCATACCTGGGCCGAGCGCTTCAATGACCCGAAGGCAGACCGGGGTAGCCGCCTGCCGCACATCGATGGCATCGGCTGGGAGTGCAACATCACGAAAATGCCGCAAACCAGTGCGGACATTGCTTACGACAAGAATACCCAGCGCTTGCTTGTCGGCGACGGCGTCATCACCGGCGTTCGCCCGGATGTCTGGGGCTACAGCGTCAGCGGCATGGAAGTCGTGAGGAAGTGGCTCGGCTACCGCACCACGAAGGGCACGGGCCGCGCCGCATCTTCCAACAATCCGTTGGACAAGATTCGCCCGATCGTCTGGCCGGACGCATGGAATGACGAATTGCTGGACCTGCTGCGCATGCTTACCCGCACACTCGATCTGCAGCCGATGCAGTCTGACCTGCTGGATCGCATCTGCGCTGGCCCGCTGATCGCGGTTCCGGAACTGCCCAAGCCAACCGCCCTTCAACGCAAGCCACCGAAATAGCGCTCGTGTCGTCTGGCCCACGTGCTCGGCGCGCGGTGGTCGGCATTTTCACAACGACACCATGACGTTGGTGCCGGCCAACATGGGGTGACAGAGGCCAAGAATGGACTTTGAGATCGAACCCAAGGCGTTGCTTGAGGTGCTGAAACGGTTGTTTCCGCATCGTTCGCGCATCTTGGCGAAGGGGCCGCTGGTTACTTTGAGGGCGGCCGGAGAGGTGTTAATCCTGGAAGGGCAGTTCGATAATGCATGGAGCGTTCGGGCCGTTGTGCATGCGTCGGGACACTGCTCGGTCGATCTAGTGGCGCTGTCCAAGCCACTGACGCTCTACAAACCAAGGGAACCGCTGCGCTTCACGGTGTCGGACGATGGCCTCAAGTTCGGAACCACTAGGCTTCGGTTGCACAATTCAACCTAAAGGGGGCGGAGCGGGCTAATTACCTTTCCCGCGCCCGCGCCCGCGTTCGTCGCTCCATGATCCCCGGGAACAAATGAGGGCGCTCATGTCCCGGTTGGCGCCGATGCCCCGTGCTTGCGGGCCAGGCGGCCGAGGTGCACGCGGCCTATGAAGGCTTCAAGGCCTCGGTGGCGGGCAAGGAATTCGTGGCGACATCCA
>JAKFFI010000057.1:0-23074 GCA_036677085.1 Porticoccaceae bacterium
AACGAAAAGCCCACGGCGGCGGAGATTGCCAAACTGGGTCTGGAAGGCACCGAACTGACGCCGGCCGGAGCGATCCGCGCCGGCAATGCCGAGGGCACCATTCCGGAATGGAAGAATGAGCCGATAAAGCCGCCGGCGGACTTCAAGCCGGGCACCTACCACGCGGACCCCTTTGCCGCCGACCAGGTGCTGTTCAAGATCACCGCGCAGAATTACAAGGAACATGCCGACAAGCTGACGCCCGGTCAACAGAAGATGTTCGAGACCTATCCGGACTACTTCATGAACATCTACCCGACCCGGCGCAGCGCGGTGCATCCGGAATACGTATACAAGGCGGCCATGGAAAATGCAGGTCGGGCGCGGATCATCCCGTCACCGAACTTCCGGAACATGGTGGCCGTGGAAGGCGCGGTGATTGCCTGGGCGTTCCCGATCCCGAAGAACGGCCCGCAGGCGATCATGAGCCATGCTACCCGGCCCATCGAACCCTGGAAGCGTCTCATTGAAAATGTCACGCCGGTGACTTCCAGCGGCAATTACGAGACCGTGAAGTCCGAGATCCGCTACCAGGCACCCTACGCCAATCCGACCAACACGCTCGACAACTATGATCCCACCGTTCCTGGGAGTGGTTTCAGCTACTACCAGACCATCCTTGCGCCGCCCAAGTCCGCAGGCCAAGTGGTGCTGGCGCGGGAACCGCTGACCTTTGTCAAGCAGTTCCGCCAGGCCTGGAGTTACAGCCCGGGGCAGCGCCGGGTCAAGCGGGCCCCACAGATCGTCTATGATAACCCGTTGACCGCGAGCGACGGCTTGGCGACCACCGACCAGAAGGGTGGTTTCAACGGCCCCAACGACCGCTTCGAGTGGACGCTGGTCGGGCGCAAGGAGATTTACGTGCCCTACAACGCCTACAAACTGTGGGCGCCGGGTGTCGACATTCCGCAGATGATCACTGCGGAGGGTCGACTCAACCAGGATCTGGCGCGCTATGAGCTGCATCGGGTCTGGGTGGTGGAAGCGAAGCTGCGCGAGGGCACCCGGCACGACTATGGCCGCCGCACCTTCTACTACGACGAGGACACTTGGGCGGTCATGCTGCAAGATGGCTACGACCGGCGTGGGGAGATGTGGCGGCTGTGGGAGGAACACGGTCTAATGTTTTACGACCAGAAAGTCTGGGCGTCATTTCCGCCGCCCGTGGCCGTACAGTACGACATGAGTGCCGGTCGAATGTTTCTGGCGAGCATCGACAAGCAGGTGCCGCCCGATTTCAGCTTCCGTGTCGATCCGGATTCGTACTTCACGCCCGCCCAGGTGCGCCGTGACGGCGTGAGGTGACGAAGTGACCCGAAGGCGAGACCACAAGCTCGATCGGTGAGTTCAGAACCCACAGGGCCACGAATTTTTGGTCAGAAAACTGGAAGTGTTCGGGAAATGGCGCATTGGCAATAGTCAATGCGCCTGTCCAGGTTGATAGCCGAATATCAATAATGGCGGCAGGACCTGTTTGTGGTAGCAAAAGGGGGTTACTTACAATGAAAATAATGTGCCGTGAAGCCAAACAGCGTCTACTCGCAGGTGCCTTGGCATTGGGCCTTGTTCAAGGAGTGGCTGCACAGGATTACAACAAGCAGCCGACGCCTGAAGAACTGGCCAAGCCGGGTCTCCTGGAGGGTACGGAACTTACCCCTACCGGTGCCATCAGGGCTGGCAATGCCGAGGGCACCGTTTCGGCGGGAGAGTCCGTGCAGATTCCCGCCATTAGATCGGCCCTTGCGAGCAAGGCCCTGTTGACCGATTCGGCCCGGCTGTCGGATCGCGTGGTCGCGGTGGGTGCTTACGGCAATATCGTTTATTCGACCGATGGCAAAACCTGGACCCAGGCCAATGTGCCGTCACAGGTATTATTGACGACGGTTTATTTCGTGGACGATCGGGAGGGTTGGGCCGCAGGCCATGACTCCCTCATTTTGCATACCACCGATGGCGGTGAAAACTGGGCCATTCAATACGAGGATCCGATCCCCGGCGGTGATTTGCCCAAGCCCATACTGGATATCTATTTCGCCGACAAGCTGCACGGCTGGGCGATCGGCGCATTCGCGCTGATGCTGGTCACCGAGGACGGCGGGCTGCATTGGAAAACGGTGAGTACCGGCGGACTGGGCGCGCAGCTGGAGGCGGCCGATCGCGAGCCCGAACCGAACTTCAACGCGCTGCTCCCGCTGGATGACCGATTCCTGATCGTGGGCGAGCTGGGCACGCTGCTTTATTACGACCCGAAAGCGAGCCCGCCTGGCGACGATGACGCTGAGGAAGATGCTATCGATTCACTGGATGAAAGTGGTTCCGAAGTGGCTGCGGATGGCGCGATGGCGGGCCCCGCAAACTCGGCATGGCGCATTATCCAGTCGCCTTACGTCGGGTCGTTTTTCGGCGTCAAGCAGCTCAGTTCCGGCGAGTTGCTGATCTATGGCCTGCGCGGACACCTGTTCAGGTCCCTTGATCTCGGTAACACCTGGACCCCGATCGATACCGGCGACGCCACTACCAATATCAATGATGTCATCGAAATGGATGGTGGTGACGCGATCATTGTCGGTGGCGGCGGCACCCTGTTCCGCCTGAAGGCGGGCGCTGCCGCCGCGGAACGCATTCCCTACTCCGGATTCAACGGCTTCGTGTCGGTGCAAAAAATGGGCACTGATGCGGTGCTGCTGTTTGGTGACGGTGGGGCGCAGCTTTTTCAACTCCCGTAAGCAGTTCGAGATCAGAGAGGTGCCCATTCGGGGCACGGCTCAACGTGACGACAGGTATTTGCCATGACGAAGGAAACCTTGATGGATCGTACGATACGGTTGATGTTTTCGAATCGTATCCCGATTCTGATCCTGTTCACCGTTCTGACCGCATTCATGGGCATCAACGCGCTCAAGCTGCGCGTTGATGCCGGTTTCGAGAAGCTGCTGCCGTTCAACCACGAATACATCAAGACACTCGTGCATTATCAGGACGATTTCGGCACCGGGAACCAGATCGTCGTCGCCCTGATTCAGAAGGAAGGCACGATATTCAACCCCGAGTTCTTCGAGGCCATGCGGCTGGCTACCGACGAAGTGTTTTTCCTGCCCGGGATCGCGCGCTCCACCGTGACGTCCATCTTCACGCCGAATGTCCGCTATATCGAAGTGGTCGAGGATGGCTTCGCGGGCGGTAACGTGGTCCCTGCGGAGTTTCGGCCCACCGAGGAATGGATGCCCATCGTCCGCAACAACATCATCAAGTCCGGGCGTCTCGGCAACCTGGTGGCCAATGATTTTTCCGGAGCCCTCATCCGGGCAGAGCTGATCGAGCGCGATCCGACCACGCGCGAACCCCTCGATTATCAAAAGATAGCGGCCGATCTGGAAAGCAAGATCCGCGCGCGGTTCGAGACCGACGCCATCGACGTGCACATCATCGGGTTTGCCAAGTCGACCGGAGATATCGCCGATGGGGCCAGGGATGTCGTGACCTTCTTTGGAATCACTCTGGTGATTACCGCGATTCTGCTCTGGTTTTACACCCGCTCGGTTATTCTGTCCCTGCTGCCCCCGGCGGTGTCATTGGTGGCGGTGGTGGGGCTTCTCGGTTCCCTGGACATGCTGGGATACGGACTGGATCCCATGTCGATTCTGGTGCCGTTCCTGGTATTTGCGATCGGTGTCAGTCATGGCGTCCAGATGATCAGTGGCTGGATGGGCGAAGTAATGTATGGCGGGGATACGGATGCCAAGGGGCGGCCCGTGGTTCCGCCGCCGGAGATTCCGCACGGCGTGGACAGCATGGAGGCGGCGCAACGCACTTTCCGGCGGCTGCTGGTGCCGGGGGCATTGGCGGTGATTACCACCTCGGTGAGCTTCGCCACTATTCTGCTGATTGAAATCGGTATCGTGCGCGAGACCGCGGTGACCGCCAGTATCGGCATGGCGATCATGCTGCTCACCAAAATGATTCTGCTGCCGGTGATGTTGTCCTATGTGAAGATTCGCGATCTTGAGGAATATCGGCGCCGGCACCGGGAATCGGAAGTGCGGCGCGATCCGCTATGGCGTTTCATTGCGCGCGCCTCCGAGACCAAGCCCGCGTTGGTCATTCTGGCGCTGGTAACGGCGTTGACTGCGTTCGGTATCGTCAAGGGCCGGGAGCTGGCGATCGGCGATCTTCATGCCGGCATTCCGGAGCTGCGCCCGGAAGCCAGGTATAACCTGGACAGCAACGCGATCGCCGAGAAATTCTCGATCGGTGTCGACAAACTGTCGGTGATCGTGGAGGCCCCGAGCAATGCCTGCGTGGACTACGACATCATGAAGGAGATGGATCGGTTCACTTGGTACGCCCGCAATCTTCCCGGTGTGCAGTCGGTCGACTCCCTGGCGCGCGCGATGAAGGTGATCATGGCCGCCAACAACGAGGGCAGTGCGCGCTGGTACGAGTTGTCCCGGAACAGCTACAGCATGTCGTCGTCCCTCTATCACATGGGCGGCGGTGGCAAGGAGCTGATGAATGCGGACTGTACTGCCATGCCGGTGCATATCTTCACGGTCGACCACAAGGCCGAGACCATCGATTCCATCATCGCCGGCATCAAGGCGTATGACGCCGGACTCCCGCCGGAGCGGTTCAAGCTGCGCCTTGCCGCCGGCAATGTCGGCATTATCGCCGCCACCAATCAGACGGTGTCCGCGGCCGAGAAGCCCATGCTCGGCTGGGTGTATGGCGTGACCGCTGTGCTGACCCTGCTGGCGTTCCGCTCGGTGATCGGCGCCCTGTGCATCATCATTCCGCTGGTGGTGGTTTCCTTGCTGGGCAACGCCATGATGGTGATGCTGGAAATCGGCCTCAAGGTGAACACCTTGCCGATGATGGCGTTGGGGGTCGGGGTCGGGGTCGACTACGCGATCTACATCTACGCCGCCATGAGTGGGTTCTTGAAAACGGGCGACTCGCTCTACGACGCCTTTTACAAGGCCATGCGGCTGACCGGCAAGGCCGTGATCTTTATTGGCTTGACGCTCGGCGCCGGCGTCTGTACCTGGGTCTTCGCGTCCCTCAAGTTCCAGGCCGACATGGGCATCCTGCTCACCTTCCTGTTCCTGACCAACATGCTCGGAGCGATTCTGGTTCTGCCGGCGCTGGCGCGCTGGTTGCTGCCGCGCCGGATGCGCGAGCCGGCAGCTGCGATCGCCTGAGTCGCAGGAGAACAGTCAATAACAGTAAAAAAAAGCCGGTGCCAAATGGCACCGGCTTTTTTTTTGATCTTCCCCCAGTGCCGGGCGACGCCCGGGCAGGGTGCTCCCTCAGGCAATGGCCCCGGTGTCACGCAGGCGGGCGAGCTGCGCGCTGTCGATTCCCCAGGCCGCGAGTGCGGCATCGGTGTTGGCGCCGGCGCGCGGCGCCGGACCCTTGATCGATGAGGGCGTGCGGCTGAAGCGCGGCGCGGGCGCCGGGTGCAGTTGCCCCGCCACTTCGACAAAGGCGTTGCGCTCGCGGTTGTGGTGATAGCGAGGGGCTTCTTCCAGGGTCAGCACCGGCGCGAAGCAGATGTCGGTGTTTTCCATGATCCGGCACCACTCGTCGCGGGTTTTGGTGCGGAAGATCGCCACCATTTTTTCTTTCATGGCGGGCCACTGGCTGCGGTCCATCTGTTTTGGCAGCGTGGCCGGGTCCAGCTCGAGTTTTTCCAGCAACTCTTCGTAGAATTTCTTCTCGATCGAACCGATCGAAACATATTTGCCATCGCTGGTTTCGTACACGTTGTAGAAGTGCGATCCGCTGTCGAGGATGTTTTCCGCGCGCTTGTCGGACTGGATGCCGGCCGCTTTCATTCCGTAGATGGACGTCATCAGCGACAGCGCGCCATCCACCATGCCGGCGTCCACGACCTGACCCTTGCCCGAACTCCTGCATTCGAGCAACGCGGCAAGAATCCCGGTGAGTACGAACATGGTGCCGCCGCCGAAATCGCCCACCAGATTCAGGGGGATGGCTGGCGGCTCGGCGTTGCTGCGCCCGATCGCGTGCAGCGCGCCGGAGAGGGCGATGTAGTTCAAGTCGTGGCCGGCGCTCGCGGACAGCGGTCCCTCCTGACCCCAGCCGGTCACCCGGGCGAACACCAGTCTGGGATTGCGCGCGAGGCACACATCAGGCCCCAGGCCGAGGCGTTCCATGACGCCGGGACGAAAACCTTCGAGCACCACGTCGGCGCCGTCGATCAGTTGCAACAGGGTCGCAATGGCGTCCTGGTTCTTGAGATCCATGGCGATCGATGGACGGCCGCGCGTCAGATAACTGAATTCGGGCTGCATCGAGATACCGAGCCCGGCATCCTGGACGCGATCGACACGGATCACTTCCGCGCCCATGTCCGACAGCATCATTGCGCACATCGGCGCCGGTCCGATGCCGGCCATTTCCACTACCTTGATACCTGTCAGCGGTCCGCCCACGGTTGCCTCCTCAGACTTGTGATGGATTGATGATGGTTACCGCCGAATTGTCGAACATCGGCTGGCTGGATGCCAGCAGCTAGGCCCGCTGTTCGAGCACTTCCCAGCGCTCGATGATTGTTTCGAGCTCCTGCTGGATCTGAGCGGTGCGCATATTCGCCGCCGCGACTTCCGCCGCAGGCCGGCTGTAAAAGCCGGGCTGACTCATCGCCTCCAGCAGTTGCCGGTGTTCGTTTTCCAGGGCGTCGATGCGCGCCGGGATGGCGTCGAGCTCCTGCCGCTCCTTGTGATTCAGTTTTATCTTTGGGGGTTGCGGTTGCGCGGGCGGTGGTGGCGGAGAGGGATTGCGGACGGCGTTGTCGCGCGGTGCCGGCGCCGGGCGCTGACGCAAATAATCGCTGTAGCCGCCGACGTACTCCCGCACTTCGCCGTCGGGATCGAAGGCGATCAGACTGGTGACCACGTTGTCGAGAAAGGCGCGGTCGTGACTGACCAGCAGCAGGGTGCCGGCGTAATTGGTCAGCAGACTTTCCAGGATCTCCAGGGTCTCGGTGTCGAGATCGTTGGTGGGCTCATCGAGCACCAGAAAATTGGCCGGGCGCGTGAACAGGCGCGCCAGCAGCAGACGATTGCGCTCGCCGCCGGACAGCGCCCGCACCGGCCCCCGCGTCTGGCGCGGGCTGAACAGGAATTCGCCGAGATAGCCCATCACCGATTGTTCCTGGCCGTTGATGGTGATGCTGGTGCGGCCCTGCGCCACCACGTCCATGAGGGTAGCGTCTTCGTCGAGGGTTTCGCGCAGCTGATCGTAATAGGCGATATCGAGCCGGGTGCCGTGACGGACCGTGCCGGCGTCCGGCTGAATCTGCTTGAGCAGCAGATTGATCAACGTGGTCTTGCCGCAGCCGTTGGGACCGAGAATCCCGATCTTGTCGCCGCGCTGAATCACGGTCGAAAAACCCTTGAGCAACGGCCGGCCGCCGTAGCCGTGGCGCAGATCCAGCGCTTCGATGACGAGTTCACCGGAGCGGTTGCTGGCGTCCACCTTGAGATTGACGTTCCCCGCGCGCTCGCGGCGTTCCGCGCGCTCGCGGCGCATGGCTTCCAGGGCGCGCACGCGGCCTTCGTTGCGCGTGCGTCGGGCCTTGACGCCCTGGCGAATCCAGACCTCTTCGGCGGCCAGGCGCTTGTCGAACAGTGCGTCGCGGCGCTCTTCTTCTTCCAGCGCCGCCATCTTGCCGGTGAGGTAGCGGTCGTAGTCGCCGGGCCAATGGGTGATGCTGCCCCGCTCCAGCTCGACGATGTTGGTCGCGAGGCGGCGCACCAGCGCACGGTCGTGGGAGATGAACACCACGCTGCCGTTGAAATCGAGCAGAAATTTTTCCAGCCAGTCGATCTGCTGGATGTCCAGATGGTTGGTGGGCTCATCGAGCAGCAGCAGATTGGGCTGGTTGATCAACGCCTGCGCCAGCAGTACGCGGCGTTTGAAACCACCGGACAGCGACTCGACCCGGGCGTCGGGGTCGAGATCGAGGCGATCCAGCATCGCATCGAGGCGCTGTTCGAGGCGCCAGCCGTCGTTGGCATCGAGATCGCCTTGCAGTTGTTCGAGCTCGTCTTCGTCCGCCGTGGTCAGCGGCGTTTTGCATACCAGCTCCTGATAGCGCTCGCGCCACTGACCGACCGCACCGAAGCCTGCGGCCACCACTTCGCGAATGGTGCCCTGGAGCCTGGTGGGAACCTCCTGCGCCAGCCAGGAGATGCGCAGGCCGTTGCTCTTGATGATGCGGCCATCGTCCGGTGTGATGAGACCGGCGATGATCTTCAGCAGCGTCGATTTGCCGGCGCCGTTGCGCCCGACCAGGGCCGTGCGCTCGCCGCTGCGGATCTGCCAGTCGATGCTGCCGAGCAGGGGTGGATGGCCGATGGACAGGTGGATCTGATTCAGTTGCAGCAGCAAGGCAGGGGTTCCGTGTGGCGTGGAGGAGCGTACAGATGTTGGCGAGTGCGGCGATTCTAGTCGGTTAGCAGCAGACAATCACAAAATAGCTGAGGTGCGACCGGATCTCGTTGTAGTCCGGTCGCCATGGGCAATGGCTGCGCTAGCCTGCGGTCAGTACCCGGTGGTACAGCAACGCCCCGGAGTTGCGGGAGACTCCGGATTTTGATCCCGGGTATCCTGCCGGTCGGCCTATAATCGCCGGCACTTTTGCGCTACCCGGGAGAACGCCCGATGTTTATTGCCATGAACCGGTTTCGAATTGCCCTCGGCCAGGAAACGGCATTCGAGGAGCTGTGGCGCACGCGCGACAGCCATCTCGCGAATGTGCCGGGATTTCGGGAATTCCACCTGCTGCGCGGCGCGAGCGCGGAGGACCACACCCTGTACGCGTCCCATTCGGTATGGGAGTCCCGCGAAGTTTTCGAAGACTGGACCCGCTCCGAATCCTTTCGCAAGGCCCACGCCAACGCCGGCAGCTCGAAAGGGATGTACCTGGGGCCGCCCAGATTCGAGGGCTTCGAGGTCGTGCTTTGAAGGCAGCGCCCAGGGCCGTGCCGGCCGCGTCGCATACCCGGACGCGGCTGCGCTCGATTTTCGGCGGTTCGGTCGGCAATCTGGTGGAGTGGTACGACTGGTACGCCTACTCCGCCTTTTCCCTCTACTTCGCCAAAGCTTTCTTCCCGGCCGGGGATCTCACCGCCCAGTTGCTCAACACCGCCGCGATCTTCGCGCTGGGCTTTCTGATGCGCCCGCTCGGCGGCCTGCTGTTCGGCTGGTATGCCGATCGGCGCGGGCGCAAGGCGGCGCTGAGTCTCTCGGTGCTGATGATGTGCGCCGGCTCCCTGCTGATCGTGATCAATCCGGGCTACGCCATTATCGGCCCCGCCGCGCCCGCGCTGCTGGTGGCCGCGCGCTTGTTGCAAGGCCTGAGTGTGGGCGGTGAATACGGGGCGAGCGCGACCTATCTGAGCGAGATGGCGGAACCCGGGCGGCGCGGGTTTTATTCCAGCTTTCAGTACGTGACCCTGATTCTGGGTCAGCTCGCCGCGCTCGGCACATTGCTCGTGTTGCAGTTTCTGCTCGCCCCTGCCGCGCTGGAGGCCTGGGGTTGGCGCATTCCGTTCGCGATTGGCGCGGGGCTCGCCGTGGTGGCCCTGTACCTGCGGCGCTCGCTCGCGGAAACCCCAGCCTTCACGACAGCCGCGCGCGTGCGCAACCCGCTGCGCGCCCTGCTCGGTTACCCGCGCGAGTGTCTGACCGTGGTCGGACTGACCCTGGGCGGCACCGTGGCGTTTTATACCTACAGCACCTACATGCAGAAATTTCTGGTCAACACCTCCGGCTTCGGCAAGCAGACCGCCACCCTCATAATGGCCGCGGCGCTCGCGGTCTTCATGCTGCTGCAACCGCTGGTCGGCGCCTTGTCCGACCGCATCGGCCGTCGCCCACTGTTGATCGCCTTCGGCGTACTGGGCACCCTGGCTACAGTGCCACTGCTCGAAGCGCTGGCACAGACCCGCAGCGGCTGGGTCGCGTTCGGATTGATCTGCACGGCGCTGGTGATCGCGAGTGGCTACACCGCAATCAGCGCCGTGGTGAAAGCCGAACTGTTTCCTACCGAGGTGCGCGCCCTGGGCGTGGCGCTGCCCTATGCGATTGCGGTGTCGGTGTTTGGCGGCAGCGCCGAATATGTGGGACTCTGGTTCAAGGCGGCGGGTCGTGAAAGCGGTTTCTTTTGGTATGTGAGTGGTTGTATTGGCCTGTCGCTGCTGGTCTATCTGTGGATGCCGGACACCCGGCAGTACGCGCGGATGGAGCGTTGACGCCGAGCCACGGTCACCGG
The DNA here is from genome assembly GCA_036677085.1 of Porticoccaceae bacterium. GTDB lineage: Bacteria > Pseudomonadota > Gammaproteobacteria > Pseudomonadales > Porticoccaceae > JAGPUQ01. The sequence goes on from JAKFFI010000057.1 coordinate 10,340, forward strand.
CGCGCCGGCAAGGTTTCGGCCATGCGCACCGCGACCAATGCGCCGGAGGCGAAGGTGAGCCCGGCGATCAGCCAGATTGCCGGTGCAATGCCGAAGGCATCGGCCACCAGCCCGGCCAGCAGGGCGCCGACCGCGTAGCCCAGATCGCGCCAGAGTCGGTAGACGCCAACAGCGGAGGCGCGCCAGCTCGGGTGGGCAACATCGCCGATGGTGGCGAGCAGCGTCGGGTACACCATGGCGGTGCCGAGGCCGAGCAGCACGCCGCCGGCGGCGAAGCCCGCGAAGTTCGGGACGGCGGCGGTCACCGCGATGCCGCCGGCCTGAATCCACATGCCCCACACGATCAGTCCCTTGCGGCCGATGCGGTCGGACCAGGCACCGGTGAACAACTGGCCGATGCCCCACACCGCCGGGTAGACCGCGGCCAGCGTGCCGATCTGACGCAGCGACATGCCGGCGGCGGCAAAAAACAGCGGAAACAGTCCCCAGGCCATGCCGTCGTTGAGGTTGTTGATCAAGCCCGCCTGGCTCACGCTGGACAGGTTGCGGTCGCTGAGCGAGGCGCGGCGGAAAATCTCCCGCTGGCTCGGGATCGGTGTCACATCGCCGGCGTGGTGGGTGCGCACCTCGTGAGTGACGTGGTGGCGGGTCTCGCGCACCGCCCATACCGACAGCAGGAAGCCGACCGCGACATAGCCGACACCCAGATAAAAGGGTTCGGGACGCAGGCCGTAGCGGGCGGCGATCCAGCCGGTGGCGAGCGCGCTGGCGGCGACTGCAAGATAGCCCGAGAACTCATTGAGCCCCATGGCCAGGCCGCGCTGCCGGGGACCGACCAGATCGATCTTCATGATCACCGTGGTCGACCAGGTCAGCCCCTGACTCACGCCCAGCAGCACATTGGCGGCCAGCACCCAGTTCCAGTCCGGTGCCCACATCAGCAGGAAGGGCACCGGGATCGCCACCAGCCAGCCCGCCACCAGCACGTGCTTGCGCCCGAAGCGGTCCGACAGGCGTCCGGCGAAGTAATTGGTGAGCGCCTTGGTGACGCCAAACACCACGATGAAGGAGAGGATCGCGGTGCGCGCGGCGAGCTGGAACTCCGCCTCGGCGATGGCCGGCAGGATGCTGCGTTCCAGCCCCACCATGGCACCGACGAAGGCATTGACCAGCACCAGCAGCGCGAACTGCGGCAGGTTCTCGCGCAGGCCGAGGCGGATGCCGGCGGCCGGTTCCATCAGGGGGCGAGCCCCAGATTGGCGCGCACCATGGCGTCCATGGCCGCCGGGCGCGGCGGTATGTCCCGGGTCAGGGCGTCGACAAAGGCGGCCCTGTCCAGCGCCAGCACGGAGTTCCAGCGTTTCTCGAAGCCGAGCGTCGAGGACGGTTTGCCCGAGAGGCCGGCGCCGCACAGGCTGCCGGCCTGATGGCCGGGGTAGATCTCGATCTCGTCGGGCAGGTTGAGGATGTTGGTGTGCAGGCTGTCATGGAGCACGCCGGCCATCTCCCGTTCCTGGCCGGCGAGATCCGGCCGCCCGATGGCGCCGACGAACAGGGTATCGCCGGTGAGCACGAACCAGGGCGCCGCCCCCCGGCGCAGGTCGGTGACCAGCAGGCAGAGGCTGTCGGGGGTGTGGCCCGGGGTGTGCAGCACCCGGACCTGGACATTGCCGACCGCGATCACCTGGCCGTCCCGCAGTGGCAGGAAGTCGTACTTCACCCGGCCGCGGTCGGACTCGTGCAGGCAGTAGGGCGCGCCGGTGCGCCGCGCCAGTTCGCGCCCGCCCGAGTAGTGATCCGCATGGACGTGGGTGTCGATGACGTGGGTGATGCGCACCTGGGCGCGCTCGGCCTCGGCGATGAACCAGTCCTCGTCGCCGGCCACCACATCCACCGCCACCGCCTTGCCCTGGCCGGCGCAGCCGAAGAAATACGACAGGGAAGCTTCTTTCGTGGCCAATTGCTTGAAAAACATGATGACTTCCTCAGAACACCAGAACCTTGTCTGCCGTGGCGGTCCAGTCGGCGAGTTGGGCCAGCGTCGAGCGCGGCGCGCCCTCGATCAGGTCCGTATCCAGCACGCCGCGGGCGTCCATGCAGGTACCGCAGACGCCCACTTCACCCTGGCGGGCAACCTTGCCCAGCATGAGTTGCAGGTTGTAGTAGCCCTCCGGGACTTTCTGCCCGGCGCGGGCGCAGCCCACGGCATCCCCCAGGAGGAAAACCCGTACCGCCTGGTTCTCGCGCCCGACGAGTGCGCCGGCGAGGCGCAGTGCGTTATAGGCGCGCTCGCTGCCGTAGGGGCCGTCGTTGAGGATGAACAGGGTGGTAGTCATGGGCTTTCCTCCACGGGCCGGAGCCGGATCAGGCCGCGATGCGCGCCAGTGGCAGGCCCGCCGCATGCCATTCGCTGACGCCGTCGCGCAGCTTGCGCGCGCGATAGCCCCGGGCGGCGAGTAGCTGCACTGCGGCGTCGGCGAACACACAGAAAGGGCCGCGACAGTAAGCGACGATATCCTTGTCGACAGGCAATTCCGTCAGCCGTGCTTCGAGCTCGGCCAGCGGCAGTGAGCGGGCAAAAGGCAGATGCGCGGCGTCGTATTCGTCGCGCGGACGCACGTCGATGACGACGATCGCGCCGCTGCGCGCCTGTTCCAGCAGCTCTCCCCGCGCGGTCGCCACCAGCGTCTCGGGTGCGCCGGCCATGGCGTGCAGCGCAATCCGCAGCTCCGCCAGATGAATCTCCGCCACTTCGCGCAGCCGCACCCAGAGCTCCGCCACGTCCGGTCCGCTCAGGCGATACCACCGGTATTTGCCGTCACGCCGGCTTTCGATCAGACAGGCCGCGCCGAGCGCCTTCAGATGGGCGCTCGCCAGCTTCAGGTCGATGGCCAGCGCAGAGGCCAGCATTGCCACGGTTTTTTCGCCCTGGGCGAGCAGCTCCAGGAGTTCCAGCCGCTTGGGGCTTGCCAGCGCCTTGCCGATGCGGGCGACCTGTTCGTACAGCGGGTCTTTCAGGGTGCGCGTTGTCATGGAGAAACAATCTAATGATTATTGGAATATAGGTCAACGGCGGTAATCGCCCCGGATGGCGGCTGCGGCAGCTTGCGCGGGTCTTGGCAGTTGTTGAAAACGTCGCGAGGCGGCCCGTGGCGAGGCGCACGGCGTGCCGCGACCGAGACGTATCGGATGGTTAGGCGAGACAGGAGTACCGCGCAACCAGCCGATGGCCGCAGCAGCAGTTATTCGACAAGCCGCTAAAACCAGCCCTTGCGCTTGAAGTACAGCCCCATGGCTGCCGCCACCGCGGCCATGATCCCGAGCGCCATGGGGTAGCCGAAGTACCAGTTGAGTTCCGGCATCGCCAATGGGCTCGCGGCCGGGTTGCCGTTGCCGAAATTCATGCCGTAGAGCCCGGCGATGAAGGTCAGCGGCATGAAAATGGTGGCGATCACGGTGAGGGTGCGCATGACGTCGTTCATGCGGTAGCTCAGGCTCGACAGATAGATGTCCATCAGGCTGGTGATCATGTCGCGGTAGTTTTCCAGCAGATCCATCACCTGGATCGCGTGGTCATGACAGTCGCGCAAATAGATGCGGGTGTGCTCGTCGATCAGCTCGTTTTCTTCGCGCAGGATGGCGCTCACCAGATCGCGCTGCGGCCACAGCATGCGGCGCAGGACCAGCAGATTGCGGCGCAAATGATGAATGGTTGCGACCGTATCGCGGGACGGGTTGTCGAGTACGGCTTCTTCCAGTTGTTCGATTTCCTCGCCGAGTTTTTCGAGCACCGGAAACGCCGCGTCGATAACCAGATCGAGCACGGTGTAGAGCAGATAGCCCACCGGATAACCGCGGATCAGACTGGACTGGGCGGCCAGACGTTTGCGAATGGGCTCGAAAGGATCCTCGCCGTTGCTGGTGAAAGTGACGAGAAAACGGGGGCCGAGGAAGATGCTGACCTGATCCAGCTGGACTTCATCGTCCACGAGGCGCGGCAGTGCGGCGATCAGGAAATAATGTTCGGGATGCGGATCGAATTTGGGCCGCTGACCGGTGTTCTGCACATCTTCGAGTGCCAGGGGGTGGAGCCCGAATTTTTGCCCCAGTTGCTTCAACATCGCCGGCGAAGGCGTGCCCTGAATGTGAATCCAGGTGGCGGCGGGCGTTTTCAGATAGGGCAGACAGTCGTTCAGTGACTGAACCGCGATGTCCTTGCAGCTCTCCGCGGTGTATTCCAGCAGGCGGATGCGAGCCGGCGCGGCGCCGTCCGCGGCCGGCAGCAGCGTGCCGGGTGGGGTGCCCGGCGGATGGTAACGTTTGACGATCTTGCGCATGGGGACGGCTCTGGGCGCGGCGGCCCCCATGATAGCCAAAACCCCGCGGGGCGCGTGCCCCGCGGGGTTGGCGGAAAAAATTGGTGTCGGGTCGTGGTTGCTCAGTCGGGCGCATGAACCTTTTCGAACAGCAGCCGGCCGTCGGCGTCCAGGATACGGCTGGTCAGCACGCCGTCGCCATCGATTGCCACCTGGCCGAAGTTGAACCAGCGCCGCGCCTCGGCAAAGCTGGTTACGGCTTCCGCGGACGCCGGGCCGTGGAAGAACAGCCGCTCCGGGTTCAGGGTGGTGTCGAGCGCGGTGTTCGGGAACAGCCCGGCGTTCAGGGGCCCGGTGACGTACTCGTGAATCTGGAAATCGGGCGCGTCGGCAAAGGGCGTATAACGCTGCACCGAGGCGAAATGCACGTCCGTGGTGATGAACAGCACATTGTGGATATTCCGATCCCGCAGATGGGTGAGCAGGTCGAGCAACTCCGCTTCGAAGCCGGTGTCCTGATCGAAGTTCGCCCAGCCGTCCCGGCCCGCCGCGGCCGGGGATCCGGTGGGGATCGCCAGCGGCACGCTCGTGACGATGATCTTCCAGGTGGCGTCGGACTCCGCGAGGGTCTGTTTCAGCCAGGCCAGTTGCTCGCGGCCCAGCATGGTCTTGGGGAGTCCGGGTGCGTCCGCCACCAGATTGGCGTCACGGTACTGGCGGTTGTCCAGGATCACCAACTCCAGATGCTCGCCCCAGCGGATGCTGCGATAGAGCCGGTCGGGCGTGAGATTGCGCTCCAGCACCGGGTTGTAGGCCAGAAAGGCCTGCAACCCCATGGGCAACAGGGGCTGCCCCGGCGTATAGGGTGGGCTGTTCCGGGTATCGTGCAGGGGCCCGAAATCGTTCACCACCTCGTGGTCGTCCCAGATGGCGTAATAGGGAGTGGCGGCCATCAGCTCGCGGTAAGCGGCGTCCTCGCGGTTGTATTTCCAGTGCGCCCAGAAATCTTCCGGTGTGCTGGATTGTGGGAAATTTCCCGGTACCTGAAGATTGCCGAAGCGCCCGAGGGCATCACAGACGCCGTCGGCGTAGATCATGTCGCCCAGCCCCAGAAAAAAGTCCGGCGCCAGGGCATGAATGGTGCGAAAGACCGGAAAGCCCTGACCCGCGTCCCGGCAGGCGTTCTGCCCCGCCAGATCGCCACCCCAGGCAAAGGTCACCGGCGTGGGCTGGGTCGCGGCGGGTGCGGTGCGGAAGCTGCCTGCCGCGCCGCCGGTGGCGGGCGGAGCGCTGGCCGGGTCCGCGCTGAACCAGACCCGGTAGCGGTACGGGGTTCCGGGCCGCAGTCCCTTGAACACCAGTTTGCCGGTGTAATCCCCGGCTGCGGCAACGGGTGCTGCGCTGCGCTGGAGTCCGCCGCCGGGGCCGGTGAGCAGTACGTTCAGGAAAGCTTCCCGGTCGGCGCGCGACCAGATCACGGCCGATGATGCGGTCACATCCCCGGCGGCGACGCCATGAGTTACCGGTATGGGCGCGCTTGGCGCGGCGTGACAGGTGACGGCCACGATCGCGGCCACGGCGAACAGGCTGTGGCACAGATGACGGGACAACATGGCAAACCTCCGGTGCGGGTTGAGTTCCCGCAGCGACTATCCGTGGCGCCTGTTACCGGAGTTTGATGGTGGGATGAAGGTTCGGGGACGGAATGATGGCCGGTGCGTCAGGAGTCCGCAGCAAACACCCGCACGTCTGTTCAGCAGCTTGTTGAAAAACTGCTGCGGCAGCCATCTGCTTCGTTGCGCGGTGCTCGCTCCCTCGCCTATCTATCGGATATGTCTCGGTTGCTGCGCGCAGTGCGCCTCGCATCTGGCCGCCTCGCGACGTTTTTCAACAGGCTGTTAGCCTCCCACCACCGAACGTTTCGCGATCTCCTCCAGCATCACTTCTGTGGCGCCGCCGCCGATGCTCTGCACGCGGGCGTCGCGGCTCATGCGCTCGATGGCGCTGTCGCGGATGTCGCCGAAACCGGCGTTGATTTCACCAGCGTCAATCCGAAGGGAGTGGTGCCCAGTCTGCCGCTGGACAACGGTGAATATCTCACTGCATGCGCGGTACGGTTGCAGTGGATCGCGGATCAGAAGCCGGGCAGCGGGTTGGCGTCCGCGGCCGGCACGCGGCGTTGATCGGATTCGATCGCAAGTAACGGTTCGGGTTTGAGTGGCGTCGCGCGACTCAGTGACGGGAGGCTGATGTTTGCGCGGCCGCAGTCGCAAATGCGAGCAGGTCCGCACCGCGGTGCTCGACTACATCCACCAGAATGCCGGGATCGAGTTGCGTGTACTGGTGTACCAGGACATTGCGAAAGCCCACCATGGCGCGCAGTCGCCGCGCCAGTTCGGCATCGAGCAGGCCTGCCTGTTCCAGCAGGGTGAAGGACTCGCGGCTGTCTCTTGGGAGCCCGAGTTTGTGGATTCTGACCAGATGGTTGGCGATATCGATGCAGAGTTCCGCGGCCCGTTGCAGGTTCATGGCGATGGCGTCCTGGCGCAGATGATCGCGCTCCAGCGGTAGCCCGGTGTCCATTCGGTAGTACTCGCCCACCTGCCGCAGGCAGCGCTCGATACTGACTTTCTTGTTCAGCACCACATCGCTCATGGCGCGAGAAAACTCCCGCTGTGCAGCCCCTCGGCGATGATTTCGGCACGCTCCTGATTCAGCTTCTGATAGAGCGCGAGCGCCAACAGCTCGAATTCATCGGCCAGCAGGGTATCGGTGCAAAAAATGCGCGTGCCGGTGACGACGATCTGGGTCTGAAGCACGGCGGGCGCGAGCCGCAGATTGATCAGGTCCACGTCACGGCGCAATGCGTCTTCGAGCGCGAGATGCAATTCGCCGAGTGCCAGCGAGCCGGCGCGCCGGGCACTGTCCGGCGGCAGCAGCAGGGCAATATCCACATCGCTGTCGGTGCGCTCGTGCTCGGTCCCGGCGGAGCCGAAGCGGTAGATGGCCTGGACCTCGGGGTGGTATTGGCGCACCAGTTGCTGGATCGCTTGATCGTTGTGCATGTCGCGCTGTCGCCGATTCCGCTTTCGAGACCGGCTTTCAGCTTACCACCACCGACCGCTTGGCGATCTCCTCCAGCATCACTTCGGTGGCGCCGCCGCCGATGCTCTGCACGCGGGCGTCGCGGCTCATGCGCTCGATGGCGCTTTCGCGGATGTAGCCGAACCCGCCGTGGAATTGCAGGCAGGTGTACATGACTTCGTTCACCAGTTCGCAGCAATAGGCTTTCGCCATCGAGACTTCCTTCACCGCGTCCTCGCCCTGGGCGTCGAGCCAGGCGGCGTGATAGGTGAGTTGCCGGCCGGCTTCGACCTTGGCCTGCAACATCGCGAGACGCTGGCGAATGGTTTGCTTGTCCCACAGGGTCGCGCCGAAGGCTTTGCGTTCCTGCACATATTGCAGCGTCATTTCCAGTGCCCTGGCGGCTTCGCCCATGGACTGCGCGGCGAGCACGGTGCGCTCGTTCTGGAAGTTGCGCATGATCGAGTAGAAGCCCTTGTTCAGCTCGCCCAGGATGTTCTCGCGCGGCACGCGGCAGTTGTCGAATACCAGCTCGGCGGTGTCGGAACAGCGCCAGCCCTGTTTGTCGAGGGCGCGGCCGACGCTGAAGCCGGGCGTGCCTTTCTCGACGATGAAGATGGTGATGCCGCGCGAGCCCTTGACATGGGTATCGGTCTTGGCGGCGATGAAATAGATATCGCCCTTGACGCCGTTGGTGATGAACATCTTGCTGCCGTTCAGCACATAGTGATCGCCGTCCGCCACGGCCGTGGTACGGATGCCGGCGACATCCGAACCCGCGTCGGGCTCGGTCACGCCCACCGCGCAGATCTTGCGACCGGCGATCAGATCCGGAAAGTATTTGTCTTTCTGTGCCTTGTTGCCGAAGTTGGCGAGGTGCGGCGAAGCCATGTCGGTGTGCACGGTGACGGTGACCGCGAAACCGCCGAAGGTGGAGCGGCCCAGTTCCTCGGCAAGAATCACGCTGCCCAGCGTATTCATGTTGCTGCCGCCGTATTCCTCGGGGTAGCGGATGCCGAGAAAACCCAGATCACCCATTTTTTTCAGCACCGCGCGCGGCACATGGCCATCGAGTTCCCAGGCTTCGGCATGGGGCACCACTTCCTGTTCCACGAAACGGCGGATCTGCTCGCGCAGCATGTTTTGTTCGTCGGAAAAATACAGTTGGTTGATGGTCACTGGCAGCCTCTCTCAATGGTTCGGTGGAATGGAAATGGCACTGATGTCCGCGACTGGCTCCCGCTCGACCGGCTTCCGTTCGACTGGCTCCAGCTCGACAAGAGTGGCCCCGCCCTCGACGCTGTCGCCGACGGCGCAGAACAGTTCGCGCACGCGGCCGTCCGTGGCGGCGGCCAGCGGGTGCAGCAGTTTCATCGAATCCAGCACCACCAGCACGTCGCCGGCCCGCACTGCGTCGCCGATCGCGCAGCGTACCTCGGCGACCTGGCCGGGCAGTGTCGCGGTGATGCGGTGATCGCCATGACCGGCGGCTCGGGCGGCGTCGGTCTCGCGGCGTGCGACAACGCGGAGGGTGGCGACTGCACCGGCGCTGTCGAGGGTCAGCAGATCGCCGCTGCGGCGCACGCTCAGGCGCTCGCTGTGGCCGTCGCGCTCGACGCAGAGCAGGCCGGGTTCCGCCCAGCGCGCGGTCGCCGCGAAGGCGTGCGCGCCGACTTCGAGTCGATAGCCGCCAGTGCGGCCGCGCACGCTGATTTCATGGACGGTGCCCGCCGCGTCGGCCAGCATCACCCGGCTCTCGCCGCTGATGCCCGCGGGTTCCAGCAGCCGGAAGGCGCCGAGGCTGCGCCAGGGCGTGTCCTGAAGCTCCGCCTCCGCGAGCATCGCCTGGGCCAGCGCCGCCAGCAGCAATGTGTCGGGTGCGGTGACCGGCGCCTTCCAGCCGCCGGGAAACTGGGTGTCGAGAAAGCCGGTGGTCAGGGGTTCGGCACTGAAGGCGGGCTGGCGCAGGATGTCGCGCAGGAAGGGAAGGTTGGTGACCGGGCCGGTGAGAGTGAACTGCCCCAGCGCCGCCGCGAGCCGGCGCTGCGCCAGTTCACGGTCGGCGCCGCCGGCGATCACCTTGGCGAGCAAGGAATCGTAATGGGGCGTGACCACGGAGCCCGCGCCCACGCCGCTGTCCACGCGGACGCCGTCGCCCGTGGGCGCGTCGTACAGCGCGATGGTGCCGGTGCCGGGCCGATAGCCGCGCGCGGGATCCTCGGCGTTGACGCGCGCCTCGATCGCCCAGCCGGTGCAGGTGATCTGGCTCTGGGTCAGGGGCAGGAGTTCGCCGGCGGCGCTGCGCAGTTGCCACTCCACCAGGTCGAGCCCGGTGACGTATTCGGTGACCGGGTGCTCCACCTGGAGCCGGGTGTTCATTTCGAGAAAATAAATTTCGCCGCTGGCGTTATCGAGCAGAAATTCCACCGTGCCCAGGGAGTCGTAGTCGATGGTCCGCGCCAGCGCGACGGCGTAGCCGTGGAGCGCCGCGCGCTGCGGCGCGGAAAGGAACGCGGCGGGCGCTTCCTCGATCACTTTCTGGTGGTTGCGCTGGATCGAGCACTCGCGCTCGAACAGATGCACCACCTGACCGTGGCGGTCGGCGGCGATCTGGACCTCGATATGGCGCGGCGCGGCCACCAGTTTTTCGAGCAGCACCCGGTCGTCGCCGAAGCCGGCCAGTGCTTCGGCACGGGCCTGCACCAGGGCTTCGGCGAAGTCTGCGGCGCGATCCACGCGGCGCATGCCGCGTCCGCCGCCACCGGCGCTCGCCTTGATCAGCAGCGGATAACCGATGCGCGCCGCCGCCTGCGTCAGGGTGGGCGCATCCTGGGCGCCGCCGTGATAGCCCGGCACCACCGGCACCCCGGCGCGCTCGGCGATGGCCTTGGATTCGATCTTCGAACCCATGACGCGGATCGCCTCGCGGTGGGGGCCGACGAAAACGATGCCGGCGGTCTCGCAGGCGGCGATCAGGGTCTCGCTTTCGGCGAGAAAACCGTAGCCTGGATGGATGGCTGCGGCGCCGGCGCGCTGGGCGGCAGCGAGGATGGCGGCGGCGTCGAGGTAGGAGCGCGCGCTCTCCGCCGGCCCGATCGCAAAGGCCACATCGGCGTGCCGGACGTGGAGGGCATCGCGATCCGTTTCGGAGTAGACCGCGATCGGCCGGATGCCGAGCCGGCGGCAGGTGCGGATGATGCGGACCGCGATCTCGCCGCGGTTGGCGATCAGCAGGGACTCGAACATGGCAGTGGTCCCCGCCGTTACATGCGATAGACCGGCGCCGGGCCGGTCATGGGTGGTTGCAGCGCGGCCAGCGCCAGGCACAGACCCAGCACATCGCGGGTCTGGGCCGGCTCGATGATGCCGTCGTCCCACAGCCGCGCGGTGGCGTAGTAGGGATCGGACTGTTCGCCGTACTGGGCGCGCACCTCGGTGTCGATGCGGCGCAGGTCCGCGGCCAGTCCGGCGTCGTCGTGCTTGATGCTGGCGCGGCGCAGCTCCTGCATCACGTTGCTGGCGATGTCGGCGCTCATGGTGGCACAGCGCGCGCCGGGCCAGGCGAACAGGAAGTGGGGCGCGAAGCCGCGCCCGGCCATGCCGTAGTTGCCCGCGCCGTAGGAGCCGCCGACGATCACCGAAAATTTCGGCACGCGGGAATTGGCCTGGGCGTAGACCATCTTGGCGCTGTGCTTGGCGATGCCGCCGCGCTCCGCTTCGGTGCCCACCATGAAGCCGGTGATGTTGTGCAGAAACAGCAGTGGCGTCTGGCGCTGGTTGCACAGTTCGATGAAGTGCGCGCCCTTGAGCGAAGACTCGGAAAACAGCGCGCCGTTGTTGCCCAGAATCCCCACCGGGTAGCCGTGCAGGTGCGCGGTACCGCACACCAGGGTATCGCCGTAGAGCGGCTTGAACTCCTGGAAATCACTGCCATCCACCATCCGCGCGATGATCTCGCGCACGTCGTAGGGCACCTTGGGGTCCGCGCTGATGACGCCGGGAATCTCGTCGGGACTGTAAATGGGTGCGCGCACCGCCCGGATGTCGGCGTGGCAGCGCCGCGGCCAGTTGAGCTTGGCGACGATCTCCCGCAATCGCGCCAGCGCCGCCGGCTCGTCGTCCACCAGATAGTCGTTCACCCCGGATACCCGGCTGTGCATCTCGGCGCCGCCGAGCGTCTCGCCGTCCACCACCTCGTTGATCGCCACCTTGACGATGGACGGCCCGCCCAGATGGATGCGCGCATTGCCGCGCACCATGATGACTTCGTCGGCCAGCGCCGGGATGTAGGCGCCGCCGGCGGTGCAGCCGCCGAACACCGCGGCGAGCTGGGGCAGGCCCTGCTGCGACATCCGGCACTGGCGGTAAAAGGTGTTGCCGAAGTGCTCCTTGTCCGGAAACACCCGGTCCTGCTCCGGCAGATAGGCGCCGCCGCAATCCACCAGATAGATGCAGGGCAGCCGGTTCTGCTCGGCGATTTCCTGGGCGCGCACATGCTTTTTCACCGTCTCGTGAAAGAACGAGCCGCCCTTCACGGTGGCGTCGTTGGCGATGATCATGCAGTGCACGCCGCACACCTGACCCACGCCGGTGACGATGCCCGCCGCCGGCACCTCGTTGCCGTACAGGCCCCAGGCCGCGAGCGGCGAGAGTTCGAGGAAGGGCGTGTGGGGATCGATCAGGCGGTCGATGCGCGCCCGCGCCAGCAGCTTGTCGCGGGCGCGATGGCGCGCGATGTGCGCCTCGCGAATGCCGGTGGCCGCTTCCCGCAGGCGTCCGCGCAGGGTGTCGAGCAGGCCCTGGTAGTGCTCGGTGTTGGCGGCGAAGGACGCCGCGCGCGGATTGACGCGGGACTGGATCTGGCTCATCGGATGCTCGGGGTCGGGGAATCGGCGCTCTTGCCGGCGCCGGTCCGGGAATCTAGCAAAATCGGGGCGGGGGTGCGAGGTTGGCGGGCGAAGCGGGGTGGCGAGCCAGCAGCCGGTGCGGGCGCGCGCTACCGGCAGACGGCCCGCGAGGGAGCGGCTCCGCCCTCGCTCAAGGCGATATTGGGGTTGGATCCCGGTCGTGCCCGCCAGCCTCGGGGTGGTAGGCCCACAGCTCGTGGGCGTCGACCCGCACCCGGCCGATGGCGCCGTGGGCGGCGATGCGGGCGGCGATTTCCGCGCGCCGGGCGTCCTGGGCGGTGCGCTCGGCGGCAAGCAGGGTGAACAGGTCGGTCTCGCCCAGCTCGTAGCCGCGCCGGGCGCGCGCGACATGGGCGCCGGCGGCCTCGGCGGCGCGGCGCGCCGCCTGCCAGGCGGCGAGGCTGCCCGGCATACGGGCGGTGACGGCG
>JAKFFI010000058.1:0-190505 GCA_036677085.1 Porticoccaceae bacterium
CGTTGCCCCGGAAGTCCTTAAACAGCTCGTCAAGCAGGGATTTTTGCGTTGGTGTAAGGTCAGTCATCATTGCCTCCTACAGGCTATAGATAACCACTTACACAGATTTATTTACACCCTCGTGACAAGCTCGGCAATGGCTTGCGGGTGAATGCCACGGGCCTCCCACCATGAAGCATTTGTCTTGAGAGTTCCATCGAGCGTGCGGCCAAAGACGTTTGCCAAGATATCCACCTTCCGGAGGGTGGACTGATGTAGCTTTACGAACTCGCCGCCATCAAACGCTGCGGCTTCGTCCTTTCCAACCAAGAAGCTTTTGTCCGTGATCTTGTTGATATTTACGATGCTTTCAAGGCGGGGATGCCCGGCGTAGCCGACGCCGTAAATACTGATCAGAGCACGTGCGAGATCAACTTTCCGTTCTTCCGGCAGCCTCGACGGGGGCTGGCCGCCGAGCACCTTATGGCGATGTTCAATTGCTTGAAATCCGTAGTTGATGTCTCTCATGTTCCAGTGCACCCATGTGCAATGGCTGTTTCGCTGTAGGAATTCACCGAACTCATCCAGCATTTCTTTTTCGAGCTGGTCGTAGTGATTGGCTATCTGGTCTACCGGAATTTTCTTTAGCTCCGCCACTTTGTGGATAGAGAACGATTCCGTCTGGCCCGAACCGAGGTTGCGAACCGCAATAGAGGTGACTCTTGGCGTAGACCCATCAGGTCGATCGTAGAAGCTCTCACATGAGTAGTGAACGACGACGACATGATCTTTTCGGTCGTCTATGTCCCGCAGAATCCGCAAGGTCTCTTTTCTGCTTCTAAGTCGTCGCAGTGTGTCCCCCACAGCCCTCTCCTATGCCTTCCAACGCCCTGAATTAAGCCGACCCGCGAAGCGGGTTCGGCTTGAATGAATTGTTAGGCATCATCTCGCTATGGCCCAAAAATGGATTTCTTTACTGCTTCACTGACGACGTCGATAAGGATAGCTCGCATCCCGCCAACAGCTTCAGTGCCAGCCTTCTTTGTAAGGCGTTTGAAGCGGCTCTCAGCTACAGCGGTTTTCGGCGTGTCTCGAACTAGGTCGGGGAAGCTGTCCTTCAATTGTTGCTTCTCATCAGCGCTAAGTACATCAAGTTCATCAACAAGTTCTGATGCCGCCTCAAGACTGCTGGCCGTCCAGGGAAACGCGTTGCCGCAGTGGTAGCAGTATGCGGGTTTGTTGTAGTCGAAGAACCCGATGACGCCCGGTACGTGGTAGTAGCCACGAACTGGAGTGTTGCAGCCGGGACATGCAGTGATGGTCTTGGCACCACATTGAGCGCAGTAGTTCTGATTGGACTGCGGATGCGACGCGGCCATGGAATTGACCTCGTGCCCGTTAAGACAGATCTGCGCGGTGTCGTAATAACTGTCACTCACGATGCACTCTCCATGATGCCTAACATTGAGTATCTGTAAATCTTCCGCGTTCAAACACGGAAGATTTCCGCATATCCCGCACGACCCATGCCGGGTGAGTATATGCCGGGCCGGGCAATCCTTCGACCAAAAGTCGCCGTTGAACCATCGCTTGCACACTCCGTCGTCGCTCTTCCCTGCACCCCGATACAAGCCGAGCGCCGCGCAATTCCGGAACAGTGCCATATAGCCCGCATGGCCTCCCGAACCCGCCCTTGGCCGGCGCAAAAAGTGAAAGCGCCGGCGGCCGGCAAGCGCTGTTCGGGCGTGGGTCGGAGCGTAGCCCAGCGCTCGGTCGCGCACCCCATCGGGGTTATTCAGACCTTTCTTAGCGTTGGCCCGCACTTACTTGTGCGCTGGAGCAGCGTGCAGCTCTACACCAAGAGCACGGATCAACTTCAAGACGGTGTCATACCGTGGCTTTGCACCAGGAGCCAACGCCTTATAAAGGCTCTCACGGCCCAAACCAGTATCCTTGGCGAGCTGCGCCATACCTCTGGCCTTCGCGACATCGCTGATTGCCACAAGAAACATATCTGGATTTTCGTCTTCAAGAGCCGCGTTCAGGTACTCCGCGATGACCTCTTCATTGTCGAGGTATTCGGCAGCATCAAACTGTGCAAGCTTCTTCTTCATGACTCAACGCTCATATATTCGGGCCTTGCCGACAGGATCACGCAAGGCCTTGAGCCAAGCGTCAAATTCAGGTGTGCGCTGAAATGAATTCATGAAACGCATGGTATCCGTTCGGATACACAAACGCCAGGCACCACCGATGCCTGCCGCCGCGCAATTCCGGAACATTGCCGTATAGCCCGCATGGCCTCCCGAACCCGCCCTTGGCCAGCGCAAAAAGGGAAGGCGCCGGCGGCCGGCAAGCGCTTACTCCGACCCGACCCCATTGCGGTGGCTCCTGTTCCGGTCACGCGCCTTGCTATGATTCGCCGCTCCCGCGGGAGCTTGCTTGCCTGAACCATCACAACGAAATCGACAGGGGACCACGCCATGCTCAACAAATTCGACGACTACCCGATCCACCAGACTGCCGAACCCCTCGCCCATCCGGCCACCAGCGATACCAATTTCTACGACCGCACCTGGTTCAACGGCTACGCCAAGGACGGTAGCTGGTATTTCGGCATCGGCATGGCGGTCTATCCCCACCTGGGCATTCTCGACTGCGCGTTCAGCGTGGTGGAAAAGGGCGGCAGACAGCATTGCTTCTTCGGTTCCTGCCGGGCGCCGCTGGAGCGAACGGAGATGCGCTGCGGGCCGTTTCGCATCGAGGTGCTCGAACCCATGCGCATCAACCGGGTGGTGCTGGAAGACAACAAGACCGGCATCAGCTGCGATCTTACCTTTTCGACCCGCACCGCCGGCATCGAAGAGGCCCGCCAGACCATCTGGAGCGGCACCCGCCGGGTCATGGACGCCACCCGCTTCGATCAGTTCGGCGCCTGGTCCGGTGAAGTCCGCTATCCGGACGGCAATATCCAGGTCAAACCGGAGCTGTGCCACGGCACCAAGGACCGCTCCTGGGGCGTGCGCAATTTCGGCAAATCCGGGCCGGTCGGCGCGCCGCGGCCGCCGGCGTCGTTCTTTTTCATCTGGGCGCCGCTGTTCTGGGAGGATCATGTTTCCCACGCGCTGTCCTTCGAAGGCGCCAACGGCGAGGCACTGGCGCGCGAGGCGCTCACTGCGCCGCTGTACAAGACCACCGCTGAAGTTCCGGACGGCGACGACCCCGGCATAGTCCACATGGCATCCGTCGCCCATCGGCTCCGCTATGAACCCAACACGCGGAGGATCGCCGCGGCCGAGGTCGACCTGATCGACCTGCAGGGCAAAGTCCGCACCATCGCGTTCGAGCCGATCCTGCGTTTCCACATGAAGGGCCTGGGCTACTTTCACCCCACCTGGTGCCAGGGCGTATGGCAGGGCGAGCTGGAAATTGGCGGCGAAGTATTCGATCCACTGAAACTGGATCTCGGCGACGGCCCCAACCTGCACATGCAGCAGGTGGTTCGCGTCAGCGACGGCAAGCAAAAGGGCATGGGCGTGCTCGAACACCTGTGCATCGGCCCCTATGCGCCCTACGGGTTCAAGGATTTCTTTTCCGGCATTTCACTGTAGGCCGGGCGGAACCCGTCGCCGCACGCTGACCGACCGGCCCGCCCTGGTGCGGGTCGGTTGGTCCCTTGTTCGTCGGTGTCATCACGCCACCTCTGGCGTCGAAGCAGCGCCGGTGACCGCCGAAATTCCGCACGGTGAAGGATGATTTTGCGACGTCGTTTTTGCCGTTTTGCCGGTGCGGAAAAGCCGTTGGGCGGAAACGCCTGACAGCCTGCGCTCCCGCAGCGATAATCCGCGCTCAGCGGAGCATTCATGCACATTCATATTCTGGGTATCTGCGGCACCTTCATGGGCAGCCTGGCGCAACTGGCGGCGGCTTCCGGGCATCGGGTGACCGGCAGCGACGCCGATGTCTATCCGCCCATGAGCGATCAGCTGGAGGCGGCCGGCATAACGCTGATCGAGGGTTACGACCCCGCGCAGTTACAGCCCGCCCCCGATCTGGTGGTGATCGGCAACGCCCTGTCGCGGGGCAACGCCTGCGTTGAAGCCGTGCTCGAACGCGGGCTCAGTTACACCTCGGGTCCGCAGTGGCTGGGCGATCACCTGCTGCCGGGGCGCTGGGTGCTGGCCGTGGCGGGCACCCACGGCAAGACCACCACGGCGAGCATGCTGGCCTGGATTCTGGAAGATGCCGGCCTCGCGCCCGGCTTTCTGATCGGCGGGGTACCCGGCAATTTCGGGGTTTCGGCGCGGCTCGGCACCGGCCCGTTTTTCATCGTCGAAGCCGACGAGTACGACACCGCCTTCTTCGACAAGCGTTCCAAGTTCGTTCACTACCGGCCGCGCACCCTGGTGCTCAACAATCTGGAATACGACCACGCCGACATCTTTCCCGATCTCGCCGCCATCCAGACCCAGTTTCATCACCTGATCCGCACCGTCCCCGCGAGCGGCCGCATCCTGCTGCCGGCCGCCGATGCCGCGCTGGCACAGGTGCTGAAACGCGGCTGCTGGAGCGAGACCGAAACCACCGGGGCGGGCGGCCGCTGGCAGGCGCAACTGCAAGCCGCGGCCGGCACCGATTTCGCGGTGACGCTCGACGGCGTGCCGGTGGGTGAAGTGAAGTGGACGCTCACTGGCGCCCACAATGTCGCCAATGCGCTCGCCGCCATCGCGGCGGCGCGCCATGCGGGAGTGACGCCCGCCGTGGCCTGCGCGGCCCTCGGCAGGTTTCGCGGGGTGAAGCGGCGCCTCGAATGTCTGTTCGACGAGGGCGGCATCCGGGTGTACGACGATTTCGCCCACCATCCGACCGCCATCGCCACCACCCTCGAAGGGCTGCGCCGCCAGGTCGGGGACGAGACCATCGTCGCCATCCTCGAACCGCGCTCCAATACCATGAAGCTCGGCGTGCATCGCGATCAGCTGGGGGCCGCCGTCGCCTGCGCCGACCGCGCCCTCTGGTACCGCCCGGCGGGGCTCGACTGGTCCCTGGACGAGGCGCTTGCGAGCGCGGCGAATTCCCGCGTGGTGGATGACATCGAGGCCCTGCTCGACCAGGTCGCGCAGGTGGCGGCGCCGGCCCATCTGGTGATCATGAGCAACGGCGGCTTCCAGGGTTTCCAGCGCCGCCTGGTGGCGCGGCTCGCCGAACGCGAGCGCAACCCATCATGATCCGCCGAAGCGAACTCGCGCTACTCGCCGCACTGCTCGCGGCCGTGACGGCCTGGTCCTGGCACCAGCCTGCGGATCGCCTCACCTGGTGGCTCGAAGCATTCCCCGTGGTGGTGGCGGTGCCGCTGCTGATCGCCACCCGCGGCGGTTTTCCGCTGACCCGGCTGCTGTACTGGCTGATTGCGCTGCACGCCACGATTCTGCTGGTGGGCGCTCACTACACCTACGCGCAAGTGCCTCTGGGGTTCTGGATGCAGGAGACCCTGGGTTTGGCGCGCAATCATTACGACCGCATCGGCCACCTCGCCCAGGGCTTCATCCCGGCCATGGTGGCGCGCGAGATCCTGTTGCGTAAGCGCGTGCTGGTCCCGGGCGGCTGGCTGTTTTTCCTGGTTTGCTGTTTTGTGCTGGCACTCGCGGCTACCTACGAACTGCTCGAATGGTGGACTGCGGTGATCGCCGAGGAAGGCGCGATCGCTTTTCTGGGCACCCAGGGCGATGTCTGGGATACCCAGTGGGACATGCTGCTCGCCCTGATCGGCGCCTTGGCCGCACTGCTCACGCTGACGCCCGTGCACGACCGGCAACTCGCGCAGACCGCGCCCGGGCCGGTCTGATGGCGGACCTGCTGCTGGTGGGCTGCGGCGATCTGGGTGCCGGGCTCGCCGCCCGGCTGGTCGCGTCCGGTCACCGCGTCACCGCGCTCAAGCGCACGCCGCCGGACTCGCCCCTGGCCGGCGTGACCTATCGACGCGCGGATCTCACCCAGGCGCACACGCTCAGCGACCTCGGCGGTCCCTTCGCGCAGGTGTTCGTCATCCTGGCGCCCGGCGCGCGGGACGCCGCCGCCTATCAGGCCCTCTACGGCGCCGGCATCGAGCATCTGCGCGCCCGGCTGGCGGGCCACGTCGGGCACTGGTTTTTTGTCTCCTCCACCAGCGTCTACGGACAGGATGCCGGTGAATGGGTGGACGAAGACTCGATCGCCGCGCCGAGCGCCGCCACCGCGCAGTGGCTGCTCACCGCCGAGCGATGCCTGGCGGACGCGGGCGCACCGGCGACCACAGTGCGTTTTTCGGGCATCTACGGCCCCGGCCGGGAGCGGCTGTTGCGGCAGGTGCTGGCGGGTGTGCCGGTGCAATACGATCCGCCGAGCTACACCAACCGCATCCACCGCGACGATTGTCTGGGCGTATTGGAATGGCTCCATCGCCGTCAACTCGCGGGGGCCGGGCTGGCGCCGGTGTATCTCGCCAGCGACGACGAGCCGGCGCCCGCCGGGGACGTGGCGCGCTGGCTGGCGGCGGAGCTCGGGGTGCCGGCGCCACCCGCGGCGCCCGCCGGCGGCGGACAGAACAAACGCTGCCGCAATGATCGGCTCAAGCAGACGGGCTACCGCTTTGCCTACCCGAACTGGCGCACCGGCTATCGCGGCGTGATCGAACAGTGGCGCGCGGGACGCGAGGGACCGGCGCGATGACGGAGCAGCATCCGGAAAAAATCCCGGTCGGCATCAGCAGTTGTCTGCTGGGCGAGGCGGTGCGCCACGACGGCGGCCACAAGCGCAACGACGACATTCTGGACACCCTGGGACGCTACTTCGACCTCCAGCCCTGTTGCCCGGAAGTCGCCATCGGCACGGGCGTCCCGCGTCCGCCGGTCCGTCTGGTGCGAACCGCGGAGGGCGTGCGTGCGCGGGGCGTGCGGGATCCGACGCTGGATGTCACGGAAGCACTGGAGGCCTGTGCCCGGGACCGGCGCGACTGGCACGCCGGACTCTGCGGTTACATCTTCAAGAAGGACTCACCCAGTTGCGGTGTGACGGAGGTGCGGATCTATCCCGAGGGCAGCGAGGCGCCGGAGCACACCGGCACCGGCCTCTATGCGGCGCGGCTCATGGCCGACTTCCCGCTGCTCCCGGTGGCAGACGAAGACCGCCTGGCCGATCCTGCATTGCGCGAGAATTTCGTGCGCCGGGTCCATGTGCTGTGGCGCTGGCAGCAGATGGTGGCGGCAGGGGTCAGCGCGCGCACGCTGACCGATTTCCACGCCCGTCACAAGCTGATCCTGATGAGCCACGACCAGAATGCCTACCGCGCGCTGGGACGGCTCGCCGCCGGTACCCATGACCTGGAGTCCCGCGCCGCAGCCTACATCGAGGGCGCGATGGCCACCCTGAAGAAGCTCGCGACCCGCGGCAACCACGTCAATGTGTTGCAACACATCCAGGGCTATCTGAAGCGGGAACTCGACCGCGACGCCAAGGCCGAGCTGGGCGAGGCGATCGCGCGTTACGGTGACGGAGAAGTGCCGCTGAGCGTACCCACACGATTGCTCCGGCAGCACTTCCGTAACGCACCGGACCCCTTTATCGCGCGCTCCTGGTACCTCGATCCCTATCCGGACGCGCTGGCGCTGATGAACTTCTGATCAGCCGCGCCCCATCGTGTAGAACTCATCGTTCGGACGCATGCCGATCAGATTCGCGAGCCGGTTGGACAGGCAGAAAAAGGCGCTGATGGCGCCTATGTCCCAGATGTCCTCATCCGCAAAGCCGTGTTCCCGCAGGCGGGCGTAATCGCCCTCGTCCACGGCCGCCGACTGTTCACTCACCTTGACCGCGAAATCCAGCATGGCGCGCTGCCGCGCCGTGATGTCGGCCTTGCGGTAGTTGATCGCGAGCTGATCCGCCAACAGCGGATGCTTCGCGACGATACGCAGAATCGCGCCGTGGGCGATCACGCAGTAATGGCATTCGTTGCCGCCGCTCACCGTCACCACGATCATTTCCTTCTCGGCCTTGGTGAGGCTGCTTGCGTGGGTCATCACGGCATCGTGGAGGGCGAAAAACGCACGCCACTCCGCCGGGCGGTGCGCCAGCGCCAGAAACACATTGGGGACAAACCCGGTTTTTTCCTGAATCGCGAAGATCTGGGCGCGGATATCTTCCGGCAACCCCGCGATATCGGGGACGGGAAAGCGGCTGATCGGTGGCTTGGGCATAGGGAAGTCTCGATAACTTGTGATCTGCATCATGCTCCGTTCGGCGTCAACGCTACCACATTGGCTACACAGGACAGGTGATAAATATTACAATTAGAAGACAAGCAATGAGTTGGAGGAGTAATCAAATGAAAAACATTAGAAATTCTTTGCGTGCTGCGCTGGGTCTGGCTGTGGTTCCGATGGTATTGGCCGGGGGCATTGCCAATGCAGCCGACAAGCTCGGCTACAGCTACCTGGAAGCCGAGTATGTGTTTGGCGATGAACTGGACGCGGATATGGGTGGTGACGACAAGTTCGATGTCGATGGCACGCGCTTCAAGGGGTCCGCGGCATTGACCAACAACGTCTTCGCCTGGGGCTCGAGCACTTCCCTGGATGTTGACCTTCCGCACGGCTGGGACGACGGCAGCTTCGACAGCCAGTCCATCGGTATCGGTGGTAATTTCACACTGGTGCCCGGCGCGCGTCAGCTGGACGCTTGGGGCGGCGTCTCCTATGAACGCGCGGAAATTTTTGGTTCCAACGACGACGGCTACGGCCTGAATGCCGGCCTGCGCTGGGCCGCGCTGGAAGTGCTGGAACTCAACGCCTCGACCAGTCTCCGTGAGTACGACGACGAAGCCTGGGTCTACGGTGTGGGCGCAGTCTACAGTGCCACGCCCCAACTCGGTCTGGTCGCCAACTGGGAGCGCTGGGAATTCGACGGTGATTCGGGCATCGACCCGGAAATGGATCTCTTCAGCGTCGGCGCACGCTGGACTTTCCGCTGAAGTGACTGGCTGAGGGGCTACCCCGGTCCATGCCGGACTAGGGATGGCCTGCTTCGCGATGCCATGATCGACGCGAGCCCGCAGTGCAACCTGCGGGCTTTTTTGTGCCTCCCTTTTCGCGCCTCCATAGCTTTGGGCGCGTCAAGACTTTGGCGCCCGGAAGGTCAGAACAGCCGCCCGCGCGCGGACAGGCCGCCGTCGATGGTGATCATGGTGCCAGTGATATAGGCCGCGCGATCCGAGGCCAGAAAAGCCGTCAGGTCCGCGACTTCGCCGGGCTCGGCGGGGCGGCCGAACGGCATGTCCGCGGTCAGTTCGCGCCAGCGTTCGGCCGGCAAACCCCTGGCGACGGCGTTCGTCTCCATCAGCCGCACCAGGCGGCTGGTGGCGGTCAGCCCCGGATTGATGCCCAGTACCCGCACATTGTCTTGCGGGCTGGCGCTGCCCAGCGCGCGCGTGAACGCGGCCAGGCTGGCATTGCCCGCCGTGCCGGCGATGTAGTTGGCTTCCGTGACTTCGCCGCCGGCGATGCCGACGACATTGATGATGACGCCGCGCCGGCGCCCTGCCATGCCGGGATACAGCGCCCGGCACAGATTGATATAGCCGAAAACCTTCAGATCCCAGGCGCTGCGCCAGGCATCTTCGCTCACGATGCCGAGTGCGCCAGCAGGAATCGCCCCGGCATTGTTGATCAGAATTTCGACCTCGCCGCAGGCGCCGGCAAGGGTCGCCACGCTGGCGCTGTCGGCCAGGTCCAGGGCATGAATCCGAACCGGGACGGGATACTTGGCCGTGAGTTCGGCGCATGCGGCTTCGAGATCAGCCACCGTGCGCGCCACCAGTTGCAGCGGACAGCCCTCGGCGGCGAGACGTTCGGCAATGGCGCGACCGATGCCGCGCGAAGCGCCGGTGATCAGGGCCGTGCGGCCCGAAAGCTTGAGATCCATGGATGTTCACCTCTGCGCCCGATTGTCGGCGTGCGCGGAGGTGATGGCAATGGCAGGCGCGGCGAGACGCCCGGTCAGCTGTAGGTGCAGAAATAGGCGGTCGCCGCCGCCACCTTGACCTTGAAAGTCTGTTGCGCCGCCACCTCGAACACCTCGCCGGTATTGTAGGTCTGCCATTCATCGCTGCCGGGCAGCTGGATGCGCATGGCGCCGCTGATGATCGTCATGGTCTCGTGCTGGCTGGTGCTGAAGTCGTAATCGCCGGCTTCCATCACGCCCACCGTCGCCGGCAGCGCCCGCGTCTGAAACCCGATGGATTTGACCTTGCCGGCGAAGTATTCGTTGACCTGTAACATGAACCGCTCCTGTGTTGACTACCGCGTCCGCTTCGCCCTGTAGCGTGTCTTTAATAGCTCAGTGCTGATGTCCGCCGGCGCCATGAACATGGCCGTGGGCGAGTTCCTCGGCGGTCGCATCCCGCACCGAGAGCACTTCGATATCGAATACCAGACCCTTGCCGGCGAGCGGGTGGTTCAGGTCGACATCGACATTGAATTTACCCACCTTGACGAGAACTGCACGACGCATGCCACCCTCGCCACGGATTCCCACCACCATGCCCGGCGTCAGTTTGCCGGGCGCGTTCAGCTGCTTGATGGGGACCCGCTTGATGGATCCTTCGCGGCGCGGCCCGTAGGCCTGGTCCGGAGTGAGGGTAACCCTGAAGCTGTCGCCCGCGACCCGGCCCGCCAGCGCCGACTCCAACGCCGGCAGCAGGTTGCGATGGCCGTGCAAATAGGCCTGACCCGGGCCCTTGCGGCTGGTCTCGACCTGAACACCACTGTCGTCGCTCAGGGTGTAGTGAAAGATAACCGCCTTGTTGTGCTCGATCTGCATGCTGACTACGCCATGGCGCCCGGATGGCCGGCACCGGACCGGGCGCGCATTTTAGTACAGGTGCAAGTATCGGAGGAATGATCTTTCACTGCATGGCAACACGACTCTCGACTTCCGGGTCCCGGCGATGACCGACGCCGCTCCGGCGTCACCGGCTAGACCTCCAGCAGCAAAGTCACCGGACCATCGTTGACGAGCTCGACCTGCATCTCGGCGCCGAACACGCCACAGGCGACCGGCGCGTGGCGTACCCGCGCCTGCGCAATGAAATGATCGTAGAGCCGCTCGGCCTGCTCCGGCGGAGCGGCGGGCGTGAAACTAGGCCGCAGGCCCTTGCGGGTGTCGGCCATCAGGGTGAACTGAGAGACGATCAGCAGACCACCGCCGCTATCGGCAAGGCTGAGATTCATGCGCCCCTGCCCATCGGGAAACAGCCGGTAGCGCAGTACCCGATCCAGCAGGGTATCGGCACTGGCGACGGTATCCGTGTGGGCAATGCCGAGCAATAACAGCACGCCCTGCTGGATGGCGCCCACTTGGACGCCGTCGACGGCAACGGCGGCGCGACGCACCCGCTGCAGCAGACCGCGCACGCTAGAATTTTCCGGCGAGCTCGCCCGCGAAGCGGTCGGTGGCGCGAATCAACGCATCGAGGGTGCCGGGCTCGCTGGAAGCGTGTCCGGCATCGCGGATGATATCCAGCTCCGCATGGAGTAGGGCTTGCTGAAGTGTGAACGCCTGATCCACCGGACAGACCATATCGTAGCGGCCATGCACGATCACGGTGGGAATGTTCGCCAGACGGTGCGCGTCGCGGCAAATCTGGTTTTCGGCGATGAAGGCATCGTTGACGAAGTAGTGCGCCTCGATGCGCGCCATGGCGAGCGCGACCTGGGGACTGCCAAAGCGCGCCACCACATGGCCATTGGGTTCATGAGTGGCACAGCGCGCCTCCCAGGAAGCCCAGGCCTTGGCGGCGGCCATGCGGGTGATGTCGTTATCCCCGGTGAGGCGTCGATGGTAGGCGTGCAGCAGATCCTGGTGTTCTTCCGGGGGAATCTGGCCGATGAAATCCTGCCAGTAATCGGGAAAGATGCAGCTCGCGCCGTATCGATAAAACCAGTCGATGTCGGTCTTGCGACACAGGAAAATACCACGCAGCACTAGACCCAGGACCCGCTCCGGATGGGCTTGGGCATAGAGAAGGCTGAGGGTCGAACCCCAGGAACCGCCGAACAGCAGCCAGCGTTCGACGCCGAGCTTTTCGCGCAGCGTCTCCATGTCCGCCAGCAAATGCACGGTGGTGTTGTCGTTGAGATCGGCATGGGGCCGCGAACGGCCGGCACCGCGCTGATCGAACAGAATGATGCGGTACTTTTCCGGATCGAAAAAACGCCGATCCTGTTCGCTGCATCCAGCGCCCGGTCCACCGTGGACGAACAGCACCGGAATACCCTCGGGGATCCCGCATTCCTCAACATAGAGCGCGTGCCCGCCGGCAACATCGACACGATGACTGGCGTAGGGACGAATGGCCGGATAAAACTGCCGCATGCGCGAGAACAGGTTCTTGCTCGGGGAGCGGCTAACCTAAGGGAAGCCCCCACGAAAGGCAACCGGAATCTCCCCCCGCCCCGCCCCGCGAGCACGGTCGACCACCCGCACCCGCGCTGCATCAGCCTGCCTTGCCGCAGTGCCCGCGCAGGGTCATCACCCGGCTCAAGGTAGATATCGACGATCTTGAACGCAACCGGCAGAAGATCGCGGCGGCGCTTGAATCATTGCCGAGGGGCGGGTCAGTGCGGGCCGGGATACCGCCCGGCGCGGGTGAGCGCGTAATCCTGCCCCAGGCTGTAAAGCCCAAGACCAATGAACGCCAGCAGAAAGCGGCCTTCCATCACCGCGCCGTAGTGCCCGCCGGGGAACGGCGAGATGTCCGCAACAAAAATCAACGCGAGCAGTCCGACCATCAGCGCCCACAGCACCGCGCCCCAAAAATAGCCCAGCAGGTAGAGCAGTCCGGGCGTGAAGGCAAGGCACCAGTACAGACCGGTCTGTGCGACACCTCCGTGCAGGACGAGCACGAAGAACAATCCCAAGATTGGCACGACAAAATACCACTTGGCGCCCGTGTGATACCCGACCACCTGGGCCACCACCAGACCCGCGAAGGAGACGGCGGAGCAAGTGAAGAGCACCCCGGCCAGCAGCAGGTCCGCGTGGAAGAAGTCCAGCAGGCCCATCACCAGACTGAAGATCCCGAACAGCGCCAATCCCCAGGTAACCACGCCCGTTGAGCGCCACAGCCCCAGTTGCGCATCAAAATAAAAGTCGCGCCGGTTGTTGCCGCTTGCTTCATCCATGATGGCCATCCGGGACTTGGTTCACAAAACCATATGCCTCGACCGGCGAGTCGGCAACTTTACCCGACCAGAGGCACTCACTCGCCGACCGGCGGTAACCCGATGATCAGGAGGCGGCTTTGCCGCGCTTGCGGTCCTGCTCCCGCAACAGTTTCTTGCGCAGGCGGATGTGGTGCGGCGTCACCTCGACCAGCTCGTCCTCGGCGATGAATTCCAGTGCCTGCTCCAGCGTAAACCGGATCGGCGGCGTCAGGACCAGGGCCTCATCGGTGCCGGCGGCGCGGATATTGGTGAGCTGCTTGCCTTTGGTGGGGTTCACGGGCAAATCATTGCCGCGCGAATGAATGCCGATCAACTGGCCTTCGTACACATCCTCGCCGTGTCCCAAAAACAGACGCCCGCGCTCTTGCAGATTGTACAGGGCATACGCGAGCGTCTTGCCGCGAATCATGGAAACCAGCACCCCGTTCTGGCGCACTCCTGCCACGCCGGGCTTGATCCGGTCATAGCGGTCGAAGGTGCTGGTGAGGATGCCGCTGCCCGAGGTCAGGGTGAGAAACTCGTTGCGAAAGCCGATCATGCCCCGCGACGGCACCCGGTACTCCAACCGCACGCGGCCACGGCCGTCGAGGACCATGTCGAGCAGATCGCCCTTGCGGCGCCCCATTTCCTCCATCACGGCGCCCTGGTGGGTCTCCTCGACATCGGCGACCACAATCTCGAAAGGCTCAAGAATTTCGCCGTCGACTTCCTTCTGGATCACTTCCGGTCGGGAAACGCCGAGCTCGTAGCCTTCGCGGCGCATGGTCTCGATCAGCACCGCAAGGTGCAGCTCGCCGCGTCCCGACACCCGAAAGCGATCCGGGGTATCACCGGGCTCGACGCGCAAGGCGACGTTGTGGATCAGTTCCTGTTCCAGGCGTTCGCCGATGTTGCGCGAGGTGACGTACTTGCCATCCAGGCCGGCGAACGGAGAATCGTTGACCTGAAACGTCATGCTGACGGTGGGTTCATCGACCGCCAGGGGCTTCAGCGGTTCCACGCAGGCCGGATCGCACAGGGTGTCGGAAATCCCGAGCCCCTCGATTCCGGTGATGCAGACGATGTCGCCGGCGGTGGCGCGATCGGTGTCCACCCGCGCCAACCCCAGATACCCCTTTACCTCGAGGATGCGGGCGCGCCGCTGGCCACCTTCCGCCGCCGCGACGATCACGGACTGTCCCGGCACCAGCACGCCGCGGGCGATGCGCCCGATGCCGATGACCCCGACGTAACTGTCGTAGTCGAGCGCGGAGATCTGCATCTGGAACGGCCCGGCCTCATCCACGACGGGGGCGGGCACACGCTCCGTGATCATTTCGAACAGGGGCGTCATGTCGGGCGCCATGTGGTTGTAGTCCAGGCCGGCGACCCCGGTGAGGGCGGAGGTATAAATCACCGGAAAATCGAGCTGCTCTTCGGTAGCGCCGAGACGGTGAAACAAATCGAACACCTGGTCCACCACCCAGTCCGGACGCGCGCCCGGGCGGTCGATCTTGTTCACTACCAGGATGGGCTTGAGGCCGCTGGCGAACGCCTTGGCGGTCACAAACCGGGTCTGCGGCATGGGGCCATCGACGGCATCCACCAACAGCAGTACCGAGTCGACCATCGACAGCACCCGCTCCACCTCGCCGCCGAAATCGGCGTGGCCCGGGGTATCGACAATGTTGATGCGGTAATCGCGCCACTGGATGGCGGTATTCTTGGCGAGGATGGTGATGCCCCGCTCGCGCTCCTGGTCGTTGGAGTCCATCAGGCGCTCGGCGCCCTGACTCTTGCGATCCAGGGTCCCGGACTGCTGCAGCAGCCGATCGACCAGCGTGGTCTTGCCATGGTCGACATGGGCGACGATGGCAATGTTGCGCAGCTTGCTGACCGACATGGGGGTATACCGGGAAAAGGGGCGCGCATTATACGCGTATGCGCCTTACCGGAGAATGACCGCGAGGGACGCCTCAGGGCCGGTAGACGGCGACGCGGCTAAAGCCGCGCTCGACCAGCAGCTCGGCGTGCAGACGGCTCATCACTCCCTTGTCGCAATACAGCAGATAAGGTGTCTCCGGCGACACCTGGGCAAAGAACTGCTGCACCCGGTAAAAGGGCACCACTTCGACCGCAGCACTGCCCGCACGCAACGGGCGGTCGGCGCTCTGATCCGGATGACGGACATCCAGAATGGTGACGCCCGGCTGCGGCGCCTGAAAGGTTTCCACCGCTATGTGGCCGACCGCGCCCTCCATCACCGACTCGATGTCTTCCTCCGTACGCGCCGCGATGGCCCGCTCCAGGATGTCGAAGTCGAACCGGGTCTCGGCCTGCTCCACGCGGTCGCGGCGGGCATGGGTGGTCG
The DNA here is from genome assembly GCA_036677085.1 of Porticoccaceae bacterium. GTDB lineage: Bacteria > Pseudomonadota > Gammaproteobacteria > Pseudomonadales > Porticoccaceae > JAGPUQ01. The sequence continues at coordinate 15,586 of JAKFFI010000058.1, forward strand.
GCTTCACCGAGATCACCCCGCAGTACTCCGGCATGCTGGCCGCGAACGGCTCCGTGCCGATGGCGCGGGCAATCCCGATGATGTCCTGCTTGTCCATGGCAAGCAGCGGTCGCAGCACCAGCATGTCGGTGACCGCGTCGATCACCGCCAGATTGGGCAGGGTCTGGCTGGACACCTGCGCAATGCTTTCACCGGTGACCAGGGCATCGACCCCCCAGGCACGGGCAACTGCCGTGGCCGCGCGCAACATCATGCGCTTGAGCACCACCCCCATTTGCGAGTCGTCCACCTGCGCCAGTATCTCGGCCACCACGCCCTCAAAGGGTACGCTGATGAACTTGACGCTGTGGCTCGCGCTGTATTTTTCCCAGAGGAAGTGCGCGACCTCCTTGACGCCGAGCGCGTGGGCGCGACCGCCCAGATTGAAAAAGCAGAAGTGCGTACGCAGACCTCGTCGCAGCAGCATGTAGCTGGCGACCGTGGAATCGAACCCCCCGGACATGAGCGCCAGCACCGGCGGCTGCTCGCCCAGGGGAAACCCGCCGATCCCGGCCCGCCGCGATTCGATGACATAGAGCTGATCCGCAACGATTTCGAGGCGGACGGTGATCTCGGGATGATCCAGCGACACCGACGCGCCTTCCGCGCGCGCCAGGAGTCTGCCGCCCACTTCCCGTTCGACCTGGGGCGACGTGAACGCATGGCGCCCGGTGCGCTTGACACGCACCACGAACCGTCGCCCCGTCAGGGCTGCACCATGACAGCGCCAGGCGTGCTCTGCCATGTCGTCGAAATCGCCGAGCGGGTACATCTCAACCTTGGCAAAGCTGGAGATCCCCGGCGTTCGCGCCAGCAGGTCGGCGATCCGGTGAACGTCGGCCGCCGCCACACCGGCGCCGCTGAGCTCCAGCCGGTCCCAGTCGCCCGCAAGGGTCACTCCAGCGGTAATGGGCGCGATCAGTGTGCGCAGATTACGGCGCAGCTGCCGGATCAGGCGCCGACGCACCGGCGCGCTCTTGATGATGATCTCAGGGGACACTTTGACGACAAAACGCATCGCGGAACGGACAGCGGCAGCGGAGAAGGCGGCCAGTATAGGGGTTGCGCCGTGGGTTCCGAGGGGAATCGACCACCGGCACGCCCGGCGCACCGCCATTCGCACCATCACAGGGCGAAAAGCTCGCCACGAGCACCTCATCGGTGCGTCGTGTGCCACCCCGGGCAGATTCCTCGCGGGTATCTTCAGTGCCATAACTGCTATAGTTGGCGCCTGCAACGACCGGCGGACAACCGTCCCGATGCCGCTGGAGCGCCTGCCGGGGACACCCGGCACCGGTGATTCATGGCACGTGTTTTGCTGGGTCGTTTTGCTGAATTGTGCCTGCCTTTGTCGCTTCGGCACGGATTGCCGGCGCGGCCCCTTGCCATCACTACAGAAAAATCCCTTTGGAGGAGCAGAATGTCAAAGACGTTGGAGTTGATCAAAGAAAGCGAAGCGCGCTGGATTGATCTCCGTTTCACCGATACCAAGGGCAAGGAGCACCACGTTTCCCTCCCCTCCACCGAGGTCAACGACAGCTTCTTCGAAGACGGCAAAATGTTCGATGGCTCGTCCATCTCCGGATGGAAAGGCATCAACGAGTCCGACATGGTGCTGATGCCCGATGACAGCACCGCGATCCTGGATCCATTCACCGACGATGCCACTGTCATCATCCGCTGCAACATCGTGGAACCCACCACCATGCTGGGCTACAACCGCGACCCGCGCTCCATCGCCGATCGCGCGCAGGAATACATGCGCGCCACCGGCATCGCGGATTCGGTTTTGTTCGGACCCGAACCCGAATTTTTCGTTTTCGACGAAGTGAAATGGGGCGCCAGCATGAGCGGCGCCTTTTACAAAATCGCCTCGGAAGAGGCCGCCTGGGCGTCTGAACACGACTTCCCGACCGGCAATCGCGGCCATCGCCCCGGCGTCAAGGGCGGTTATTTCCCGGTGCCGCCGGTGGATACCCTGCACGACTTGCGCGCCGCCATGTGCGATGCCATGACCAGCATGGGCCTGGTGGTGGAAGTGCATCACCACGAAGTCGCCACCGCCGGCCAGTGCGAGATCGGCGTAGGGCCGAACACCCTGACCAAGAAGGCCGATGAGGTCCAGATTCTGAAGTACTGCGTCCACAACGTGGCCCACGCCTACGGCAAGACCGCGACCTTCATGCCCAAGCCACTGGTCGGCGACAACGGCTCCGGGATGCACTGCCACCAGTCGCTGTCGAAGAACGGCAAGAACATCTTTACCGGCGACGTGTATGCAGGTCTGTCGGAAACGGCCCTGTTCTACATCGGCGGAGTCATCAAACACGCGCGCGCCATCAATGCGTTCAGCAACCCGGCCACAAATTCCTACAAGCGTCTGGTGCCCGGCTACGAAGCGCCGGTGATGCTCGCCTACTCGGCGCGCAACCGCTCTGCCTCGATCCGGATTCCGTTTGTCGCCAATCCCAAGGCGCGTCGCATTGAAGTACGCTTCCCGGACCCGGTGGCCAACCCTTACCTGGCCTTCACCGCACTGCTGATGGCCGGCCTCGACGGGATCAAGAACAAGATTCATCCCGGTGACGCCGCCGACAAGGATCTGTACGACCTGCCCCCCGAAGAAGCCAAGGCGATTCCCACCGTGTGCGGCTCGCTGGAGCAGGCGCTCGCGGCGCTCGACGCCGACCGCGCGTTCCTGACCGTCGGTGGCGTCATGGACGACGACATGATCGATGCCTACCTCGAGCTCAAGCAGATGGAAGTGGATCGCCTGCGCATGACCACCCACCCGGTGGAATTCGACATGTATTTCAGCGCCTGAGGTAGCAATCGACAGCAGTCATACAGCGCTTGAAAAGGCCCGGCTACCCTGCCGGGCTTTTTTTTCGGACTATAATCAGGCTCGACCTCATCCTGTCCAAGCAGGGGGTACGGGACCATGACTCCTCACGCGCCAGCAGCCCCCGGGGTCGGACGCCGCCCCGACACCACCAATGCCCTGCGCCGGATCGCAATGATCTGTTGCGCGATCTTGGGTTGCACTACGCTCGCCGCCGGCGCTGATCAGACCATCTATCGTGTCATCGACGCGCAAGGGAAGGTGTCCTACACCGACACACCACCCAAGGATGGCTCCGCCGAGCCGGTCATCCTCAAGGAGGTAAACACGCAGCCCGCCATGGATACACGGAAGACCGATGCGCCCGCGGCGGAGGCGGCAGCGACGCCCTACACCCAGATCGAGATCACCAGCCCCGCCAACGACAGCACGGTACCGCCGGGACAGCTCAACGTCGTGGTACAGCTCCAGCTGGAACCCGTATTGCAACCCGGCCACAGGGTCCAGTTTTACCTCGACGACAAGCCCCAGGGGCCGGCGGCGGCCACCACCGCCATCACGCTGGGCGACCTTTATCGGGGCAGCAGATCGATTCATGCAACCGTTGTCGACGCCAACGGCGCCCGGGTGGCGCAGAGCAACAGCGTAGTAATCCATGTCAAACGCCACTCCGTGAAGAGTCCCCCCTTCCTCAAACGCTGACCCGCCGCATGCCGCACCGGCCTGGTGCGGTTGTTTCAAACGAGGGGCCTGCGATCGGGCACACGCCGCTGCAGCCTGAACGAATTGCAATGAAATTGGCCCAATACTTGCTGTTTCGTAGGCTACCCGAGGTGGCCAAATGCCGATAAGCCAGAGCATTCTCCAGCCGACGCCCGAGCCTCTGTTGTTGGACAACCTGAAAACCGCCGTCCTGGTGCTGGACGCGGACCTGCATGTCCAGTATCTGAACACGGCGGCCGAAACCCTGCTTGAAGCGAGCGCAAGCCGGTTGCGCGGCGCCCAGTTCGTCAGTTGTTTTGCCGAGCCCGCACCTCGACGTGCGTTGCTGCGGCAAGCACTCGACGAGCAGCAGCCCTATACCGAGCGCACGGTCAAACTGATGCTGGTCGATGGGCGCGAAATCACTGTGGATTACACGGTGTCACCCATTCAGCGCAAAGCGGAAGCGCTGCTCCTGGTTGAAATGCTGCCCATGGACCGCAGTCTGCGGATCGGCCGGGAACGCGCTCTGCTGTCCGCGAACGACACCTCGCGCAACCTGATCCGCGGCTTGGCGCACGAGATCAAGAACCCGCTGGGCGGCATCCTGGGCGCCTCCCAGCTGCTGGCCCAGGAACTGGCCCGCGACGACCTGCGGGAATACACCGATATCATCATCGCCGAAACCGAACGGCTGCGGCAGTTGGTGGATCGCCTGCTCGGCCCCTCGCAGCCGGCTCAGTTGGCGGCGATCAACATCCACGAAATCACCGAGCGGGTGGCCGCCCTGGTCGAAGCCGAGACCAGCGGGCAATTGCGCATCCAGCGCGAATACGATCCCAGTATTCCAGACATCAACGCCGATCGCGGCAAGCTGATACAGGCAACGCTGAATCTGGTGCGCAATGCCATGCAGGCTGTCGAGGCCGCGGGGCGCATCGCCGACGGCAGTGCCTGCGTGATCCTGCGCACCCGCGTGGTCAATCATTTCACCATCGGCGGACACCAGCACCGCATCGTCTGTCGGCTCGATGTCATCGACAACGGGACGGGCGTGCCCGAGGAGATCAGCGACCGCATCTTCTATCCGATGGTCAGCGGGCGCCCCAACGGCACCGGCCTGGGCCTGCCCATCGCACAATCCGCCATTCAACTGCATCGAGGCCTCATTGAATGCGACAGCGCGCCGGGTCATACCCGGTTCTCCATTTACCTTCCCATCCAATCAACGCGCGGAGCGCTGCATGAAGCCGACAATCTGGATCGTTGATGACGACAAATCCATCCGCTGGGTCATGGAGCGCGCGCTGGAAAAAGCGGATATGACAGTGGAATGCTTCGAGGATGCCCCAAGCGTTCTCAAGCGCCTGGATCGCGGCTTGCCCGATACCCTGATCAGCGACATTCGCATGCCCGGCATGAGTGGCCTGGAACTGCTCGATCGGTTGCGCCGGGAAAATCCCGCCATGCCGGTGATCATCACCACGGCCCACTCCGATCTCGACAGCGCCGTGGCGGCTTATCAGGGCGGCGCCTTCGAATACCTGCCCAAGCCGTTCAATATCGACGAGCTGGTCTCGGTAACCCGTCGCGCGATCGAGTACGCGCGCGAGAAGAGCATTGCCGCAAAACCGATGGAAGCCGAAGTCTCCAAGGAAATCATCGGCGAAGCGCCGGCGATGCAAGAGGTCTTCCGCGCCATCGGTCGACTCTCCCATTCGCACATCACGGTGTTGATCAACGGTGAATCCGGCACCGGCAAGGAGCTGGTCGCGCGGGCCCTCCATCGCCACAGCCCGCGTCAGGAACAGCCGTTCATTGCGCTGAACATGGCGGCGATTCCCCATGATTTGATTGAATCGGAGCTGTTCGGCCACGAAAAGGGGGCCTTCACCGGCGCGGCCCAGCGCCGCGTGGGGCGCTTCGAGCAGGCCGATGGCGGCACTTTGTTCCTGGATGAAATCGGCGACATGCCGGCGGAAGCGCAAACCCGCCTGCTGCGCGTGCTGGCGGACCGCGAGTTCTACCGCGTCGGCGGCCACACCCCCGTCAAGGTCGATGTCCGGATCATCGCCGCGACCCACCAGAATCTCGAAATCCTGGTGAGCGAACACCGGTTTCGCGAGGACCTGTTCCATCGCCTGAACGTCATTCGCATCCATCTGCCGCGGCTGTCGGATCGTCGCGAAGACCTTCCGCAACTCATGCAGCACTTCTTCAAGACGTCCGCCGAGGAGCTCAATGTCGAGCCCAAGATACTGTCCCAGGAAGCCTCTGCATATCTGTGCAGCCTGCCCTGGCCCGGTAACGTGCGACAACTGGAGAACACCTGCCGCTGGCTGACGGTGATGGCGGCGGGGCGCGAGGTGCTTAAATCCGACCTCCCGCCCGAACTGCTTGCCATCGACACGCCGAGCCCCCGCGCCGCGGGCGACTGGGAGCAGTCTCTGCGGCGCTGGATCGGCAGTCAGCTTGCCAGCGGGGCGCGTGACATCCTGGCCACGGCGACTCCCGCGTTTGAGCGCGCCGCAATCGAGACCGCGCTCGAGTACACCGCCGGCCGCAAGCGCGATGCCGCCGAACTGCTGGGCTGGGGGCGCAACACACTGACCCGGAAAATACAGGAACTGGGAATTGCGGATGATCGTGACAGCGAGGCCTGACCAGGAGCGCCGGGGCCGGTCAGGCCCTTCAGGGGATTGCCGCTACGCGGCGGTTCCTTGCGTTGCGCGCTGGGCGGCGGCCTGGCGGTACAGCCCGTCGAAATTGACCGGGGGCAGCAACAGGGGAGGAAACCCGCCGCGAAGCGCGGCGCTGTCCACCGCCTCGCGCGCATAGGGAAAGAGTACCGTTGGGCAATGAATATTCAGCACCTGGGCCAGCTCCGCCTCCTCCAGACCGGAAATCATGAACACACCCGCCTGATGAATTTCGACCAGATACAGCGTCTGCTCCCCATCCTTCAGGGTGACCGTCAGGGTCAACATCACTTCATAGCGATCCGGTTCCAACCGGCGCACTCCGACGCCCATTTCCTGAGCCGCCTGCGCCTGACCTTGCCGCGTGAGCGCATCGGGACCAGCGGGTGCTTCGAAGGACATGTCCTTGATGTAGATCCGCTGAATGGCCATCTGGGGACCACGATCTGCGGCTGGGTTTCCGGTGCTGGCGTTACTGTCGGATGTCATGCTTGGGGTTCTCCAGAAGTGTTGGGAGCGACGGTATTGGACGGGGCCAGTAGCGCGTCGAGCCCGCCCTCGCGCTCTAGGGCCAGCAGATCGGTAAACCCGCCGACGTGATAATCATCAATCCAGATTTGTGGGACCGTGTCACGGCCGCTGCGCTCTTCCACCTCGCGGCGCAGGGCCTTGTTCCCGTCGACCGCGATATCCTCGAATGCCACGCCGCGCTGGCGCAGGAACAAGCGCGCCCCGACACAGTAGGGGCAGATGCGGGTACCGTAAAGCACCACGGAAGGCATCAGGACACCACCGGCAGGCTCTGGCCCTGCCACTCGGCCATGCCACCGCGCAAACGCTGTACCTTGAAGCCAGCGCGTCGCAAGGTGCGTCCCGCGCTCGCGGCCTGCTGCCCGAGTTTGTCGACAACAATCACGATGCGATCGCGTGCGGACTCCAGTTCAGCCAGACGCGTATTGAGCTGGGCAAAGGGAATGTTGATCGCCAGATTGATATGCCCGGACTGATACTCTTTGGCATCGCGAATATCGACCAGCAGGGCCTCACCGGCGTTGAGCAGGCGCGTGACGTCATGCACCGACAACTGCTTCCCGGCCTTGAAGTGTTCCGTCACCGCGAACAGGTAGACCAGCGCCAGAAACAGACTGACCAGAAGCCACTGCTCGCTGATAAACACCAGTAAATTCGCCACCCGCAACCTCGTTACGCCGCCGTCGACTGAACGGCGGCGTAGTATACACAGGCACTTCGCACCCCGCTGTCTCGGTCAACGCCGCCTGGCCAAATAGTTTTTCCGATCCCGAGCCAGTACCATGATGCCCTTTTTCCACCATCCCCCACAGGGCGGTATCCCGCAGATGGAAAATGGCAAACGTCCCACCGTTTTGCTGATCCTGGACGGCTGGGGGCACAGTGAGGCCAGCGACCATAACGCGCTCCGCGCGGCGCGCATCCCCGTCTGGAATGGGCTCTGGTCGCGCTGCCCCCATACCCTGGTTTCGGGCTCCGGTCTCGACGTCGGGTTGCCCGACGGCCAGATGGGCAACTCGGAAGTCGGCCACATGACGCTGGGTTCTGGCCGGGTTTTGTACCAGAACTTCACCCGCATCAATGCCGCGCTCGCCAGCGGCGAGTTCGACGCCAACCCGGTCTACGGCGCGGCGATCGAGCGCGCCATCGCGGCAGGCGGCGCGGTGCATGTGCTGGGACTGCTGTCTCCGGGCGGGGTCCACAGCCACGAAGAGCATCTCCGGGCCGCCGTTGCGCTGGCGGCAAAACGTGGTGCGAAACACGTTTATCTGCACGCCTGCCTGGACGGCAGGGATACCCCGCCACGCAGTGCCGAAGCGTCCCTGCAGCGCACCCAGGCCATGTTTGCGGCACTCGGCTGCGGGCGCATCGCGTCGATCTGCGGCCGCTACTACGCCATGGATCGGGACAATCGCTGGGATCGCACCGAGCGCGCCTACGACATGCTGACCGCGGCAACGGCGCCGTTTCGGGAAGCCGATCCGATCAGCGCACTGCGCGCCGCCTACGCGCGCGGCGAAAACGACGAATTCGTGCAGCCCACCCTGGTACAAGGCCCCGATGAAGCGGCGGCGCCGATTCGCACGGGCGACGCGGTGATCTTCATGAACTTCCGGCCCGACCGCGCGCGCCAGCTTACGCGAGCACTGGTCGAACCGAATTTCACCGGATTCGAGCGCAAGCAGTGGCCAAAGGTGAGCGATTTTGTCACCACCACCGAGTACGAAGCGGGCCTGCCGGTGCACTGTGCCTTTCCACCGGTGTCGCTCGCCAACACTCTGGGCGAGTATCTGGCGAACCTGGGGAAAACCCAGCTCCGCATCGCCGAGACCGAGAAATACGCCCATGTGACCTTCTTTTTCAGTGGCGGTCGCGAAGCCTGCTATCCGGGGGAGGAGCGCATCCTGATTCCGTCGCCTCAGGTGGCGACCTACGATCTCAAACCCGAAATGAGCGCGTTCGAGGTTACCGACAAGCTGGTCGAAGCCATTGTCGAACGCCGTTTTGACTTGATCGTGTGCAATTTCGCCAACGGCGACATGGTCGGCCACACGGGGATCTTTGCCGCCGCCGTACGGGCCGCAGAGGCCGTCGACATCTGTATCGGGCGCATTGTCGCCGCACTGGAGACGGTCCAGGGCCAATGCCTGATCACCGCCGATCACGGCAACCTGGAGCTGATGGAGGAAAACGGCCAGCCGCTTACCTCCCACACCACGCTGCCGGTGCCCCTGGTCTATGTCGGTCCCCGGAACATCGCCCTGGCCGCAGGCGGCACGCTGGCCGATGTCGCACCGACCCTGCTGGCGCTGATGGATCTCCCGCCACCGATGGAAATGACTGGCCACTCGCTGCTGGTCGCGGATTCCGGCGAGCCCCGGAGCGCGCGAGCGCGGGGGTGAAACGCGTTGCGCTCGCCTGGTGCCTTGCCAGCCTCGCCGCGGGTGCGGCCGCCGGGGACGATGCCGGCAAATTGCAGAAACTGCGCGGCGAGATCGGCGCTCGCGAGCAACGCGTTCAACAAACCGACGTCGAGCGGGCCGCGCTGGAGGACCAACTCCAGAACGCAGAGACCAGTCTGGCCGAGTTGCGCGAGCGCCACACCCGCCTCGCCCAGCGCGTCGCCGCCGGGGAGACGGAACTGAGCGCCCTGGGCAAGCAGCGGGCGGCGCTCCAGCAGACCGCGACACAACAGTTACAGCGCCTCGCTGCCGACGCCGCGCTGGCTTACCGGCTCGGACGCAGTGAACCCCTGAAAATGCTGCTCAACATGGAGGATCCCCAGCAGGCTCACCGCATGACGACCTATTACGGTCGTTTTCTTGCCGCGCGCGCCGGACAGCTGACGCGCTACCAGACCAGCCTTCAGGAACTTGACGCCGCCACCGCCGCCGTCGCGGCGCGCCAGGCGCGGCTGGAGGCCGACCGCGTCGCCCTGAGCGATGTCCTGCGTCAGCAGCAAACACAGCAGGCAGGACGACGCGAGGCCATGGCAGCACTCGCGCGCGACCTGAAGGATGAACGCACACGGCTGGCTCAGCTGAAAGTCGAGGAGCGGCGTCTGCAGGAAGTACTCGATCAGCTGGCCCGCGGTACCAACCCGGACAGCGACGGTCCGTTCGCGAAGCAGGCCGGGAAACTGCCGTGGCCGGTAAATGGCAAGCCGCGCAATCGCTTCGGCGCCAGTCGTGCCAGCGCATTACCCTGGACCGGCTGGATGATCGACGTCCAGGAAGGCAGTGAAGTCCATGCCATCCACGCCGGCACCGTGGTGTTCGCGGACTATCTGCGCGGTCAAGGACAGCTCCTCATCGTCGATCACGGGGGTGGTTATCTCAGCCTTTATGCGCACAATCAGGTCCTTCTCAAGGGTACCGGTGCGCGGGTACAGGGCGGCGAGGTCATTGCCCGCGCCGGATCGAGCGGCGGCCTGGAGCGCAGTGCGCTCTATTTCGAGATCCGGCATGGCGGAAAAACCCTGGACCCGGCAGCCTGGCTGCGCAAGCGGAGTTAACCGGCCGCCCGGCTCCGCCCATCACCGCTACCGGGCATGACACACTGTTATGATTGCCGCGCGCAGCCGCTCAGTGCTGACCGACCGAGCGGTGCGCCTTGCCGGATTTGCGTACCGAGGACCCCGATGTCATGAAATTGCGCCAGCTGATCCCCTGTCTGTGGGGCGCTGCGGCCTGCGCCTTCGCCGCCGAATCCGGCGAGGCCCCGGCCCGGCTGCCCCTCGATGAACTGCAGCTCTTTGCTCAGGTGTTCGACCAGGTGCGCAACGCCTACGTGGAGGAAATCGATGACCGCGTACTGCTGCAGAAAGCCGTGACCGGGCTGCTCGGCCAGCTCGACCCACATTCCGCCTTTCTCGAAGCCGAGCCCTACACCGAGCTGAAAGAGCACACCACCGGCGAATTCGGCGGCATCGGTGTCGAACTGGGTCTCGACCGCGGTTATGTGAGCGTGATCTCGCCCATCGACGACACGCCGGCCGCGCGCGCCGGGTTGCAGCCGGGGGATCTGATCCTGCAACTGGACGACCGCTCCACCCAGGGCATGAGCCTGGAAGAAGCGATCTCCCTGATGCGCGGCACCAAGGGCAGCGCCCTCAAACTCACCATAGGACGGGAAGGGGCGACCGAACCCCTGGTGCTGACGATCACGCGCGACACGATCACCATCAAGAGTGTCCGCAAGGAGATGCTGGAGCCGGATTTCGCGTATCTGCGCATCGCCCAATTCCAGGAGCAAACCGGCGCGCAATTCACCCGCGCCATAGCCGAACTGCGCAAACAGGCGCCCGCGCTCAAGGGCGTGGTAATTGATTTGCGCAACAACCCGGGAGGACTGCTGCCGGCCTCGATCGAGGTGGCCGATGCGCTGCTCGACAGCGGCCTTATCGTTTACACCGAGGGTCGCATCGCATCGGCCAATACCCGGACCGTGGCGACCCCTGGCGATGCCCTGGCGGGGATTCCGCTCGCGGTATTGATCAACGAAGGTACCGCATCGGCCGCGGAGATCGTCGCTGGCGCACTCAAGGATCACCGCCGCGCCCTGATCGTCGGCACCAAGAGCTTTGGCAAGGGTTCCGTACAAACGGTGCTGCCGCTGCGGGACGGGCGCGCGATCAAACTGACCACGGCACGCTACTTCACGCCCAGCGGCAACTCCATTCAGGCGGACGGGATCCAGCCCGATGTGGAGGTGCGCCGCGCCGAAGTGCGCGAACTCGAACCCGGCTTCGTGATCAAGGAGTCAAACCTTGAGGGACACCTGGAAAGCGGCACCAAACAGCCGTCGTCGAAACATGACGCTGATTCCGGAAAACCCGTCGATAATCAGCTCCATGAAGCCGTCAACCTGCTCAAGGCGCTGGCGCTGTTCAGCCGACCGGCGGACCCGCTGGCGGACCAGTGAGCTTGCAACACCGCGCCGGGTTGCTGTACAAAGAGACGAGCGCATGGAACGCGGTCATCGTCAGACGGAGATCACCTCCAGATCGCGCGGTGTGCGGAGCGACGGAAGTGACGGCAGTATTTGACGAAAGTCTTTTGCAACCGCTGTTCGCAAACGACCGGGCAGGGACGCGGGATGCACCGCAACCGACTCGTGCCGCGGCAATACGCAGCACCCACAGATACAGGCAATGATTATGGCTACGACCGAGGCTCTGGCCCCACAGGTTTCACACCTGCCGCGCGCCGGCGAGCAGGCCGTGCCCGAGGTAATCACCGCCCGCAACAGCCGGCTTTTCCAGGGTTCTGGCGGCTGGTACTTCAGCACGCGTGAAAAGGTCACCCTGGGCCCGTTTCCGGCACCCGAGAGCGCCGAAGCAGCGGTGGCGGATTTTATGATGTTTATCAAAAGTGCACCGCCGCGGGTGATCAATGTGTTCAAAGGCGGGCTGCGACCACCGACGGCGTCCGGGTCTGCGGCTTCCTACGGCTGACTTGGCTGACGCCCGGCGCGCCCGCTGGATTCGCGGCCGGCCGACAAACTGCAGGTGATCGCCACCTGCATCGGCATCTGATGCTCGGTTCCGCCCCGTTGTTTTGTCTGTCGCGGCGCGCCTTGCGGCACTCTCCGGTACTCAGCGCACAGGTACACCCTGCGCCGCCATGAACGCCTTGGCCTCCGCGACGCTGTACTCCCCGAAGTGAAAGATGCTCGCGGCCAGTACCGCATCCGCGCCACCCTGCTGTACGCCGTCGACCAGATGCTGAAGGTTGCCCACGCCCCCGGACGCAATCACCGGCACGTCCACGGCGTCGCTGACCGCACGCGTCAATTCCAGATCAAAGCCATCGCGGGTGCCGTCGCGGTCCATGCTGGTCAGCAGGATTTCGCCAGCACCGAGCGCCGCCACCCGCCGCGCCCAGGCCACAGCATCGATGCCGGTTCCCCGTCGCCCGCCGTGGGTGAAGACCTCCCAGCGCGGCGCTTCGCCCGGCGCGCTGACCCGTTTGGCGTCGATGGCGACCACAATGCACTGGCTGCCGAAGCGCGCCGCCGCCAGCCGCACGAATTCAGGGTCATTCACCGCCGCTGAGTTGATGCCCACCTTGTCGGCGCCCGCCCGCAGCAGGGCCTTGATGTCGTCGAGCGTGCGGACCCCGCCGCCGACGGTCAGGGGGATGAACACCGCCGCCGCCATGCGGGCGACCGTATCGAGCGTGGTGTCGCGGCCTTCGTGGCTCGCCGTGATATCGAGAAACGTGATCTCATCGGCGCCGGCTTCGTCATAGCGCCGCGCCACTTCGACCGGATCGCCCGCATCGCGAATATCGACGAAGCGCACGCCCTTCACCACCCGCCCGGCGTCCACGTCGAGGCAGGGGATGATGCGTCTGGCAAGCTTGGTCATGATGGCATCTCGATGGGACGGAATGGGTTGCAAAGGATTGCTCGACCGGCATCCGCGGATCAGTATTTCTGCCGCAGAATCATGACGCCACTTTCTTCGGTCATCTCGACCTTGGCCAGAAAGCTGTTGCCGAGCAGTACCGACGTGGGATAGGCCCCGGTGACGACGGTGGCAGGAATCCGATGCAGGGTGATCGGCCCGATGCTGACCGTTGCCAGCGTCAACTCGCGGGACTCGGCCACGCCGCTCGCGGTACTGGTCATGCCCCGGCGTCCTTCGCGCCACTTCAAACCGAGGCGCTCGGCATCCACGCTGCTCATGGCAATGGTGGTGGCGCCGGTGTCGACCATGAAGCGCACACTGTGCCCGTTGATGCTGCCGCCCACGAAATGATGGCCTTGTTCGCCGCGCGGGATCCTCACTTCGGCAAATTCCGCCTCTGCATAACTGGCCGCGATGCGTTGCGACAAGGCCAGCGGGACACGCTTGCCGTCCATTTCCAGCAGCGCCCCTTTGCTGTCGCTCGCTATCAGTCTTACCCCTTCGGGCGCCGTTTCGCCGACCTTCAGCAGTCGCTGAACACCGTTGATATCGAGCATCGCCCGATCCTTGAACAGGGCGATAGCCTGCACCTCGGGCACCGCCATCGCGCCGGCGCTCGCCAGCACCAGACACAAGCCCGCGAGCCATCGCCTCACAGTGCGGCTCCCGTCGTGCGCAACATCAGACCGGCAAACAACCCCGCCACCAGATCGTCCGCCATGATGCCCAGGCCACCTTTGCAACGCCGATCGAACCAGGCGATCGGCCAGGGTTTCACGATATCGAAAATCCGGAACAGCACAAAGCTTGCGGCCCACCAGCCGAGCCCGGCGGGCGCCAGGCACAGCGTCAGCCAGAGTCCCGCAAACTCGTCCCAGACGATGCCAGGATGATCGGGGGCGTCCAGTCGCCGGGCCGCGACGCCGCAGATGACTATCCCGGCGGCGACTACCGACCCCAGCAACCACCACAGCGCCGACGTGGGCAGCGTGAACGGCAAGCAGGTGAATCCGGCGGCGAGCGCAAGCGCGACGAGCGAACCCGCCGTGCCCGGTGCGCGCGGGGCCAGGCCGCTGCCAAACCCGAAGGCCAGCAGCAGCACCGGTTCGCGCAGCAACCGGGAGAACGACGGCAGGGGCGCGGCCGCTTTCAAAAGTGGCGATATCCGCTGCCGTTCACGGCAACGTTTTGCCCCGCATCATCCCGGGCGCTGACGCCGGCGCCGGACACCAGGTGCCCGATGGGCAGGGCCCGCAGGTGTCCGGCGCGGACCGCTGCTTCCAGAGCCGCAAGCCGCGCGGGCGGCACCGTGAAACAGAGTTCGTAATCGTCACCACCGCCCAGCGCCCAATCCCGTGCCCGCGCGGCGCCAAACCGGGCCACCGCTGCCGCGCACAAGGGTAATCTCGCCAGCTCCAGTTCGGCGCCGACGCCGCTGGCGCGCGCCAGGTGACCGAGATCAGCGACCAGGCCGTCCGAGATATCGATCGCCGCCGAGGCGATGCCGCGCAGCGCCATGCCTTCCCGCAACCGGGGCTCGGGGTACCAGTAGCGCGCGCTCAGGGTGGCGTCGGCAGCGCTGCACCCGCCCGTATCCATCATGTCCGCCAAGGCGGCCGCCGCCCCGCCCAGCTCGCCGGTGACGAACACCCGATCTCCGGCGCTGGCCCCGGAGCGTCGCAATGCGGCACTCGCCGGCACCTGACCCAGGGCGGTGATGGTCACGGCAAGCGGCCCACGCGTGGTATCGCCGCCCACCAGCGCGCAATCGTGGGCATCGGCCACCGCGAAGAGTCCCGCGCTGAACGCGCGCAACCAGTCGGCGTCGGCCGCGGGCATCGTCAGGGCCAGCAGGAACCAGCGCGGCACGGCACCCATCGCCGCCAAATCGCTGAGATTCACGCGCAAGGCGCGCTGCGCTATATCAAATGCCGGTGCCGCCGCCGGGAAGTGGATGTCCGCCACCAGCGTGTCCGTGGTCACGGCCAGTACGCCGGCGACCGGATCGAGCAGCGCGCAATCGTCGCCGATCCCGGCCAGTACGCCGGCGGCGGGCGTCACGGGCCGGCGGAAGAAGGTCTCGATCAGGCTGAATTCATCGATCGGCATCGGAGCAGATGTCAGCGCGCGCGGGCGGCAATCTCGAGCTGGCGGCTGCCCGCCGCCACCTTGTCGAGGATGCTGTTGACGTACTTGTGGGCATCGGTCGGTCCAAAAGCCTTGGCGAGGTTGATGCCCTCGTTGATGGCAACCCGATAGGGTACGTCGATGCGATGCAGCAGCTCGTAGGTGCCGAGCCGCAGCAGCGCCCGCGAGACCGGATCGAGTTCGTCCAGCGCCCGATCCAGATATTTCCCGTAACAGGCATCGAGTTCGTCGACCGTGGCGGCGATGCCGTGGAGGAGTTCGCGGAAAAATTCGACATCCACCTTGCGCATGTCGTTGTCGGCAAAGAACTGCGCCTCGATGACATGGAGGTCGGCGCCCGCCAGTTGCCACTGGTAGAGCGCCTGCACCAGCAGGTGGCGGGCTTTTTTACGGTTCGACGGCAGCGCTGCCACGGATTGCCTCAGAGTTGCCGGAACAGGGAAATCATCTCCAGCGCGGTAAGCGCCGCCTCTTCACCCTTGTTGCCCGAATCATCGCCGGAGCGGGCGCGGGCCTGGGCCTCATCGTCGGTGGTGAGCAGGCCGAACGCCACGGGGATACCCGTCGTCAGCGCAACTTCGCCGATGCCGCGGGTGGTTTCCGCGCAGACGTATTCGAAATGGGGGGTGCCGCCGCGGATCACGGCGCCCAGCGCGATGATCGCGTCGAACCGGCCGGTCTCGGCCAGCTTGCGCGCCGCCAGCGGCAGCTCGAAGGCGCCGGGCACCCGGTAGACCTGGACATCCGCGTCCGGCACCTGGTGCCGTTGCAGTGCGCGCTGCGCGCCGCGCAGCAGGCTCTCGGTGATTCCGCCATTCCAACGCGCCACCACGATGGCAAAGCGGGCGCCATCCGGCGTGAAGTTGCCCTCGACGGGTCTGGATTCACTCATGGATCAATTCCTCGGGATCAGGGGCATTCCACATAATCGACCACTTCCAGATCGAACCCGGAAATGGCGTTGAACCGGAACGGCGCGCTCATCACCCGGATTTTCTGGGCGCCCAGATCGCGGAGGATCTGCGAGCCCGCGCCGATCTGGAGATACACGGTTTCCGACGCCTTGATCGGCCGCGTGCGGCTCTCGAACAGGGACTCAAGCTCTTCTTCCACCTGCGCCGCGGTCTCTTCCTGCTGGATCACCACGATGATGCCACGCCCTTCTTCCTGGACCTTCCGCATGGCCTTGGCGATGGTCCAACTGGGGAACTGTCCGGGACGCTCGATGGCAAAGATGTCGCGCGTACAACTGGGCAGATGGACGCGCACCGGCACCGCTACCGCGGGATCGATCTCGCCTTTCACCAGCGCGAAATGGAGCTTCTTGCGCGCCGTATCCATGTAGGTATGCAGGCAGAATTCGCCGTAGGCGGTCTGGATGGTACGCGCGCGCAGGTGCTCGATGGTCTTCTCGTTGAGCATGCGGTAGTGAATGAGATCGGCGATGGTGCCGATCTTGAGCCCGTGCTTCTCGGCAAAGGTCTCGAGATCCGGGCGCCGGGCCATGGTGCCGTCGTCGTTCATGATCTCGACGATCACTGCGGCGGGCTCGCAGCCGGCGAGACGCGCCAGATCGCAACCGGCTTCGGTGTGGCCGGCGCGGCTCAGCACGCCGCCGGGCTGGGCCTTGAGGGGAAAGATGTGCCCGGGCTGCACGATGTCGTCGGGACCCGCGTTCTTGGCCACCGCCACCTGCACCGTGCGGGCGCGGTCGGCGGCGGAAATACCCGTGGTTACGCCTTCAGCGGCCTCGATGGACACGGTGAAGTTGGTGCCGTGACTGGCCTTGTTGGCATCCACCATCAGGGGCAGGGCGAGCTGTCGGCAGCGCTGCTCGGTCAGGGTCAGACAGATCAGACCGCGCGCATGGGTGGCCATGAAGTTGATGTCGGCAGCGGTGATCTTTTCCGCCGCGATCACCAGATCGCCTTCGTTTTCGCGATCCTCGTCGTCCATCAGGATCACCATCCGGCCCTGCCGGATGTCTTCCACCAATTCGTCGATCGTGTGCAACGGCATCTTGATTCAACCCCTGTTCAAACGGTCATTCGGGAGCGCGCCGGAGCCACCGTCGCCGGCACCCCACAGCAGGCGCTCGAGATAGCGGGCGATCACGTCCACTTCGAGGTTCACCCGGGTGCCGGGCTGGTAGTCGCCGATAATGGTGTGGGTCAGCGTGTGCGGCACGATGTTGATCTCGAATTCCTCGCCGTCCACGACATTGACCGTGAGGCTGGTGCCGTCAATGGTGATGGAACCCTTGTGGGCAATATAGCGCGCCAGCCCGGCCGGCGCGCGGAGCCGAAACCGCTCCGAGCGTGCGTCGCTGTGGCGCGCGATCACCTCGCCGACACCGTCCACATGGCCTGACACTATATGTCCGCCCATGCGCTTGTCCGGTGTCAGGGCCTGCTCCAGATTGACCGGCGTGCCCGCAACCCATTGCCCCGCCGTGGTGTGGTCGAGGGTTTCGACCGACACATCGGCCGCAAAACTGTCGCCCCGCAGCTCCACCAGGGTGAGGCACACGCCGTTGACGGCGATGCTGTCGCCCAGACGGGCAGCGCCAAGATCCAGTCCGGCGGCCCTGATGAGCAGGCGCACGTCACCGCCGCGCCGCTCGGTCCCGGCAACGGCGCCCAAGGTTTCAATGATCCCGGTAAACATTCAGCTTTCCCTCCTGGGCAGGGCGGTAATGCGCCAGTCATCGCCCACCGCCCGCACGTCGGTTACGGTCAGATCAATCGCTTCCGCCAGGCGCGTGAACGGTAGCGCCGCCAGCGGCCAGCCCAAGCTGCCGAGCAGCTTGGGCGCCACGTACAACACCAGTTCATCCACCAGACCGGCGCTCAGGAACGCTCCCGCCAACCGGGCGCCGGCCTCGACCAGCACATCGTGGCACTGCCGGCCACCCAGATGCCGCACCAGGGCGTCGAGGTCCACCCGGCCGTCGGCATCGGGCAGCGCGATCACCTGCGCACCGGGAACATCCCGGACGGCGCCCGCGGTCGCGATCAGCACATCGCCCGGCTCGCGCAGAATGCGCAGGTCGTCCCGCGTGCGGAGGTGGCTATCCACCACCACCCGCAACGGCTGTTCAATCGGCACGGCGTAACCCTCGGGCAATTCGAGCTCCCCGCCCCGCACGGTCAGCGCGGGGTCGTCGGCGAGCACCGTGCCGATACCGGTGACGATCGCGCCGCTGGCTGCGCGCAGGCGCTGGACATCGCGCCGTGCCGCTGCGCCGGTAATCCAGCGGCTCTCGCCGCTCGCCATGGCGGTGCGGCCGTCGAGACTGGCCGCTATTTTGAGCGTGACCCGGGGCAGGCCGCGCTCACAGTTCGCAAAAAACCCGGGATTGAGCGCTCGGCACTCCGCTTCCAGCACGGGTCCATCCACCACCAGGCCGGCATCCAGCAATGCCGCCACGCCGCCGGAGGCTATCCGGTGCGGATCGCGCGCGCCATAGACCACGCGCGCGACGCCGGCGGCGCTCAGCGCCCTGGTGCAGGGCGGAGTCCGGCCCTGGTGATTGCAGGGTTCCAGCGACACATAAGCGGTCGCACCCCGCGCCCGATTGCCCGCTGCCGCCAGCGCCACTGCCTCGGCGTGATCGCCGCCCGCACGCTGGTGCCAGCCCTCACCGACCACGGCGCCATCGCGGACGATGACGCAACCCACGCGGGGATTCGGTCGCGTGCTGTACCAGCCTCGCCGCGCCAGACCCAGGGCACGCGCCATGAAGGCGGCATCGCTGTACTCAGTCATCGACGCCGGCTCCGGCCGGTGCGCTCTCGCGCTCCAGACGGTCCAGTTCCGCGCGAAACTCGCTCAGGTCCTGAAAGCGGCGATAGACCGACGCAAACCGGACGAAGGCGACATCGTCGAGTCCACGCAACTGCGCCATCACTTTTTCGCCGATGACGCGCGACGGCACTTCCCGCTCGCCGGCGCTTTGCAGCTCGCGCTTGATGGCGCTGACCGCCGCCTCCACGGCTTCGACGCCGACCGGCCGCTTCTCCAGCGAACGCTGCAGGCCAGCGCGCAGTTTGTTCTCATCGAAGGGCTCGCGGGAGTCGTCGCGCTTGATCACCCGCGGCATCAGCAGTTCCGCCACCTCGAAGGTGGTGAAGCGTTCCCGGCAGGTGGCGCACTCGCGGCGGCGACGGATCTGGTCGCCACCAGCCACCAGTCGGGAATCGACCACGCGGGTGTCATCAGCGCCGCAGAAGGGACAGTGCATCGAAAGGACGTGGCGCGACCGGGGAGCGGCCTAGTCTAGCACGGCCTCCGCGCGGCGCTGCCGCTGCCCGTCAACCATAGACCGGGAAGCGATCGCAGATCGCCTGTACCTTGGCGCGGGTGCCGGCGATCACGGGCTCCACAGCGCCGCTTTCGAGACCGGCCAGGATATCGCAGATCCAGTGGGTCAATTCGACGCTTTCCGCCTCGCGGAAACCCCGGGTGGTAATCGCCGGCGTGCCCACCCGCAGGCCGCTGGTGACGAACGGTGAACGGGGGTCACCGGGTACCGCGTTCTTGTTGACCGTGATGTGGGCTTCGCCGAGGGCGGCATCCGCATCCTTGCCGGTATAGTTCTTGCCGATCAGGTCGACCAGCATCAGGTGGTTGTCGGTGCCCCCGGACACGATGCGGATGCCCCGCTCGATAAAAGTCGCGGCCATGGCGCGGGCGTTGGCGACTACCTGGCGCTGATAGACTTTGAAATCGTCGCTCATCGCTTCCTTGAAGCACACCGCCTTGGCGGCGATGACATGCATCAGCGGCCCCCCCTGCTGGCCCGGGAACACGGCGGAGTCGAGTTTCTTCTCGATGTCGGCGTTGGCGCGCGCGAGGATGAGCCCGCCGCGGGGGCCGCGCAGGGTCTTGTGGGTAGTCGAGGTCACGACATCCGCGATGGGCACCGGACTGGGATAACAGCCCGCGGCCACCAGGCCGGCCACGTGGGCCATGTCCACCATCAGCCAGGCGCCGACCCGATCGGCGATCGCACGAAACCGCTGCCAGTCCATCACCCGCGAATAGGCGGAAAATCCGGCGACGATCATTTTGGGTTGGTGCTCGCGCGCCAGCGCCTCGACCTGGTCGTAATCGACTTCGCCGGTGGCGGGATTCAGGCCGTACTGCACGGCGTGATAGGTTTTACCGGAAAAATTCGGTTTGGCGCCATGGGTGAGATGGCCGCCGTCGGCCAGGCTCATGCCCAGGATGGTATCGCCGGGCTGACACAGCGCCTGATAGACCGCCGCGTTGGCCTGGGATCCCGAGTGCGGCTGCACATTGGCGTAGTCGGCGCCAAACAGCTCTCGCACCCGCGTGATCGCCAACTCCTCGGCGCGATCCACAAATTCACAGCCACCGTAGTAACGCTTGCCCGGATAGCCTTCGGCGTACTTGTTGGTGAGCACACTGCCCTGTACCTGCATCACCAGCGGACTGGCGTAGTTCTCCGAAGCGATGAGCTCGATGTGATCTTCCTGGCGACGCGCCTCGGCGGCGATTGCCGCGGCAAGTTCGGGGTCGAAATGCTGGAGGGAGAGGTCTTTGTCAAACATGGGGCGCTCGGCTGGCAACAGCGAGCGCGGATTTTACACGAGCCGTACCGGAGCGCCTATTGCGCGGCACTGCCGGGGATTGCCACGGCGGTCCGCTCAACCGAGTCCGTAGCTGTCGCGCCGCGCCAGCAGTGCCTGTACATCCACAGCCATACGCAGCACGTCGTGGAGTTTGCCGGCACGATCCTTCACTTCGTTCTCATGGAGCGCTTCGGGCCGGAATCCCAGCTCCTGAAACAGCGAGCGGGCAGAGGTCTGATCCAGGGTCATGCGGGCAATGACTTTTTCGACACCGCGATTCACTGCCAGGGCAAACACTTCGCGGATCATGGCGCGGCCCAAACCGGTCTCGCGGAAATCCGGATGCACCAGGACACGCAGTTCGGCCAGATGCCGGCTCCAGTCGAGGTCGTTGAGACTCAGCATGCCGTACCCGGCCATGCGCCCGTCGATCTCGGCGATCACCACCAGTGCGAGGCCCTGATCGACTTCCTCCAGCCAGTGCGCCACCGTCTCGGGCTTGGTGATGTCTCGGCGCAGAAACATCAGATCATGGGCCGGCAGTGAGCGGGCGAACACCAGCACTTCTTCCGCATCGCCGTGCGCCAACGGTCGCAACAGGGCGGTGGTGGTGCGCAACCGCACAGTTTTCGGGTAGGTATCCAAGACAAATCTCCTCAGGTGCAGCGCTCTGACAGCCAGCCGGACAGTTGCGGCCAGAGCCGGTAAACGGCATTGCCGCCCGCGATCAGGCTCACATGCCCGCCCTTCAACACGATCTCTTTTTTGTCGGTACTCGAAACCAGATCGAGAATGCCCTTGGACGCATCCGCCGGTACGATATGGTCGTGCTGCGCCGCGATGTGCAGGAAAGGCACCTGGATGCTCCCCAGATCGACGCGCCGCCCCTTGACCTCCATCTGGCTCTTGAGAAATTTGTTGTCGCGCATGAAATCCTTGAACAGCTGTTTCGCCATGGCCCCGGCCATGGGGATGTGATCCGCGGACCAGCGCTCGAACCGGTAATGCGCTTCGACAAACCGGTCGTCCTCCACATGGTCCAGCA
Organism: Porticoccaceae bacterium; assembly: GCA_036677085.1. Taxonomy (GTDB): domain Bacteria; phylum Pseudomonadota; class Gammaproteobacteria; order Pseudomonadales; family Porticoccaceae; genus JAGPUQ01. The sequence continues at coordinate 37,601 of JAKFFI010000058.1, forward strand.
TGCCCATGCGACCCGCCGTCTTCTGCAATGGGCGCAGCGCCTGGATCATGGCGTCGACCATTTGCGCGGGCACATTGCCCAGCTGATCGACCAAAGCGTCGATATCGAAGCTCTCGCTCTCCGCCCAGGCCTTGTACAGCTTCATGCCGTTGGTATCCACCGGCGTGGTAAAGCAGGCGAGTGCGCGCACCTGCCCGGGCCGCGCGAGCGCCGTGTGCATCATGGCGAGCACGCCGCCGAGGCAATAGCCAACCAGGCTCACTTCTTCCTCGCCGCTGTCGTCATGCACCTTTTCGAGACACTCGGGGAGCACCTCGCCCACATAGTGGTCAAGATTGAAGTGGCGATGCTCCTGGCGCGGGATGCCCCAGTCGATCAGGTAGACATCGAAGCCCTGGTCGACCAGATACTCGACCAGGCTCTGTCCCGGCGCGAGATCCATGATGTAGTAACGGCTGACCAGCGACATCACCAGCACAATCGGGACTCGGTAAATTTCGTCGCAGATCGGTGTGTAGTGATAGAGCTTGGTGGTACCCCGGGAGTGGATGATGTCCTTGGGCGTGGACCCGAAGTCCATCGCGATGTCTTCGAGCGTCTTGAGGCCCGCAATATTGCGCGACAACACGCGCTCCAGCGCTTCGCGAATCCTGGCCTGCTGGGCGCTGGTCCCGTCGGTACCCGGCATGATTCCATCTCCCGGCGTTTTTCGCCGTGTGTGCGATCCACGATTTCGCTGCAATACTTCGTTGCTTTCCGCCAATACGCCATTGCGAGCGCCCATTAAGCGCTTTTACCTGACGCCCTTTACACTTCGTTTACAACGGCATCTTATTTGCGAATTCAAACCTACAACTTTTGTGCCAGGACTGCTGCGTCATGGTTCTGCCAGCGCGGTCAGTGTTTCTGGCTCCCACCGGGGGGCGTCACTTCGCTTGCCGATGGCGGTTTGCGCGTGCGCTTGACGGCGGGACGCTCGGCCGTCGCATCCACCATGGTTTTGCTGGCCAGGGCGCGGCGCAACTGGGCGATCTCGGCCGTCAGGCCGGCGAGTCCGTCCTCGACTTCGCCCAAGCGGTCGCGCACATCCAGGATGTCGCCGCGCGAAGGCATGTTGAAAGCAGCCAACTGTTGGCCGATCAGCTCGGAAATCATGTGCTGGGCGTGCAGCCATTCCTGAAACAGGTGCCCGAACGTCTTGCCGAACTTCTCGTCCGCCATGGCGTCCGTCAGCATCTCGCTCCATTGCTTTTCCGACTTCTGATACCACTCGCGCCACATCCGCATGGGTTCCAGCAGGCGGTCTTCCCGTTTGTCGCTCATGTTTTATCTCCTGACTTGGGTTTTCCGGTTCGTGAACGGCGCACTGCGGCCGGAGGAGGGGGCGCAGCCTTACCTCGGGGCGTGCGCCCACTCGGTCGGTCGGAGGCGCCGATAAAGGCGTCGAGTGTCCTGCGGTGAAAATCGAGCAGCGTCATCCAGTTGTCAAGGAAGAGCTTGCCGGCAAGGGTGAGACTGTACATGCGTCGGGCCGGACCACCCGCGGAGGTGTCCCACAGCGAGGAAATCAGCCCAAGACTTTCCATCTGCCGCAACGTGCGGTAGAGCGAGCCGGTGTTGTAGCGCCCGAATCCGGCGTCTTCCAGGCGCTGCGCGAGCTCGTAACCGTAGCCCGACCAGTCCTTGAGCATCGCCAGCAAATGCGCGGTCAGCATTTCCCCGGGGAGTCGCGGTCCATTGCTTTCGCTATCCGCTCCCGGCGGTTTGTTTTTGGAACTCGATGCCATGGTCATCTCGTCAGCTAAATTCAGGTTGACATTTAAGTGCACTATGCATATAAGTGTCAATACGAGCGGAGCTTGTCGATTGGTCCGCTCACCACCCAAGCGGTTTTATTCTTACGGGAGAATGCCATGAGCGACACCGCCACTGCTACCAAAGCCACAGGAACCAAAGCAAAATCGAAACCGGCCAGCACGGAAATGCAGCGCTTTCTTGACGCCCTCACCGCGAACCAGTCCTTGATGTGGGAAGCGATGGAAAGCGCGCGTAAACGCGGCATCCGCATCAACAACGTATTGGCAGCAACCTTTGCCGAGAGCCAGCAAGACCTCACCGGCCTGGCCTGTACGCTGGCCCTGTCCCCCAGGGACTACAAGGGCAATTTCACCGCGACTATCGAATCCCTGACCAGATCGCAAAGCCGGGCCATGGATTTGTTCAAGGCGCTGTTGTCCGAGCAAGCCCAGAGTCGGGACGCTACCCGCAAGATTGCGCGCGAGTTGTACGACGGCAGCAAGGAGGCGACCGCCGCCGCCATTGAAGCCGGCAAAGCCCTGTCGGCCGCCAACCCCTTCACGGAGTCGGCCAACAAGGCGTTCGCCGGGTTCACGAAAGTGGCCACCGCCGCCCGCGAAGCCATGGCCTGAAAGTCGGGAGTCCGCGCGGGGTGATTGACCCCGCGCGGACCACGATCCGCCCCGCAGTGAGTGGGCTACCCCATGGACCCAAACTACGCAAATCCCGTCGCCGATATCGACGCCCTGATCGATGTCATGGAGGACGACGCCGATCCCTTTCAGCACGATCCCGGCGTCGAAGCCGTCAAGACGCCGCTCTGGCGGGAGCTTCTATGGCCGACGGAACTCGGGCGGCTGCTGTGCAGCCCGCTGTACCAGGGGCGCGGGGTCCCGCACGGCCATGGCGAACCGATTCTGGTCATTCCGGGATTTCTCGCCAATGACATCATGATGATGCCGCTGCGACGCTGGCTGGGGCGCATCGGCTACCGGCCCTATCACGCCGATATTGCCTGGAATACCGACTGCCCCAACAAGACCGCGCTGCGCCTCGCGCACAAGGTCAAGGTGATCCACCGCAAAACGGGCCGACCCGTGGTGCTGATTGGCCACAGCCTGGGCGGCATGCTGGCCAAGTCCGTCCTGCAGCATGTACCGGAACTCATCGATCGCGTGATCACCCTGGGATCGCCGTTTCGCGACCACGTCCGCGCCCATCCGGCCGTGACCGGGGTGTGGGAATACCTGCTCGCCGGCCAGGGCAAGCTCGTGGGTCGCAATCTGCACGCTTCCTGCGGCACCGGCTACTGCATGTGCGATTTCGTGCGCCACATGCTGCAACCCGAGCTAAAACCCGTGCCCCAGTTCGCGATTTACTCGCGCAACGACGGCGTGGTGGATTGGGTGAGTTGCGCCGAAGAAGACGCTTCAGCCAATACGGAGATCAACGAATCAACGCACATCGGGCTGATTTTTCACCCCCGCGCACTGGGCGCCATCGCCGAACGGCTGGCGCAACCTGTCGGGGACGACGGCTGACGGCTACCCGTTGACGACCGGCAGGTTGATGCACGAAGGCAGATCGCCGGTGTGAAACACCGTCTGCAGTGCCGGCGCGCTGCCCGTGGCACTGAACGAATTCTCGCCGGTGTTGGGGTTGCGATCGTAGCGGGGGAAATCGCTGGAGGTGACGATCAGCCGCAGGCAATGGCCCGCGCGAAACACCATGGCGGTCGCCCATAGATCCAGCTCCCGGCAGATCGGTGCGTCCGACACGCAGGATGCCCCCTGCGCGTGCGCCTGGTAGGACGATCGCACCACGCCGTCGCAGACATTGAAGGTGCGCCCGTCGGGATGAACATCGCAGAGCTTGGCCATCCAGTCGGTATCCACCGCGCTAGTGCTCGCAAACAGTTTCAGGGTGACGGGGCCGCAGATTTCCATATCCTCCGTCAGCGGAGCGGACGTATAGATGAGCAGGTCCCGACGTCCGAGAATCGGCGCCTGATCCACCGGCCCGGGACTGTACTGGGGCGGCATCAGCAGGGTTCCGCCACAGGTCGGGCAGGGATCTTCCGGGTCGTAGACATAGCTGTCGGAGGGCTCGTTGCCAACCGGCGCCTGCGTACAGAGCACAGCACCCGCGCGCAGATACCAGGGGGTGAGGCGTACCCGCGCGGGCGGCCAGGCGGCTTCGTCGCGCCAGCGATTGGCGCCCTGCACGAACACCCGCACCGGCGCGTCCGCGGCAAAGCTCGCCGCATCGCCCTTCAACCAGCGGTTGAACCAGCGCAACTGCATCTGGGTCAGATCCTCGCGCAGATCGAGCAGGTAGCCGCTGGCGCGAAAGCCGAAATCGAGCTGGCCCACATAGTTGAGGAACATGGCATGCGACCAGGGGCCGATCACGAGACGGGTCTGTGCGCGGGCTTCGGGCGAACCAGCGCGCGCCCGCATACCGGCGTAATGGCTCAAATCGCCGCCCAGCAGCATGTCGTGCCAGCCCGCGATGATCAGGGCGGGGGCCCGCACCCGGTCGTGGCGGTCGCTGAACAGCAGCGACTCGGTCCAGGCGTCCGGCCGGGAATGGCGCAGCACCTCGAACAGAAAGGGAACGAATTCGGCATCTTCCGGATGGGCCGCCAGCAGGCGGTCCAGCGGCCTTTCCCGCACACAGTCGCCAAAATGATCCAGGGCCTCCACCAGCTCCACCAGGCGTGCGCCCAGCGTCGGCAGATCGAACCCGCGCCGCACCAAGGCAGCCGGCCCGATCACCCGCAACGCCCACATGACCAGGGTGGACAACTGGAGCACGCCGTCGCGCCAGAAGTGGTTGCGCCAGAAATCGTTGGGCGCGGTGGTGGGCGAAATCGCCTTCAGCGCCGGGTGACCGGACGCCGCGCACAGCCAGGTGGTGCCGCCCATGTAGGACAGTCCGTAGGCGCCGATATTGCCGTCGCAAAAGGGCTGCCCGGCGATCCAGTCGAGAGTATCGGCACCATCCGCTGCCTCGTTGACGTAGGGGAAAAAGACCCCGCCACCGGATGCCCAGCGCGCCCGCACGTCCTGAATCACCACCGCATAGCCGGCCGCTGCCGCGCGAATCGGGTCCAGGGTCATGCCCACCAGGGGCAGGAATTCCTTGTTATACGGCGTCCGCTGCAACAGCACCGGGCAAGGGTGTTCCCCCGCCGGGCGGTAAATGTCGGCGCGCAACACCACACCATCGCGCATCGGGATGGCGACATTCTTCTCGATGGTAATGCTCATATCAGGCGCTCTCCTTCGGCGTGACCGACAGCATCACAGGGCAATTACCGTTCCATTCCTGCGTCGGACGGCTTCATGATGGACCGTGTTCTTGTCACCCGTATGGCGCTCCTGGTACAGGCTGGGGATCGGCCGCCCAGCTGTCCGTTGTCGGGCGTTACGAAACCAGCACGCGCGATTGCGCCTTGCAATCAACGGCCGGTCTGGTTGACACTCCAGACCGAAGCCGGGAAAATCGCGCGCCCCTTCCAAGGCTACGTAGCTCAGCTGGTTAGAGCACAGCACTCATAATGCTGGGGTCGGCGGTTCAAGTCCGCCCGTAGCTACCATATCGATAGTTCGTGTCGAACTCGATCTCCCGGCAAACGCCGGGCGCGCCCCGAACCGGGGCGCCTGCGCATTCCCCTATAATCGATACACGTGCTCGCATCCGGCGTCTTCATGCAGGTTGATCTTCACACCCACTCCACCGCATCCGACGGCAAGCTGACACCGCTTGAGCTGGTGGAGCGGGCGCTGGCCTGCGGGGTCGACCTGCTCGCGATCACGGATCACGACTCCACGGCGGGCTTCGACAGCCTCGGCGAGGCCCGCTTCGGGTCGTTGCGACTGGTGGCCGGGATCGAGCTGTCCGCCCAATGGCGTGGGCAGACAATTCATGTGGTCGGACTCAATATCGGTCGCGGCCGCGACGCCATCCAGGAAGCCGTCTCGGTGCAGCAGGCCGCGCGGCGCACGCGCGCCGGCATCATTGCCGCACGGCTGGCAAAGCGAGGGCTCGGCGATCTGACCGAGCGCGTGGAAGAACTCGCCAGCCGCATCAGTATCGGGCGCCCGCACATTGCGGAAATGCTGGTGGAATCCGGCGCGGTGCGCACCATCGACGAAGCCTTTCGCAAGTATCTGGGCAGCGGCCGCATCGGCGATGTAAAGGACGAATGGGCATCATTGCCGCAAGTCATCGCCTGGATTCGCGATGCCGGCGGCACTGCGGTGATCGCCCATCCGGAGAAATATCAGTTCACCCGCACGCGCCTGCGCGAACTGGTCGAGGATTTTCGCGCGGCGGGCGGCGAGGCGATCGAAGTGGTTTCCGGCCGGCAGGCTGGTCCCGAAACCCGGACCCTGGCCGCGCTGTGCGAACAGCACCAGCTGAGTGCGTCCACCGGTTCGGATTTTCATCAGCCCGGTCAGCACTGGGCCGAACTGGGGCGTCAGCCCGCGGTGCCGGATGACTGCCGCCCGGTCTGGGAGCGCTGGTAACCGGACCCGACACGGTGGATTCCCGCGGACCACTGCGTAGCGAGCGCTCAGGACCATTGCACCGTCCGATCGGCGTGGCACCGTGCTCCGTTGGTTGCGCAAGGCCGTGCCGGCGGATGACGATCCGCGGAACCGCAGGTACCATGCGCCATCGTTTGGCCATACCCGACCACCGGTAGTATCAATCCCCATGCAGGTAGAACAACCGCAGGCCACCGCCCCCCTCGTTGCGATGCGCGGCCTCTGCAAGCGTTATGCGGATCGCAGCGTGGTTGATAATCTGGACCTCGTGGTCCGGGAAGGCGAGTGCTTCGGTCTGCTGGGCCCGAACGGCGCCGGCAAAACCACGACCCTGCGCATGCTGCTGGGCCTGACGCCGCCGGACAGCGGGACGATTCAGGTGCTGGGCGAGCCGATTCCCGAACGGGCGCGGATCGCGCGCGAGCAGATCGGGATCGTGCCCCAGTTCGACAGCCTCGATCCGGATTTCACGGTGCGCGAGAACCTCATCACCTACGCCAGTTACTTCGGTCTGCGCGGTCCGCAAATCGACGAACGGATCGCCGAGCTGATCGCATTCGCACATCTCGAAGGCCGCGAACACGTGGCGATTCCGGAACTCTCGGGCGGCATGAAGCGCCGGCTGACCCTGGCGCGGGCGCTGATCAATCGACCCCGCCTGGTGGTGCTCGACGAGCCCACCACCGGCCTCGATCCCCAGGCGCGGCACCATATCTGGCAGCGCTTGCGGGAACTGCGCGATGCCGGCACCACTCTGATCCTGACCACTCATTACATGGAGGAGGCGGAGCGCCTGTGCGATCGTCTGGCGATTCTCGATGCGGGTCGCATCGTGGCCTGCGACACGCCCCGGGCATTGATTGCCGAGCACATAGAACCCCATGTGCTCGAACTGACCGGCCCGATCGCCGATACCTGGGGCGTCGACGCCGCCCCGGATGCCGGGGTTCGCATTCACCGGATCGGGGATCTCACGCTCCTCTACACCGCGAAACCGCGCGCCCTGCTGGAACGGCTCGATGCCACCGACCAGCGCTACCTGCACCGCCCGGCCAATCTGGAAGATGTCTTCCTCAAATTGACCGGCCACGATCTGCGGGACTGAAGCCATGTCCACCGCGCTGATCCCGATTCCCAGTGCGCGCTGCCTCGCGGTGTGGCGCCGCAATTTTCGCGTCTGGCGGAAAATTCTGCTGCCCTCGGCACTCGGCAATTTCGGCGAGCCGCTGCTGTACCTGATGGCCTTCGGCTACGGCTTCGGCCAACTGGTGGGGGATCTGGGCCAATTACCTTACATGGCGTTCCTGGCCTCCGGGATCATCTGCTCCAGCACCCTCTTCACCGCCAGCTTTGAAGCCATGTATTCCGCCTACACCCGCATGGCGGGCCAGCAGACCTGGGGCGCCATGCTGAATGCGCCCCTCACCGTCGACGATATCGTGCTCGGCGAGATTCTCTGGGCCGCGACCAAGGGTCTGATGAACGCCACCGCCATCCTCATCGTCGCCGCGCTGCTCGGCTTGGTCGCCGACTTGCGCGCGCTGCTGGCACTGCCGGTGTTGGCCGTCGGGGGATTCACGTTCGCCGCCTGTGCGATGGTGGTGACGGCAAGATCGCGATCCTACGATTTTTTTCTCTACTATTTCACCCTGCTGCTGACGCCCATGCTGCTCACCGGCGGCGTATTTTTCCCGCGTGAACAGTTCCCCGAACTGCTGCAGGATCTCGCCTACCTGCTCCCGCTCGCGCATGTGGTCGATCTGGTGCGACCGCTGCTCACCGGCGGCTCCCTTCACGCACCGCTGCTGCATCTGCTGGTGATTGTTGCCTACGGCGCAGCGGGATTGCTGATCGCGACCGCTGCCGTCCGGCGGCGTCTGGTGCGTTAATCTCACTCGCCACCCACACTGTTATAGTGAGCCGGCACGCCCTTTCCCCGGTTGTATCCAAGGAGGTCTCGATGAAAACCCGACTATTGCTGTTGGCCATGTTCGGTGTCGGCTGCGCCCAGGCCGCCGAGCTGTCGGTGCAAATGAATGCCGTGGATGCGAAGGGCACCGGTGCCACACTGGGTGTCGTGACCGTTACCGAGTCAAGCCACGGCCTGGTGTTCACCCCAAAACTGAGCGGGCTGGCTTCCGGTCTCCACGGTTTCCATGTGCATCAGAATCCCAGTTGCGGGCCGGCCGAAAAAGACGGCGCGAGCGTGCCCGCCGGCGCGGCGGGCAGTCATTATGATCCCGCCACCACCGGCCATCACGGCACCCCATGGGGCGACGGTCATCTCGGCGATCTGCCGCCGCTCTTCGTGGCGGTTGACGGCACGGCAATCCAGCCGGTGCTGGCGCCGCGTCTGACCAAGCTCGCCGACATCCGGAGCCGCGCCCTGGTGATCCATGCCGGCGGTGATAATCACGCCGATCTGCCAGCGCCCCTCGGCGGCGGCGGCGCACGTCTGGCCTGCGGGGTGATCGCGCCCTAGGGCACATCAAACGAAACCTTGAACCGCCTGCGCGGATGGAAACTTCCTCCGCGCGATGCAAGTGGATCGTCACACCGCCACCGCTTCACAACGGTAACCTGAAACCGTTCAACCCACGGGCGCAACCCCGGGCAAAAAACGTGGCGCGCTGGTTTGCGGCGTTGCCGCACGCCCATGGACCGCCATCATCGCTCTCGAAATTGAACCGATGTCATTCGATAACGCAAATCCGCTGGCAAGCGCCGAAGGAGCTCTGGGGTCAAGGACAACGGCGTTCCATCTGTCGGTAAATCACGAGGCGGCCAAACCGCCCACCAGCCAGTCCGCGAGGCGCGCTTCGAGTGCCGCCAATCCGAGTCCGGTATGCGCGGAAAACGTCTGTGCGGTGACTTCCGCGAGCCCCATCCGGGCTACCTCGCGCCGCACTCCCAGCAGCGCCGCCTGCGCCGGGCCGCGGTTGAGTTTGTCCGCTTTGGTGAGCAGTACATGTACCGGCAACGCGGCCTCCGCAGCCCACGCCAGCATGTGCTGGTCGAAGGCTTGCAGTGGATGACGGATGTCCATCAACAGCACCAGCCCGCGCAGCGAAGACCGGGCACGCAGGTAGTGCGCAAGATGCTGGTCCCACTCGTCCTTCATCGCCTTGGGTACTTTGGCGTAGCCGTAACCGGGCAGATCGACCAGCCGCTGCCCCGGCGCCAGCGCAAAAAAGTTCATCAGCCGGGTGCGCCCCGGTGTCTTGCTGGTGCGCGCCAGCTTGCTTTGGCGCGTCAGTGCGTTGAGTGCGCTGGATTTGCCTGCGTTGGAACGGCCAGCGAACGCGACTTCAACGCCCCGATCGGGCGGGCAATCCGCGAGTGTCGGCGCGCTTTTAAGAAAAACCGCGCGCTGGAAGTCGGCCTCGCACAGCCCTTGCGGGACGTCATTCCCGGCGGCTTCGGCTGCCATCGCCGGAGCTTGATCGCCACGCTGGCTAGGATCTTTAGACATGGCTCGGGTCCTGGGGCAAATGTTGGCGCCAATGTGGTTCGGGTGTCGGGCTCCACCGCACTGCACTTGTCGGGCGAAGACCGTGGACGCCTGTAGCGGTTATACAGCCGGGCACGGCCCGTCGCGTTAAGCGCGCCCGACGATTGGTATATACTCCGCCCCCGTCGCGCCGACCTGCGCGGACGGGCGCCCATTCTAGCCAAATCGAGCGAGCAGAATATGAGGAAAGCGATACTTCTGTGCCTGGCCGGTGCGATGGCTGCTGTGCTGGCACCGCCAACCCTGGCGGCCGGCGACGCCAGTGCCGGCAAAGCCAAAACGGCCACGTGCGCCGCCTGCCATGGCGCCAACGGCGCCAGCCTGGCCCCGAATTTTCCGCATCTCGCCGGGTTGGGCGAAAAATATCTGCTCAAGCAACTACTCGACATGCAATCCGGTCAGCGTACCGTCCCGGAAATGTCCGGTTTGCTGAACGATTTGAGCGCCCAGGATCTCGCCGATATCGCCGCCTACTTCGCCGCGCAACCGCGCCAGTGGGCCGGCGCCAAGGATGACACCAAGGCCCTGGACCTGGGTGCCACGATCTACCGCGGTGGCAACCTGGACACTGGTGTACCGGCCTGTACCGGCTGTCATTCGCCGGCGGGCAACGGCAACGCCCCGGCCGGTTATCCGGCGGTGGGCGGACAACATGCCGAATATCTGGTGAAACAACTGCGCGCATTCCGCGACGGAGCACACGACGCGGCGTGGCCCGGCGCCCGCGGCAATGATGCAAACGCCGTCATGCGCGGCGTCGCCGCCCGTATGACCGACCAGGAAATCGCGGCCGTCGCCAACTTTATCGCCGGCCTGAAATAGCGATCGAGTCGACCCAGGGTTCGGGCCTGCAGCTGTGGCAGGCGCGCCGTGTCGAACCGTCGATACCGCTTGCGGGTTAAGCCCGCCCAACAAGTGAGGGAGGCACCTCTAATGGGTCGATCGCTGAAAGCCCTGACCTTGAAAACCCTGGGAGCAGCGGTTCTGCTGCTCGCCACCGCCTTGGCCAGCGCGACCGACTACGTCGCCGGCAAGCATTACCTGGTGCTGGACGAACCGGTGCGCACCGGCGATGCCAGCAGGATCGAAGTCACCGAAGTCTTCTGGTACGGCTGCGGCCACTGTTACTCGTTCGAGCCCCTGCTGGAAAAATGGAGCAAGACGCTGCCGGCCGATGTGGTGCTGGTGCGCAGCCCGGCCATCTGGCATCCCACCATGGAATTGCACGCGCGCGCGTACTACACGGCCAAGGCGCTCAATGTTCTGGATCCCCTTCACCGAGCATTGTTCGATGCCATGAATGTGGACCAAAACAAACTGGGAACAGAGGGCGACATCAAGAAAATCTTTACCGCGCACGGCGTGGATGGTGATGCCTTCAGCAAGACGTTCAATTCATTCGGTGTCGGCAGTGCCGTGGGTCAGGCCGATGCCCGCCAGCGCAGCTACAAGATTACCGGGACGCCGGAGATCGTGGTCGAGGGCAAGTACCGGGTCTCCGCCCGTCAGGCCGGCAGCCACGAAGCCATGCTCGCGGTAATCGACCACTTGATCACGGTGGAACGCACCGCCCGCGCCAAGCGCCACGCGAGTGACAGCACCGCGCCCGCCAAGTAGACTCTCGCTCCCCGCCGGAATAGCTCAGCTCGGTAGAGCAGCGCATTCGTAATGCGTTGGTCGGAGGTTCAAATCCTCTTTCCGGCACCAGACGCCCCGCCGCCGGATTCAACCCATCGCAGCGTGCATCGAGGCTGCGTTGTGAGGCAGAATTGGCGTGCGCTTGCAGCACCCATCGATTCCCGGGCGCAACGAAAGGAGACGTTCACCCATGGCCGCCGTATCGCGCCTGCTTCTGACCGCCCTGGTGTTCGCGCTGATGCCACAGGCATGGGCGGACCCGCGCAGCAGCGAATCCCTGACCCAAGCGCTGGCGCGGACCGCGCCGGCGCTTAACCGCCAGGTGCTGACCAAAGCGGTCACCGCCATGAACTGCGCCGTCGCGGGCGGCGCGCGTCCGGCACAGCGGCTCGCGGTGATCGATTTTTCTCTGCCCTCGTCCAAACAGCGGTTCTGGGTCTTCGACCTGGAGCGGCGCAAACTGCTTATTGAGGATCACGTTGCCCATGGCCGCGGATCGGGCGAGGAGATGGCGACACGGTTTTCCAACGCCATGGGCAGTCGTCAGTCGAGCCTGGGGTTGTTCCGCACCGCCGAAACCTATTACGGCAATTTCGGCTATTCGCTGCGCATGGATGGACTCGAGCCCGGGATTAACGACCTCGCGCGCAAACGCAAGATCGTGATTCACTCCGCCGAGTACGTCGATCCAATCTGGATCCAGCTCAAGGGTGGCATCGGCCGCAGCTACGGCTGTCCCGCGGTCCGTCCCAATATCATCAACAGGGTGGTGGAAAACCTCAAGGATGGCCAGTTCCTGTTTTCTTACTACCCGGACCGCCACTGGCTGAACCAGTCGCTGTACCTGAATTGCGCACCTGACCGGATCGCCGCGATCGTGAACCCCACTCTTCACGCCAGACGTTGAACAAGCTGCAACTCCAGCGCCTCCCCGGAACCCAAAAACCGTGATCCAACTCTCCGGCATTACCTTGCGCCGGCATGTCGAACCCCTGCTGGAGCAAGCCTCGGCGACGCTGTACCCAGGCCATCGCGTTGGCCTGATCGGCGCCAATGGCAGCGGCAAAAGCTCGCTGCTGGCGCTGTTACGCGGCGAACTGTCGTCCGAGACCGGTGAGGCCGCCGTCCCGAAACACTGGATCATCGCTCATATGGCGCAGGATCTCGGCGACCTGGAGCGATCAGCCCTCGACCTGGTGCTCGACGGCGATCCGGGATTTCGGGACGCCGAGCGCGAGGTCCTGCGTGCCGACGCCGATGGCGACGGCACCGCCATCGGCCGCGCCCACGCCCACTATCAACAGGTGGACGGCTACACCGCCCACGCCCGTGCGGCGACACTGCTGTCCGGGCTCGGCTTTCGCGCCGCCGATCAGCAGCGGCCGGCCGCCTCGTTTTCCGGCGGCTGGCGCGTGCGCCTCGGTCTCGCCCGGGCACTGATGTGTCCGTCGGACCTGTTGCTGCTCGACGAACCGACCAATCACCTCGATCTCGAAGCGGTGCTGTGGCTGGAAGACTGGCTGAAGGCCTATCGCGGCACCCTGTTGCTGATCTCTCACGACCGCGATTTTCTCGATGCCGTGGTGAACGAGGTGCTGCACATCGAGCACCGGCAACTGCATCAGTACCGGGGTGGCTACAGTGATTTCGAACGCCAGCGCGCGGCGCGTCTGGCGGGGCAACAGGCGACCTACGAACAGCAACAGCGCGCCGTGGCCCATATGCAGCGCTTCGTCGACCGCTTCCGCGCGCAGGCCACCAAGGCCCGCGCCGCGCAAAGCCGGATCAAGGCGCTGGAACGAATGACGCTGGTGGCTCCCGCCCAGGTCGACAATCCCTTCCGCTTCAGCTTCAAGGAGCCGCCGCGCGCCGGCAACCCGCTGCTGGTGCTGAACGAAGCGCGAATGGGGTACGGCGATCCGCCGATCCTCGACGGCATCCGGCTGCAACTCTCGCCGGGCGATCGCATCGGCCTGCTGGGACCCAATGGGGCCGGCAAATCGACCCTGATACGTACGCTCGCGGGCGAATTGCTGCCGCTGACCGGAACGCGCGAAACCAGTACCAATCTTCGTATCGGTTATTTCGCGCAGCACCAACTGGAGCAGCTCGATCCCGGCGCCAGCCCCCTCGAACACCTTGCCCGACTCAGTCCGGTCGCCACCGAGCAGCGGCGGCGCGACTTTCTCGGCGGTTTCGGTTTCGCCGGCGATCGGGCAAGCAGCCCGGTAGCGCCGCTGTCGGGTGGCGAAAAGGCGCGCCTGGTGCTCGCCCTGTTGGTCTGGCAGGCGCCCAATCTGCTGCTGCTCGACGAACCCACCAATCACCTCGATCTGGAAATGCGCGCGGCACTGACCCTGGCCTTGCAGGACTATGCCGGCGCCCTGGTGGTGGTGTCCCACGACCGCCATCTGCTCGCCACCACGGTGGATAGCTACTGGCTGGTGAGCGACGGCGCGGTGACCGTCTTCGATGGCGACCTCACGGACTACCGCCGCTGGCTCGAACGCCGTGCCCGGAACGCAGCGCGTCCAGCCGACCAAGGTCCCGCGATCGATGCGGCGGGCCGGCGCGATCAACGCCGGCGCGATGCGGCACGACGGGCGGAACTGCGCCCACTGCAGGAGCGCGCCTCCCGCCTTGCCGCGGAACTGGATCGAATGGGCGCTGAACTTGCGAAGCTGGAACGGGAGCTGGCGGATCCGGCGCTCTATGGCGCCGATGCCCGCGACCAGCTCACCGCATTGCTCCAGCGCCAGGGCAAGTTGCGCCAGCGCGCGGAGCAACTGGAAGCCGAGTGGATCGCGGCGGAAGAATCCCTGGCCGTCGCGCAGGCCGAATGATTCGGGACCGCGCCTTCGGCGCGACGCGGGGATGGTCCTGTCGCGCCGGGCCCGATACAAGGATCGGTCCGGGGTTATTCCACCGTGACCGACTTGGCCAGGTTGCGCGGCTGATCCACATCGGTGCCTTTCAATACCGCGACATGATAGGCGAGCAGCTGCAAGGGGAGGGTGTAGACGATGGGTTCGAGGCTCTTGGGGACGTGGGGCAAACTGACCACCCTCACCCCGGGCTGATCGCGAAACCCGGCATCCCGATCGGCGAACACGAACAGCGCGCCGCCGCGTGCCTGTACTTCATGCAGGTTGGACTTGAGCTTTTCGAGCAGCTCATTGTTGGGCGCAACGGCGACCACCGGCATATCCGCGTCAACCAGCGCCAGGGGACCGTGCTTGAGCTCGCCGGCCGGGTAGGCCTCGGCATGGATATAGGAGATTTCCTTGAGCTTCAGGGCGCCTTCCAGGGCAATGGGATACTGCACCCCGCGACCGAGGAACAGCGCGTGGTGCTTGTCGGCAAAGCACTCGAAGGTGGCTTCGATTTCGGCGTCCAGCGCCAACACCCGGCTACCCAGTTCGGGCAGCGCGTGCAACGCGGCGACCAGTTCGGCTTCCCGCGCAATCGACAGCTTGCCGCGCGCCCGGGCGATGGCGATGCACAGCAGTTGGAGCGCGACCAACTGGGTGGTGAAGGCCTTGGTCGACGCCACCCCGATCTCGGGACCCGCGCGGGTCAGCAGGGAGAGGCCGGTCTCCCGCACCAGTGAACTGTTGGCGACGTTGCAAATGGCGAGGCTGTCGAGATAGCCTGCCTCACGCGCCGCTTTCAACGCCGCCAGAGTGTCCGCGGTCTCGCCGGACTGGGAGATGGCGACAAACAGGGTATTTTTCGGCACCACCACCTTGCGATAGCGGTATTCGCTCGCGACTTCCACCTGGCAGGGGATGCCGGCCCATTCCTCCAGCCAGTACCGCGCCACCAGTCCGGCGTGATAGCTGGTCCCGCAGGCCACCAGATGCAGGTTTTCAACCACTGCGAAGCGTTCGATGGCGGTCGCGCCGAATATCTCGGGCAGAACCCGGTGGGCACTGATGCGGCCCTCCAGGGTGGCAGCCAGCACGGCCGGCTGCTCATGGATTTCCTTGAGCATGAAGTGGCGGAAACCGCCTTTGTCGGCGTGATCGACAACGTCGGACAAGGTGTGGAGGGGGCGCGCCACCACCGCGCCGTCGCGATCGCGCACCTGGTAGTCCAGCGCCGTCAAGGTCACGCGGTCACCATCCTCCAGATACACAAAGCGGTCGGTGACCTGACGCAACGCCAGGGCATCGGAAGCGAGAAAGTGCTCCTCGATGCCAACCCCCAATACCAGTGGACTGCCGCTGCGCGCGCCCACCAGGGTGCCGGGCTCGGTGGCCGAAACCACCGCCAGTGCGTAGGCACCTTCCAACCTCGTCACTGCGGCATCCAGAGCACCGGCGAGATCCAGGCCCTGCTTCAGCAAGTGGTGCATCAGATGGGCGACGACTTCGGTGTCGGTATCGGACTGAAATTCATAGCCCAGTGATTCCAGCTCCGCGCGCAGGGCGCGGAAGTTCTCGATGATGCCGTTATGAACGAGGGCGATCGGACCCGAGTGGTGGGGATGAGCGTTGATTTCGCTCGGCCTGCCGTGCGTAGCCCAGCGGGTGTGGGCGATACCGAGGTGGCCCGGAAAGGGAATATCCGCCAGATCGTCGGCCAGCAGCGCGACCTTGCCGGCGTGCTTGCGGCAGCGCAGGACGCCGTCGGCGACAATCGCCATGCCCACCGAATCGTAGCCACGGTACTCCAGGCGCTTGAGGCCTTCGAGCAGAATGGCCGCTACATTCCGTTGCGCGGCGGCGGCAACGATGCCGCACATCAGTGGTCGTCCTTTTTTGGGGGCCGGCGCCAGCCGGGGATGTTGCGCTGCTTGCCGCGACCGATACCGAGGTGACCGGCGGGCACGTCGACCGTGATGGTGGAGCCTGCGCCAACGGTTGCGCCGGGGCCGACCGCCACCGGTGCCACCAATGCACTGTTGGAACCGATGAAGGCGCCATCACCAATTTCAGTGCGGTGCTTGGCCGCACCGTCGTAATTGCAGGTAATGGTCCCCGCGCCCACATTGACGTCTTCGCCCAGCCGGGCGTCGCCGACATAGGCGAGGTGGTTCGCCTTGCTGCCGCGACCGAACTCTGCCTGCTTGGTTTCGACGAAGTTACCGATCCGCGCCTGCTCGCCGATGCGCGTTCCCTCCCGCAACCTGGCGAAGGGGCCGACCTGGGCGCCGGCGGCAACGACGGCCGGCCCTTCGATCACGGTGTTGGCCTTGATCAGCGCACCGCGGCCGATTTCCGCGTCGCGAATCACACAGCCGGGTCCAATTCGGACGTCATCGCCCAGCGTCACGCGGCCCTCGAACACGCAGTTGATGTCGATGAACACGTCGTGCCCGACACTCAGCTCGCCGCGGCAATCAAAGCGCGCCGGGTCCGCGAGCGTCGCCCCGGCGGCCATCAGGCGCTCGGCCAGCCGCAGCTGATAACGCCGCTCAAGGCCGGCGAGCTGGGCGCGGTCGTTGACGCCCTCGATCTCCGCCGGGCCGTGAGGATGGAAAGTCTGTATCACCGCGCCTTCCGCCGCGGCGAGGGCGACGATATCCGTCAGATAGTATTCGCCCTGCGCGTTTGCGTTGCCGACCCGGGCCAGCCAGGCGCGCAGCTTGCGCACCGGCATGGCCATGATCCCGGTGTTGATCTCCGTGAGGGCGCGCTGCGCAACGGTCGCGTCTTTTTCTTCGATGATGCCGGTCACCGCGCCGCCGGTATCGCGCAGGATGCGACCGTAACCGGCAGGGTCAGCGAGGTGGACCGTCAACAGGACCAGCGCGCCTTCGGCCGCAGACGCCACCATGGTTGTCAGCGTGGCCGGCGCGAGCAGCGGAACATCGCCATAGAGAATCAGCGCGGTCCCCTGATCGTCCAGTTCGGGCAATACCTGGCTCACCGCGTGCGCGGTGCCCAGCTGTTCGCGCTGCTCCACCCAGGAAACCGGGTAGTCGCCGCAAGCCTGCCGCACCGCCGGTCCGCCCGCACCGCCGGCAACAACCCAGGTGCGCTGATCAGGCAGGCTTCGGGCGGTATCGAGGACATGGGCGAGCAGGGGCTTGCCGGCGAGGGGGTGGAGGACCTTGGGCAGGGCGGAGCGCATCCGGGTACCCTTGCCCGCGGCGAGCACGATGATCTGTGTCTGCACGATGACCCTGCCGAGTTCGCTACCGGGCCCAGTATAGCAGCGGGCTCAAAGACGCCACCGGGGCCGGCGGCAGGGATCGGGACAAAATGGCTGGTGGAATCCGCTGGCTGCAAGCTGCTGGTCCCGGTTCGGGATCAGCCCGCGTGGCGAGCGCGGCGGCGCAACTCCTCGATGGTGCGCAGACGTGCAGCTGCCTCGCCCAAGCGGGAGAGTGCTTCCGAATATTCCATCTCGGCGCCGCGATTCTGCAGTTCCTGCTCGGCCTGGCGCTTGGCCTCCAGCGCGGCGGCCTCATCGAGGTCGCCGGCACGATCACCGGCATCGGCAAGGATGGTCACCAGATGGGGCTGGACTTCGAGAAAACCGCCGGACAGAAAATAAATTTCTTCCTGGCCGCCTTGCCGTATGACACGCACCGGACCCGGCTTGATGCCGGTGAGCAGAGGCGTGTGGCCGTAGGCGATACCCAACTCTCCCAGCGTGCCGGTCAGCACCAACATTTCCACCAAGCCGGAGAACATCGATTTCTCGGCGGTCACTATGTCGCAGTGAAACATCATGGCCATCGCTGGTTCGCGCCCCGCCCGTGGTGATTAAAGAGTTTTTGCTTTCTCAACAGCTTCTTCGATGGAGCCGACCATATAGAAAGCCTGTTCCGGCAAGTGGTCGTAATCGCCGTTGAGAATGCCCTTGAAGCTGGCAACCGTATCTTTCAACGGCACATATTTGCCGGGACTGCCGGTGAAGACTTCGGCCACGAAGAAGGGCTGCGACAGGAAGCGCTGAATTTTCCGCGCCCGATCCACCACCAGCTTGTCTTCCTCGGACAGTTCATCCATACCGAGGATGGCTATGATGTCGCGCAGCTCCTTGTAACGCTGCAACACGGACTGTACGCCGCGCGCCACGTCGTAGTGATCCTTGCCGATCACCAGGGGATCCAGCAGACGCGAGGTGGAATCGAGCGGGTCCACCGCCGGATAAATCCCCAGCTCCGCGATCTGCCGTGACAACACCAGGGTTGCATCCAGGTGCGCGAAGGTGGTGGCGGGGGAGGGGTCGGTGAGGTCATCCGCCGGCACGTATACCGCCTGGAAGGAGGTGATGGAGCCGGTTTGCGTCGAGGTGATGCGCTCCTGCAATACGCCCATCTCAGCGGCGAGGGTCGGCTGATAACCCACCGCCGACGGCATCCGGCCGAGCAAGGCCGATACTTCGGTGCCGGCCAGCGTGTAGCGGTAGATGTTATCGACGAACATGAGAACGTCGCGGCCTTCGTCGCGGAAATATTCCGCCATGGTGAGGCCGGTCAGGGCGACGCGCAGACGGTTGCCCGGCGGCTCGTTCATCTGCCCGTACACCAGCGCCACTTTGTCGAGAACATTCGATTCCTTCATTTCGTGATAGAAATCGTTACCTTCCCGGGTGCGCTCGCCGACGCCGGCGAACACGGAAAATCCGGAGTGCTCCATGGCGATGTTGCGGATCAGTTCCATGAGCGTCACGGTCTTGCCCACCCCGGCACCGCCGAACAGGCCCACCTTGCCGCCCTTGGAGATCGGCATGATGAGGTCGATTACCTTGATGCCCGTTTCGAGCAGCTCGACGGCGGAGGACTGTTCGGCGTAGGTCGGCGCCGCACGGTGAATCGGCATCCGCGACTCGTGCTGGATCGGACCGGCCTCGTCGATGGGATTGCCGAGCACGTCCATGATGCGGCCCAGGGTGCCCTGCCCGACGGGCACGGCAATGGGGCTGCCCGTGTTGCTGACGTTGAGCCCGCGGCTGACGCCCTCGGACGAACCCATGGCGATGGTTCGCACCACGCCGTCGCCGAGTTGCTGCTGGACTTCGAGGGTAAGACCTCGCTCGTCCACCAGCAGCGCATCATAGACATTGGGAACGCTGTCGCGCGGAAATTCTACGTCGATGACAGCACCGATGATCTGCACGATACGTCCGCTACTCATTTGCTATCCTCTCGCAATACGAAATATAGATTGCCGATGCCAAGCCGGATCAGACGGCGGCCGCGCCGCTGACGATCTCGGACAGTTCCTGGGTGATCGCCGCCTGCCGTGCCTTGTTGTACAGCAGCTCCAGCTCGTCAATCAGTGTGGAAGCGTTTTCGGTGGCATTTTTCATCGCCACCATCCGCGCGGCCTGCTCACAGGCCTTGTTCTCAACCACGCCCTGGTACACCTGGGACTCCATGTAGCGCGCGAGCAGCCCGTCGAGCAGCTCTTTGGCGTCGGGTTCGTACAGATAATCCCAGTGATGCTTCATCTTGTCGTCACGGGCGGCGTCAAGCGGCAACAGTTGCTCCAGCGTGGGCTTCTGGGTCATGGTGTTGACGAACTTGTTGCTCGCAATAAACAGGCGATCGATACGCTTTTCGTCGTAACTGTCGAGCATCACCTTGACGCTACCGATCAGCGTCTGCACCGACGGTTTGTCGCCGAGATCCCGCACGCTGGCGACGACGTTACCGCCATGGCTACCGAAAAATGCGCTGGCCTTGGCACCGATGGTGCAGACATCAATGCCGACGCCCTGCCGGTTCCATTCCGCCATCGCCTTCAGCGCCACTTTGAACAGATTGATGTTGAGACCGCCGCAAAGGCCGCGATCGGTCGAAACCAGAATGAACCCGACGCGCTTCACTTCGCGCACCGCCATGTACTGGTGGCGATACTCCGGCGATGCGTTGGCGATATGCCCCACCACACCGCGAATACGCTCGGCATAGGGCTTGCCGAGCGCCATCTGATCCTGGGCGCGACGCATCTTGCTCGCCGCGACCATCTCCATGGCGCTGGTGATCTTCTGCGTACTTTTGACGCTCGTGATCTTGGTCTTGACTTCTTTTCCAACGGCCATCGCGTTTAGTTTCCCGGCGCTCTAGGTGGTTACCAGGTTTGGGTGGCGACGAATTTATCGAGCGCCGCCTTGAAGGCGCCCTCGATCTCGTCGTTCCAGTCGCCTTTGGCATCGACACGCTCAATCAGGGCCGCGTGCTCTGCTTTCATGTAGGCGAGCAGCGCCGCCTCGAAGGCGCCGACCTTGCTCACCTCGACGCTCTTCAGATAGCCCTGGTTCGCGGCGTAAAGGACGACCCCCATTTCGGCCACGCTCATCGGCGAGTACTGCGCCTGCTTCATCAGTTCGGTGACACGCTGCCCGTGCTCCAGTTGCGATCGGGTTGCCTCATCGAGATCGGACGCAAACTGCGAGAACGCAGCCAGTTCGCGGTACTGCGCCAGCGCGAGCCGAATCCCGCCACCCAGTTTCTTGATGATCTTGGTCTGCGCGGAGCCGCCCACCCGGGAGACCGACAACCCGGCGTTCATCGCCGGACGAATACCGGAGTTGAACAGATCGGTCTCGACGAAAATCTGACCGTCGGTGATCGAAATCACGTTGGTCGGCACGAAAGCCGAAACATCACCGGCCTGGGTTTCGATGATCGGCAACGCGGTCAGGGAACCGGTGCGGCCTTTCACTTCACCTTTGGTGAACTTCTCGACATAGTCGGCATTGACGCGCGCGGCGCGCTCAAGCAACCGGGAGTGCAGATAGAACACGTCACCAGGATAGGCTTCGCGACCGGGCGGACGCCGCAACAGCAGGGAGATCTGGCGATAGGCCCAAGCCTGCTTGGTCAGATCGTCATAGATGATCAGGGCATCCTGGCCGCGGTCGCGATAGTACTCGCCCATGGTGCAACCGGCGTAAGGCGCGAGAAACTGCATGGATGCCGGATCGGATGCCGTTGCCGCCACCACGATGGTGTGGGCCATGGCTCCGTGCTCTTCCAGCTTGCGCACGACGTTGGCGACGGTCGAGGATTTCTGACCGATCGCAACATAGATACATTTGATGCCGGTGTTTTTCTGATTGATGATCGCATCGATCGCGATCGCGGTCTTGCCGATCTGGCGATCGCCGATAATCAGCTCGCGCTGCCCGCGACCAACCGGGACCATGGCATCGATGGCTTTGAGCCCGGTTTGCACCGGCTGGTCGACCGATTGCCGCTCGATAACCCCGGGTGCGACTTTTTCCAGGGCATCCGTCAATTTCGCGGTTATGGGACCGCGACCATCAATTGGATTGCCCAGCGCGTCCACCACCCGGCCTTCCAGCTCGGGGCCTATGGGCACTTCCAGAATGCGCCCGGTGCAGCGCGCCTTCTGGCCTTCTGCCAGACCCAGATAGTCGCCGAGAATCACGGCGCCGACCGAATCGCGCTCGAGGTTGAGCGCCATCCCGTAAAGACCGCCGTCGAATGCGATCATTTCGCCGTACATCACGCTGCGCAAGCCGTGGATGCGCACGATGCCGTCGGACACAGAGACGATCGTTCCCTCGTCCTGAGCTTCGGCGGCCACATCGAGGCGTTCGATCCTCTGCCTGATCAGTTCGCTGATTTCAGACGGATTCAATTGCTGCATGTCGTGATTCCTCGATTCCTAGGAAAGTAATGCATCGGCGAGCTTATTGAGGCGTCCGCGCAGCGACCCGTCGATTACCGTGTCGCCCGCGCGGATCACGGCGCCGCCCAGCAGTGCCGGATCGATGCTGACCGCAACGCGGACATCCCGGCCCAGGCGCTTGCCAAGTGCCGTCGTCAACCGCGCGCGCAACGCCTCGCTCAGTGGCGCCGCCGTGACGACGTCCACATCGATGGTGCGCTCCAGATTTGCTTTCAGCGCCTGGAATTGTTCGTGGACGGCCGGCAGTAGTGGAAGCCGATGGTTGTCTGCCATCACCTGCAAAAAATTCTGTACCCCACCACTCAGGGATCCGTCGCACAATTCGAGCAACAGCGCGACTCGCTGCGGACCCGCATGGGTCGGCGAACGGAGCAGCACCGCTATCTTTTCGTCTTCGCACAGTGCCGCCAGCAGCCCGAGGGACTGCGACCAAGGCTCCAGTGCGCTTTCGGCAACGGCATACTCAAATGCGGCGTTGGCGTAAGGACGGGCGAGGGTGCTGTGTTCAGCCATGGTCGTTTCCTACAGCTGCGCTGCGAGGCTGTCCACCAGCTCGCTGTTGGCCGCCTCCCCAACCGAACGCTGCAGAATCTGTTCCGCGCCGGCAATGGCGAGCTGGGCGACCTTGCTGCGCAGCTCTTCCTTGGCACGATTGAACTCGCGCTCGATTTCAGCCTCTGCCGCGACCAGCAGACGCTCGGCTTCTTCGCGGGCTTTTTGCTTGGCGTCTTCGATGACGACACCGGCCTGCTTGCGCGCCTGCTCGATAATTCCCGCCGCTTCCTGTTTGGCCAGGCGCAATTGATCGGTTGCCTTGTCCTGTGCCAACGCCAGATCACGCACCGCGCGGTCGGCTGCCGCCAGACCATCCGCTATCCTGCTTTCCCGTGTGGCCATGGCATTGATGATCGGCGGCCAGATGTACTTCGCACAGAACCACACGAAGATGGCAAACGAGATCATCTGCCCGATGATGGTCAAATTGATATTCACAGCGACACCCTCGATTCTGTACTGGTGTTGTGGCCAGGAATCAACCGCCAGCTACGGCGAACAGCAGGAAAAGGCCAATACCAACGCCGATCATGGGCACCGCATCCACCAGTCCCATCACGACGAAGAACTGGGTCCGCAGCAACGGAATCAGCTCCGGCTGACGGGCCGCGCCTTCGAGAAATTTTCCGCCCAACAGGGCAACGCCGATCGCGGCACCCACCGCGCCGAGACCCATTACCAGTGCGCCGGCCAGATATATCAGTGCATTTTCCATGTTTCGCTCCATGTGGTGTCGTTGAACGTGGGTTGGTGGTTGTATCGGTTAGTGCTCTTCTACTGCAAAGGCCGCCGAAAGATAAACGATGGTCAGCACCATGAAAATGAAGGCCTGCAGAAAAATAATCAGGATGTGGAATATCGCCCAAGGCACCGATAGCGCCCACTGTCCCCACCAGGGCAGTAGTGCGATCAGGATGAAGATCATCTCGCCGGCGTAGAGGTTGCCGAACAGCCGCAACCCCAGGGAGAGCGGCTTGGCGAGCAGGGTCACGGATTCAAGGATCAGATTGACCGGCAGGCCAAGCTTGCCGAACGGGTGGAAAGATAATTCGGCAGCAAAACCACCCAGCCCCTTTTGTTTGACGCTATAAAACACCACCAGAGCAAACACGCTGAGCGCAAGCCCCATGGTGATATTGACGTCGGTGGAGGGAACCACCTTGAGATAGGGGACACCCGCCAACTGGGCCAGCCCTGGAATGAAGTCCACCGGCACCAAGTCCATCACGTTCATCAGGAACACCCATACGAAGATGGTCAGCGCCAACGGGCCGATCATCCTGCTGTCATGGGTGAACATGGTCTTGATGTTGTTGTTGACGAACTCGAGAGCAATTTCGATCAGATTCTGCCGACGGCTGGGAACACCAGCGGTCACTTTGCGGGCCACCAGCCAGAACAAGGTCAAAAAGAGGGCGCCGAGGGCTATCGAGAAACCAAGGGTGTCGAGATTTATCGACCAGAACCCCATCTGGGCAATCTCTTCGCCGCTGTGGGCAATACCCCAGGTACCATCCGCATGGCGCCCGAATGTGAGATTGGTCAGGTGGTGGGCGATGTACTCCTCCGAAGAGTGTGCGCCGCTTTCTGATGCCATAGGTCAAATTCCCAACAGGTCGGGTTGTTCAACGGGAACCGGTCCACGATGGACCCAAGACACCGCCGTTACTAAAATTTGCTGCTTGTGACTGCCGGCACCACCCACTGTGCCGTCAGCGTAGCGGCGAAGACGCCAAAGAGCAGCAGTGTGTTCGGCCCGGTCAATTCCGGGGCGCAGCAGCGCGATATCAACACAAAACCCACTGCAACTACGACAAACTTTCCGATTTCGCCCACGTAAAAGGCCGCCACCACCGCGCCCGCAGAGCGCCCGCGGGCCGACATCAAGCTGATCAGCCCGAAAACCGCACTGGCCGCCAGCGCGACTGACCCCCCCATCAGGACGGCGAGCGCCGACATCGGACTCCACCATAGCGCAACCAGGGAGCCGGTCGCGACCGCCGCCAATTGCAGCCGAATGACCCGGATCAAGAGGGTCTGTTGGTCGCTCCGTGGCCGCTTGATCGCCGGCAGCAGCACCTTGGACACCAATGGTTCTTTGATCGGCAGCAAATTTGGCTCTATGTAAAACCGGCACTCCCGGAAACGCCAACGCGGCGAAAGCGGGGCGCATTATAGTCAGGGGTGTCGGATGAGACAACGCAAAAACGATCCGGCTGATGCCGGATACTCCCGTGCCTGCGATTCCAAGGAGTCTCCGGTCACCGGATGCGCTCCAGGATGCCTTCCAGCACTTCGAGATTGGTGTAGTGAATCACTAATCGGCCACTGCCGCTGCTGCCGTGCCGCACATTGACGGCGGTACCCAACCGGCTGGAGAGATCTTCTTCCAGGCGGGCAATGTCGGCGTCCGGGCGTGCCGCGATGCTCCTGGTGTCAGGGAGTGGCCACTTGCGCGCCAAGGCTTCGGTCTGACGAACGGTGAGTCCACCGGCGACCACTCGGCGGGCTGCTGCCAGCTGGTCGGTGGATTGCAGCGGGAGCAGCGCGCGGGCGTGGCCCATTTCGAGATCGCCACGCGCCAGCAACTCCTGCACTTCCGGCGCCAGTTTTACCAAACGCATCAGGTTCGCAACCGCGGCGCGCGACTTGCCGACTGCGGTCGCTACCTGTTGCTGATTGAGGCCGAACTCATCCTGCAGCCGCACCAACGCGATAGCCTCTTCCATGGCATTGAGGTCCTCGCGCTGGATGTTTTCGATAAGCGCCAGCGCCAGCGCGGTTTCGTCGTCGACAACCTTCAGCAACACCGGCACTTCGTGAAGACCCGCCATCTGGGCCGCGCGCCAGCGCCGTTCGCCGGCGATGATCTCGTAGTCTTCGCCTTCCAGCCGGCGCACCACCAGTGGCTGCATAAGCCCCTGATGGCGGATGGATTCGGCCAGTTGCTCCAGCGCTTCCGGGTCCATGTCCCGGCGCGGCTGGTAGCGCCCGCGCCTGAGCCGATCGATCGGCAGGGTGCGGTACTCGGCTTCCGGCGCGCTTGCGGGGGCGGTAACGGTACCGACATCCTTCGCACCGCTGCCCAGCAGGGCTTCGAGACCACGTCCGAGCCCTTTGCGGCCTCCGCTCATTAGCTTGTGCTCATGAGCGTGTTACCGCGTCGTCGCAAGATCTCGTCCGCCAGCCCCAGATAGGCGACGGCGCCGCGCGAATAGCGGTCGTATTGCAGCACCGGCTTGCCATGGCTCGGCGCTTCGGCCAAACGTACATTGCGGGGAATCACGGTTTGGTACACCCGGTCGCCGAAATAGTGGTGCAACTGATCCGATACCTCGTTGGTGAGGCTGTTGCGGGCATCGTACATGGTGCGCAGTATGCCCTCTACCCGGAGTCTGGGGTTTGCCGCCCGACTTACCCGGGCAATGGTGTCCACCAGCGCCGTCAAGCCCTCGAGGGCGTAGTACTCACACTGCATCGGGATGATGACGCTGTCTGCCGCCACCAGGGCGTTAACCGTGAGCATGTTGAGCGACGGTGGGCAATCAATGATGATGAAATCGTAGGCGTCCGCGGTGCACAACAACAATTGCAATTGGCGCTCGCGTCCACTGATGTTCAACAGCTCGACTTCCGCGGCGGTCAAATCGCCATTGGCCGGCAGCAGGTCGTAACCCGCATCCGGGCAGGGCGTCAGTATTCGATGCAGATCGGCCTTACCGGTAACGCCCTCATAGACCGAGCATTCGAGCATGGTTTTGTCGACACCACTGCCCATGGTGGCATTGCCCTGGGGGTCGAAATCCACCAACAGAACCCGTTGCTGCAACCGCCCCAGTGCCGCCGCCAGGTTCACGCTGGTGGTCGTCTTGCCGACGCCGCCTTTTTGATTGGCTATCGCGTAAATGTGGGTCAAGTCAGGAGTTGTCCGTATGCGCCATGAGTTCCACCAGATGGCGATCCGCGTCCGTGCCGGGAATCGCCAGTGACCGCAACGCGCGGACCCTATAGGTTTTTGGCAATGCACACAACTCGGCTTCAGGCCGCACCCCTTTGAACGCGTAAATGGTGCCTTCCGGGACCAACAGGTGGCCCGCTGCGTTCACCAGCTCCGCCAGGGAGGAAAAGGCCCGGCTCAGGATTCCGTCGTATCCATCCGTGATTTGCACATCCTGAACCCGCGCCTGAATGACCTCGACATTGGTGAGCCCGAGTTCGATTTTTACCTGTACCAGGAATCGGGTTTTGCGCCCATTGCTGTCGAGCAGGGTGAATCTGCGCTCGGGAAACCAGATCGCGAGCGGGATTCCCGGCAGTCCGGCGCCGCTCCCCACATCCAGAAAGCGATCTCCCCGCAGGTACGGTGCTACCGCCAGACTGTCGATCAGGTGGCGCTCAATCATGGTCTCGCGATCTTTCACCGCGGTAAGGTTGTACACCCGATTCCAGCGGTGCATGAGCACCAGGTAGTCCAGCAGCTTCAGCTCGCGAACCGGGCATGTTTCGAGACCTAACGCCGACAACCCGGAAGACAACAATCCACCCAAATCTGTAGGATCAGTTCTCACATCAGGCCGTGCGTTCGCGCTCGAGCATGCGCTTTTTCAGGTGAATCAGCAGCAGGGAAACGGCGGCCGGGGTAACGCCCGGGACACGCGCCGCCCTGCCCAGGGTTTCGGGACAGGCCGCTCGAAGTTTTTGCCGCACCTCGTTGGACAGCCCGGTGACCGTCCCATAGTCGAAATCAGTCGGGATCGCGGTGCCTTCCTGGCGGCGCATGCGCTCGATCTCATCGCGCTGCCGCGCGATGTACCCCTCGTATTTGACTTCCACCTCGACTTGCAGGCCGATGGCGGCATCGGCACCGCCGCAGTTGATAGCGGCCAACGCGGTGTAATCGAGCTCCGGGCGCCGCAACAGATCGAGCAGACTGACATCTCTGGTCAGTGGCTTCTCGAGTCGCGGCGCCAGCGCGCTGGCCTCGGGGGACCCGGGGCGCACCCAGGTGCCCGCGAGCCGCTGCTGTTCGCGCTCAATGGCCTCGCGCCGCGCGGAAAAAACCGCCCAGCGCGCGTCATCCACCAGGCCCAGCTCACGACCGACTTCGGTGAGCCGCAGGTCGGCATTGTCCTCCCGCAGCAGCAGCCGATACTCCGCGCGGCTGGTGAACATCCGGTAAGGCTCGCGCGTGCCATGCGTGATGAGATCGTCCACCATCACACCGATATAGGCCTGATCGCGCCGCGGCGTCCAAGGATCTCGCCCCTGTACCTGACATGCGGCGTTGATGCCCGCCAACAAGCCCTGGGCAGCCGCCTCCTCGTAACCCGTGGTTCCGTTGATCTGGCCTGCGAAAAACAGACCCTGGAGCTCCCTGGTTTCCAGGGTTGGACGCAGGTGTCTGGGTTCAAAGAAGTCGTATTCGATGGCATATCCCGGGCGCGTGATGTGGGCCTGCTCGAAGCCCTTGATCGACCGCACCAGTTCCAGTTGAACGTCAAACGGCAGGCTGGTGGAAATGCCATTCGGATAAACCTCATGGGTATCCAGGCCTTCGGGTTCGATGAAAATCTGATGGCTGCTCTTGTCGGCGAACCGCACTACCTTGTCTTCGATCGACGGGCAATACCGGGGACCGATACCCTCGATCACGCCCGCGTACATGGGCGAGCGATCGAGGCCGCCACGGATGATGTCGTGGGTGCCGGCATTGGTGTGAGTGACCCAGCAGCACACCTGACGCGGGTGCTCCGCGACCGAACCCAGATAGGACATCACCGGCTCGGGCTGGTCGCCCCATTGCTCGGCGAGTCCCTGAAGATTGATGGAGCGAGCGTCGATGCGTGGTGGCGTGCCCGTCTTCAGGCGGTCTACCTGGAACGGCAGTTCGCGCAGACGATCCGCCAAGCGCAGCGACGGGGGGTCGCCTGCGCGCCCCCCCGCATGATTCTGCATGCCGACGTGGATCCGTCCGCCCAGGAAAGTCCCTGCCGCCAGCACCACGGTGCGTGCCCGGAACTCGATACCGGTCGCCGTCACCACCCCGACAACCCGCTCTCCCTCCACCACCAAGTCATCCACCGCCTGCTGAAACAGACTGAGATTGGGTTGATTTTCCAGGATATTGCGGATGGCGGCTTTGTAGAGGATCCGGTCGGCTTGCGCCCGGGTGGCCCGCACGGCCGGACCTTTGCGCGCGTTGAGAATCCGGAACTGGATGCCGCCGGCATCGGTGGCGCGCGCCATGGCACCACCCAGCGCATCAATCTCTCGGACCAAGTGACTTTTGCCGATACCCCCGATCGCCGGGTTGCAGGACATCTGGCCCAGCGTCTCAACATTGTGGGTAATCAATAGGGTAGCGCAGCCCATCCGCGCGGCGGCGAGGCAGGCTTCAGTGCCTGCATGCCCGCCGCCGATAACGATGACATCAAAATCCGTCGGGAAACGCATGGCCGCTGATAATTCGGGATTGACCGCTGATTATAAAGCCAGTCCTGCGGCAGGCGTTACGAGAATGCGCCACACCTTTAGCTTATTCGTAAGGTATTAGTCTTCTTCTTAAGAAGGGATAGTGAAATAGTTCTTGTAGTTATTACACCGCACGGAAACCTCGCATAACGAATTTATCTTATTGATAACAAAAGAGATTATAAGTATTAAACCCCTGTATCAAACAGCATCTGCAGGGCCGGCAAGTTGGGAGTCGATTGTTAACAAGTCAGAAACCTTCCTGCCGTCGAGCCGGGCTGTGCGTGGTTTGGGAAGATGAGCACAGGTTACCCCCAACTTCCCGTGGCCAAACCAGGGTCTTTCATATCCACACGGGGATCCACTGGCCGCAACGCATTTAAAACGAGCGGGGGTAGACGGTAAGTCATGGCATTGAACCTGGAGGCTGATTTCTTTAGAATCCACGCCCCGCCGTGAAGCACATCGAGTCGCTGCGGCCGCGACCGGAGCCAGAAGGACCATGAAGCGTACTTTCCAACCCAGCAATATCAAGCGCAAACGGACCCACGGGTTCAGGGCTCGCATGGCCACAGCCAAGGGCCGACTGGTGCTGAAGCGTCGCCGGGCCAAAGGGCGTAAGCGCCTGACGGCCTGAGTGGCCCTGAGTGGCCATTGGTGTCGCGCCTACCGCATCGTTTACCAGGGCGCGACGGCTACTGACTGCAGCTGATTTCCAGGCCGTTTTCTCCGGCACTGAAAAGCGCATATCCCGCCGCTATTATTTGGTACTTGTCAGACATAATCAGCGCGCCGGTCCCCGGCTGGGGATGGTGGTCGCGCGCAAGAACATCCGTCTTGCCACCCGGCGCAACCGGGTCAAGCGGGTGGTTCGCGAAACCTTCCGCCAACATCTGCATCTCCTCGGCGCCGTGGATATTCTGTTTTTGCCGCGGCGAGGGATAGACGAGCTGGCGCCAGGTCGGCAAACTCGCCTGCTTTGTGAGGCTTGGCGGGAGTTGGCGGCCGCGCTCAAAGGAGACGTTCCACCGTGTCCACCCGTGTCCTGATTATGCTCATTCGTTGCTATCAATGGCTGCTCAGCCCGCTGCTTGGGGCCAACTGCCGATTTCATCCAACCTGCTCCGTCTATGCGATGGAAGCACTGCAGCTGTACGGCATGCGCCGCGGACTCTGGCTGGGTGTGTGCCGGATAGGCAAATGTCATCCGTGGCACCCGGGCGGTTACGATCCAGTGCGCCACCCGACCTATACCGCTGATTTGGAGCCTTGATCGTGGATTGGCAACGTAATGTGTTGTTAGCGGCCATTTTTGCCGTGTTTGCGGTGTTGTTTGTGCGGTGGAACGAGTTTAGCGAGGCGCGTCAGCCCAAGCAGATCACTGCGGCGAATGAAGCGGTCTATGTGCCGGAGAGCCCGGCCTCTCCCGGAACGGAAATGCCATCAATTGACGCCAAGAACGGCGTGCCCCAATCAGTCAATGCTGACGCCGGTGAACGGCTGATTCGCGTGAAGACCGATGTGCTCGATCTGGTGATCGACACTCGTGGCGGAGATATCGTACGCGCCGCCCTGCCTGAGCATCCGGCGGAGTTACGTGGGGATTCGCCACCTTTTTTGATGCTGAATCGTACCCGCGATCAAATTTATGTAGCCCAGAGTGGGCTTATCGGACCCAATGGCACCGATCATGCCGAGGATCGCCCCCGGTTTTTTGCCGAGCATGCAGATTATTCCCTGGGTAGCGCAGCCGAATTACGCGTACCGCTTTCGTATCGCCAAGGCAGCGTGCTGATCACCAAGGAATTCGTGTTGCGGCCCGGCAGCTACTTGGTCGATGTTCTCTATCACGTCGACAATCGCGGCACGTCGCCGTGGACTGGACGCATGTTTGGTCAGATCCAGCGTGACAGCCGCAATCCGGCTCCCGCCAGCAACGCGTTTGGAATGCAGTCCTATCTTGGTGCCGCGTTATCCACCCCGGATGAAAATTATCGGAAAGTAAAGTTTGATGATTTGAACAAAAAGCCGTTCGAAACCGAACTCACCGGCGGTTGGATCGCTATGGTCCAGCATTATTTCGTGAGTGCCTGGATTCCCGAGCAGACGGCCAACAATCGCTTCAAGTTGCGCCGACTGGGCGAGAACGATCTCTACGTACTGGGCTTTGTCGGTCCCGAACGTAGAGTGGAGCCGGGAAAGAGCGAGCACTTCAGTGCGGGGTTTTACGTTGGGCCGAAGGATCAGGCCCGGCTGGGGGAAATTGCGCCCCATCTGGATCTGACGATCGACTATGGCTGGCTCTGGTGGATAGCAAAACCCGTGTTTGCCGGACTTCAGTTACTGCACAACTGGCTCGGTAACTGGGGTTGGGCCATTATCGCCGTAACGATTTTGGTCAAACTCGTTTTTTTCCCGCTGTCCGCGGCCAGTTACCGTTCGATGGCGCGGATGCGCAAGCTTCAGCCGGAAATGCAAACCCTGCGCGAGCGCCATGGCGCGGACCGGCAGCAGTTGTCCCAGGAAGTGATGGCGTTGTACAAGCGCGAAAAAGTAAATCCCATGGGAGGTTGTCTGCCCATGTTGATTCAAATGCCGGTATTCATAGCGCTTTACTGGGTGCTGAGTGAAAGTGTCGAATTGAGACATGCGCCGTGGATTCTCTGGATCACGGACCTTTCGGTTCGGGATCCTCTTTACGTGCTACCTGTCCTCAATGGCATCAGCATGTATGTGCTGCAGACCCTGCAACCAGCGCCTCCGGATCCAACCCAGGCCAAGGTCATGAAAGTAATGCCAGTGATGTTTTCGTTTTTCTTCGTCTTTTTCCCCGCCGGGCTGGTGCTCTACTGGACCGTCAACAGCGTGTTGTCGATCGCCCAGCAATGGGTAATTACGCGGCGGATCATTGCTGAGTGAAGTGATGCCGAACTCGCTGGCGACCGACGCGGACACCATTGTCGCGATAGCGACGGCGCCCGGTCGCGGCGGAGTGGGCGTGGTCAGGATTTCTGGCGCATCACTCCATGGCCTGCTGCCGGCGCTGTGTGATCGCCCGATAGAACCCCGTCGGGCGGTGCACTGCCGATTTCTGGATCAGGATGGGTGCGCCATCGACGAAGGCATCGCCCTTTATTTCCGCGCGCCGGCCTCGTTTACTGGCGAAGATGTTATCGAGCTCCAGGGCCATGGTGGCCCTGTGGTCATGGAGATGCTCGTGCGCCGGGTGCTGGCGCTGGGGGCAAGGCTTGCCCGGCCCGGTGAATTCAGCGAGCGAGCTTTTCTCAACGGCAAGCTCGATCTCGTACAAGCCGAGGCGGTTGCGGATTTGATCGCCGCCGACTCTGAAGCAGCAGCGCGCGGCGCCATGCGTTCACTTCAGGGAGAATTTTCGAAACACATTCACACGCTCACGGACGAACTGGTCCGTCTGAGGGTCCAGGTGGAAGCTGCGCTGGATTTTCCGGACGAGGAGATCGGTGAAGCCGATGGCGTCGGTCCTC
The DNA here is from genome assembly GCA_036677085.1 of Porticoccaceae bacterium. Taxonomy (GTDB): domain Bacteria; phylum Pseudomonadota; class Gammaproteobacteria; order Pseudomonadales; family Porticoccaceae; genus JAGPUQ01. The sequence goes on from JAKFFI010000058.1 coordinate 70,251, forward strand.
TGATGGCCCGGATCGATGCACTGCTCATGGCATTTGAGTCGTTGCACGCGTCGGTGCGGCAGGGGGTCGTCCTGCGCGATGGCATCCGCGTTGCCATCGCCGGGCGGCCTAACGCAGGGAAGTCGCGATTGCTCAATGCACTGTCCGGTCAGGAAACGGCCATCGTCACCGAGATACCCGGAACTACCCGGGATGTGCTGCGGGAGACCATCCATCTGGAGGGTATTCCCGTGCATATTGTCGATACTGCCGGCTTGCGTGACAGCGATGACCAGATCGAAGCCGAAGGCATTCGTCGTGCTCGGGGGGAGATCGAGCGTGCTGATTGCGTATTACTCGTGATCGATTCCGCGCGGGAACGTGTAGCAGCAGAAGTCGACCCTCTGATAACAGAGGAGTTTGCCGCCTGTGCGCAAAACGGACGTTTGACCCTGGTACTCAATAAAGCGGATTTGTCCGGTCTCAGTGTTGGCTGGGTCGAGGGCCCGGTGCCGACGCTGGTGGTGTCGGCGTCCACGGGCGCTGGGTTGGATGCCTTGCGTGCACACCTGATAAGCCGTGCAAAGGGCGATAGCGTGGCGACTGGGGAGTTTTTGGGACGTCAGCGGCATTTGGCTGCCTTGGATGTGGCTGAAGATCATGTCCGGCGGGCGCGGTCGAGTGTGCAGGAGCGAGGACTGGAACTGCTTGCCGAAGAATTGCGGCAAGCGCAGCGGGAGCTGGGTGCCATTTCAGGAGTTTTCACCACAGAAGATTTGCTGGGGGAAATTTTTGGCGCATTTTGCATAGGAAAATAAGCAAACCTTGCAACGGAACGGCGCAGCATTGCGCCCGTCCGCTAACGTCATGTGGATCAGCGAAAATCTAAAAGAAGAAACATTAGTCCGCGAAGGAAATGAAAGCGGGATCGGTGTTAGCGGTCATACGCTGGAAATCGACAGAAAAGACACCGGCTATGGCCAGGTTAATAACAGGTTATCCACAGATGTGGTCAATAAACGCCCAGCTGCTACTCTCCGATCTGTGGATTATCGCTACACCGGAGTATTTTTAACCGATTGAAAAATAAATAAAAATAATTTAGCGTGGCATTCTTCTTTCTGCGGCCGTGTGGATAAATTATTTTTGCGCGGCTACACTTGCGACACAGTTTGCCTAGACAAAAACAGCGCGCAGGGGAGCATTGATTTTGGGTGAAGCGATATGGCAACGATGTCTTGGCTGTCTGCGCGATGAGCTGCCGCCACAGCAATTCGAAACTTGGATACAACCACTGCGATTTGACATGACGTCTGAATGCGCCGTGCGTTTGTTGGCTCCCAATCGATTCGTTCAGGATTGGGTGGCAGATAAGTTTCTCGATAGAATCCGGGATATTTACAGAAAAATTGATGGAAATCAGTCGGTTGCCATTGAGGTTACAGCAACCGGCAGCCTTCGAGCCGCCGAGTTGGGGTCGCAGCGAGGATTGGACGTGGCAGATCATGCAGGTCCGGCCGAGCTGGTCCCGGGCCGGGCTACGCCAACCCACTTCCCTCCGGCGGAGCTGATGCCATCAAGCGCCTCCACGATACGCAGCCCGCGCTATTCGGAGCAAGGGCAGCACAACCCGGTGGCGGGCTATCACATTGAAAATCACCTGAATGAAAGCTTTCTGTTCGAGACCTTCGTCGAGGGCAAATCCAACCAACTTGCGCTCGCGGCAGCGCGCCAGGTGGCGCAGAATCCGGGGGGATCTTATAACCCGTTGTTTATCTACGGTGGCGTGGGACTTGGTAAAACGCATTTGATGCACGCGGTGGGCAACCATTTGATCGCCGCCAACCCGGGCGCGCGGGTGGTTTACTTGCATTCCGAGCGTTTCGTTGCGGACATGGTAAAGGCACTACAACTCAATGCCATCAATGAGTTTAAGCGCTACTACCGTTCGGTCGACGCGCTGTTGATTGACGACATCCAGTTTTTCGCACGCAAGGACCGATCCCAGGAGGAGTTTTTTCACACCTTCAATGCGCTGCTGGAGGGTGGTCGGCAAATGATCCTGACGAGTGATCGTTACCCCAAGGAAATCGACGGTGTTGAGGAGCGACTGAAGTCACGATTTGGCTGGGGGTTAACGGTCGCGGTCGAGCCTCCCGATCTGGAGACCAGGGTTGCGATCTTGCTGCGCAAGGCCGAGCAAGCCGGTGTTTTGCTGCCCTCTGACGTGGCCTTTTTCATGGCACAGCGTATTCAGGCCAACGTGCGTGAGCTGGAAGGTGCGTTGAAGCGGGTGATAGCCAGCGCACATTTCACCGGGCGGACCATCAATGTGGACTTTGTCCGGGAGACGTTGAAGGATTTGCTGGCGCTCCAGGACAAGCTGGTTACCGCGGAGAATATTCAGCGCACGGTCGCCGACTACTACAAACTCAAGCTATCCGATCTGTTGTCCAAGCGCCGCAGTCGCTCCGTGGCGCGACCCCGGCAGGTGGCGATGTATCTCGCGAAGCAGTTGACCACGCGCAGCTTGCCGGAGATCGGTGAGGCGTTCGGGGGACGGGACCACACCACGGTGTTGCACGCCTGCCGCACCATCAAGGCCCTGCAAGAAACCTCCCACGATATCGCTGAAGACATTAAAATCCTTACCCGGGCGCTTAAGACCTGACCAGACGTAGGCTGGCGCGATTTCCCCCAACCCCCGCGAATTTTTTTGAAGGGAAGTCGATGAAATTTACCACTGTTCGAGAATCCTTGCTGAAACCCCTGCAACTCGCCGCTGGGGTGGTAGAGCGACGTCAAACGCTTCCCGTGCTGGCCAACGTGCTATTGAGCCTGGAGCCTGGGGTGCTGTGCATCACAGGTACCGACCTCGAGGTGGAAATCCGGGGTACCCTGGCTCTGGAGGGGCTGGTCGAGCCTGGTCAAATCACGGTGCCAGCGCGGAAGCTGCTGGATATTTGCCGTTCGTTACCCGATGGAGCGGTCATCGATCTGTCGACCGATACCGAGAACCGCGTCCGAATTCAGAGTGGGCGGAGCCGATTCACGCTGGCGACCTTGCCGGCCGAGGATTTTCCCGAGGTTGATCGAGAGCCCGGGCGCATCCAGTTTCGGGTCAACCAGGGCCGGCTGAAGCGATTGCTTGACCAGACCGCCTTTGCGATGGCGCAGCAGGACGTTCGTTACTACCTTAACGGCATGCTGTGGGAGATTTCTGGCGGGCGCCTGCGTGCCGTGGCAACGGACGGCCACCGGTTGGCCCTTGCGGACGTGGCCCTCGATGTGACGTCTGAGGAGAAGGTTCAGGCGATTCTGCCACGCAAGGGCGTCCAGGAGCTTACCCGTTTGCTGGGAGATGACTCCGATGCCCAGGTTGTCATCGGTACCAACCATGCACGGGTTGAGGCAACCGACTACCGTTTCACCACCAAGCTGGTAGATGGTGCTTACCCGGACTACGAGCGGGTACTGCCGCGCAATGGCGACCGGATTGTCGAGGGCGATCGCGAGACTCTGCGCCAGGCGTTTTACCGCGCGGCGATCCTGTCTAACGAGAAATACCGGGGTGTGCGCCTTGGCCTTACTCCTGGGACGCTGACCGCGGTCGCCAATAATCCGGAGCAAGAGCGCGCCGAGGAAGAGGTTTCCGTCGCCTATGAGGGCGAGCCGCTGGAGGTGGGGTTCAACGTCAGCTATTTGCTGGACGTCCTGAACGCACTGCCGGGAGAGCACGTGCGATTTTGTTTGGCAGACGCCAACAGCAGCGTGCTGCTTACCAACCCGGACGACGATAGCGATTCCGCCTATGTGATCATGCCGATGCGGCTTTAGCGCCTTCATGCCTGGGACGCTTCTGTGCCGATCAGCGGCTTGAGATTACAGGGGATACGCAACCTTGTTCCGCAAGCCATAACCCCTGCCCGCGGGGTCAATCTTCTCGCCGGACCAAACGGTGCAGGCAAGACCAGTGCGCTCGAGGCAATTTGGCTGCTTGGCCGGGGTCGTTCGTTTCGTGCCCGATCCATAGAGACTGTCGTTAGTTATGGCGCTGATCATTGCACGGTTTTTGGGGTGATTGACGCCACCGATGGGCGCGGTGGCGCGATGCAAAGGCGGTTGGGTGTTTCACGTGAAACAAGTGGCGGATTTCATTTCAGGATCGATGGAGCGCCTGCTACCACTACCTCGGCATTGGCCGATGTTCTCCCTTTAGTGCTGATCAACAGCGATAGTTTCGCTCTTCTCGAGGGACCGCCTCAAGGCCGCCGGCGCTACCTTGACTGGGGCGTATTTCACACGGTTCCCGCCTCGCGAGAGATCTGGCGCCAGCACCAGCGAGCACACCAACAACGCAATACCCTGCTCCGGCAGTCGCGTGTGGACACGCAGCAGCTGGCGTTATGGGATGAGCGTTTGGCCATAGCCGGAGAAGCGGTAACCAACTACCGACGCGACTATGTCGAGCAAATTCGACCGATCATAGAAAGGGTCCTTTCCGAAATGACCTCTGGTCTGGGAGAGCTCAAGCTGGGCTTCTATCCCGGATGGGATGCCGAGCGACCACTGGTGGAAGGGCTAAGAGCCCATCGCGAAAAGGATATAATGCACGGCAGTACTCAGGTAGGCGCACATCGAGCGGATCTTCGTGTTCGAATAGGTCGGCGCGTCGCAGCCGAAGCGCTTTCCCGGGGTCAGGCTAAACTGTTGGTTATGGCGATGTTGATGGCGCAGGGAATTCACTACAAGGAGCGATGCGGGAGCGCCTGCGTCAGCTTGCTGGATGACCTGCCCGCGGAGCTGGATTCCGAGCATCGGCGGCGGGTGGCCAGGTTAGTGTCGAGTACAGGGCAGGCTTTTGTTACCGGAACCGACGCCGATTATTTGCTTGCGGCTTGGGCGGATAGCTCCGTTGCATCAGAATTAAAATTGTTTCACGTGGAACAAGGCCGGCTCACCGACCGAAGCTCCCCAGAGCCATTACCCCACCGAGAGTCGCTGTGACAACCTTACCAAGCCAGGCAAGAGAGACAGACGCAGGCGTTTACGACTCGTCTTCCATCAAGGTGCTCAAGGGACTTGATGCAGTACGTAAGCGGCCCGGGATGTACATCGGCGACACCGATGACGGCACTGGCTTGCACCACATGGTGTTCGAGTTGGTGGACAATGCGATTGACGAGGCGTTGGCAGGGCACTGCACCGAAGTTTCTGTAACCATTCACGCCGATGAATCTGTCACGGTGACCGATAACGGTCGAGGAATCCCGGTCGATCACCATGAGGAGGGCGTATCGGCCGCTGAAGTGATCATGACGGTGCTACACGCCGGCGGCAAGTTCGACGACAACACCTACAAGGTCTCCGGCGGGCTGCACGGAGTTGGGGTCTCGGTAGTCAATGCCTTGTCCGAGAAGCTCCACCTCACCATCCGTCGCGACCGCAAAGTGCACGAGCAGATTTATCGCCACGGCGTTCCTGAAGCGCCTTTGGCGGTGGTCGGAGATTGCGCTGGCTCAGGAAGCGAAGTGCGTTTTTGGCCGTCTCCCGAGACCTTTACCAGCATCAAGTTTCATTACGAGATACTGGCGAATCGGCTGCGTGAACTGTCGTTTCTCAACTCGGGTGTCCGCATCGTTCTCTCCGATCAACGGAGTGGAAAACAGGATATTTATCAATATGATGGCGGCCTGAGAGCCTTCGTCGAGTTCCTCAATCAGAATCGGACGCCGCTCAATCGCGTCGTGCACTTCAACACCCAGCGGGATGACGGTACCGGCGTGGAAGTGGCGCTGCAGTGGAACGACGGCTACCAGGAAAACATCCTCACCTACACCAACAATATTCCCCAGCGAGATGGTGGCACGCACCTCGCGGGCTTTCGCGCAGCGCTCACCCGCACCTTGAATAACTACATGGAGCGCGAGGGAGTGCTGGCGCGCACCAAGATCTCGCCGTCCGGGGATGACGCACGCGAGGGCCTCACCGCGATCATTTCGGTCAAGGTCCCGGATCCGAAATTTTCGTCCCAGACCAAGGAAAAGCTGGTCAGCTCTGAAGTGAAAATCGCCGTGGAACAGGAAATGGCGCGGGCGTTCGGGGACTATCTGCTGGAGAACCCCGGAGAAGCCAAGCATATTGTCGGGAAGGTGGTCGACGCCGCGCGCGCCCGGGAGGCCGCGCGACGGGCCCGCGAAATGACCCGCCGCAAGGGCGCGCTGGATCTGGCGGGCCTGCCGGGCAAGCTCGCCGATTGTCAGGAGAAGGATCCGGGGCGTTCAGAACTCTTCCTGGTCGAGGGTGATTCCGCCGGAGGATCGGCCAAGCAGGGCAGGGACCGTCGCACCCAGGCGATCCTGCCGCTGAAGGGCAAGATTCTCAACGTTGAAAAGGCGCGCTTCGACAAAATGCTGTCCAGCGCCGAAGTAGGCACCCTGATCATCGCGCTCGGTTGCGGGATCGGAACCACCGAATTCAACCCTGACAAGCTTCGTTATCACACGATTGTCATCATGACCGACGCAGATGTGGACGGTTCTCATATCCGTACCCTGTTGCTGACCTTTTTCTTCCGGCAGATGCGCGAACTGGTCGAGCGCGGCCACCTGTACATTGCGCAACCACCACTCTATAAGATCGCGAAAGGAAAGCAGGATCAGTATCTTAAGGACGATGCGGCGCTGGAGGAATTTCTCACCAATACCGCCATCAGCGACGCCAGCCTGCATTTGAGCGCTGATGCTCCCGGGTTGCGGGCCGCAGCGCTGGAAGCCCTGGTGAATGATCACCGGCGCCTGATGGCAGTTGTGGACCGCATGTCGCGCGCCTACCCGAGAGAGTTGCTGTTACGCATGGCGGAAGCGCCGGTGCTCAGCGTAGCGCAGCTTGGCCGTCAGGAGGAGGTGGATGCCTGGGTCGCCGCCCTGGCAGAAGATATCGCTGGCGGCAGTGCCTCCGCCGGGTACCGGATGAGCGTATTCCGCGATCCGGAGCGCTCGCTGTTCCTGCCCTGTTGCGATCTGGTGACTCATGGTGTCGGGACGAGATTTCTCGTGACTCCGGACTTTCTTGATTCGGCCGAATATCGTGCGTTGACGGCGCGGGGGCACCAGTTCAAGGGGCTTCTGGAGCCGGGCGCCTACATAGCCCGCGGAGAGAAAAAGGCTTCTGTGGCGAGCTTTGAAGCCGCACTGGCCTGGCTGATGGTAGAGGCCCGGCGCGGCTATACCGTGCAGCGCTACAAAGGTCTTGGGGAGATGAATCCGGAGCAACTGTGGGACACCACGATGAATCCCGAGACCCGGCGGTTATTGAAGGTGACCATCGAAGATGCGATCGCCGCCGATCAAATGTTCAGCACTCTGATGGGCGATGTGGTCGAACCGCGGCGCGCTTTTATCGAGGCCAATGCCCTGTCGGTCGCTAACCTGGACATCTAACCGGGACGGAAGAGTGCTCTCCCGTCCGCCTGATTCAGGCCGCCCTACCAAAGCGCAGTATCAAAAAAGGCGTTCAGGTGGTTGGAAAAGATCGCGAATTGGGTAGCAGAGACGCGAGATGTAAGGCGCGCATCGAAGCGGATAGCCGCCGAAGTTTTCAACCGCCGGCCGGGAGCGGATCGGGAAATTTCGCAATAGCTCCCCGGCGAGGCAACGGAAAGCACAGCGTACTGGACAGAGTACTGGATTGTGGCGCGGCGTCTGCGGGGTGGCCGAAACAAGGCTGCTCGCTTGGCACCTTCCCGCGCGTACCCGGGTGATATCAGCGGTAGCTACTGCCTGCCGCCAAAAAGCAGATCTTGCTTCCGCCGCCCGTGGTTCTTGCGGCGGTCTTCCCGATCCGGCTCGAAACGCACTTCCTCGCGCCGGTCGGTTTTTTCTCGGCGCTGCTCGCGCCGGCGTTCGGGACCCTTGTAGGTGTCCGCCATGGCCAGGCTCCGTCATATCAGCTGGAAAATCCTTGCGAAATCATAGCACCGGGTGCATGCCCCGGCTAACCGGTCAGCCGGATAAGGGTCGCGTTCATCCATTCGGCGACGTCATTTGTGATGGACTTGGCATCCCGCCCTACAGTGGAGATGGGCTTCCCGAATACCAGCGTGATGGTGCCGGGATACTTGATGAATCTGTGGGCGGGCCAGCAGGCTCCCGCATTGTGGCAGACCGGCAGCACGGGAACCCCGGCGGCAATCGCCAACGCTGCGCCGCTGCGGTTGAATTTCGGCGCGGTCGCGCCCGCGTCGATGCGGGTGCCTTCGGGGTAGAGCAGCACATTCATTCCGGCGTCCAGGCGCGCGCGACCCTGCTGCATCACCTGGCGCAGCGCCTCCCGGGGGTTGCCGCGATCGATGGCTATGGGCGCAACTACCGCCAAGCCCCAGCCAAAGAAGGGGATCTTCAGCAGCTCCCGCTTGAGAACCGTGCTCACTGGCCGCAACCGGCGTTGCAGGTAATAGGTCTCCCAGCTGGATTGGTGCTTGCTGAGCGCGACAAAGGGTCGGGCAGGGATATTTTCCAACCCCTCGACCCGCAGCTTCACGCCGCAGCAGAGACGAAGCCAGACCACCACCAGGGCGTTGGCGGTGGTCGCCAGGGTTTGCCGCGGCGCTTGTGGCAGCAGCAGCCCCACGGTGAATGCAAGGGTTGAAAAAAAACCGACGATGACGATGTAGCCGCAATAAAACGTCAGTGAACGCAATGCCAACCACAGTTTCATCATGGCTGTTTCGAGATCAGCAAATCAGCCGCGGCGGCCAGATCATCCAGCACGACGATGTCGTGCAGCCGGGTATCGGGGTGTGAAGTGAGCGCATACTCTGTCGCTACACCATTGCCGGTGCGTACCAGGATCGGTGCGCATCCCACCGCGACCGCCGCCTCCAAGTCGCGCAGGCTATCGCCTATGGCGGGGATTCCCACCAATTCGATAGCAAACTGCGTGGCGATGCTCTGCAAAAGACCGGGCCGGGGCTTGCGGCAGTCGCAGCCATCCTCGGGCACATGGGGGCAACAAAAAATGCCGGCGATCTGGCCGCCGGCGGCGACCACCAAACGTTCCAGCTCGCGGTGCATGGCGGCGAGCGCCTCTGGCGCGATCAAGCCGCGCCCAACCCCGGATTGATTGGTGGCAACCGCCACCCGGAAGCCGGCGCGGCACAGGCGCGCGATGGCATCGATGCTGCCCGGCAGCGGCCGCCATTCGTCCAGATTCTTTATGAAATGGTCGGACTCGGCATTGATCACGCCATCTCGGTCCAGGATCACCCAGGGGGTCATTGGGCTCCGGTCCGCGCCGCGAGCTGAGAGAGGTCGGCGATGGCGATAAACCGCGCACGCAGCGCAGCCAGCAATCGCAGGCGATTGCAGCGCAGGGCCGCATCGTCAGCCATCACCATGACATCCCTGAAAAATTGATCGACCGGATCCCGCAATTGCCGGAGCGCGTCCAGCGCCGCACTGTAATCGCTGCGGGAAACCAGTTCCTGCAACCGGAGATCCGTCGCACCCAGGCGCCCCCAGAGCGCACGCTCGGCTTCCGTCTCAAACAAAGCCGGGTCCACGGTGCCGCCATCCAGGGTTTGCTGCTGTTGCAGATTGGCGATGCGCTTGTCGGTGGCGACCAGGCTGGCCGCCTCAGGCAGCTTGGCAAAGGCTTCCACTGCCACCATGCGCCGCCAGAGATCGAGCGGTTTGGCAACGCCAAGACCGGACACCGAGAGAAAGACCTCGGTTGAAATGCCCTGTTCTTCGCTGAAGGCGCGCAATCTGCCCAGGATGTAGGCAAGCACGCGGTTTGCCAGCGCCTCGGGTTCGCCGAGTTGCTCATGGCCGCGTGCGGCCGCACCCAGCAAGGGCTTGAGATCCAGATCGAGCTCGCATTCGATGAGAATGCGCAAGACCGCGATGCTGGCGCGACGCAGTCCGAAAGGGTCGCGGGAGCCGGTCGGTTCCAGACCCACGCCGAAGATGCCGGTCAGGGTGTCGAGGCGGTCAGCCAATGCGAGCACGATGCCCGCCGGCGTAGCCGGCAGCACGTCGCTGGCGTGGCGCGGCAGGTAGTGCTCGAACAGTGCCTCGGCCACTTCGGTTGCTTCGCCATCGTGCCTTGCGTAGTAGCGGCCCATGACGCCCTGCAGCTCGCCAAATTCCTGCACCATGGCGCTGACCAGATCCGACTTGGCGATCTCGGCGCTGCGTATGGCGTGGTGGCTGTCGGCCCCGATCTGCGGTGCCAGGAACGCGCACAGTCGAGCGAGACGCGCGGTCTTGTCGTAAAGGGTTCCCAGGCGGTCCTGGTAGACGATGGTCCGGAGTCGCTCGCGCCGTGCCGCCAGGGTGGTTTTGAGATCGGTCTGATAGAAGAAAGCCGCATCGGCAAAGCGGGGCCGGATAACGCGTTCGTTGCCTGCCACCACCAGCGCGGGTTGCCCACTTTCAATATTGGCAACGGTTACAAACACGGGCAGCAGGGAACCGTCGGCAGCGATCACCGGGAAGTATTTCTGGTGCTCCTGCATGGAGCTGACCAGCGCCTCGCGCGGCACCGCGAGAAAGTGTGCCTCGAAACAGCCCAGCAGCGGAACCGGCCACTCATTGAGCGCGGTCACCTCGTCGAGCAATGCGGGATCGAGTACCGCGGTACCACCGGCGTGCGTCGCCAACGCGGTGACACCGGCAGCGATGATGTCCCGGCGGTCGCTGAAGTCGGCGATGACGTAGGCGTCGCGCAGAATATCCTCATAGCTTTCTGGCGAAGTAAGCACTAACTCGCCAGGCGCGTGGACCCGGTGTCCGCGCGTCCTGTTGCCGGCACCGACACCAAGGATTTCCGCCGGTATGGGTTCGTCGCCGAACAGCAGGACGACCCAGTGCACCGGACGCACGAACTCCACCCGACTGGCACCCCAGCGCATGCGGCGGGGAATCGGCAAGGCGCCGAGCGCCGTCTGCACCAGTTCGGGAATCAGATCGCGGGCGGCTGCGCCGGGTCGCGTTTCCCGGAAGCAGAGCCGCGGACCTTTATCGGTCTCGACCTGCAGCAACTCGGCCGGATCGGTCAGGCCACAACTGCGCGCAAATCCCTGGGCGGCCGGGGTCGGCGTGCCGTCGGCGGCAAAGGCGGCACTAACCGCCGGGCCCAGCTTCTCGATCCGGATATCCGGTTGGCGTTCGGCGAGCCCGGCGACCCGCACGGCAAGCCGCCGCGGGGTTGCAAAACCCTGCACCGCGCCGTGCTCGAGCTGGACGCTGGCAAGTCCTGACTGGATCCCCGCAACCAGTGCCTCCATCAGCGCGCGGAGTGCCTTTGGGGGGAGTTCCTCGGTACCTATTTCGATCAGGAGCGAGCGGCTCACGAACGGCCACCGGAAGCCAGTTGCCGCACTTCGTCCGCGAGTGCCGGGGGCGCGAGCGGAAAACCCAGCGCCAGGCGGGCATCGAAATACGCCTGAGCCACGGCCCGGGCCAGCGCGCGGACCCGCAAAATGTAGCGCTGGCGCTCGGTTACCGAGATGGCGTGGCGCGCATCCAGCAGATTGAAGGAGTGGGAGGCTTTCATGACCATCTCGTAGGCGGGCAGCGACAGGCCGGCGGTCACCAGGCGCGTACTTTCGCGCTCGCAGTGATCGAAGGTCAGGGACAGGAACTCCACGTCGGCCTCCTCGAAATTGAAGCGCGACATCTCGACCTCGTTCTGGTGAAACACATCGCCATAGGTGACCACGCCGCCGTCGGGGGCGCGCGTCCACACCAGATCGAAAATGCTGTCGACGCCCTGCAGGTACATGGCGAGGCGTTCGAGGCCGTAGGTGATCTCGCCGGTCACCGGATAGCACTCCAGGCCGCCCACTTGCTGGAAGTAGGTGAACTGGGTCACCTCCATGCCGTTCAGCCAGATCTCCCAGCCCAGACCCCAGGCGCCCAGCGTCGGCGATTCCCAGTTGTCCTCGACAAAGCGGATGTCGTGAATGGCGGCATCGAAGCCGAGTTCGCGCAGGGACTCCAGATACAGTTCCTGAATATTGGTGGGCGAAGGCTTGAGCACCACCTGGAACTGGTAATAGTGCTGGAGCCGGTTGGGGTTCTCCCCGTAGCGGCCGTCGGCCGGGCGTCGGCAGGGCTGCACATAGGCGCTGTTCCAGGTTTCCGGCCCGATGGCGCGCAGAAAAGTGGCGGGATGGAAGGTTCCGGCACCCACCTCCATGTCCAGCGGCTGCAAAATGACGCAGCCCTGACGTGCCCAGTAGTCCTGGAGCGCGAGGATCAGACCCTGAAAAGTCGCGAGATCAGGCATCGCCACGGCGCCGCCCCCTGGTTCAAGAGCCGGCGATTATATCGGCACCCCCCGGGGGTGACGAGGGTGACAAGGGTGATGCGCAGTATCCCGTGTATGCTCTCACCGGCGCAGCAACCACAGACAGAGGACAGCAGATGAAAACCAACCAGTCGGTTACTCCCCTGCGGTGGTTTTGCCGCGGGCTATCAGCGCTTGTTTTGGTGGTGTCGCCCCTTGGCCACGCCAGCGAACACTGGGATTCGGTGGCGATCGAGACGGTCCCGGTCAGCGCGGGGATCTACATGCTGACCGGCGAGGGCGGCAACATCGGGGTCTCCGTGGGTGTGGACGGAACCCTGATCATCGACGACCAGTACGCGCCCCTGGCGGGCAAGATAGAGGCTGCGCTCAACCGGCTCGCCGAAGGCGCCCCGAGATTTCTCATCAACACGCATTGGCACGGCGATCATGCCGGCGGCAACGAGCACTTCGGCCGGGGGGGCGCCATCATCGTCGCCCACGCCAAGGTACGCGAAGCACTGAAAATCGAGAAAACCATCCCGCTGTTCAATATGCACAAGCCGCCCTCGCCGCGTGCGGCCCTGCCCGTGGTGACCTTTGAAGATCGCATGATGCTGCACTGGAACGACCATGACGTGGTCTTGTTGCATGCACCCAATGCGCACACCGACGGCGATGCCATCGTGCAATTTCGCGATGCCAACGTGATTCACATGGGCGATACCTTCTTCAATGGCTTTTACCCGTTCATCGATACCGATTCCGGCGGCAGCATTGCGGGCATGATCGCGGCCGCTGAACAGGTGTTGGCGCTCGCCGACGCGCACACCAAAATCATCCCGGGTCACGGCCCGCTCGCCAATCGTGCCGACCTGGTCGCCTATCGCGACATGCTGGTCACCGCGGAGCGAGCCATTCGCGCCTTGCGGGATGCTGGAAAGACGCCGGACGAAATCGTCGCGGCCAAGCCGACGGCGGCGCTCGATCCGGACTGGAGCAAGGGCTTTCTCGCGCCGGATGTCTGGGTGCGCATCGTGGTGAACGGGATGCGCTGAGCGCGTCACCGGCGAGGGGGACCACGAGCGCAACGGGGGATGATCGGAGCGCAGACGCCGGATGATGCTGACACGCGACTGTAATATTTCGTTCATAGTCCGGTCATCTCCAGCCCCTAGGCTGGCGCAGCGAATCCCCCCACAGGAGTCAAGGTTGTGAAAACTACCCTTAGAAACACTATATGCGGCCTGAGCGTTGGCGCGGTGCTGACGCTGGCGGGTGCCAATGCGTTGGCCCAGTCGCGAGACTACATCAGCGTCGTCGGGTCCTCGACGGTCTACCCATTCTCGACAGTGGTCGCCGAGCGCTTCGGTAAGGCTGCCGGTGGCGCTACGCCGAAAATAGAATCTACGGGTACCGGCGGCGGCTTCAAGCTCTTCTGCGGCGGCGTTGGCACAGGGCATCCGGATATTGCCAACGCCTCCCGCCAGATAAAGAAGGCTGAGTTCGACGAGTGTCAGGCGAATGGGGTGAAGGACATTATTGAAGTTCAGATCGGTTTCGATGGCATCGTGCTTGCCAATTCGGTCAATGCCGCGCCCATGCAGTTGACCCCCAAAGATATTTTCCTCGCTTTGGCGAAGGGCATTCCCGCAAAGTACGGCCCGAAACTGGTGCCCAACCCCAACAAGACCTGGAAGGATGTCAACCCGGCTCTGCCCGACACCAAAATCGAAGTGCTTGGACCGCCGCCCACCTCGGGCACCCGTGATGCTTTCGTGGAGTTGGCGATGGAAGCGGGCTGCTCGTCTTTCGAGTGGATCAAGGATCTGAAGAAAGTGAATGAAGCAGAGTACAAGAATATCTGCCACACCCTGCGCGAAGACGGCGCCTTCGTGGAGGCGGGAGAAAACGACAACCTGATCGTGCAGAAACTCGCCGCCAACCCCAAAGCGGTGGGCATATTCGGCTTCAGCTTCCTTGAGCAGAACTCCGACAAGGTCCATGGTGCGGTCATTAACGGCGTCGCTCCTTCCTTTGAGGCCATTGCCAGCAAGACGTATCCGGTATCGCGCCCATTGTTCATGTATGCGAAAAAGGCCCATATCGGCGTCGTGCCGAATATGCAGGGTTTCCTGGCCGAGTTCACCAGCGAAAAAGCCTGGGGCGACGACGGCTATCTGGCTGACAAGGGCATGATCCCGATGCCGGAACCGATGCGCAAACAAGTGGCTGCCAGTGTGGCTGCGCAGGCGGCAATGAGCGGCGCAGGACTGAAGTAGGCGCCCTTTGCCACCTGTTATACTCTCGCGGCCCGACTGATGTCGGGCCTTTTTTCATGACCCCGCCCGGAACTGTCCGATGTCCCTGGTCAACCTGGTCATCGTTCTCGCGCTGCTGGTTGTCGTTGCGTACTATCTGGCGCATAGCCGCTCGCTGGCGCTCGCCAAACCGCTGGGCGGCATTCGCCATCTCCATTCCCTGCCGCTGTACTACGGCTTGCGCGGTGCCATCTGGTGCGGGCTTCCGGCACTTACCCTGCTAACACTGTGGCTGGTGCTTGACGATCCTCTGGTCAGGGCGCTGGTGCTCGCGGGATTACCGCCGGACACGGTTCCGGACGGCGTGGCTGAAACCAACCTGTTGATGAGCACGGTCGTCAATGTCGCCAGCGGCGCGTTGCCGGCCGATGCCCAAGCGTCCTCGATAGTAGCGGCAGCCGAGCATTACAACGCATTGCGCGCCACCGGTCGGTCGGTGATCGCGGTCGCCACCGTTGCCGTCGCGGTTGCCGGCCTGCTCTGGAGCGTGCGGCGGATGTCCCCGCGGTTGCGCGCTCGCCAAGAGGTAGAGAGGGTATTTCGCTGGGCGTTGCTGGCTTGCGCCTGCGTGGCCATTTTTGCCACCTTTGGCATCGTGGTGTCGGTACTGATCGAGTCGATTCGCTTCTTCGAGGTGGTGCCGCTCGCGGACTTTCTGTTCGGACTCGAATGGAGCCCCCAGATGGCGATCCGCGCGGACCAGGTGGGAAGTTCGGGAGCCTTCGGCGCGGTACCGTTGTTCATGGGTAGCCTGCTGATTTCCGCTATTGCACTGGTGGTGGCGGTGCCGGTGGGCCTGATGTCTGCCATTTATCTGGGCGAATACGCAAGTGCGCGGCTTCGCAATATCGCCAAGCCGGCCCTGGAAATTCTCGCCGGCGTGCCAACCGTGGTTTACGGCTTCTTTGCGGCACTTTCGGTGGCGCCCTTCATTCGCGATCTGGGCGCACGCCTGGGACTTTCGGTCTCGTCCGAAAGCGCACTGGCCGCGGGGCTGGTGATGGGCGTCATGATCATTCCCTTTGTCTCGTCGCTCGCCGATGACGTCATCACGGCAGTGCCCCGGAGTCTGCGCGACGGCTCGCTGGCGCTGGGTGCGACCCGCTCCGAAACCGTGAAGAAAGTGATTATCCCCGCCGCGCTGCCTGGTATTGTCGGCGGCGTGCTCCTGGCCGCCTCGCGCGCCATTGGCGAGACCATGATTGTGGTCATGGCGGCGGGGATGGCGGCACGCCTCACGTTCAATCCACTGGAAGCGGTCACCACCGTTACCGTCCAGATAGTCACCTTGCTGGTGGGGGATCAGGAGTTCGATAGTCCGAAAACCCTTGCGGCCTTTGCACTGGGATTGATGCTGTTTTTGACCACGCTGCTGCTCAATGTGATCGCCCAGCACATCGTCAAAAAGTATCGGGAGCTCTATGACTGAGCACAAGGCTTCCACAGCGCAAATCATTCGCGCCAGTCTCAAGCGCCGCTATCGTGCGGAGCGGCGGTTCCGGCTGTACGGCTTCCTGGCGGTCTGCTTCGGACTGTTCGCAGTGCTGCTCCTGCTCGCGGACATCATCGGCAAAGGTCACGGCGCCTTCCGGCAGACCTATGTGCAGTTGCGGATCCATTACGACCCGGAAGTGCTCGGCATCGGCACTGCCACCGATCCAGCGGCGTTGGCGCTCGGCGATTACGATGCGCTGGTGCGTCAGGCACTGTACGAGCGCTTTGGCGAGCCCACGGAGCGCGTCGAGCGGCGGGAGTTGAGCGCGCTGATCAGCAATGGTGCCGGCTACGAGCTGCAGGCGCGTCTGCGGGCCAACCCCGCGTTGCTGGGGACCAGCGAGACGCTCTGGCTGCTCGCCGACGACGATATCGACGCCTGGTTCAAAACGCGCGGTGGTGACGAGTTCACCGGCAGAATGAGCGAGCGGAAACTTCTCTGGGTGGACCGTCTGCTCGAAAACGACGAGATCGAACTCCGGTTCAATCGGGAGTTCTTTGCCCGGGGGGATTCCCGCGAACCCGAGCTGGCCGGCATCGGCGGCGCGGCCAAAGGCACCCTGCTGACGCTCGCCATCACCCTGTTGCTGTCGTTTCCGCTCGGTGTTGCCGCGGCAATTTATCTGGAGGAGTTCGCACCACAAAACCGCTGGACCGACTTCATTGAAGTCAACATCAACAACCTGGCGGCGGTACCGTCCGTCATCTTTGGTTTGTTGGGGCTCGCGGTATTCATCAATTTTTTCCAGATGCCGCGTTCGGCGCCGGTGCTGGGCGGCGTGGTGCTCGCACTGGTGACCCTGCCGACTGTGATTATCTCCAGTCGCGCGGCGATCAAGTCCGTGCCGCCATCGATCCGGGAGGCCGCGCTCGGCGTCGGCGCTTCCAGAATGCAGGTCGTACTCGGCCATGTACTGCCGCTGGCCATGCCCGGCATGCTGACCGGGGCCATTCTGGGCATGGCCCGCGCACTCGGCGAAACAGCGCCACTGTTGATGATCGGCATGGTGGCGTTCATCGTTGATGTACCGCGCGGCTTCTCGGATCCTGCCACGGTGCTGCCGGTGCAGATTTTCCTGTGGGCAGATAGTCCCGAGCGCGCGTTTGTCGAGAAAACCTCCGGTGCCATCATGGTGTTGCTGGCGTTTCTCATCCTGATGAATGCATTGGCCGTAGTGTTGCGCAAGCGTCTTGAACGGCGCTGGTGATGGGAGAAACAAGATGACGACGGCAGCACTGGAATCAACAGTGGCAACGGCAGCGCCGGATCGCCACCGCGTTACCGAACTGAGCGAGATCCTGGCCCAGCGCACGGTGGGACAACCCTTCGTCGACGCTGCCAAGGTACGGACGCGCAATGTCAACGTCTACTACAGCGAGAAGCAGGCGATCTTCGATGTCAGCCTGGATATCGGTCGCAATCAGGTCATCGCCATGATCGGTCCGTCGGGCTGCGGCAAGTCCACCTTCCTGCGCGCCCTCAACCGCATGAACGACACGGTAGTCGGTTGTCGCGTAACCGGGGAGTTTTTGCTCGACGACGAAGATATCTATTCGCCGAAAATGGATCCGGTGGCGCTGCGGGCGCGGGTGGGCATGGTGTTCCAGAAACCCAATCCCTTTCCGAAGAGCATCTACGACAACGTTGCCTACGGGGCAAAACTGCACGGATTGGCGAGTCGGCGTATCGAACTCGATGAAATCGTCGAGGGCAGCCTGCGCAAGGCCGGCCTGTGGGAAGAGGTCAAGGAGCGCCTCGCCGAGCCCGGTACCGGCCTGTCCGGCGGCCAGCAGCAGCGGCTGTGCATCGCCCGCGCGATCGCCATCAACCCGGAGGTGATCCTCATGGACGAACCCTGTTCCGCGCTGGACCCAATTGCCACCGCGCGGGTCGAAGAGCTGATTGCGGAGTTGGCGCAAAACTACACCATCGCCATCGTGACGCACTCGATGCAGCAGGCCGCCCGGGTCTCACATCGCACGGCGTACTTTCATCTCGGCAAGTTGATCGAAGTGAACGATACGCAGCTAGTGTTCACCTCGCCGCAGCATGAATTGACGGAAGCCTATATCACTGGCCGTTTCGGCTGAGGAGGTCGTAATGGAAAAGGTGTCGCTCGATCAGCACATCTCGCGCCAGTTCAACGCCGATCTGGAGCATCTCAAAAGCCAGACCCTGGCCATGGGCGGCATGGTGGAGAAACAGCTTCACGATGCGATGATGGCGTTGGAGAACGCCGACAGCGAACTCGCATCGCAGGTCCTGGAAGCGGAAGAGAAAATCGATGAAATGGAGCTCATCATCGATGATGCCTGTACCACCACCATTGCCCGCCGGCAGCCCGCCGCGACCGATCTGCGGATGATCCTGGCGGTGAGCCGCTCGGTACGGGATCTCGAACGCATTGGCGACGAAGCGCAGCGCATCGCCAAAATGGCGATCGGACTCAGTGAAGAGGGCCTGTCACCGCGCGGCTATGTGGAAGCGCGCCATATAGCCAACGGTGTGCGCGAGGCCCTGCGCGGCTGCCTGGATGCCTTCAGCCGCTTCGATGCCCGGGCCGCGCGCGAAACCATGGCCAAGGACAAGCAGATCGATCTCGACTACCGCTCCGCGGTGCGCGAGCTGGTGACCTACATGATGGAAGATCCGCGCAGCATCTCCCGGGTCATGAACGTGCTCTGGGCGTTGCGCGCGCTCGAGCGTATCGGCGATCACGCCAAAAACATCTGCGAACACATCGTGTTTCTGGTGGAGGGCAAGGATATTCGCCACGGCCATGACGACGCTCAGGACTGAGCGGGTCAGCGGCTGACGGCACCCAGGCGCTGCCGCGCCATCTGCCCGATCGGTCCATTGTCGGCAGCCGCTTCCCGATAGTAGGCGTCGGCCTGGCCGGTGGCGCCGTTTGCCTGTGCAATTTCCCCCAGATACAAGCTGGCGAGCGGCGTCGGCAGTAGCCGGCGGCTTTCCTCCAGATCGCGTTGCGCCGCCGGGTACTGTTTGAGCTCGAATCTCAGTGCGCCGCGCGCCAGATGGTGACGGTAATAGCCCGGATTGCGGTTGATGGCGTTGGTGAAATCGGCGTCGGCGTCCGACCATTGTTTCAGCATCGCGTGGGCGTGGCCGCGCAACTCCCAGAACCGGCCTGCGCCGGGCTCGATGGCGATGGCCTGATCCAGATACTTGATGGCGCCCCGCGCATCCTTGCGGTTCAGGGCCGCTAACGCGCTCTTCTCGGCTTCATAGGCGGGTGCATCCTTGCGCAACCGCGCGGTGGCACGCTGGTAGGCCTCGGCGTTGCGGGAGCCTCCCGAGGCGAAGTTTTGGACGCGGCTCTGATTGGCATTGACGCGCGCCTGCGACGGCGGGTGGCTGGCGAACAGTCCGCTGATGAAGTCGGAGTCGCCGCCGGCTGCCAGTTTCACGAAAGTTTCCTGAACGTCCACCGCGGCTTGCGGGTCGTAGCCCGCGCGCGCCATGTAATCCATGCCGTAGGCGTCGGCCTCAAGTTCCGCGTCGCGGCTGTAACGCGCCATCCAGGCCCCGGCACCCAGTTGCGCGGCCTGCCCGCCCAGATTGCCGAGCCCCGCTTGCTGCCCCGCGATGCCCAGCAGCTCCGCGCCCAGACTGAGCAGTGAGCCCTTGCTCATCTGACTGGCGCTGTGGCGCGCCGCCGCGTGGACGATTTCGTGGCTGACCACGGCGGCGAGCTCCGCTTCGTCGTGCAGTTCCAGCAACAGCCCGCTGTTGACCGCAATCTTGCCGCCCGGCAGTGCCCAGGCGTTGGGTACCGGGTTGTCGAGTACCACGAACTCATAGGGCAGATTCCGGTCGCTGTTGGCGGCCAGCCGGTTTCCCACCGCACGCACATAATCCTGCAAACCGGGATCGAGGTAGTAGGGTCCACCCTGGGATTGTTGCGCCGGGCCATACTGCCGTTCGCCGATGCTGATTTCCTCGCTGCCCGACACCAGCGAAAGCTCTTCGCGGCCGGTGACCGGATTGACGGCGCAGGCGCCGATGCCGAGTGACAGAGTGACAAGCAATCCGAATCTGGCAGGGGACAATAGAAATACTCCAAGACAGGCAGCTGATGGTGGCTGGCTATAATGACACGCGCGCCGCCACCCGGGTTCCGTCGACGCACAATAGTAGCGGCAATTTCCCCGGCTGACAGGCTGGCCCGCGGGTGGTCGCAAAAATGAGGAAAGCCGAATGGAGAAGCCCTTTTCGCAGGCCTGCGAGAATAACAAGGCGCCCATTCTCGAGGTGCTGGAACGGGTGTTTGCACCCTGCCGGAGCGTGCTGGAAATCGGCAGTGGCACCGGTCAGCACGCCGTCCACTTCGCGCCCCGCCTGCCGCAGCTGTACTGGCAACCGAGCGATGTCCCGGAAAATCTCCCGGGAATTGCGCAGTGGCGCGCCGCCGAGCCGGCGTCCAACCTGCTGGCGCCGATCGCGCTCGACGTCAGGGCACGGCATTGGGGTGTCGCGCCGGTCGATGGCCTGTTCACCGCCAATACGCTGCACATCATGCCCTGGAGCACCGTGCAGGCGTTCTTTGCCGGCTTGCCCGGCGTGCTGGCCCCGGGCGGTGTGCTGGCGGTCTACGGCCCCTTCAATTACGGGGGCGAGTACACCTCGGAAAGCAACGCCCGTTTCGACCAGTGGCTGAAGGCCCGCGCTCCGCACCAGGGCATTCGTGCTTTCGAAGCGGTGGCTGAGCTTGCGGCCGGCGCGGGACTCGAATTGCGGGAGGACAACGTGATGCCAGCCAACAACCGCTTGCTGGTCTGGCGGCGCAAGCCCTGAAGCCGTCTCAGCTTTCCCGCTGATTTTCCTGGCGATAGGGCAGTTGCGCACGGGCAGCGGCCATGTAGTCCTGATGGTGTACGCGCTCCCGCGCAACAAAATCGGCGATGGCCGCCGCGAAGCCGCGGTGGCGAATCCAGTGCAGTGACCAGGTTTCGACCGGGGCGAAGCCCCGGGCAATCTTGTGCTCACCCTGGGCGCCGGCGTCGAATTTCGCCAGGCCGCGC
Organism: Porticoccaceae bacterium; assembly: GCA_036677085.1. Lineage (GTDB taxonomy): Bacteria > Pseudomonadota > Gammaproteobacteria > Pseudomonadales > Porticoccaceae > JAGPUQ01. The sequence goes on from JAKFFI010000058.1 coordinate 91,382, forward strand.
CGGATCGCGTAATCGATGCCCTGGTAGTAACAGAGCTCGAAATGCAGGCACTCGTATTCCCGGACACAGCCCCAGTAGCGGCCGTAGAGCGTCTCGCGATCATGAAAATACAGGGCGGCAGCCACCGGCCTGGCGCCATCGTAGGCGACCGCCATGGCAATCTGATCCGCCAGCGTCGCCCCGATACGGTGAAAGAAATCCGGTGTCAGGTAGCCGCCAGTGCCGCTGCGCTTGGCGTAGGTGTTCTGATACAGGCGGTGGAAGAACGACCACAGCTCGGTGCCGATGGCCGGGCCTTCGTGCATGGCGACCCGGAGGCCCTGCTCCGCAACCGTGCTGCGCTCGCGGCGCATCATCTTGCGCTTGCGCGACGCCAGCCCCGCAAGAAAGTGCTCGAAGCTTTCGTAACCCCGATTGTGCCAGTGGAATTGCACGCCGGTACGCTCCAGCAGGCCGCGACCGCGTAACAGCTCGCGGGTGGCCGTATCGGGAAACAGCAGATGCCAACTGCTGGCGCGGGTCGCCTCCGCCGCTTCGGTCACTGCCGCCAACAGTGTCGTGGCGACCTGCTCGGTATCGGCCCCGGCGGCGAGCCGCAGGCGTGGGCCGGTAATGGGCGAAAACGGGATCGCGGTCACCAGCTTGGGATAGTAAGCCAATCCACTGCGATGGTATGCATCGGCCCAAGCCCAGTCGAACACGTACTCTCCGTAGGAGTGGGTCTTTACATACAGAGGCATGAACAGGGCGCCATCCGCACTACGGAGGTGGCGTGGTTCCCAGCCGGTAGCGGCGGTAGCACTGCCGCTGTCTTCCAGTGCAGACAGAAATTCAGGCGTCAGGAACGGGTAATCGGACAAGGGGTAGGATCCGGGCAGGTGATCGGGCCGGACCCTAACACCGTCCCGGCATGGGTTCAAATTCGCAGCGAAAGGTGCTGCCCTTGCCGGGAGTACTGCGGATTTCCAGATGCCCGCCGTTGCGCAGCAGCGAGTGTTTGACGATGGCGAGACCGAGACCGGTGCCGCCGGAACTGCTGGCCCGACTGCCCTCGACGCGGTAGAAGCGTTCGGTCAGACGGGGAAGATGGCGGGCATCGATGCCGATCCCGTTGTCGGTCACCTCGACCCATGGACGGCCGTTGTCGTTGCCGGCGCGCACCGCTACCGTACAGCCCTGCGGATTGTGCTTGACCGCGTTGTACACCAGGTTGGCGAAGGCGCTGTGCAGCTCGCGCGCCGCGCCCAGGGCGATCAGACCGTCGGGACAGTCGAGCTCGATGTGGTGCATGCTGCCGCCGAGCGCACGGGCGTTCTCCACGATCCCGCCGAGCAGGGGCTTGAGCGGCACGGGCTCGGTTCGCGCGGGCAGGGCGGTCGACTCCAGTTGCGACAGGGTCACCAGATCCTCGGTGAGCAGCGTCAGGCGCCGCGCCTGCTCGGTCATCTGCCCCAGCGCCTGCCGCCAGCTTGCCGGCACCTCGGCGTCGCTGTCGCCCAGGGTTTCCAGATAACCGGTGAGGACGGTGAGCGGCGTGCGCAACTCATGGGAAATGTTGGCCACGAACTCCTTGCGCATCTGTTCGAGATGGCGGAGCCGGGAAATGTCCTGTACCACCAGCGCCACTTCGTTGTCACCGAAGTGGTTGGCACTGAACTGCAAAATCCGGTTTGGGTCGTCGGGCGCTTCGAGCTCCACCGGCTCGTTGAAGAGGCCCGCGCGGATAAAGGCCACAAAGGCGGGTGCCCGCACCAGGTTGACGATGGATTCGCCCTCATCCCCGCTCTGCAGGCGCAGCAGTTTTCCCGCCGCCGGGTTCCACCATTCCAGGGTGCGGTCGGCGTCCAGAATCACGATACCCTCGTCCAGGGCATCGGTGATCCGTCGTATGCGTGTCAGCAGGTTGAGGTGATCCTGGCGATGGCGGGTGACGCGCTGGCGCAGCCGGTACAGGTGGTCGGAGACTTCGCCCCAGACGCCGGATGCCGGTGGCGGAAAGTCGCGACCGCCCAGTGCCAGCCAGCGATTGAGGCGGTGGATCCGGTGCAGGGTCCAGAGCATGTAAAGGCTGCCACCGGCAATCAGGGTCGCCAGCGTGTAGCCGTTGAAATAGCCGGTAATGGCCAGCAGCAGCGCCAGCAGGGCGATGCGTTGCAGTTCATTGCGCAGGCCCGGAGTGAGCACTAACTGTTGACCAGTTTCTCTGAAAACCGGTAGCCGGCACCGCGCACCGTCTGGATAAAACGATCATGGCTGCCGAGCGCTTTGCGCAGGCGACGGATATGGACATCGACGGTGCGCTCATCCATGTACACGTTGCCGCCCCAGACGTGGCTGAGAATCTGGTCGCGGGAGTAGACCCGGTCCTGGTGCGTGAGGAAAAACCCCAGCAACCGGTATTCGGTCGGTCCCATGGCGACGGGCACGCCGGCGCGGGTGACGTGATGGCTCACGGGGTCGTAGACCAGGCCCTGGACTTCGATGGGCGACTCGCCGACGCCCTGCTCGCGACGGCGCAGCAGGGCGCGAATGCGCGCAATCAGCGCACGCGGTGAAAACGGTTTGGTGATGTAATCGTCGGCGCCGGAATCGAGACCCTGTACCTGATTGTCCTCCTCCGTCTTGGCCGTGAGCAGGATCACCGGCAAATTGGCGGTGAGCTCGTCGCGGCGCAGGCGGCGCAGCAATTCGAGGCCACTGGTTTCCGGCATCATCCAGTCGAGCAGCACGAGGTCCGGCTGCTTGTCGATGATCAGCGCGTGGGCTGCGCGGGCGTTCTCGGCGCGCAGGCATTCAAAACCTGCCACTTCAAGGGCCACCGCAATCATGTCGCGGATGGCGGGTTCGTCATCGACTACCAGAATGCTGGCGTCAGCCATGGCGCTAGTGCTCCTCGGGATTCCCGCTGCTCATTGGATGACGGGGCCGTGTCAGCATTATGACAGTCGGTGCGCGGAATCGCCGTCGCTACCCGAGGCGCAGTGGCCAATGGTAGTCGAGCAGCAGGAACAGAAAGACGGTCGCCCCGGCCCGGTTGTTGCCGAGAAAGGCGCGAAAACACCCGTCGCGGTCGCGCTGGCGAGCCAGCCGATGCTGCTGAAAAAACCACAGCGCCATCACTCCCAGCCCCAGGTAATACCAGAGGCCGCGATCAAAACTGCTGCCGGTCAGCGCGAATGCCAGCAGCGCCAGCGCCTGGAGTACGCCGATGATGAGCAGGTCGTCCGTGCCGAACAGGATGGCGGTAGATTTCACGCCCTGCTTGAGGTCGTCGTCGCGATCCACCATGGCGTAATAGGTATCGAACGCCACGGTCCAGAGCACCACCCCGGCGTAGAGCGACCACACCGCGGTCGGCACCGCGCCGGTCTGGGCGGCAAAGGCCATGGGGATGCTCCAGGCCCAGGCGGCGCCCAACACGAACTGGGGCAGGTGGGTGTAACGCTTGGCGAACGGGTACAGGGCCGCCAGCGCCGCGCCGCCAAAAGACAGCAACAGGGTGAGCCGGTTGGTGAGCAGCACCAGTAGAAAGGCCACCAGACAGAGTCCCGCGAACAGCCATAGCGCCTCGCGCGGCGTCACCCGGCCGGTGGCCAGCGGCCGCTCGCGGGTGCGAGCGATCGCACCGTCGATGTGGCGATCCGCATAGTCGTTGATCACGCAGCCGGCGGCGCGCATCAGCGCGACGCCCAGCACGAAGATCACCAGCACATCCCAATCGGGCATCCCGCCGGCGGCAAACCACAGCGACCAGAGCGTCGGCCAGAGCAGGAGCAGGGTGCCGATGGGGCGGTCGAGCCGCATCAGGCGCGCAAAATCGGGCAGGCGCTGGAAGGCGATCGGCATGGGAAATCCCGGATAGGTGTGGCGACAGTTTAGGGCTGGAAGCCGGGCAAGAACATTTCCGCCACCAGCAAGGGCTGTTGGTCGAGATAAAACAGGGAGCGGCGGACCCAGGCCAGGGGTTCATCCGGCGTCTTCGGCAGGCATCGCGGCGGCATCCGTTGCGTCACCTCGATGGCGCCCCGGCGGATGCCGGCATCGCGAAACAGCAGCGCGCCCAGGGGCTTGGTGCCCAGGCGGCGCAGAAAGCCGTAGCGGCCGCGCAAGACCGCGAGCGGTATCACGCTGCGCGCGTAGACCCAGAGCTCACCGCGGCCAAGCAACAGCACTTCGCGGACCAGCGCCACCTGCCGTTGCGGCAGTCCCAAAGCCGCCCGTTCTTCCGGTAGGGGTCGGCGCAGCGCCTGCGCCAGCATCTGTACGCGGAAGTCCCCACCGCTTGCCGTTACCAGGCGTTTGGTGAGCGAGCCCTGCTCCAGCAACCAGGATCGCCACGGCGGGGGAATCGCCAGCGGCGCGCGTGCCTGATGGCGCCGCCAGCGCAGCGGAGGCTGTTGCCGGAGGGCCGGGTGGGGCGTTGCGCTCACAGGCTGTATGACAGGCTCACGGACCCATAGTGGTGGCTGTGGGGCTGGCCGTCGAATTCGCGGCTGCGCATCACCCGGGCGTAGGAAACCTTCCAGCGCCCGGCGAGAAAACTGATGCCGGCGGCGATGTCGGCGACGGCGGGTTTCTTGTCCACGCTGAGACTGTCCCTGAAGGTGTTGCCGTCGAGGAATATATCCCGCGCCACCAAGCGGGCATCCAGGGCGAGGAATGCGTGCAGTCCATAAACCCTGGGACCGCCCTGGCGGCGTGGTCCGTGGCGACCGGGGGCGCTGTTGTCGCCGCCAGCGCGCACTGCGGAAGTGCCGAAATCGTCCGGCAGCTCCCAGCCGATGCGGTATTCACCACCGAAATTCAGGTAGGTCGCGACATTGCCCAGGCTGGCGCCGGCATGGGCGATGAAGTCCTGGCCGAAACTGCCCTGCCATCGGGTCTCCAACAGCCGGCGTTTCTGTTCGTAGAGCAGTCGCACGGCCGGCTCGTCGTGCAACTGGTTGTCCCAGCCGTTGTATTTGTCGAAGCCGCGCACATCGTGGATGAAGTCCTGCGCTTCGTGAGCCAACGCCGACGGACCCACGATGCCGAGATCGAGCTCCATCACATCCAGCCGCCGGTCGCTGCGGGTGTGATAGGCAATGCCGCCGTAGAGATAGCCGGCGTAGGGGCGTTGATCCGGCAGCGGTGCCGACGCATCAGTGTCGTCGGGGGTAAACATCAACTGTCCGAGGCTGATCACCAGATTGTGTTCGAGGCCGGAGTCGTTGCTGTGCAGCGCGCGCAGGTACCGGTTGGCGGTGCGCAGCCAGGCGGGGAACGCCGGATCGTTCTGGTAGGACGTGGTGTCCGGCGAGGTCCAGGACAGGCGGATGCCGTTGGTGTAATTCTGGTCGGTCTCATCGAACAGGTCGTTTTCGAAGTGCACGCCGAGCGTCCAGGGGCCGGGGTCGGCGGCCTTGGCGGGCAACACCCCACAGCACAGGTACGCGAATGCCAGCAGGACCGGAATGCGGTGTGGCGTAAACAAGCGCGACATGAACAAGCTCCCAGCCCGGCGGGGCCATTGTAACCGCAGCGGTGGCGTGGAACCGGGGTGCTCGGCATTCCTGATATTCTCCCGGTCGATCACACCACCCGAGGAGAACACGTCATGAGCGCTGCCCGGCAATCCTACGCAACCCTGACCGTCGAACACCGCGACGGCGTCGACTGGCTGACGCTGAACCGGCCGGCACAGTTCAACGCCCTCAACCGGGCGATGATGGATGAACTGCTCGATTACTTCGGCGGCCTGTATTTCAACCACGCCGTGCGGGTCGTGGTATTGCGCGGCGCTGGCAAACACTTCTGTGCCGGTCTGGACCTGAACGAAGCCGGCGACTTCACCACCAGCGTCGCGGCGGGCGCGCGTGGCCAGCGCCGGGTGGCGGAGATCATCCTGCGCATGCGGCGCTGCCCGCAGCCCATCGTCGCCCTGGTGCAGGGAGCGGCCACTGGCGCCGGTATCGCCTTCACGCTGGCCGCCGACGTGCGCTACGCCGCCGACAATGCGCGCTTCAATGTGGCGATGGCGAAAATCGGCCTCACCGGCTGCGATGTCGGCATCAGTTATTTCCTGCCCCGCGCGGTGGGCGCCACCAACGCGGCGGAAATGATGATGACCGGCCGCTTCGTCAACGCCGAGCGCGCGTTGCGGATCGGCCTGGTGTCGGACGTGATGGCGGCGGACGCGCTGGAGAACGCCGGGCGAACACTGGCCGCCGAGATGACGGCCATGTCGCCGCTGGGTCTGCGCCTGACCAAGGAAGGGCTCAACCTGTCCCAGGATGCCGGCAGCCTGGAGGCCGTGATCGCCCTGGAGGATCGCGGTCAGGTGATGTGCCTCGGCCCCTTTCTGGAGGAAGGCGCGGCGGCGTTTCTGGAAAAGCGCGCGCCGCGCTACAGCGATGAATGACGCTGACCTTTCGCCAATGTTGGCCAGGGAATTCAGGACACATCATGCCAATTCCAGATTTTCAATCCTTGATGCTGCCCCTTCTTTCGCTGGCGAAGGATGGTGAACCCCGTGCGTTACGCGATGCGCGGAAACACCTGGCGTCTGCATTCTCGTTGACGGCGGAAGAAATGGAGGAATTGTTGCCTGGCGGCAGGCAGCGTCGCTTTGACAACCGCGTGGCTTGGGCCAAGGTCTATTTGGAGCAGGCGGGTTTGCTGCGCTCCCCAAAGCGTGGCCAGCTCCAAATCACCGCAGAAGGGTTGGCGTTTCTAGCAAAAAATCCGAGCCAGATCACCATAGCGGTTCTGGGGCAGTTCGAGAAATTCAAGGCCTTTCGCGAGTCGTCCAAATCCAGCAAGCGTGAGCAATCCGCTGTTGTTCCAGCACTGGAGATCGCAGAAACACCCGAAGAACTGCTTGAGCGGTCGTTCCAGAGTATTAACGAAGAACTTGCCGGCTCGCTGTTGGAGCAGGTCAAGGCGTGCTCACCCGCGTACTTCGAGAGCCTCGTCATTGAGCTCCTGCTCAAAATGGGCTACGGCAGAAACCGGGTGGAAGCGGGGAAAGCGATCGGCAGATCTGGTGACGAGGGTATAGACGGGATCATCAGTGAAGACCGCTTGGGATTAGAGGCGATCTACATTCAGGCCAAGCGCTGGGCGGGCACCGTCGGGCGGCCTGAAATTCAAAAATTCGTCGGTGCTTTGCATGGTAAGCGGGCGCGCAAGGGAGTTTTCATCACCACAGGTACGTTTTCCTCCGAAGCCCGCGATTATGTATCCCACATTGATCCACGCGTAGTGTTGGTGGATGGCGCGCAGTTGGCTGGCTATATGATGGAGCACAATCTTGGCGTATCGGTCAAAGCGGCCTACGAGGTCAAGCGGATCGATGCGGATTTTTTCGCTGAAGAATAGGGCGTTGCGAACGATATTTGCCGGTCCAGGGCGGATGTTGGCGCGATGGCTTCTGTTTTAATGGCGCACCGCCTGCGCGTTCACGGAAAGTAGGGAATGTCGGCCGATCATCCTCGCAACAGCCAGTTCGCCCTGCTGCGGCAGCGTCGCTTTCTGCCATTTTTTCTGACCCAGTTCAGCGGTGCCTGCAACGACAATCTGTTCAAGAACGCGTTCCTGGTGCTGCTGGTGGGCGGCGCTGTCGCCAGCGAGCGGGTGGATACGCTGGTCAATCTGGCTGCGGGATTGTTCATCCTGCCGTTCTTTCTGTTTTCGCCGCTCGCCGGCCAGCTCGCCGACAAGTACGACAAGGCGCGGATGATCCGCTGGATCAAGCTGGCGGAGATCGCGATCATGGTACTGGCCGCGCTCGCGTTTTGGGTACAGGCGTGGGGGGCGCTGTTGGCGCTGCTGTTCGCCATGGGCACGCACTCGGCATTCTTCGGGCCGCTCAAGTACGCGATCATTCCCCAGCAGCTCAAGGCCGAGGAATTGGTGGCGGGCAACGCCCAGGTCGGTATGGGCACCTTTGTCGCCATCCTGCTGGGGACCATTGGCGGCACCCTGCTTGCCGGGCGGCCCGACCCCGCGGCGGGCATCGGGGCCGCGATCATACTGGTTGCGCTGTTGGGCTGGTTCGCCAGTCGCGCGATTCCCGCCGCGCCGGCGGCGGCGCCCGGACTGCATCTGGACTGGAATCCGCTCCGGCAACTGGTGGCGCTTTATCGGGGGATCGCGCCGCAGCGAACGGTTTTTCTCGCCATCGTCGGTATTTCCTGGTTCTGGGCGCTGGGCGCGAGTTACCTCACCCAGATGCCTCATTTCGCGATATCGGTACTCGGCGGCACGCCGCCGGTGATCGCCCTGCTGTTGTCGGCCTTCGCGGTGGGCGTCGCGGCGGGCGCCCTGCTTTGCGCCCGGCTGAGCGGCCCGCGGATCGAGGTCGGCCTGGTCCCGCTGGGCGCCATCGGCCTGAGTCTCTTTGGTCTGGATCTGTCCCACGCTGCCGCGCTGGTTGCGGCCGGGCCGCAACACCTGGGCCCGCTGGCGCTGGCGGCGCACCTGCCGATGCTGCGCGTGTTGGCCGATATCCTGTTGCTCGGTTTGTGCGGGGGGCTCTACGTCGTGCCGCTCTACGCCTATGTCCAGGCGCACACGGAACCCGACCGCCGCGCCCGGGTGATCGCCTTCAACAACATTCTGAATGCGCTGTTCATGGTCATGGCCAGCGGTCTCGGCATCCTGCTATTGGGCATGGCGGACCTGGGTATCCCCCGCTTTTTTCTGGTGTTGGCGCTGCTCAATGCCGGCATGGCGGTGCTGTTGTTTGCGCGCACGCCGGAGTTTCTACAGGGTCTGGTTGCGCTGATGCCGAGGTGGCGGTAGCCGGCGTCGCCACGGAATGGACCGCCGGGCGGGTTAGCGCGGCTGTTTCAGCAGATCCCGTATTTCCGTGAGCAGTATTTCCTCGGCGGAGGGCGCGGGCGGAGCGGCAGGGTCGTCGGCTTTCGTGCGTTTGAGCGAATTGATGCCCTTAACCAGCATAAAAATGGCAAACGCCACGATCACGAAATCCACCAGGGTCTGGATGAATTTGCCGTAGCCGATGACGACCGCCGGGGCGTCGGCCGTGGCGGGGCTCAGGGTTATGGCCAGGGCGGTAAAGTCGACCCCGCCGAGCAGCATTCCGATGGGCGGCATGACCATGTCGCCCACGACGGAGGACACGATTTTTCCAAATGCAGCGCCAACGATGATGCCGACGGCCATATCGACGGCATTGCCCTTGACCGCGAATTCCTTGAACTCTTGCAGGATGCTCATTTTTTTCTCCCTGTGAGACGGAGGGCTGCCGGGGATGCCCAGGCAGTCACTGCAATTGCGGCGCCGGGGCGTTCAGCGCTCGATCCGGGGCCGCAACGGCTCCATATCGTAACCCGCGCGGCGCGCGGCGGCCAACAACTCGTCAGGCGTTTGTTTGCCCGCCTGCGACAGCACCCAGAGCATGGTGCAACGGGTGCCGGTACGGCAGTGCGCAAGGATCTTGCCGGGCGTCGCTTCGATCAGGTGGCCAAAAGTGGCGACGTCCGCATCCGTGATGTTGGTGCCGACCACGGGCTGGTGAATATAGGCGAGTCCGGCGGCTTTGGCGGCGGCCTCGATTTCGGCAGCCGGGGGCTGGCCGGGCTCTTCGCCGTCGGGGCGGTTGTTGATGATCGCGGCGAAGCCCTCCGCGGCGGCCTGTTTCACGTCGGCGACGGTGATCTGGCTTGCGACATGCAGTCGGGGTGTGAGCTCTTTGCTGATCACGGGGTTCTCCTCGGGTGGCGGTTCGTCCCGAGCCTAAGTCAGGAGCGCCGGACAAAACAAGGGCATCGTTCAGCTGGTGCGCAGGCTGCGCAGTCCTTCCTGCAGGCGCAGCAGGTGATCTTCAAGCTCGGGGCCCTTGCGCTGGGCGACCCCGATCGCCAGCACGTCGATGACCACCAGATGGGCGATCCGGGACGACAGCGGTGTATAGAGCTGGAAGTCCTCGGTGACGTCGATGGTGATGGGAATGCTGGCCGCCGCGGTCACCGGCGTTTTACTGGGGGCGAGACCGATCACGATGGCGCCGTGTTTCTTCACCTGTTTGATCGAATCGAGCAGTGCCCGGGTGCGCCCGGACTGGGACAGGGCGACCACCACGTCGCCGGGCTCCAGGGAGGTGGCCGACATGTTCTGTAGATGGGGATCGGCATAGGCAGCGGTCGCCAGGCGCAGGCGGAAAAATCGGTGCTGGGCGTCGAAGGCCACCGGCGCCGAGGCTCCGAAGCCGTAGAACTCCACCCGCCGCGCCGCGCACAGCGCGCGGATGGCACGATCCAGCATCTGCGGGTCCAGGCTGTCGCGGACCTTGAGCAGGTTGTCCACCGTGGTGTCGAACACCTTGTCGGTGTACTCGCGCACCGAGTCGGTGTCGGTGACGGCAATTTGGCCGAAGCCGGGGCTGGCCGCCAGTTGCTGGGCCAGGGCGAGCTTGAAATCCTGAAAGCCGCCGCAGCCGACGGCGCGGCAAAAGCGCACCACCGTCGGCTCGCTGACCCCGGCGCCACGCGCCAGATCGACGATGCGCATGCGTACCACCTGACCCGGATCGCCGAGCACATAGTCCGCGACCTTGCGCTCCGACTTGCGCAGCCTGGGCAGGGCGTCGTTGATGGTGCGGGTCAATTCGGCGGGCTTCACCGGCCACTCCGTCGTGGACAGGCGCGATTGTAGTTTATTCCCGGCCGCTGCCAGCGCGATCCTGCGGGTGGCCGGAATCCGGGCGCTGCCGGCCCATCGGACAGCATCGCCATGACGGGCAAAGAAACCGGTATTCAAGCCCATGAATCACCGGACATACGACCGGTTGCGTGCGTAGTCCCCGCTGCGTGCCGGCGCGGGTCGCCTTGTCCCTTGCGCTTGGGGCGCCGGCAAAACCATCAATCGGGAGTGGCCTTTGTTAGAATCCCACCATGAACCTGTCCCCCATTCTCGATCCCCTCAACGACGCCCAGCGCGCGGCGGTCGCCCACGACACCGGCCACCTGATCGTGCTGGCCGGTGCCGGCAGCGGCAAGACCCGGGTGCTGGTGCACCGCATCGCCTGGCTGGTGCGCGGTGCCGGCGTTGCGCCCCAGGGCATACTGGCCGTCACCTTCACCAACAAGGCGGCGCGGGAGATGCGCGAGCGCCTGGCCGATCTCCTGGGCATGGCGGCGCAAGGCATGTGGGTCGGCACTTTCCACGGCCTGGCCCATCGCCTGCTGAAAACCCACTGGCGCGACGCCGGGCTCACGGAAAATTTCCAGATCCTCGATGCCGACGATCAGTTGCGGCTGATCAAGCGGGTCTACGCCGCGCGCGGGCTGGATCCGGAACGCTGGCCGCCGCGCCAGGCGCAGTGGTACATCAACGCCCAGAAAGACGAGGGCCTGCGGCCCCAGCACATCCAGGAGACCAGCGATCCTTTCGTCGCGGCCATGCTGGGGGTCTACCGCGACTACGAGGCCGCCTGCGCCCGCGGCGGCGTGGTGGACTTCGGCGAGCTCTTGCTGCGCGCCCACGAGCTCTGGCTGCGCCACCCGGAACTGCTCGCCCATTACCAGCAGCGCTTCGGCCATCTGCTGGTGGACGAATTTCAGGACACCAACGCCATTCAGTACGCCTGGCTGCGCCTGTTGGCGGGGGAATCGGGCCGGGTGACGGTGGTTGGCGACGACGACCAGTCCATCTACGGCTGGCGCGGCGCACGGATCGAGAACCTCCGCGACTTCAGCCGCCACTTTGCCGGTGCGAGCACGGTGCGACTGGAGCAGAACTACCGTTCCACCGCCACCATTCTCGATGCCGCCAACGCGGTCATTTCCCATAACGCCGGGCGCATGGGGAAAGAGCTCTGGACCAGCGGTGAGCGCGGTGAGCCCATTTCCGTCTACGCGGCCTACAACGAACAGGACGAAGCGCGCTTTATCGCCGAACGCATCCAGGCCTGGCTCGCTGCCGGTGGCAGTTGCGACGAAGTCGCCATGCTCTACCGCTCCAACGCCCAGTCGCGGGTGCTGGAAGAGGCGCTGTTGCGCGCCGCCATTCCCTACCGGATTCACGGCGGCCACCGCTTCTACGAGCGGCTGGAGATCCGCAACGCCCTCGCCTACCTGCGCCTGCTGGTCAATCCCGACGACGACGCGGCGGTGGAGCGGGTGCTCAATACGCCGACCCGCGGCATCGGCGAGCGCACCGTCGCGCAACTGCGCGAGGTCGCCCGCGCGGGCGGCATTTCCCTTTGGCAGGTGCTGCGCAATGGTGTCGGCGACCTGCCGGCACGCGCCGCCGGCGCGGTGCGCGGTTTCACCGCGCTGATCGAAGAATTGCGCGCCGACGTTGATCGCTTCGACTTGGCAGAGCTGGCCGATCGGATGCTGGCGCGCACCGGATTGCTCGAATTCCACCGTCGTGAAACCGGCGAACGCGGTGCCGCCCGTGTCGAAAACCTCGACGAACTGATCAGTGCCTGCCGCGCCTTTGTGCCGGAAGCGCCGGACCAGCCTCTGCTGCCGCAGTTTCTCGATGCCGCCGCGCTCGATGCGGGCGACGCCCAGGCCGAGGGCGATACCGCCGCCGTGCAGTTGATGACGCTCCATTCCGCCAAGGGGCTCGAATTTCCGCTGGTGTTCATGGCCGGCGTGGAGGAAAACCTGTTTCCCCACAAGATGTCCCTCGACGAACCCGGGCGCCTCGAAGAGGAGCGGCGGCTGTGCTATGTGGGTATCACCCGCGCCATGACCAAGCTGTATCTGACCTGGGCCGAGACGCGCAACCTTCACGGACGCGAACAGTTCAACACGCCCTCGCGGTTTCTGCGCGACATTCCGGCGGAGCTGCTCGAAGAAGTGCGCCTGCGCGCCACCATCACCCGGCCGGTCAGTTTCGCGGCGCGCCCCGTGAGCTATGCCACCCGACCCTCCAGCGGCACCGCGAAGCTCGCCGACAACGGCACCGGCTTCGTGCTGGGGCAGCGGGTCGCGCACAAAAAATTCGGCGAAGGCGTGGTGCTGGGATTCGAAGGTCTGGGTCCGCAGGCCCGGGTCCAGGTCAACTTCCGCAGCGGCGGCGCCAAATGGCTGGTCATGCAGTTTGCCGGACTGAGCGCACTTTCGTAGCCGTCATCGTTACCGCCGCCCAGGCGGTCGCGCGGTTGAGCGCATCGCGCCACGAGGTTTTCAACAAGCGGCTAGACCGTCCCCGGACAGGTACGCAGGCGCGCGGTCAGGTTCTCCTGGCGCAGTTTCGCCAGGATCGCGGTGGCGCGCGCCGCATCCCCAACGCGCACCAGTGCGTGGAGAATGCGTGCCAGCTTCTCGATTTCACCCAGGCGATAGACCGCGACGATACCGGCCAGCTGATGACAGGCTTCGCGGGCGCCGCCGAGATCGGCGTTGGCCAGGAACTCATGAATGCGCGACACCAGACGCTCGACTTCATCGAAATAGAGCTCCCTGGGCATGCTGTCGCCGCTGCCAAACCATTCGGCGGCGAGCGCACCCGTACGCCCCGAGAGTTGGAGCAATGCTTCCAGCAGTTGGCGTTCGTCGTAGGGCTTGCACAGCACACGCTCGACGCGAACCCGGCCAAGCTCGCGCCCCGCGTCGAGCAGCTGGTCGGCAGTCAGCACTACCACCGGGGTTGTCGCATTGAGCATTCCGGGTTGCTGGATTTGCAGCAGGGCGCCAATCCCGGTGATCTCGGGCATGTGCACGTCCATCAGAATGACGTCGAATTTCTGCTCCCGGCAGGCGGCGATGGCCGCGCGCCCGTCGGGAACCGCCCGATGCGTGCAACCGGTGCGCTCCAGCAAGGTCGCGAGCAACAGGCGACTGAAGTCATTGTCCTCCGCTACCAGCACCTCAATGCCGTTGAGGTCGGCCGATGCCGGTGACCGCACTACCGTATTGGCCATGGCGTCCGAGAGATCGCGGATCCCGGCGGGCTTGCCAAGCCAGCGGGTGTGGGCGTGACGCTCGATGAGATCGCGCGGGATGGTTTCATGCAGGACGTGAAGTGGCAACTGAACGACGATCGGGCAGTGCAATTCGTCGAGGGTGTGACGCAGCGACAGGAGCTGACGTCCGGGCGGCTCGTTCAGCGACCAGTTGAACACCAGTGCCGCGGGCGCGCCCTCGGCGATGGCGTCGATCAAGTCGTCGAAGGACGCCAGCGTGCGCACATCGGCGAACAGGCGTTGTAAAGCTGATCGCGTGCTGCTGCGTCCCGGTTCGTTGATGTCATAGACCAGAACCCGACCCGCGAATCCGGGTAGTGGTGGTGCCGGGCGCCACTGGCACGGCAAGATGACATGAAATTCGCTGCCCCCGTCCGGATCGCTGCGGAGCGCGATGGTGCCGCCCAGCGACTCCACCCGGCGATGGGCGATGGCGAGGCCGAGCCCGGTGCCGCCGAAGCGGCGGGCAATACTGGTGTCCGCCTGCACGAAAGCGTCGAATATCTGCTGCTGCTGGTCGGGGCTGATGCCGATCCCGGTGTCACTCACGGCGATGGACAGTGCGCCGGTTTCGGTCAGGCTACAGCGCACCAGCACATGACCGCGGGCAGTGAATTTAACCGCGTTGCCCATCAGGTTGCCGAGGATCTGCCGCAGCCACTTGGCGTGGCCAATGGCGCTGGCAGGGACCTCGGGGTGGATGTCCAGAAAAACTTCCACGCCTTTGGCGTGGGCGGTGGGCGCCAGCAGACGGACGCAATCCTCGATGCATTCCAGCACGTCGAAGGGCTCGGCGCTGCTGGTTTCGGCACCGGTCTGGAGCTTGGTGAACTCGAGAATGTCGTCGATCATCGCCAGCAGCGATACCGACGCCTGGTCGATGATGTGGCAATAATGGCGATCCGCGGTGTCCAGCAGATTGCGTTCCAGCAGGCGCACGAAGCCCTGGATCGAGGTCAGCGGGGTGCGCAACTCGTGGCTCATCCGCGCCAGGAAATCGGTCTTGGCGCGGTTGGCCGTCTCCGCCCGTTCACTGGCGATCTCCAGTTCCTGGTTCTTGATCCGCAATGCGTCGAGGGAGTCCGAAAGCTCCCGGGTTGCCTGTGCCACCCGCTGCTGGAGATCGCGCTGGCTGCGCTCCACCGAATCGGCGAGATGATTTATCCCGGCAGCCAGATGCGCGAACTCATCGCGCGTGGTGGCGCGCGCGCGCGCGGCAAGATTTCCCTGCCGCAGCCGCATCACGGTGTTGGTGAGGTCGCGAATGGGGGTGACGACGGAGCGCGACAACACCAAGGCCATCAGCAGCGCTGTCCCCAGTACGGCGGCACCGATGCCGATGCTGCTGACCACGGTGGCGTGCTGGGCGCGCCGTGCCTCGGAGAGGTCCATCGCGATCACCACCCAGCCCAGGGGCGCGCGGGGGGAGGGGCGGCCGGCGGCGGCCGGGTAGTCCTCGACCTCCATGGGTACCGCGTAGACCCCGCGCTCCAGAACCAGCACGTCGCGCATTTCACGGGGCGCCGCCAGGGGCCGGGTCAGATCCAGATCCAGCGTAGATGCCGGAAAGGCAGCGCTGGCGACCATGATTTGGCGCTGCCCGTCAAGGAAGATGGCACCGCGAATCCCGGGAATGGCCGCAATGGTGTCCGCCATGTTTTGCAGCAGTGAATGATTGCTGGAGTAGAGCGCGAAATCCACGGTACTCGACAAATAGTCGATCATCCGCGCGCCGGATTCCTCCACTCTGCGCAGGATGTCGCCGTGCCGGCTGTGGATGCTGTAGCCGGTCAGCAGCGCAGTGATCAGGAGCAGCGGCAGGGAGCCGATCAGCAGCAGTCGCACGCGCAGATTCCGGCGAATGTCGAAAGCAGAGAAATTCATGGTTGTTCGCCCAGCGCGGCGGCGTACCGGGCATGCAACGCCGCGGTGGCCGGCAGGACAATGCCCAGGGCATCGGCCACGGCGGCGTTGGTGGTCAGGGTGTAATAACGCGGCTCAAGCATGCCGGGCGGGAACCGTCCGTGCGCCAGCCGTTCGGCGACGAGTTCGGCGCCCTGCTGGCCGATATTTTCCGGAGTCGAGTACACGGACGCGAGCGCGCCGGCGTCCGTGTAGGCGCGGGAAAAACCGATTACCGGAATCCTGGCACGAAAACTCAATTGCAGCAGCCATCGGGCTACCGCGCGATTGAAATCGGCGCTATCGGGCAATACCACGGCCACCTGTGTCTCGTTGATCAATGGTGATAGCGCGGCGATCGGATTGTCCCCGGGCCTCAGGACGCCGATCCGTGGCGCAAAACCCAGTGCGGCCGCCTCGGCCTCGAGAGCGGTGCCATGCTTATGGGAAATGGATCCCAGCACCACGGACAGGGTGCGCGCTTCCGGCACCAGCAGGCGCGCCAGAACCAGCAGACGGCGTGGCGCTTGGTCGATCGCCACGGTGGTATGGTTGCCCAGATCGGGATCGCGCGCGCTCTGCTCCCGCCAGAAATCGCCGGTGACGAACAGGTGCAGGGCCATCCGGTCCGGGTAGCGCGCCCGTATTTCGGAAAGTGCCCGTGATCCGATGCTGACCAGCGTATCTTCCTCGGGCCAGCTCCCCATCCGGGTGTGAACGCTGACGACCGCCTCGGGCACCAGTAGCCGGAGATGGTGCTGGAGGCTGATGGCGGTCTCCTGGTAATACGGCAGGTCGTCCGCAAGCAGCAGACGGACCGCGGCGGCGCTCGCCTGGCAGGGCGCACCGCCGCACAGCAACAGCACAAAGAACGACCACACAGTGCATGATCCGCGGCGTCCCCCTCTCCTGTAGCCGGCTTCTTTCACGAACCGAACTCCCTGTCCGCAGGTTATTTCCCATGCCCCCAGGCGACTGCCGCCTGTTCCGTATCAATCGGGAAAATCCAGCCGGGCGCGTAGATAAATAGCGGTATCGAACCTGTTTGCCTGATTGAACTCAGAATAGTCCCGTCCCAGATTCTGTGCCACCAATTGCAGGTCGCCTTTGCTGGCACCCGCCTTGAAACGCCAGGTGGCCTGGGCATCGACCCGGGTAAACCCACTGATCGGGTTGCCGTTGCGCCAATCCACGGCACTTTGCGAGTAAACGAAAATGCCGAAATCGAGCGCATCGGACCAGCGATGGTTCATCAATAGACCGCCAGAATGACGCGGGGTGCCGCCATCGAAGTCCCTGATCTGAAGAACAGGGGCGAAGCGGGCCACGCGCCGGCTATTGAGATCCTGATTGGCGTAGTGGAGGCGAAACCAGGTGCGCGGCGAAAGATGGTAGATGGCCTGCGCTTCGGCGCCGGCGGTATTCCAGCGTGCGACATTGTCGCGCACCAGGCGTTCGCCGTCGAAAAAGGGCGGCAGCGGCACTATGGATTCGCGGTAGTCGTCCAGTCCGTCCCGCACCTGTTCGCGAAACAGCTTGATATCGAAGTCGATGCCCTGCTCGGGGAAGCGGGCCAGGTAGGCCAGCTCCAGGCTGTTGATGCGCTCGGCGCCCAGATTTGCCACCACCCGGCGCTGGTCGTCGGCGATCGCATTGCCCAGGCGCAAAAGCTGACGCTCGTCCGCTTCCGTGACCGAAGGGGCCCGCTCGCCGCCGGCGTTGCTCAGGCGCAGCGTGTGATTCGGGCGCGGAGCGTAGCTGACGGACAGGCGCGGCGACACCAGCGTCCCGATCGCGGTTTTTTCCAGCATCGCCCCGGCGGAAATGGCCACGTCGGTGAGCGGCAGCCACTCGCTGTGGGCGAACAAACGGAAGCGCTGCTCGTCGTGTATGGCGCTTTCGTCAAAAAAAAACGGGCTGTCGACGCCGTCCCAGCGCATCCCCACACCCCACACGCCGGTCAGCGAGTCGGATAACCGTATGCGCTGCAGGGCTTCGAGGTCGTAACGTTCGGACTCGATGGTGTGAAAACCCTGCACCGAGTGCTGGTCCGGAATTCCCAGCAACAGCGGCACACTGGTGGGATCGACGCCGAGCAGGGCGGATATCGGGCCCTGATCACTTACGCCGTAAGTGCGCAGATAGTTGCGATAGAAGGTCAACTCGAAATCGCTGGCATCGGACAGTTGATGCTCCCAGGCAACGCGCTGGTGCTGGCTGTAGTAACGCATCGGCAGATACTCGTCCAGCCGGTCGGCATCGCCGAACACCGTGTCCTGGCGGCTGAAACCGCCATCGAAATGGAGGGTGTCGGCGAGGGTGGGGGTGTAGGTGGAGCGCAGCCCGAGGTTCCAGGTTTCGGCGCCGTCGTCGGGTCCGATGGCGTTAAAGTTGGGAAAACCCCTGTTGTGGTCGAAGCCCAGGGACACGCGGTAATTGAAATCCTCGATCTGGCCGTTGTGACGTACGGCCATCTGTTGGGTGTTCCGCTCACCCGTGGTCGCGCGGACACGGGTGCCCCGGTCCTGGACCGCCGACCGGGTGATGATGTTGACCGCGCCCGCAAAGGCGTTGGAGCCGTGCGCCGCGGCGCTGGGGCCGCGCACGATCTCGATGCGATCGATGTCGTCGAGATCGAGTCCCAGGGCGCCCCAGACCACGGTAGACTGGATCGGGTCGTACACCGAGCGGCCGTCCACCATGACCTCAAGATGGTTGGGAAGCTCCCGGCCCTGGCCGTGGTAGTCGATACCGAAGCGATTGGCGTTGGGGGCGTAAGCCTGAAAACCGGGCACCAGCCGGAACACATCCACCCAGTTCATGGCGCCCGCAGCGCGCAACATGGCGGCGGTAATCACGGTGACGCTGGCGGGTGCGCGGGCGGCGGTTTGCGGGAAGCGGCTCACCACGGTCTGGAGCGGAATCTCGCCCAGCAGATCGGTTTCGCTGAGTGCGCCGGACTGGGCGTGCGCGGTGCCGAGCGGCATCGCGACCAACCCGATGGTGGTGAAGATCATTCCGCAGCGGAGCCTGAGTGGGCGTTTGTTCTTCTCGAGCATGGACCCTTTCCTGTCGCTGATGGCGGTAGCGGCCGCGGAGCATTGTACCGAGGGCCTATCGCGTTGCCAGCCGAGCGGGTGGTTTGAGTTTGCCGCGCAAACGTTGCCGCCCGCGCTGCTGCCGGGTTGGCTGACAGCCCTGGCGCCGGCGTGTACCATTCCGGTCGCTCCACCGCCTCCGGTCCGCGTGGTCGTGACGGCGCCCCGCTGCGCCATTGCGCGCGGTGCTCATGCGGTCGTGGCCGGGTGTTGTAGCGCCGGGAGCGATGTCCAGTGCCAGCCCCACCATCGCCAGGCTATCGCGCAGCCGCCGGCTCCTGAGGTGCCCATGAGTGAAATTTACTTTGTCCGCCACGGTCAGGCCTCGCTGGGCGCGCGCAACTACGACCAGTTGTCGCCGCTCGGCTGGGAGCAGGCGCGCTGGCTGGGCGAACACTACCGTGCGCGCCGTCTCGACTTCGACCGCGTCATCGTGGGCGACATGCAGCGCCACAAGGAAACCTTGCAGGGCATCGGGGAGGGCATGGGGCGCAGGTTCGATCCGGTCGTGGACCGCCGTCTGAACGAGTTCACCTTCCGCCCGGTGATGCGCCTGTACTGCCAGCGCTATCGACCCGAGCTCCCCGAGCCGACCACGGCGGCGGAATTTTTCGGGATCCTGCCCGAGGTGATGGCGGCCTGGATCGGTGGCGATCTGGATGCCGAACTGGCCGCGCAGGCCGAGCACGGCGGCCAGCGCACCGAGACCTGGCGCGAATTCAATGAACGCGTGGTGGCGGGCGTCGAGGCGGCGCGCGCGGGAAGGCACGGCGAGCGGGTGTTGATCGTCTCGTCCGGCGGACCCAAGTCGCTGACCGTCAAGCATGTCATGCGCCTGTCCGACGCCGCCGCCATCGAGCTGATGCTGCAAATTCGCAACACCTCCACCACCCGCTTCCTGAGCGACGGCGATCGCCTGTCGCTGCACGCCTTCAATGTGCTCGCCCACATGGAGCGGCCCGATCGCGAGCACGCGATCACCATGGTCTAGACCGGCCATCCCATCACCACCCGCTTACTGCCAGAGGACCGACATACCCATGAACTTCGACTACTCCGACAAAGCCCGCGCGCTGCAACTGCGCTTGCAGCAGTTCATGGACGCGGAGATCTACCCGGTGGAACACGCCTACCAGGAGTATTTCAAGACCGCGGCCAATCCCTGGGCCAGCCCGCCGCTGATGGTCGAGCTCAAGGCGAAGGCAAAAAAAGCCGGACTCTGGAATCTGTTCCTGCCCGCCCATCACCACGAGGACGGCCTGACCAATCTCGACTACGCGCCCCTGGCCGAGGTCATGGGCCGGGTGCTGTGGGCGCCGGAGGTGTTCAACTGCAACGCGCCCGACACCGGCAACATGGAAGTCTTCATCAAGTACGCCACCGAAGCCCAGAAAGCGCGCTGGCTCGAACCCCTGCTGGCCGGCGAGATCCGCTCGGCCTTTGCCATGACCGAGCCCGATGTGGCCTCGTCGGATGCGACCAATGTGCAGTGCTCCATCGTGCGCGATGGCGACGAGTATGTGATCAATGGCCGCAAGTGGTTCATCACCGGGATCCTGCACGAGAACTGCAAGATCATGATCGTGATGGGCAAGACGGATCCGGACAATCCCAACCGCCATGTGCAGCAGTCGCAGGTGCTGGTGCCCCGCGACACCCCCGGGGTGACGGTGACGCGCGCACTCACCACACTGGGTTATGCCGACCCGCCCCTGGGTCACGGCGAAGTGGTGTTCGACAATGTGCGGGTGCCGGTGGCCAATCTGCTGCTGGGCGAGGGCCGCGGTTTCGAGATCGCCCAGGGTCGCCTTGGCCCGGGGCGCATCCACCACTGCATGCGCCTGATCGGCTGCGCGCAGCGCGCGCTGGAGCTGATGTGCCAGCGGGTCGAGCGGCGCAGCACCTTCGGCCGCAAGCTGAGCGAGCACCAGTCGGTGCGCGAGGACATCGCCCAGTCGTTCTGCGATATCGAACAGGCGCGCCTGCTGACCCTGCGGGCGGCGGAGAAAATCGACCGCGCGGGCACCAAGGAAGCCCGCGACCTGATCGCCGCGATCAAGATCGTCACTCCGGCGATGGCGCAGCGGGTGATCGACCGCGCCATCCAGGTGCATGGCGCGGGCGGCCTCACCGAGGATTATTTCCTTGCCGAGGCCTTCACCTATGCGCGCCAGATCCGTTTCGCCGACGGCCCCGATCAGGTGCACATGATGCAGTTGGGCCGCTCGCTGGTTAAGCAGTACGCCTGATACCGGTAGACAGACAGCCGCTGGATAGACAAGAGATACAGACACCATGAGTCAAGCGATCGATCGACTGCCGGAAGACCGGCTCGGCGCCTACCTGGCCGCCCATATCGCGGATTTCGGCAGGCTCCAGCGCGCCGAAAAATTCGAAGGCGGCCAGTCCAACCCGACCTTCCTGTTGACCACCGACCGCGCGCGCTATGTGCTGCGCCGCAAGCCGCCGGGCAATGTGCTGCCCTCCGCCCACGCCGTGGACCGTGAGTACCGGGTGATGAAGGCGCTCGCCGACACCCAGGTGCCGGTGCCCCGGATGCGGGTGCTGTGCGAGGACGACAGCGTCATCGGCAGCATGTTTTTCGTCATGGACTACCTCGACGGCACGGTCTACTGGGACGCGCCCCTGGCCGCGATCGCCAAGGCCGACCGCACCCGCATGTACGACCGCATGAACGCCATCCTGGCGCACCTGCACCAGGTCGATGTCGCGGCGGTGGGGCTCGCGGATTTCGGCAAGCCCGGCAACTATTTCGAGCGCCAATTCGGGCGCTGGACCAAGCAGTACCGGGCGGCAGAGACCGAGACCATTCCCGCCATGGAGCAGCTGATGGCCTGGCTGCCGGCGCGGATGCCCGCGGACGACGGCCGCGTCGCGCTGATCCACGGCGACTATCGCCTCGACAACATGATCTTCGCCAAGGATCGTCCCGAAGTGCTGGCGGTGCTGGACTGGGAATTGTCGACCCTGGGGCACCCGTTTTCGGACATCGCCTACCAGTGCATGCAGTTGCGGATTCCGGCCGACCCCAATCTCGGCAATCTGGGCGGGCTCGGCGGTCTCGACCGCCATGCGCTCGGCATTCCCACCGAGGCAGAATATGTGGCGCGCTACTGCGAGCGCATGGGGCTCGCGGAGATTCCGGACTGGTCGTTTTACCTTGCGTTCAGTTTCTTCCGCTTCGCCGCCATCCTGCAGGGCATCATGAAGCGCTATCAGGACGGCACGGCGTCCAGCACCCAGGCGCTCACCTACGGGCAGATGACCCGGCCGATGGCGGAAATGGCCATCGAGTTCCTGCGCGAGCAAGGCGAGCTGTAACTACAGCCATGAGGGAAATGCAATGAAAGCACTGGTCTGCGAGGCCTACGGGCCGGTCGAAAATCTGGTCTATCGGGACATGCCGGACCCGGTGCCGGGCGCGGGTGAAATTCGGGTGGCCATCGAGGCCATCGGCGTCAATTTTCCCGACGGCCTGCTGGTGGAAGGCAAGTATCAGGCGAAACCCCAGGTTCCCTTCATGCCGGGCGGCGAATTCGCCGGGACGGTGGCGGCCCTGGGCCCGGGGGCGAGCGGTTTTGCGGTGGGTGACCGGGTGCTGGGCTGGAATGTCGGTCGCGGCGCCTACGCCGAGCAGATCGCGGTGCCGGCCGGGGAGCTGTTTCCATTGCCGGCCTCGATGTCCATGGACCAGGGCGCGGCGCTCCTGTGTGCCACCGCGACGGCCCACCACGCGCTGCGCCAGCGCGGCCGCTTGCAGGCGGGCGAGACGCTGGTGGTGCTGGGCGCGGCGGGCGGCACCGGCGTCGCCGCCGTGCAGATCGGCAAGGCCATGGGCGCGCGCGTGATCGCGGTCTGCTCCAGCGACGAAAAGATCGCATTCGCCAAGTCCCAGGGCGCGGATGACGGCATCAACTACAGCCGCGAGGATCTGAATCAGGCGATCAAGACGCTGACCGACGGGCGCGGTGCCGATGTGGTCTACGATGCCGTCGGCGGCGACGCCTTCGACGCCTGCTCCCGCGCGATGGCCTGGGACGGGCGGCTGCTGATCATCGGCTTTGCCTCGGGGCGCATCCCGACCCTGCCGGTCAACCTGACGCTGGTGAAAGGCTATTCGGTGATCGGCGTGTTCTGGGGCGCCTTTACCCAGCGCGAGCCGGCGGCCTATGCCGCCAACATGCGCGAACTGTTCGCCTGGTTCGAAGCGGGCAAGGTGGTGCCGGTGATCGACCGGGTATTTGCGCTCGCCGACGGCGTCAAGGCGATCCAGTACGTCACCGGGCGCGGCGCGCGCGGCAAAGTGGTGATCCGGCCCTGAGCGCCGGTTGCGGAGAACAACGATGAAGGCGTTGGTGTGCGAGGCCTACGGGCCGGTCGAAAATCTGGTCTATCGGGACCTGCCGGACCCGGTGCCGGGCGCGGGTGAAATCCTGGTGGCGGTGCGCGCGATCGGCGTCAATTTTCCCGATGGTCTGCTGGTGGAGGGAAAGTATCAGGCCAGACCGCCCTGCCCCTTCGTGCCCGGCTCCGAAGTCAGCGGCGAGGTGATCGCCCTGGGCGCAGGGGTGGACAATTTTCGGGTGGGCGATCGGGTGCTGAGCCTCACCACCAGCTTCGGCGCCTATGCCGAGAAAATCGTCCTGCCCGCGGCGGTGGCAAACAAGCTGCCGGCCTTCATGGATTATGAGCAGGGCGCTGCGCTGCTCGCCGCCACCGGCACCGCTCACCACGCGCTGCGCCAGCGCGGCCGCTTGCAGGCGGGCGAGACCCTGGTGGTGCTGGGGGCGGCGGGCGGCACCGGCGTCGCCGCCGTGCAGATCGGCAAGGCCATCGGCGCGCGCGTGATCGCGGTCTGTTCCACCGACGCAAAGATCGCCTTTGCCAAAGCGCAGGGCGCGGATGACGGCATCAACTACAGCCGCGAGGATCTCAATCAGGCGATCAAGCAGCTGACCGACGGGCGCGGCGCCGATGTGGTCTACGATGCCGTGGGCGGCGACGCCTTCGACGCCTGCTCCCGCGCCATGGCCTGGGACGGACGGCTGCTGATCGTGGGCTTTGCCTCGGGGCGCATCCCGACCCTGCCGGTCAACCTGACGCTGGTCAAAGGCTATGCGGTGATCGGCGTGTTCTGGGGCGCCTTTACCGAGAAGGAGCCCGCCGCCCACGCCGCCAACATGCGCGAACTGTTCGGCTGGGTCGAGACCGGCCAGGTGAGACCGGTGATCGATGCGGTGTTCCCGCTGACCGACGGCATCGCCGCGATCAAGAAGGTGACCGGCCGCGACGTCATGGGTAAGGTGATCGTAAAACCCTGAGGACAGGACCATGGACTCCAAACGCTTCGATCTCACCGGCCGGGTGGCGCTGGTGACAGGTGCCTCCAGCGGCTTCGGCGAGCATTTCGTTCGCGTGCTGGCCGAAGCCGGCGCGCGCGTGGTCGCGGGTGCGCGCCGCGAGGACCGCCTGCACCGGCTGGTGGATGAGATCGCCGCCGCCGGGGGCACCGCCCACGCGGTTGGCATGGATGTCACCGACGCCGCCAGCGTCGCTGCGGCCTTCACGGCTGCGGAGGCGAAATTCGGCACCGTGGATCTGCTGGTCAACAACGCCGGCGTCGCGGCCCCCGGGACCTTGCACAAGACCGCGGAAGCCGATTGGGACTGGGTGGTGGACACCAATCTCAAGGGCGCGTGGCTGGTCGCGGCGGAAGCGGCGCGGCGCATGCTGGCCGCCCGGCGTGGCGGCGCCATCATCAATATCGCTTCGGTGCTGGGCATGGCCACCAGTCGCGGCCACGGTGTCTATTCAGCCACCAAGGCGGGGGTGATCCAGCTCACCAAGCACATGGCGCTGGAGCTGGCGGGCAAGAACATCCGCGTCAATGCCATCTGCCCGGGCTACTTCAAGACCGAGATGAACGACGCATATTTCGACAGCGCGGCCGGGCAGGCTTACATCGCCGCCACGCCGGGCGGTCGCCTGGGCCGCATGGAGGAAATGGACGGCCCGCTGCTGCTGCTCGCCAGCGACGCCGGCTCCTTCATCAACGGTGCCCTGCTGCCGGTGGACGGCGGCCATCTGGTGATGTCCATCTGAGGAGAAAAAATGACCACCAAACTCTTTGATCTGACGGCCCGCATCGCGCTGATCGCCGGTGCCAGTCGCGGCATAGGTGCAGCCATCGCCAGACTGCTGGCCGAACAGGGTGCCCACGTCATCGTCACCAGCCGCAAGCTCGACGGCTGCCAGCACGTGGTGGACGAAATCCTGGCCGCCGGCCACAGCGCCGAGGCCATGGCCTGTCATATTGGCGAGATGGAGCAGATCGAGGCCGCCTTTGCGCAGGTCCGCGCCACCCACGGCCGCCTCGACATCCTGGTCAACAACGCCGCCGCCAACCCCTATTTCGGCCATGTGGTGGACACCGACCTGCCCGCCTTCCAGAAAACCCTGGACGTGAACATCCGCGGCTATTTTTATATGTCCGCGAACGCGATAAAGCTGATGCGCGAAGGAGGCGGCGGCGCCATCGTCAATGTGGGCTCGGTCAACGGCGTCACCCCGGGACCACTGCAAGGCATTTATTCGATTTCCAAGGCGGCGATCATCAGCATGACCAAGACCTTCGCCAAGGAATGCGCGCTCGAAAACATCCGCGTCAACGCGCTGTTGCCCGGTCTCACCAAAACCCGATTCGCCGGCGCCCTGTTCACCAACGAGGACGTGCACCGCGAGATCATGGCGGGCATTCCCATGGGCCGCCACGCGGAACCCGAGGAAATGGCCGGAGCCGTGCTCTATCTGGTATCGGATGCGGCCAGCTACACCACGGGCACCTGTCTGACCGTCGATGGCGGCATCACCATCTGATGCCCAGAATGTGAACAGCTGACAATACAACGAGGCGGCGCGATGCGAACCCACTACGATTTCGATAATCAGGTCGTACTGATCACCGGCGCGGGCTCCGGCTTCGGCAAGCTGGCCGCCGAGCGGTTCGCGGCGGCCGGCGCGCGCCTCGCCCTGTGCGATCTCAACGAAAAAGCCGTCAGCGCCGTGGCCCGGCAACTGGAAGCCGGCGGCACCCAGGTGGTGGCCATGGCCTGCGATGTCGGCGTACCCACGCAGGTGGCGACCTTTTTCGCTGCCCTCGATGACAGCTTCGAGCGTCTCGACGTGGCGATCAACAATGCCGGCGTCTCCCACGCCAAGGTGCGGCTGCACGAAACCGACCTCGGCATGTGGGACCGCGTTATCGACACCAATCTCAAGGGCGTCTATCTGTGCATGCAGCAGGAACTCGCCCGCATGGTCACCCGCAACAGCGGCGCCATCCTCAATGTGAGTTCGGCGGCGGGCATCATGGGCGCACCCTTCATCAGCCTCTACAGCGCCAGCAAGCACGGCGTGATCGGACTCACCAAATCGGCGGCGCTGGAATACGGACGCAAGGGGATCCGGGTCAACGCCTTGTGTCCGGCCTTCGCGCTGACGCCCATGGTCGAGGCCAGCCTGAATGCGGCCGGCGGCAAGAGCCGCGAAAACCTCGAAGCGGGCAACCCGATGCGGCGCCTGGGCGAGATGGACGAAGTGGTACAGGCGATGCTGTGGGCCTGTTGCGATGACAACAGTTTCCTGAACGGCGCCGTGATTCCCATCGACGGTGGACTGTCCGCCACCTGACGCCACCATGAGCATCGACTTCAAGCGCCGCGAATACCGCTACGGCAACCTGACCCGGGAGTCGCTGCGGGACTCGCCCTTCGACCAGTTCCAGCTCTGGCTCGACGAAGCCGTCGCCTCGCCCATGATCGATCCAACGGCGATGGTGGTGGCCACGCTCGACGCCGCCGGCCGGCCCTGGCAGCGAGCCGTGTTGCTCAAGGGCTTTGACGCCCGGGGCTTTGTGTTCTACACCAATCTGGGCAGCCACAAGGCGGCGCACATTGCCGCCAGCACCGAGCTCAGTCTGCATTTCCCGTGGTTTCCGCTGGATCGCCAGGTCAGCATCGCCGGCACCGCGAGCCCGGTTTCGCGGGACGAGGTGAGCGACTACTTCGCCACGCGGCCCCGGGACAGCCAGCTGGCGGCTTGGGCCTCCCGGCAGAGCACCGAGCTTGCCTCGCGCGAAGATCTGGAAGCAGCGTTTGCGCGCTGCGCCGCGCGCTTTGCGGGCGGCGAAGTTCCGGTTCCGGAGTTCTGGGGCGGTTTCCGGGTGGCGCCCAGGGCATTCGAATTCTGGCAGGGTGGCGAAATGCGCCTGCACGACCGCTTTCGCTATCTGCCCGGTCCGACACCGGACAGTTGGCGGATCTTGCGTCTGGCACCCTGATCCGACGCCCTGATCCGACGAGGCCGCGATGACGCGCATTCACCTGATCCGCCATGGCGAGACCGCCTGGAACGCCGAAGGCCGCATCCAGGGGCATGCCGACAACCCCCTCAATGCCCTGGGTCGGAGCCAGGCGCTGGGTCTGCGGGAAGCCCTCGCCCACCTCGCCCCGGTGCGGATTTACACCAGCACCAGCCTGCGCGCGCGGGAAACCGCCGAGCTGGCGTTCGGCCAGCTGGGAGTGGAGTTCGTCCTGATGGAGAGTCTGCGTGAAATCTATCTGGGGGACTGGGAAGGCTTTCTCTACAAGGAGATCGAACAGACGCATCCCGAGGAGGTTCATGCGTTTCGGCACGCGCCCCATCGCTTCAACTATCCCGGCGCGGAAACCTTCGCCGAGTTGCAGGCGCGCGGGTTGCAGGCGCTGGCCGAAATCATGGCGCGCGAGCACGGCGGCGGCGATGTGGTGGTGGTCAGTCACGGCGCCATGATTCGCACGCTGCTGAGTCACTACCTCGACCGCCCCCTGAGCCGCCTCTGGGAGCCGCCGCGCATGCACAACTGCGCCCACAGTATTCTCCAGGTGCGGGCCGATGGCCCACCCCGGGTGGTGCAGTACGCCGATCTGACCCAGGGCTTTGGCGCCTGCGAATGAATTCCCGGTCCGGCGCGTGCGAGCGAGGCAATTTTGGCGCCGGGATTGGACGTGCTGTGCTAACCTCGCGCCCCTGTTGAACAGCAGCCACGGGAGAATCCGGTGACCGGTCAGGAGATATTGGAGTTCTGGCTCCAGGCAGTGAATGATGGCGATGTCGATGCCCTGGTGAATCTCTACGCGGATGGCGCCACCCTGTTTCCGACTTTTTCGCCCCATGCCCTGGCCGATGCCGCGGCGATCCGGGGCTATTTCGAAGCCCTGGCATCGCGCCCTGCGCTGGCGGTCAGCCTGTATCGCTCGCGTTTGTACCAGCACGAGCTTCCCGGCGGCCTCGTGGTACTGGCGGGAGTCTATGCGTTCAAGTTCGAAGTGGACGATGACCTGCTGACGTTCCCGTCGCGGTTTACCATAGTGCTCGATCCCGGCGCCGAGCGCCCCATCCGGCACCACCATTCGGCGCAGGTCCCGCGGACGCTCAATTAGCGGGCTGAATCGGAAGCCACTACTTATTACGGCATTGATTCAGAACAACTCAGGGAATAAAACGCTATTGACGGCGCGGTTCGCGTTAATGAGTATCCGGGCAATTGGCGGCGCGCCTACGGGCGCCATTCCCGGTGCAAACCAATTCAGATGACAGGAGTGAATGATGGGTATCAGTGAGAGTGGCAACATTTTGCGCCAGCTTGAGACAGGCAAGCGCAAGCCCCGCGTGATCGTGATCGGGACCGGGCTGTCCGGAATCTGCATGGGCGTCCGGTTGATGTCCGCCGGTTACGACGATCTGGTGCTGCTGGAGCAGGCCGATCGCTGCGGCGGTACCTGGCACTACAACCAGTATCCGGGTCTGCGCTGCGACGTTCCTTCCCACTACTACCAGTACAGCTTCGAGCCCAGCGCCGACTGGAGCCAGCGTTTCTGCGGCGGTGCGGAGATTCGGGAGTATTTCGAGGGCGTGGCGCGCAAATACCATGTCTTCGAACGCATCCGCTTCAACACCCAGGTGAAGCACGCCGAATGGACCGGCACCGAATGGGTCGTGGATATGGAGCAGAACGGGAGCAGCGAACAGCTGCGTTGCGACATCCTGATCAGTTCCTGCGGCATCCTGGTGCGGCCCAAGTATCCCGATATTCCCGGTCTCGACACCTTTGCCGGCAAAACCATTCACACCGCCCGCTGGGATCACAGCGTGGATCTGACCGGCAAGCGCGCCGCCATCATCGGCTGCGGTTCGACCGGCGTGCAGATGGTCGAGCCCTTGTCCAAGGTGTGCAGCAAGGTGGTTTCCTTCCAGCGCACACCCCAGTGGGTACTGCCGATTCCCAACCGCAAGTACCCCGAATTCGGCAAACGTCTGGCGCGCCGGTTTCCCATTATTTCCAAGGCCTACTACGTCACCTTCCGCTTCGCCATGGAGCAGATGATGGGCCGCGGCATCATCAAGGATGGCTGGTCCCGCAAAATGGTGGGCAAGATCTGCAAGTGGAATCTGGATTCCGTCAAGGATCCGGTCCTGCGCGCCAAGCTGACCCCCAACTACACCGCCATGTGCAAGCGCCTGGTGATGTCCTCCGATTACTACCCGGCAATGCAGAAGCCCAATGTCGAGCTGGTCACCGATGGCATCGATCATATCGAGCCGCGCGGGATCGTCACCAAGGATGGCAAGCTCCATGAGCTCGACGTCATCGCCCTCGCCACCGGCTATCACGCCAACGAATACATGCTTCCCATGACGATGACCGGTGAGCACGGCGTCACCCTCGACGACGTGTGGAAGGATGGCCCGCGCGGCTATCGCACCGTGGGTCTGCCCGGTTTCCCCAATTTCTTCATGGTGATGGGCCCCCACAGTCCGGTCGGCAATTTTTCGCTCACCTCCATTGCGGAGACGCAGTCCACTTACATCATGCGGTTTGTGGACCTGTGGGCGGAACGCAAATTCGAAACGGTCAGTCCGCGCGAGGACGCCACCGAGCGCTTCAATGCCGAGATGATGGCAAACATGAAGACGACGGTGTGGACCACGGGTTGCAAAAGCTGGTACCTGGACGAAAAAGGCATCCCGGGCTCCTGGCCCTGGACGGCCACCAAGTTCCGCAACGATCTGCAGGATCCGCGTTTGCAGGAGTACGAAATCGCCTGAGGGCCGCAGCGGCTCCGGGGTCGCCCCGGGGTCGCCGCCCCCACGCGATTGACAACGGATGTTTCGGCAGAATAATAGGCGCCGCCAGCGTCAGATTTCGCCAATTGCTTCTCAACCCATCCCCATCGGAGACACCGACATGCCAGGGACTGCCCCAGCCAGGTTTTCACCCCTCAGTGCCATCGCCGCCATGGTAGTTTCGTCCATCATCGCCATCGGCGGGTGCAATGCCACCACCCCGACTCTGGGCGGTGGCAGCAACACCGCCACGGGCGCCGCTGCGGGCGGCACCAGCGCGGGCGCCAACCCCCAGCTCGAACGCTGCGACAGCACCCTCGGTACCATGGCGGTCGACGAGGACCGGACCGCGCCCTGGTTTTACCGCTTGAGCACGGAATACAGGCTCGATTCCACGGTGCCCGTGTTGCGCGCCATGATTCAGCAATCGAACTGTTTCGTGGTGGTTGAGCGTGGCGCGGCGCTCAACAACATGATGCGCGAGCGCGAAATGGCCGAATCCGGCGAAATGCGCCAGGGCAGCAAAATGGGCAAGGGCCAGATGGTCGCGGCCGACTACACCATGAGCCCGACGATCAATTTCAGCGAGAAGGGCACCGGTGCCATGGGCGGTCTGCTGGGTGGCGCGCTCGGCGGCGTTGCCGGCGTGGTGGCCGGCGGCCTCAAGGCGAACGAAGCTTCCACCACACTGCTGCTGATCGACAACCGCTCGGGCGTGCAGTTGTCAGCCGCGCAGGGCAGCGCCAAGAATTACGACATCGCCGGTTTCGGTGGCGGTTTCTTTGGTGGGGTTGCCGGTCTCGGGGGTTACACCAACACACCGGAAGGCAAGATCATCACGGCGTCCTTCATGGATTCCTTCAACCAGATGGTGCGCGCGCTGCGCAACTACCAGGCGCAAAGCGTGGAAGGCGGCCTCGGCACCGGCGGTACCCTGCAAGTGAACTAGCCCGCTCCTGCGGTGCTCTTTCGGGACGCCCCGTTTGCGAGAAAAGCCGGCCTTTGCCGGTTTTTCCGGTGCTACTCCTCCACTCCGGCAATCAGCGGATTGAAGATGGTGTAGAGAAACACCTTGGCGGGCAGATCGCCCAGGTGTTTCTGGATCAGGGGCTTGACGTCACGCCAATCCAGATCGCCGACCCCGGTGCCGATCTTTGGCAGCGCCAAGCTCCGGAAATTTTCCCGCAGCGCGAGTTCCCGCAGTTGTGCCAGCGCCTGATCCACCCATTCGATACGGGCCTTGCCGTGATGGTCGGGCGCAGCGGCGCGGATGAACAGGCTCACGACGCACGGCCCGGCGCCGTTGCGCCACGACCACAGGCTGCCGGGTGGGGGCGGCGCCGCGGCCTGGAGCTGAGCAAAATCCTCGACAATTCCCGGGTGCTTCTGGCTCACGGCGAGCGCCACGCCCTGGGAAAAATCCTCGTCCGGCGCGATGCCCTGTACGATGGCGTCGGCTTTGCTGAAGGCGATGTTGCCTACCAAGGCTTCTTTGATCATGGGAGTGTCCTCACACGGATGTTTGAATGCGTGACTTCAGTATGGGACGCGGTTGAATACGCACCATGATGCAAATCATGGGTTTGATTTTTGTCGACACCGCGTATTTCATGGCGCGGGTTTCCCATTGGCAGAGGGCCTGAACGGTGACCGTCCCGGCGCACAGCATCCGTCTCATCCTGTCCTGCCCGGACCGGGTCGGGATCGTTGCGGGCATCAGCTCGTTTCTCGCGGCCGAAGGTGGTCTGATCACCGAAGCCAACCACTATCGCGACCCGGAATCGGAATGGTTCTTCGCGCGGCAGGTGATTTCCGCCGCCTCGCTGCCCTATGGCATCGACGAGCTGCGTCGCCGTTTCGCGCCGGTGGCGGCGGAGTT
This sequence comes from Porticoccaceae bacterium, assembly GCA_036677085.1. Lineage (GTDB taxonomy): Bacteria > Pseudomonadota > Gammaproteobacteria > Pseudomonadales > Porticoccaceae > JAGPUQ01. The sequence continues at coordinate 123,369 of JAKFFI010000058.1, forward strand.
CGCGCTGAACTGGCAGGCCATCGCCACGGCCACGCCCAAGCGCGTGGTGGTGATGGTCAGCCGGCAGGCGCACTGCCTGGCCGACCTGCTGTATCGCTGGCGCAGCGGCGAATTGCCCTGCGAGATCGCCGCCGTGGTTTCCAATCACGACGACTTGCGGGGTTATGTGGAGTGGCACGGCATTCCCTACCACCACCTGCCGGTGGAAGCGGGCGCCCGTGCCGCCCATTTCGACGCGGTCGCGGAAGTGTTCGCGAATCTGAGCCCCGACGTGGTGGTGCTGGCGCGTTACATGCAAATCCTGCCGGGACATCTATGCCAGGATTACGCCGGCCGGCTGATCAACATTCACCACAGTTTTCTGCCCGCCTTCGCGGGCGCGCGGCCCTACCATCAGGCCGCCGAGCGCGGGGTGAAGCTGATTGGCGCCACCTGCCACTATGTCACCGAGGATCTCGACGCCGGACCGATCATCGATCAGGACATTGCCCGCATCAGCCATCACGACAGCGTCGATGACATGGTGCGCAAGGGCAAGGACATCGAGAAGATCGTACTGGCGCGGGGACTGCGTTTTCACCTCGAAGACCGCGTCTTGATCCACGGCAATAAAACCGTGGTTTTCGAGTAGACGCCGGCGCGCGTGCTGTTGCACTATCGCGCCGCGCGCGGGGCGACACCCGTGGATCGGCAAGGAGCGGCAGTTGAGTACGCAAATTCCGTCGGGCACCGAAGTCACCGATGTCGCCATCATCGGCGCCGGGCCGGTCGGTCTGTTTGCGGTATTCGAATGCGGCATGCTGCAACTGCGCTGCCACGTCATCGATGCCTTGCCGGCGCTGGGCGGACAGTGCGTCGCGCTGTATCCGGAAAAGCCCATCTACGATATTCCCGCGGCGCCCGAGTTAACGGCCAGCGAGCTGATCGCACGCCTCCAGCAGCAGATCGCGCCCTTCCAGCCCCGGTTTCATCTCGATCAACAGGTCACTGAACTTCAGCGCCGGGACGATACCTGGGAGTTGACGACCTCCCGCGGCACGCGGATTCGCGCCCGGGCCGTGATGATCGCCGCCGGGGTTGGCGCCTTTGGCCCCAATCGCCCGCCCCTGCCCGGCATCGAGCAGTACGAAGGGCACTGTGTGCACTACCTGGTCGCGGAACGGGAGCGCTTCCGGGGTCAGCGCCTGGTGATCGCCGGTGGCGGCGACTCGGCCGTGGACTGGGCCATTGCGCTGGCCGATGTCGCGGCGGAGATTCATGTCATCCATCGCCGCGAACAGTTTCGTGCCGCGCCCGAGACCAGCGCGCGCCTGCACGAACTGGCGGCGACGGGGAAAATTCAGTTGGTCATTCCCTATCAGTTGGCGGGGCTCGAGGGCGACGGCGAACGCCTTGCCGCCGTGGTCGTCAAAACCCTCAAGGGCGAGGCGCGGCGCATCCCGGCGGATCACCTGCTCGCGTTTTTCGGACTCGCCAGCAAGCTCGGCCCCATCAACGATTGGGGGCTGGGTGCCCACAACGGCGTGATCCCGGTAGACCCGTCCACCGGTGCCACCAGCATGCCCGGCGTGTTTGCCATCGGCGATATCGCGGGCTACCCCCGCAAGCTGAAACTGATTCTGACCGGCTTTGCCGAGGCGGCCCATGCCGCCCACGCTGCCCATGCCGTGGTGCACCCCGACCGGGCACTGCATTTTGAGCATTCGACCACGGCCGGCGTTCCGATCCGGGCATCCTGAGCCGTCGTACGCCTTCGTCACCCCAATCCCAACCCCGCCACAGGAGTCATTCATGCCGGTAATCCATTTCGTCACCACCTCAGGGGAAACCCTCGCACTGGCCGCGGAAAACGGCCGCTCGATCATGGAGGTGGCCAAAGCCAACGACCTGCCGATGCTCGCAGCCTGCGGCGGCGCCCTGGCCTGCGCCACCTGCCATGTGATCGTCGACGAGGACTGGTACGACCGCCTCGATCCGCCCAGCGAGGATGAGGAGGACCTGCTGGACACCGCGCACGGACTCACGCCGACCTCCCGGCTGTGCTGCCAGATCCGGGTCAGCGACGCCCTCGACGGTATCCGGGTCACCCTCACGCCCATGGACTGAGAGGGTCGCGCTCTGCGGTGGCCAGCGCGGAGCGGGGTGTGATACAACCATCCCGTGCCCTGCGAGGATTGCCACGATGATGCCCCCCGACAACCCCCGCGCCCGGTTTGCCGCCCAGGTCGGCGGGCCGGACGCCGAGCTCGATCTGATCGAGGCCGCGCTGCTGATCGCCGCCGAGCACGACCTTGGCGTGGATCTGGTGGCGTGCCGAGCGCAGCTCGATGCTCTGGCGCAACGCGCGCGCGCGGCGCTGGTGACCGATGCTACCCGGCTGTGCTGGTTTCTCGCCGAATCTGAAGGTTTTCGCGGCAACGCCAGGGACTACTACAACCCCGACAACAGTTACCTCGACCGGGTGCTCGCAACCCGGTCCGGCATACCGATTTCGCTGGCGCTGATCTATCTGCGCATCGCCGAGGCGCTCGGTCTGCACGCGGCGGGGGTGGGGTTTCCCGGCCATTTTCTGGTCCGGGTCGCCGTACCCGGGAGCGCCACCGCCGAACTGATCGATCCTTTCACCGGACGCGCCCTCAGCCGCGACGACTGCCGTGCGCTGCTGCACACCGGCACCCGGGGAACGGTAGAATTTTCCGAACAGCTGCTGCAACCCGCGCGCAAACGCGAGATCCTGCAGCGCATGTTGCGCAACCTGAAGATGATCTACCTCCAGCGCGAGGACTACGAAGAAAGCCTGAGCCTCTGCGACCGCCTGCTGCTGATCGATGCCGATTCGCTGCAGGACGTGATGGATCGTGTTCTGATACTGGAGAAGCTGGAGTGTTTCGGGCCGGCCGCCGACGCACTGGAGCGTTTGCTGGCCCGCGCCGAACTCGCCGCCCGCCCCGAGGCGATGGCATCGGTAGTGCGCAAGATCGAACAACTGCGCAGCAGTACTCGCGGCGCCACCCTGCACTGACCTGAACCTGGAGCGCGAGCCCGCCGATGAACGACCTGGTCACCACCCTCCCCAAAGCCAACCTGATGCAGAAATTCGCTGCATCCCGCCCCGGCGCCTGGTTGCTGGCGCGGACCGGTCATCACCTGGACCGGGTTTTTCTGCGGCTGTCCGGAGAGCGGGTGATGCTGTCCGGCCTGTTGGTCGGACTGCCCGTGGTGATGGTGGACGCCATCGGTGCCAAAACCGGCCGCGTGCGCCGCATCCCGCTGCTGTGCATCCGGGATCAGCAGCAGGAAGGCGACTTCGCCCTCATCGCGTCCAACTTCGGCCAGGGCCACAATCCCGCCTGGTATTACAACCTCAAGGCCCATCCCGAAGTCTCCTGCACTCTGAACGGCAAGGTCGCGAGCTATCGGGCCAGCGAGGCGGAGGGCGACGAGTACCAGCGCTTCTGGCGCTACGCACTCGCCACCTATATCGGATTTCCGGGTTACAAGCAGCGTGCCGGTGCGCGCCACATCCCGATCATGGTGCTGCGGCGGATTGGCGGGGCTTAGCGGCTTTTCAACAAGCTGTTGGAGTAGAACAACGCGGCGCCCGGAACGGCCGGGCTGGTCTTGGCGGCTTTTCAACCCGCTGCGGGTCAGTACACCACCACCGAACGGATACTTTCGCCCGCGTGCATCAGGTCGAAGCCGCGGTTGATGTCCTCAAGCGGCAAGCGGTGGGTGATCAGGGGGTCGATGCTGATTTTCCCCTCCATGTACCAGTCGACGATACGCGGCACATCGGTGCGGCCGCGCGCGCCGCCGAACGCGACCCCGTGCCACGAACGGCCGGTGACGAGCTGGAACGGTCGGGTGGCGATTTCCTGGCCGGCGCCGGCGACACCGATGATGTAGGACTCGCCCCAGCCCTTGTGGCAGCACTCCAGGGCCTGCCGCATCACCTTGACGTTGCCGATGCACTCGAAGCTGTAGTCGGCGCCGCCCTGGGTGAGGTCGAACACCGCCGCTACCACGTCCGGTTCCTTCGACGCATCGATGAAATCGGTCATCCCGAACTGCCGTGCCAGCGCTTCGCGCGCCGGGTTGGTGTCGATGCCGACAATCTGGCGTGCCCCCACGAGGCGCGCGCCCTGGATCACATTGAGGCCGATGCCGCCGAGCCCGAACACCACCACCCGCGCGCCGGGTTCGACCCGGGCGCGAAACACCACGGCGCCGATGCCGGTGGTGACGCCGCAACCGATGTAGCAGATCTTGTCGAAGGGCGCGTCGGGGCGCACCTTGGCCAGCGCGATCTCGGGCAGCACCGTGTAGTTGGAAAACGTCGAGCAACCCATGTAGTGCAGCAGCGGCTTGCCATCGAGGGAGAAGCGGGTGCTGCCGTCCGGCATCCGGCCCTGGCCCTGGGTGGTGCGAATCGCCTGACAGAGATTGGTTTTCGGGTGCAGGCAGTACTCGCACTGGCGGCATTCGGGCGTGTACAGCGGGATCACATGATCGCCGGGTCTGACCGAGGTCACTCCCGCGCCCACTTCCACCACCACGCCCGCGCCCTCGTGGCCCAGGATCGCCGGAAACAGCCCTTCGGGGTCGTCGCCCGAGAGCGTGAAAGCGTCGGTATGGCAGATCCCGGTGGCCTTGACTTCGATCAGCACTTCACCGGCGCGGGGGCCTTCGAGGTCGACGTCGCAGATCTCCAGGGGTTTGCCGGCACCGAAGGCCACGGCGGCTTTGGTTTTCATGGGCAAGTCTCGGTCGAGAGGAAGCGCGCCGGACACTCAGCCCAGCACATCGCGAATCGATTGTCGCAACCGTGCGACGAAGAGGTCAATTTCCGCTTCGCTGATGATGAGCGGCGGCGACATCACCAGGTTGTCGCCCACCGCGCGGCACAGCAGGCCGTTTTCCCAGCAGCGATTGTGCACCGGCACGCCGACCCCGCCCGGATATTTGACCGCATCGGGCGCCAGGGTGACGGCGCCCAGCAGGCCATAGTTACGGATGTCGATCAGGTGCGGGATGTCGCGCAGGCTGTGCAGGGCGTCTTCCCAGTAGCGGCCGATGGGGCCGGAAGCGCGCGTCAGCAGTCCCTCGCGTTCGTAAATCTCGAAGGCAGCCAGGCCCGCCGCCGCTGCCACCGGCGCGCCCGCGTAGGTATTGCCGTGGAAAATCTCGGGTACGCCCGCGGGGGCCGCGTCGAAAATGGCCTGCTGGATGTCCCGCTGCACGAACACGCCGCCCATGGGCACGGTGCCGCCGTTGATGGCCTTGGCGGTGGTCATGATGTCCGGCGTCACCCCGAACTCGATGGCGGCGAAGACCGACCCGGTGCGGCCAAAGCCGGTGACCACCTCGTCGAAGATCAGCAGGATATCGTGGCGGGTGCAGATCTCGCGCAGGCGTTGCAGGTAGCCCACGGGCGGCGGCACCATGCCGCCGGCGCCGACAATGGGCTCCACCACCACCGCGCAAATGTTCTCGGCGCCGCGCTGGGCGATGATCTTCTCCAGGGCGTCCGCCTTCTCCGCGCCACGCTCCGGCAGCCGGTGGCTGAAGGCGTTGGCGGGAATGTCGAGCAGGTCGGGCAGGAAGTCGACGTTGTCGAGCACCGGGAAGCCCTTGCGGTTGTTGGGGATCCCTTGCAGCGAGGTGCCGCCGACATTGACGCCGTGGTAGCCCCGCTCGCGGGCGATGAAGCGTGTCTTGCCGGCCTTGCCCCGGGCGCGCTGCCAGACGTGGGCGATCTTCATCGCGGTCTCGACCGCTTCGGAACCCGAGTTGGTGAAGAACACCCGGTCGAGTCCCGGCGGCGCATGGTGCGCCAGCTTCTCGGCGAAGCGGAAGGTCACCGGCGCACCGAACTGGAACGGTGGCGCGAAATCCATCTCCAGCAATTGCCGGTGGACCGCATCGGCCACCTCGCGCCGGCTGTGGCCGAGATTGACGCACCAGAGCCCGGCGGTGATATCGAGCACCTCGCGCCCGTCCGGCGTGTAGACGAAGCAGCCCTCGGCGCGGGCGATCAGGCGGGGGTTCTGGCGGAAACCGCGCACGTTGGTAAAAGGCTGCCACCAGTGGTTGAGATTGAGGTCGGTCATCGGCGGGCCCAGTTCCGGCGGTCAAGCGGGGGCGGGCAGTTTAAGTAAAAAAAGCCGTGCTTCCCAGTTCGGTTGCGATCCGCTCGCAATTGGCCGGTGGACCTGCTATCGTGGGAAAGCATCACTGTCGGCATCAACTTACCGGTGTAATCATATGATAGAGCTTGGATTTTTCCAATGAGCTCACCGGTCGGCGGGCAGGCAATGGAGGGCCAGCTACTCGAATACGGGGATCTCATCATCGCTTACCTGGAGCAGCTGGGCGTCGAGTACGTGTTCGGCATCCCGGGTGGCGCCATCGAGCCTTTCTACAATGCGCTGGCGCGCAGTGAGCGCCGCGGCGGCCCGCGGGCGATCGTCGCCCGCCACGAGACCGGCGCCGCCTTCATGGCCGACGGCTACGCGCGCAACACCGGCAAGCTGGGCGTGTGCTGCGCCACCACCGGCCCCGGGGCGACCAATCTGATCACCGGGGTGGCTTCGGCCTACGAAAACCATATCCCCATGCTGGTGATCACCGCACAGACGCCGTTGTCGACTTTTGGACGGGGAGCACTACAGGAGTCTTCCTGCACTGGCGTCAATACCGTGGAACTATTCCACTATTGCGCCCGTTACAGCACCCTGGTATCCCATGTCGAGCAGTTCGAGCACAAGCTGATCACGGCCATCATGACCGCCTTTTCGTCGCCCATGGGCCCTGCGCATATCAGTGTGCCTATGGATATCATGCGGAGCCCTTACCCTTATAGTGGACCCAGCTACTCTTTGCCCAAGCTGCTCGACAAACCGGCGCTGTTCGATTACGAGGCCGTGGAAAAACTTTGCGAAGAGTTGATGGAATCCAAGGCCCCCGTGTTTCTGATTGGAGATGAAGCCGGGGAAGCCATCGGCTCCATTTTGACCCTGGCGATTAGATTGGGAGCGTTGCTGATTGTGACGCCGCACGGAAAGGGGTTGGTGAGCCCTTTCCATCCATTGTTCCGGGGAGTAATAGGGTTTTCCGGGCACGACAGTGCTCAACAGTTGCTGACGGATCCGCAGGTGGACCGAATCTTTGTGATCGGAGCCAACCTGGGTGAATGGGCAAGCAACGGCTGGGACAGGCGTCTATTTAGCCAGCGGCTCATTCATGTTGAGTCAACCGAAGCGAATTTGGCCAAGACTCCCATGGCGGCGCTGCATGTGCGGGGCCGTATCAAAACCATCTTCGAGCAGGTTCTCGAAAGGTTCAATACCGAAGCTTCTGCCATAAATGTTCGTAATGAAGAAGCACCCGTTTCATGGGAAAGGGGGCGTCGATTCTTCGCGTTGGACGATGAGGAGGGGTACGACTCCGACGATACACCGATCAAGCCGCAACGGCTGATGCGGGACTTGCCCTCCCTCTTCCCGCCTAACACGCATTACCTCGCTGATTCCGGAAACAGTTTTTCGTGGGCGATACATTATTTGCATCCCTATGATCGCCGCATGTCCGGGCAGCGGGATGGCCGCCGAGGGTTGTTTCAGGTCGCAATGGAGTTCGCGTCCATGGGTTGGGCCATCGGTTCGGCCGTCGGGGTTGCCCTGGCTTGCCCAGGAGACCCGGTTGTCTGTCTGGTCGGCGATGGAAGCATGTTGATGGCCGGGCAGGAAATCACGGTTGCCATTCAGGAAGAATTACCCGTCATCTTCGTCGTGTTGAACGACAGCGCATATGGAATGGTCAGGCATGGACAGAAGCTTACTGGTGGCGAGAGCATAGGTTATAAGCTCCCCAGAGTTGATTTCGCGGCTTTTGGAGAATCCATGGGCGTTCCCGGCTACTTGATCCAATCGCCAGCAGATCTGTGTGGGTTGGACGCTTCGAGGCTATGTAGTCGAAAAGGCCCCACGCTGCTGGACGTGCGCATTGATGGGGACCAGACGCCTCCCATAGGCCTTCGTACTCGGATGCTCAAATATGGCTAGTGAAATCGAATGAGCCAGCCGCCGCGCGAACAAATCGTCACCAAAATCTGGCGCGAGGAGCAGGAACCGGACAACCCCTTCGCCGCCCGCGCCTGTTACTGCTCCGGATTCGACGTTTACGGCGACCTGCTGGGCAGGGTTTCCTGGATTCAATACCTCTGGCTGTTGATTCGGCTGGAACCGCCCACCGCGGCGCAGGCGCAACTGCTCGAAGCCCTGGCCGTGGGTCTGGCCAATCCCGGCCCCCGGGAGCCCAGCGTGCACGCCGCCATGAGCGCCGGTGTTGGCGGCTCCACGCGCGCGTCCGCGCTCATGGCGGCGCTGGCCGTGGGCGCCGGCAACCTGGGCGGGGCGCGCGATGTCTTTGCCGCGATGGGGAACTGGGCCGCTTGTGGCACAGACCTGGCGGCCTGGCGCGAGCGCATCCGTAAGCCGCCGGTAGACGAGCGCACGGATGTCTGGCCGCCCTTCGAGCACACCCCCGGGTTCGACCCCAATGGCGCCGGCTGTCCCACGCCGGTGCGGCAATTGTTGAACCACCTCAGGGCGCTGGATGCCGGCCCGGTGCTACCCTGGCTCCAGCAGAATCGTGAAGTATTGCAACAGGAGGCCGATGCGCCCCTGGCGTTCTCCGGCGTCGCCGCCGCGGCCCTCCATGCCCTGGGCTTCACCCCGGAGCAGGGCGAAATGCTGTTTCTGCTGCTGCGCCTGCCCGGGGCGGCTGCCCATGCCCTGGAACAGGAAATGAACTGGGCGAAGTTCCCCTTTTTCGGCAACGGCCTGAGGCTCACGGATGACCCCGGGCCAGTCTCACCGAGGCCTGCGTCATGAATGGAGGTAAAGGCCCCGATCTGCTCGCCCGCAGCGAGGACAACTGGGTGACCGCCATGGGCGCCTGGTTTCCGGGCGAACGCGTGGTGCTGCGGGGCAAGGATGTTCTCAATGATCTCGGTCACCGGCGCTGGATGGAGTATTTCGTCTACGCGATCACCGGCCGCGAGTCGCCGTCACTGGCCCGGCTGATCGAGGGCATCTGGGCCATAAGCTGCAGCTATCCTGATCCCCGGTTATGGAACAACCGAGTGGCTGCCCTGGCTGGAACCGCTAGATCAACCGGAGTATTAGCAGTCTCGTCAGCAGTAGCTGTGACTGAGGCCACCTTGTATGGACTTCGGCCCATCAAGGGAGCAATGGATTTTTTCTATCGAGCTGACCGAAAGCTCACGGATGGAGATTCACTTAGCCAAATTATTAAAGAAGAGCTTCGCAACCACCGGGTTGTTTCAGGATTTGGTCGACCGCTGGTAAGCAACGACGAACGCGTTCGCCCCCTGTTGCGGTTTGCGCGAACTCTGGATGCGGACAACGGGCACTATGTCCAGCTCGCCTTTCAAGTTCACGAAATCCTGAAGAATTCGAGATACAAGTATCAAATCAATATTGCCGCCTTGGCCGCAGCGATCCTCGCCGATCAGGGTCTTTCGACCGACCAGCTGTACCATCTGGCAACCTTGGCATTTGTGGCGGGCATGTTTCCTTGCTACATCGATGCACGGGGAAAGCCTGAGGGTAGTTTTTTCCCCCTTCGAACCGCGAGAATCGACTACAAAGGCGCGCCTGAACGGCGCTGGGATTAGACATGAAGAATAATTATAAGAGGCTTCGCATCAAGGTACTGTTGACGCTGTTACCTGCGGTTGCCCTGGCCCAGCCGTCGCCCGAAGAGGAATTGGCCGAACTCTATGGTGGGGAAGAATTCGTTCGCATCGCCACCGGAGTCGCGCAGCCGGTGTCCAAGGCGCCGGCAGTCGCCTCCATCATTACCGCCGAAGAAATCCGCGCCATGGGCGCCACCGATATCGACGAGATACTGGAGACGGTGCCCGGCCTCCATGTGGCGCGCAGCGCAGTGGGATACAACCCCATTTATGTATTTCGCGGCATGTACTCGGACGTCAATCCCCAGGTGCTGATGCTGATCAATGGTATTCCGTTGACAAATCTGAACTTAGGAGATCGCAACTTGGCGTGGGCGGGGATGCCTGTGGAAGCCATCTCGCGGATCGAGGTGGTGCGTGGGCCGGGTTCGGCGGTCTATGGGGCCGATGCCTTCGCCGGAGTGATCAATATCATCACCAAGGCGCCGGCCGAGATGGACGGGCTCTCGATGGGCGCCCGGGCCGGCAGCTTCGACACCCAGACGGGATGGTTGCAGTACGGCGGCAGCCGGGGTGAGCTGAGCTACGGCGCAGTGATCGAGGCCCTCCGGACCGATGGTCAGCGCGAGCCTGTGGCTGCCGATGGGCAAAGCTTTCTGGATGCAGTTTCAGGCACCAGCGTCGCCCTTGCGCCCGGACCGGTCAATCTGCACCGGGAGAACCTGGATGCCCGGCTGGAACTGGGTTATCGCAACCTCACTTTTCGCGGCGGCGCGCAAGTCCGAAACGATGCTGGCGTCGGGGTCGGGGTAACTCAGGTGCTGGACCCCCAAGGCGCGGCCGGCAGTGATCGCTTCAACGCCGACCTGACCTACGACAACCCGACCCTGACCGACAATCTCGGCCTGAAGATCCAGGGCAGCACATTGTTCACCAGCCAGGAAGTCGACGAGGATCTTCGTCTCTTCCCTTCGGGCTCCCGGGGCCCCTTTTTCACACCCCTGGGGGCGCCGGTCTTCCCACCCTTCCCGGACGGGGTCATCGGCAATCCGGAGCTCTGGGAGCGCCATTACCGGCTCAACGCCACCACGTTGTATCAGGGGATTCGGGATCACAAGATTTCCCTGGGCACCGGCTATTACTACGGCGAGGTGTACAAGACCGAGGAAACCAAGAACTTCGGTATCGATCCGGCCACCGGCCTGCCCATCCTGCCGGGCTCTCCGCTGGTGGATGTCTCCGATACCCCGCTGGTGTTTTTGCCGGAAGGCCGGCGCGAAAATACCCATATCTTCCTCCAGGATATCTGGCATTTCGCCCGCGACTGGGAGCTGACCGCCGGGGTTCGCTACGATCATTTTTCCGATTTCGGCGATACCACCAATCCCCGCGTGGCACTGGTGTGGTCCGCGCGCCGCAACCTGACGGTCAAGGCCTTGTACGGCGAGGCCTTTCGGGCGCCCTCGTTCTCCGAGACCCGGGTGCAGTCGAACCCGGCGTTTCTGGGCAATTCCATGCTGAAGCCGGAACAGCTCAAGAGTTACGAGCTCGCCGTCAACTATCAACCGACCTTCGGCCTGACCCTGGATTTCAATGTCTTCCATTATCAATGGGACGATGTCATCCAGTTCGTTGCGGATCCGGGCGCCGGCACCCGCACCGCCCGGAACGCCGGCGAGCAGACCGGCAACGGCGCCGAGTTCGCGCTGTCCTGGGAGGCCACCGAGGCCCTGACCCTGGCCGGCAATCTGGCGCTGCAGAAATCCCAGGATCAGTTGACCGGCGAGGATGCCGGCAACGCGCCCGAGCATCAGAGCTATCTGCGGGCCGACTGGGACTTCCGGCCCGGCTGGAGCCTGGACCTGCAAGCCAACTGGGTGGCATCGCGCAACCGGGTGTTCGGCGATCCCCGCGGCGACATCGGAGACTATGTGATCACCGACCTGACCCTGCGCAAGCGCCAATGGGCGCCCGGGTTCGAGGTGGCCGTGCTGGTCAAGAACCTGTTCGACGAAAATGCGCGCGAGCCCAGTCTCGACGGGGATCCGCTGCCTTTGATCCCCAGGGATCTGCCCTTGGCGGGCAGGGCCGCTTTCCTGGAAGTGCGCTATACCCCCAGCACCCCTTAGCGCGGTATCAACCAGTAGGGAAACCGGTACCACCCGACATGAAGTATCCGACGTGTTTTGCCCTGATATCGATCGCGCTGCTTGCCGCAGGCCAGGCGCTCGCCCAGCAGGTGGTGATCGTCTCCCCCATGGTCAGCGAACCCTATGCGCGCATCTACCGCGATACCCTCGCCGGGATCGCGCAGTCCTACAAGGGCGACAGCCGGAGCCTGCTGGTACAACCCGGACAGGACCTCGCCCCGGGTTTGTTCGCGGACGACGCCGGCATCGCGGTCGCCCTGGGTGACAGCGCGGCGCGCGCGCTGAGCAAACTGCGACCCTTGGTTCCGGTGATCACCACCGCGACCGCGGATATCCCCTTCCAGCGGCGCCATCGACTGGCTTACTACCCGGACCCGCCCATGCTGCTGGCGCAGCTGCGCCGCTTTCAGCCCGGAGTCGAGCGCGTAAAACTGGTGGCGGCCCCGGAGGTCGGCGACTATGTGGCGCTCGTGCGGCAAGAAATGGCCGCCGCCGGGCTCGGGCTGGACGTGTGCGACGCCGACGGTCTCAAGGCGGCCGCCGAGTGTTATCGGCAGCTGCTGAGCCAGGCGTCCGCCACGGACGCGATCTGGTTGCTGCAGGGCGGCAAGCTGCTGGAGCCGGCCCTGCTGTCCTACATCCTCGATGTCGCCTGGCGGCGGCAGCTCCTGGTCTTCTCCTCGAATCCCTCCCACGCCGGCCGCGGCGTTCTGTTCGCGCTCTACCCGGATAACGAAGCGGCCGGGCGCCAGATCGGCTCCCTGATCAACGAGTGCTTGCGCCGCTGCAATGGCGAGCCCTCCCGGGTCAGCTACCTGCGCGAGATGAAGCTAGTGCTGAACGAGCGCACCGGCCGTCACCTGGGCCTTACCATCAGCCCCGACGCGCGCAAGAACGCCGATCTGATTCTCTGAGGATGCGCGGTTCAATGCGAACGTTTCGATTGCGCAACCTCAGGTTTCGGCAGCAGTTCACGCTGCTGTTTGTCATCGGCGCCGTGCTGATGACGCTGATTGCCTCGATCGGCGCCAGCAAATTTGCCAGCGATCTGGTGGCCAAGGAAATGCGCGAGCAGGGCATCAATGTGGCGCGCACCCTGGGCCTTCACGCCAAGCTCGCCATGCTCTACGAGAGCCGGGAAGCTGCGGTCGACGCCGTCAAATCCATCGCCGGCTTTCCCGATGTCGAAGTGCTGGACATCCGTTCCGTAGGGGGAGCCTTGCTGTACGGCGGCGGCGCCGCATCGGTATTTCCGCAGGCGGTGTCGGCGGCTGGCGCCGACCTGGCCGAACTTGACCTGGCGGATCGCTGGCTGTTCAGGGTACAGGTGTATGCGGAATTTGCGCCGGACGCCACCGGGACTGGTGAGGTGGAGCGTCCTGAACTCCTCGGTAGCGTGACCATCGCGCTGTACAAACGTGCCCAGCAAGAGCTGGCGCAACGGATTTTCGCGGGGATTGCCGTCGTATTTTCCCTGGCCGCCGGAGCACTGTTGTTGTTTCTGATCCAGATGTCGCACCGGCTGACCAGGCCGCTCGAAGCGCTGGCGCGGAGCATGCGCCAGGCCGAGGAGGGTGACCTGCGGGTGCGTGCCGACCTGCACCGCGGGCAGGTGGAGGTGCTGCAGATGCAGCACGCCTTCAATGCCATGATGGAGGAACTCCAAAATCGCGAAAGTGAGTTGCAGCGCGCCCGTGATGCGGCGGTGGAATCCGCCCGGCTCAAGGGGGAGTTCGCCGCCAACGTTACCCACGAGTTACGCACCCCCATGAATGGCGTTCTGGGTCTGCTCGATTTGCTGGATGACGGGAAGCTCAACGCCCGCCAGGCTGAGTACGTGGAGCTGGCGCGCAAGTCCGCCGAAGGCTTGCTGAGCCTCGTCGACAACATTCTGGATTTTTCGAAAAACGATAGCGGGATCGCACAGCAGGAGCCCGGCGAAATCATTTTGCGCGATCTGCTCGAGGATCTCGTGGCACTGGTTGGCACCCAGGCGCTCGGCAAGGGCGTGGATATCGGCTATTTCATGGCGATGGACGTACCGGGAACGCTCAGTATCGACGCGTCCAAGGTCAAGCAGGTGCTGATCAACCTGTTGGGGAACGCCGTCAAATTTACCGAGCTGGGTGAAGTATTCCTTACCGTCACCCGCTTGTCGGACCATGAGCCCCGCCTGCGCTTCGCGGTGTCCGATACCGGCATCGGTATCGACCCCGCGGTGCAACGGCAAATTTTCGAACCCTTTACCCAAGGCGATGCGTCCACCAGCAAGCGTTATCAGGGCACGGGGCTCGGCCTGACCATCTCGCGGCAACTGGTCGAGATGATGGGTGGCGAGATTGGTCTCGACAGTGCGCCGGGCCGCGGCAGCACCTTCTGGTTCGAACTGCCCTGCGCCGCGCCGCCCGCGGCAACGCGCGTGCCGGCGCGCGACGCGGGCACCGCGCTGTGTATCCTCGCGAGCGACAACAGTTTTGCCTTCATCGCCGATACCCTGATGCGCCATGGGATCCGCGCGCTGCATGCCGTCAACATGCAGGCAGCGCGCGGGTATCTGGTGGAGTTCGGCGCCAGCCACCGGGCCGACCTGGTGCTGGTCGACGAAGGAATCTATTTCGCGCACAGCGACGAATTCGATCTGCTAGCCGGCGCTGCGCCTGGCCGGGTCCAGGTGCTCCGCAATCCCTTTGCCAAGCTGCAGATAACCGCGACGAATGTCGGGGTCCTGGACAAGCCGTTGAGTTTTGCGGCCATCGCGAATCTGGCCGAGGCGTTGCATACCGGTGGAGCGGTTGCGCCCACCGCCGCCACGCCCGTACTGCCCGGCCCGGAAACACTCGGACACTTGCGCGTGCTGCTGGTGGAAGACAACGCGGTCAACCAGAAAGTCGCCTCAGAAATGCTGTTGCGCCTGGGGATCGCGGCGGACCTTGCCGAGCATGGGCGGCAGGCCATCGCCATGGTGGCGCGCGCCGATTACGACCTGATCCTGATGGATTGCAATATGCCGGTAATGGACGGCTACGACGCAACCCGCCAAATTCGCGAGCTGGAAACCGATGGACGACGGGTTCCCATCATCGCCATGACCGCAGGTACCGGCGAGCAGGAACGGAAGCGTGCCCTTGAGGCGGGCTTCAGTGATTTTCTTTACAAACCCGTACGACTCGAACTGCTCGCCGCCAAGATTTCCCGCTGGGCACCCGTGCGTACCGGTGTGGCGATCCGCAGGGAAACGGCAGCGTCGCCACCGGACCTCGGGAACGGCTACAGCGAACAGGCGATGAATGAACTGCACGCCAGCGTCGGCGATGTCACCTACCGGATGATCGAGTCCTTCCTGGAGGATACCCCGGTCTACCTGGATTCGCTGAAATCGGCCCTGCGTGACGGCGAAGCCCAGCGGGCCTACGAGATTGCCCACACCATCCGGGGTAGCGCCAGCAATTTTGGCGCGAAATCCTTCGTGGACGCCGTCGTCGCGCTGGAAGCTTTCAGCAAAGCGGGCGATTTGTCGGGCAGCGATGCCCTGCTCGATATCTGCAATGAACGGTTCGCGGTCCTGCGCAAGGACCTGGAACGGCATCAGGCGAGCGAGTCCGGACACCACACGGGCGTGCCGGGCAAGTATCGGCTGCTGATCGCCGATGACGACCGCACCCTGCGCCTTGCGTTGCGCGGCACCTTTGCCGGCGATGAGTTCGATGTGCTGGAGGCGGCCGACGGCGCCCAGGCTATCGCCTTGTGCGAGCGGGTCATGCCGGACATCGTTCTCATGGACGCCCTGATGCCGGAGGTCAGTGGCTTCGATGCGTGCCAGCGCATCCGTCAGTTGCCCGGCGGCGCCGAGCTGCCGGTGCTGATGGTCACTTCGCTCGACGATGAGAACGCCATCGCGCGGGCGTTCGCGGCCGGGGCCTCGGATTACATTACCAAACCGATTCACTTCACCGTGCTGAAGGAGCGGGTGGGCCGCCTGATCAAGGCGAATCGGGCCGAAGTCCGTGCCCGGACCATGGCGTTTGCCGATGCCCTTACCGGGCTGCCCAACCGCGCACGGCTGACCCAGGAACTGGGTCTGGCGCTCAATCAGGCGAGCATCAACAACGAACGCATTGCGGTGTTTTTTCTCGATCTGGATAACTTCAAGAACATCAACGACAGTCTGGGACACCAGGTCGGCGATCTGCTGCTGAAGGCGGTCGCCGACCGCCTGCGTTCCAGCGTCCGGCGCAGCGATTTTATCGCCCGCCTCGGTGGTGATGAATTTACCGTGATCCTGCGTCGGGTCGAGAACGAAGCGGTGGTTGCGACCATTGCCCGGAATATTCTCGTCGCCCTGAGCGAGCCTTTTGTTTTTATCCACAAGCGCATGATGGTTTCCACGAGTATCGGTATTGCGCTGTATCCCGACCACGGCGCGGACGTCAGTTCATTGCTCAAGCATGCCGATCTGGCGATGTTCAAGGCCAAGGAGACCAAGAACCAGTTCTGCTTTTATCAGGACGGGATGGAAGACGCGGTATCGCATAAATTGGAGCTCCAGCAGGAGCTGCGGCAAGCCATCGACAATGACCTTTTCGTGCTCTATTTCCAGCCCCAGTACGATTTGACGACCAACCTGGCGGTAGCCGCGGAGGCGCTGGTGCGCTGGCCCCGCGACGACGGCACGGTGCTGGGTCCGGGTGCCTTCATCCCGCTGGCGGAAGAGACCGGCCTGATCACCGAACTGACCGACCTGGTGCTGGAAAAAGCCTGTGGTGCGATCCGGGATTGGTTTATTCGTGGCTATGCCGTGAAGCTCTCGGTGAATCTGTCCGGCAAGGATTTCGAAGTCCCGGAACGCTTGATCCAGCGGGTTACCGAGGTGACGCGCAAGTACGAAATCCCGCCCCGGCTGCTCGAACTGGAAATCACCGAGAGCATGTTGATGGCCGACCCGGAGCGCAGCCGCACGGAATTGCTCGATCTCAAGAATGCCGGATTCAGTCTGTCGATCGACGACTTCGGCAGCGGCTATTCATCGCTCTACTATCTGAAAAATCTGCCGGTCGACGTGTTGAAGATTGACCGCGCTTTCGTCAAGGATCTGGACGATCCGGAAAACCGGCGCGACATCCCGGTGATTGCCGGCATCATCGCGCTGGCGCGCAGCCTCGGTTTGCACACGGTTGCCGAAGGCGTGGAGACCCATCACCAGCGGGCGGTGATTCAGTCGCTCGGCTGCGAGATGATCCAGGGCTACCTGATCAGCCAGCCACTGCCCCGGGATGAATTTGAACGAACGTTTCTCGAGCAGTTCCGGGTGGTATCCACGGGCCCGCAGCTGCGGCAGGTAAATCCGGGATAGTCCGATTCCCGCGTTTTCCTGGGGACTCCTCAGAACCAGGCATCGCGCATCTCGAAGGGCACCGGGTTGGCGCGTTGCAGCAGCGCCGCCTGGTAGTCGATCTGGGTCAGTTCCCAATCGAAGTAGTAGCGGGCCGTGTGCAGTTTGCCGCGATAAAAATTCTGGTCGTCGGTGTGGCAGTCGGCGTCCAGTCCGGCCGCTGCCGCCAGTGCCTGCTTGAGCCAGAGCCAGGCCGCCAGCACCCGCCCGTAGAGATCGAGATACAGGGTGGCATTGGCCAGGCCCCGGTCGATGTCGGCGTCGAGCTGGCGGAGCAGCAGGGTGGTGGTGGCATCCAGGGTTTGCAGACCGCGTTCGAGTTGCTGGGCGAGGCGAGCGGTTTCGCCCCAGCGCTGCGCGCGGGCAATATCTTCGCGTGCCGCCGCGAGCAGAATGCGGTGCCCCGCGCCCTCCTTCAGCCGCAGCTTGCGGCCCAGCAGGTCGAGGCCGTGAATCGCCTCGGCACCCTCGTGGATGGGGTTCAGGCGCTGGTCGCGATAAAGCTGTTCGGCGCCGTATTCGTGCATGTAGCCCGCGCCGCCGAGGACCTGGATCGCGTGGTCGTTGGCCACGCAGCCGTATTTCGACGGCCAGGACTTGACGATGGGAGTGATCAGATCGAGCAGCAGCGCGGCGCGTTCGCGTTGCGCTGGGTCCGGCGCCGTGTGCTGGTCCTCGAACAGGGCACTGGCGAACAGGCACATGAACAGACTGCCCTCGGCGTAGGCTTTCTGCGCCAGCAGCAGGCGCCGCACGTCGGCGTGCGCCACCAGCATGACCTGCGGCGATGCGGGATCGGAGCAGGACGCGAGCCGTCCCTGGGGACGTTGGCGCGCATACTCCAGGGACAGGTTGAAGCCCTGATAGGCGATGGCCGCGGCGCCCAGGCCGATGCCGATGCGCGCTTCGTTCATCATCTGGAACATGTACCCCAGGCCCTTGTGGGGTTCGCCCACCAGGTAGCCGATGGCGCCGTCGCGCTCGCCGAAATTGAGCACCGTGTTGGTCGCATTGCGATAGCCCATCTTGTGATTGAGACCGGCCAGGGCCACGTCGTTGCGCGCACCCGGACTGCCGTCGGCATTCGGGAGGTGTTTGGGGACGATGAACAGCGAGATGCCTTTCACGCCCACCGGAGCGCCGCGGATTTTCGCCAGTACCATGTGGATCACGTTGCCGGTGATGTCGTGGTCGGCGCAACTGATGAACATTTTCTGGCCGAACAGGCGATAGCTGCCGTCGCCGGCGGGCTCCGCCGTCACCTTGATATCGCCGAGCGCCGAGCCCTGCGCCGGCTCGGTGAGCGCCATGGTGCCGTTGGCGCGGCCGGACATCAGCAGAGGCAGATAGCGCGCTTTCTGTTCCGGGGAACCAAACGCCCGAATCAGGTTGATCACGCCGATGGTGATGAAGGGATAGGCCGCGGTGCTGACGTTGGCGGCATTCATGTAGGCCATGACCATCCGGAAGATGACTTCCGGCAACTGTGCGCCGCCTTCCTCCGCGCGCTCGTGGGCGGCGAGAAAACCGGCCGCGACGAAGGCGTCCCAGGCGGCGCGGGTCTCCGGAATCAGGTGCACCCGCTCGCCGTCGAAGCTGGGCTCGTTGGCATCGCCCTTGGCATTGTGGTTGGCGAAATATTTTTCCGCGACGGTTTTTGCGGTGGCGAGCGTCGCGTCGAATACTTCGCGGGAGTGATCGCCGTACTCGGGGCGATCGAGCAATGCGCCGGTGTCCAGCACTTCGTAAAGCTGAAAGGCGATATCGCGGTCGTTGAGCAGTGGGGTCATGGCGGTGGCTTCTTGTTATGTGTCGGAGCGGCAACCGCGTGACAAGCGCGGCGCCAGATCGATGGCGGCTCAGTAACTCAGCAATTCAGTAACTGTAGTCGCGAAACTGATCGCGCAGGTCCTTCTTGCTCACCTTCCCGGTCGCGGTGTGGGGGATGAATTCGACGAACACGCAGTCTTCCGGAATCCACCAGGTGGCGATCTTGCCCTTGAGAAAGGCGAGGATGGCTTCTTTCGCGGGATGGGTGCCGGGGCGTTTCACCACCACCAGCAGCGGGCGCTCGGTCCACTTCGGGTGCGGTACGCCGATCACCGCCGCCTCCAGCACATCGGGATGGCCCATGGCCGCGTTTTCGACCTCGATGGAGCTGATCCATTCGCCGCCCGACTTGATCACATCCTTGGTGCGGTCGGTGATCCGCATATAGCCGTGGGGGTCGATGCTGGCGACATCGCCGGTGTCGAACCAGCCATCGGGCAGGTGCGCATCCGAGTGGTCGAGCCGATAGTAACTCTTGCATATCCAGGGGCCGCGTACCTGGAGCCGTCCCGATGCCTTGCCATCCCAGGGCAGTTCGGAGCCGCTGTCGTCGACGATGCGCATCTGGACACCGTAAATGAGCCGGCCGGCCTTGAGGCGGTAGGCGGTTTTTTCTGCATCCGGAAGCTCTTCCATCCAGGGCAGCAGGGTGTTCAGGGTGCCGAGCGGGCTCATCTCGGTCATGCCCCAGCCGATGTGGGCGTAGACGCCGAACTGGTCCAGGGCGCGCAGCAGGGCTTCCGGGCAGGCCGCGCCGCCGATGACCACCCGCTTCAGCGAAGGCACCGTGCCACCGCTGTCGCGCAGGTGATTCACCAGGGCGAGCCACACGGTGGGCACCCCCAGCGCCAGATCCACGGCTTCGTCGTTGATCAGTCGAGCCAGGGTTTCCCCGTCGCCCATTTTGGGGCCGGGGAAAACCAGCCGGGCGCCGGCCGCGGCGGCGGAATAGACGACACCCCAGGCGTTGACGTGAAACATCGGCACCACCGGCATCACCGTATCCCCGGCCGCCAGGCCGATCACGTCGCGCATGCTGGTGGCGAGGCAGTGCAATACAGTGCTGCGATGGGAGTACAGCACGCCCTTGGGGTGACCCGTGGTGCCGGAGGTGTAGCACAGCGCGCTGGCGCTGTTTTCATCGAGCTGGGGCCAGTCGTAGCGATCGGGCTGATCGGCGATCAGCGCCTCGTAGCAATGCACATTCTTGAGCGTCGTCGCGGGCATGGTGGCCTGACTGGTCAGCACCACGAAGCCCTTGACGGTTTGCAGTTGGTCTTCGAGCTTCTCCAGCAGGGGGACGAAGGCCACATCGGTGAAGATCCACTGATCCTCGGCGTGATTGGCGATATAGGCGACTTGCTCGGGAAACAGGCGTGGATTGATGGTGTGGCAGACAAAGCCCGCGCAGCTGATGCCGTAATACAGTTCGAAATGCCGATAGTCGTTCCAGGCCAGGGTTGCAATGCGGTCGCCAGGCGCGAGCCCGAGTCCGTCGAGCACGTTGGCGAGCCGGCGCGCGCGGGCAAAAGCTTCGCCAAAGGTGTAGCGGTGGCGCGGGTTGTCGGCGGTGACCGAGACGATCTCGGTGTCCCGAAATACCCGGTCGGCAAACTCCATGATTGAAGTGATGGTGAGTGGTTCGTCCATCATCTGACCGAGCATGATTGTCTCCAGCGCGTTGATTTACAGGGCTGTTGCGGCAAGACCCGGCACCACGGGAAGCAGGCTTTGGGCGCAATGGGATGGCCGCGAGTCTAGCACAGCAGTGTGCGCCTGCCGCCGCGCGGAGGCAGGCTTCAGTTGCGATTCAGGCTCGCACTGACCACCAGCTGTTCGAGCAGATCGAAATCGGGGATGAGCGCAGGTTCGCCGCGCACCTCGACGACGAGCGCCGCGCCGCGCGGGGCCGCCACGTCCAGCGCGCGCAGGTCGCTGTCCGCGCTCAGGCGCAATGGCCGGGGCAACTCCCAAATCGCGAGTCCATAAAAGCCCTGGCTGGCCGCCGCGCCGACTGCGTTGATGATCGCAACCCGTTGGCCGGCGTGGAACGCCGTTGCACTGCCGCCGGCAATGCCTTCGTAGGCGAGCAAAGGGATTTCGCAGCCGCGCCATCGCAACCAGCCGTGCAGCCAGGGTTGATCCGCAGCGGTCGGCGTGGGCAGCGGAGTCTCTTCGAGAATCTCAGCGACCGCAGCCTGGGGCAACAGCAGTTGCAGTCGATCATTCGCCAGCGTGAGCAGCAGACTGTCGACCTCCGCCGCGTTGCGAGAGCCTTCACCGGTTTCGCTCAAGTAACCTCCGCCTGCGGCCCGGGGGCCGGCGTGCCATAACGGTAGTTGAAGCGGCGCGCCAATGCCGCCACATCGCCACTGTAGTCGACTGCGCCCCGGGCCAGCACCGCCTCTGGCATGGCGGATGCGATGCATCGATCCGGACGTTGTACCCAGATTTCCCCACCGTGTTCGCGAATATGCTCGCTGCCCAGGGCGCCATCGTCTCCCATGCCGCTGAACACCACCATGCCGGCCGACTCGCGATAGGAGAGCGCAAGGCTTTCGGCGACCTGGTCCGCGCTGGGTCGATAGGGTCCGGGCCAGGGGGAGGAAAGGACGCGCGCGCCCCGGTCGCGATGGATGCGCAGTTTGTTGTCGGGAGAGACCACGGAGAGGGTACCTTCGAGGAAATAGTTGCCCGTGTTTGCGACCTGGACATGCCAGCGGCCGGCACGGGTCGCGAGCCGTCGCACCAATTGGGGAAAATGTGAGGCGGTCAGGTGCTGCACATAGAGCAGCGCAACTCCGGGCGCCGGGATCGTGGCGGCAAGGAACCGCTCCACCGCATCCGGCCCTCCCGTGGAGGCGGCCAGCAGCCATACCCGCTCGGCGCGGGCCGCTGGCCGTCCCGAGTCCCCGACAACCCGGGGAGCATGCTCTATGCGCTGCCGTAGACTCCGTTTCCAGGCCGTGTAATCGGCATCCGCCGCTGCCATGAAGGCCGGCGGCAGTTCGAGCTCGAAACAGTCGTGACTCAGGTGGTGGTCGACTCCGGCGCGGGTTCCCACCCATATCAGCAGGTCGAAACGGTTGCCACCCGCGAGCGCGCCAGTTGGCTCTGGCGCGGTATCGAGCAGTACGACGTGTCCCAATTCCTCCAGTGCCCGGCGCAGCACGGCGCGCGCGGCTCCATTGTGCGCGACCACGCCGACCTTCACCGAACGCCTGGGGGGTTGGCCAGTAATTCCTCGACCACCGACAACAGCACTTCCTCCTGATAGGGCTTGCCGAGGTAGCGGTTCACGCCGAGCGTCAGCGCCTTTTCACGGTGCTTGTCGCCGCTGCGCGAGGTGATCATCGCGATGGGAAGACCGCGCAGTAGTTCGGACGCACGCACCTGGCGGGCAACTTCGAAGCCATCCATGCGGGGCATCTCGATGTCGAGCAACATCAGATCGGGTTTGACCTCCTGCAGTAATTGCATGGCCTCCAGGCCATCGCGGGCGGTGAGCACGCGATAGCCGTTGCGTTCCAGGAGCCGGCTGGTGGCCTTGCGCACGGTGACCGAGTCGTCGACGACGACGATGGTGGCGGCGCGCGCCGACGCCCCGGCGCTTGCCAGCGAACCGGGCCCCGACAGCGCCGGTTGCGGCAGAGCGCGCGACCAACTGCCACGGTCCGCGATCAGGGCTACCAGGTCGACAATAGGGACCACTCGGCCGTCGCCGAGCAGGGTGGCGCCCGCCAGCCCGCGTACCTTGGCAAATTGTGGCCCCAGGGATTTCACCACTATCTCCTGGCTGGGCTCGAGCGCATCGACCTGGACGGCGACATTTTCGGACTTGCCCTTGACCAGCAGCACCGACAGCTTGCCAGCCGCCGCGGGCAGCGTGGCAGGGACACCATCGAGCAGGCTTGTCAGGGGACATACCTTGTAGAACTCGCCCTCGAAATGCAGGCGCTGCTCCGGGTCCGCGTGGAGCGACGCCAGTTCGACATTGTTCAGCTTGACCACGCCGGCGACACTGTTGAGCAGTACGCCGTACAACTCGCCGTCCGCCTTCATCAGCAGCGCGCGATTGACTGACGCGGTAAATGGCAGGCGCAGCGTAAATTCGGTTCCATAATTGCGCCGCGATGTCAGGGCGACGCTGCCGCCGAGCTGCCGGACCTCGTTGTCCACCACGTCCATGCCCAGCCCGCGACCGGATATCTGGGAGATCGCCTGCGAAGTGGAAAATCCCGGCCGGAAAATGAGTTGCATGACGTCCTGATCGGTCAGCTCGTCGCCGGGGGGCAGCAACCGCAGGCTGGCCGCCTTGGCGCGGATGGCTTCCAGGTCCAGTCCGCGGCCATCGTCGGAGAGACGAATCACGATGTCGCCCGCCTCGCGCGCGAAGGTGATGGCTACGGTGCCGGTCTCGGGTTTGCCCGCCAGACGGCGGCGCTCAGGCGATTCGATGCCATGGTCTATCGCGTTGCGGATCAGGTGCTCGAGCGAAGGAACGATGCGCTCCAGGACGGCGCGATCCATCTCGCCTTCGACGTTATCCAGTTGCAGCTCGATGGGTTTGTCGAGCTCGCTGGCGGTCTGCCGCACGATGCGCCGCAGCCGCGGTACCACGCGTGCAAAGGGCACCATGCGGGTGAGGGTCAGGTTTTCGTGGAGATCCCGGTTGACCCGGGCCTGCTGGACCAGCAGGGTTTCGGTGTCCTGTGCCTTGTCGAGCAGCGTGTCCTTGAGGTCTTGCAAATCGGATGCGGATTCTTCGAGGCCTCGCGCGAGCTGCTGCAAGTGCGAATACCGATCCATCTCCAGCGGATCGAAGTCTTCTGCGCCGGCGGTGATGTCCGGCGCTTCGCTGCGCGGCAGGGTGTGCGCTTCGGTTTCGATGCTCAGGCGCCGCACCTGATCATGAAAACGCGTGACGGTGGTTTCCATCTCTTCGAGCAGCGCGTGAAACTGATGGAGTTGTTGCTCGATGCGGCTGCGACTGATGCTGGTTTCGTCCACCAGGTTGACCAGGGTGTCGAGAATCGGTGCGGCGATCCTCACCATCTCCCGAGGCTCAGCGACGGTTCCGCCATGAGTCTGGCCGGAGCGTTGCTTCGATCCGACCGCGGCCACGCGCCAAGGCGCTGGCACCTGCGGAGCATTGCCGACGCGCCCGCGGAGCGGTGCAGGGTGCTGGGGCGCAGGGTGCTGGGGTGCCGTGGGCGCCGGAGGCATGGGCGGCGGCGTCGGCAGCACAATGACCTGCCCACCGATGGGAGCCGGCGATCGCGCGAGCGGTGGCGTGGCGGGAGTCCGGGGCACGGCTTCGGGTTCGCGCACCAGCCCGCGGATATGCTCCAGCTCGGACTCGATCTTGTCGTAGTGGTCGAGACTGGTCGCAAAAAACCCCTCGCTGCCAGCGTCAGCACTTGCCTCGGCGCGCAATACGAGGGTTTCAAAATCGTGACACAGGGTGCCGAGCGTCCGGCACCCCGCCATGCGGGCACCGCCCTTGAGCGTGTGGAGCGCGCGCTTGAGGGTGCTGGCGCTCTGCACTGGATCAGCGCCGGCCTGCCACTGCTGCAGGGCGTGCTCCAACTGCTCGCCGAGATCGGCGGCTTCTTCCAGAAATACGCCCACCAATTCGGCGTCCACCCGGCCGCGGTCACCCGGCGCGCCGTACTCGGCCCAGTCGGTGCCGGCCGCTGCGGCAGTCTCGCCGATGGCGCCCGCTTGGTCGTCCGGCAACGCAGAAGCGCCGGGTGTCGCCACGGCGGCCTCGGGGGCGATAGCTTCGGGTACGGCGAATTCGGGAGCCGGCGCGCGAGCGGATTCGCTGGCGGCGTTCCCCAAGCCAAGCCCACTGAGTGCCTCGCGCTGGGCCGCAGCCAGCGCGGCGACAGGGTGATTGGCAGCCACGGCATCGAGCATACCCAGGAGCACATCCGTACCTGCACTCAGGGTTGCGCGCGCGTCTGCCGTCAATGGTGCGCCGGCGCACTGCCGGCATGCGGCAGCCAGCAGCGACGCCAGTTCCTCGAGCGCGGGCAGCTCGGCGGCGTTGGCACTGCGCGCCAGCTCTTCCATCTCGCTCGCCAGTGCAGGCAGCTGAAGGTTCAGTTCCGCGCCATTACCGCCGGGCGTGGCGAACTGTTCCGGTGCGGCCAGTAGCTGCACCAGCCCCTCTGCCATCAACTGGCGCAGGCGCTCGCGCCCTTCGTGGGCTGCCGATCGGGTCAGGTCGGCGCGCATGCCGTCGAGCCGGTCACCGAGCCACGCCAGATCGACCGTCATGGGCCCGGCGCCGGTGAGCAGAGCGCGGCTGCTGGCGAGCGCCTGTTCGAACAAGTCCAGACTCGCCGTATCGGGCGGCTGGCCGCGTTCGCTGCACAGATTGACCAGCGCTTCCAGCGCCCGGATCACGCGGGGTAACTGCGGGTTGCCCGCGCGCTCGCAGCAGCCGACGAGCATGTGCAGCGCCCGCGCAACCGCCTCGGAAGGCGGGCTTGCGGGCGCGCGGCGCTGCGCCGCCAGGTAGGCTGCCACCGTCTCCAGATGCGTGGTCGCTTCATCGTTGAAGGCTTGAGACGGCGGCCGGATAGCCTGGTCTGGCACTAGCTCCGCTCCGACCGAAGCGGCGACCTCTGCCGCGAGGCCGCCGCTGGCGAGGTTCTCCGCGGCCTCGCGCAGCCGTGTTCCGGAGGTGCCGAGTTCCGCCGCGGTGCCGGCGGCAAAAGCTTCGATCAGCTCCGGCAGTTGGATAATCGCGCCGCTGACCAGTTGGGCGACGGGCGCCGACCAGGGCACATGGCCATCGCGGATTTTGTTCAGCAGGTGCTCCACGGCCCACGCCAACTCGGCGATCGCCGTGGCGCCGACCATGCGGCCACTGCCCTTGAGGGTGTGGAAGCCGCGTCGGAGCTCAGCCAGTACCTCGGCGCTGGTCCCTGGCGAACGGGTTTCAAGGTCGCGCAGGGACTCCAGAACCTCGCGGGCCTCCGCGGCAAAAATTTCGCAAAGCTCCGGATCCGCATCAACCGCGGATGCGGGGGTGCCAACCAGCGTCGGCACCCGGCGGGCAGCGGGGGTCGGGGTCTCCGCGGGAGGCACAACCGGCGGGGGGGGCAGCGGCACCACCTTTGCCTCCGCAGCATTGCCGGTAACGACTGGCTGTGGTTCAACATCGAAAGCAGCGAGCTCGATGACTTTGGCCTCGGCCTGATGCAGAAAGCGATCGCAGGCAGCGGTATCGGCCCGAGCCAGGGACTCGAGGTAGTACTCGCACGCGATGAGGGCGTCGGCGAGCGCGTCAAGCTGCGACCAGGAGGCGCTTGCGCCGGGGCGCATCAGTTGCCGCGCGACGTGGTCGCCGCAGGCGGCCACCACCAAGCCCAGGCGGTGCTGCTCGATGAATGCCAGCGCGCGAGCGATCTGCACGGCGCGCGCGGGCAATCCTTCCAGGTACAGGGGGTTGTTGCGCGCCGAGATATAGCCCACCACGGCGTCCTTGATCTCGTCGAGCAGTCCGCGCACGGTGGCGACCACGGCGGCAGCGGCGGCATCGACCCAGGCGATTTGGCGCCGACCCTGATCCTCCGTGGATCCCGTCAACGGGGTGGTTGCATCGCACACCAGTGCTTCCAGTGCGCTGATCTGGTCCGCCCATTGCGGCCAGGAAATCCGGATCGGATGGCCGGTCAGCTCGCGGTACGCGGCGTCCGCGCTTGCCGCCGCCGGATGAGCGGCAGCTACCAGGGTGTCGCGCAGATGCAGTAGCGGGGGCGACAGGGTCGCGGCAGCCTGTTCCAGTGCGATGCCGGTATCGACGAGCTGGTCGCTCAGGTCCTGAAGCTGGTGCAGTGCGATCGTCAATTGGTCGCGTAACGCGGTATTCGGGCCATGGGTGACGGAACCTTCATCCTCTGCCGCCGGATGTCGGAGAGGGGTCTGGTCGAGGCGAAACAGGCTGCGCAGCTGTAACGCCCCGGGTTGCCGGTCGCTCGCCCTGGCAACGTAATAGAGTAGATTCTTCAATAGATTGCGCGCCGCCGGCGGCGCTGCGGAAGCAACGGCGGCGGGATCGCAGCAGGTGCGCAGATCGCGATCAAGCTCCCGCAACAGTTGCCGTAGGGCCGGGCCTGCCGGCGCTTCGGCACCCAGGCCGGCGAGGACGGCGTATCCGGCGCGCCACAGCAATCCGCGCTGGTGCCCGGCAAAAAGCTCCTGCATGCGTTCCGCGACGGTGCTCATGCGCCGGAGCGGGAGGTCGATCAGCGGCTCTCCCTTCAGCAGGCTCAGCAATCCGAGTTGGTAAATCTGGCGCAACTTCTGGCACAGCGCCGCCAGTTCCGCATGGTCGACAGCAGTGGGCAGGGATTGGTTGCACTGGTCGAAGGGCGTGAGATCCGGATCGAACACGCCGTCCTCGGTCGCGAGCGGTTGCCCCTGGAGGGCGCGCAAGTCGTTGCGAGGCGACAGCAGGACGGCGGGTTGATCGCCGTGCTCCGCGATGACAGTGTCGAGATAGCCTGGCACGGCGGCGGCGGCGGCGGCCAGCGCCTCGCCCGCCACTACCCGGTCACTCACTTCGCCACCGAGCAGTGCGTCCACCACGGCTTCCATCTCCACCAGCAGTTGCACGCCGGCATGGCAATCGGCCATCGCCATCGATCCCGCCACCTGGTGCAGATACGCCCGGCAGAACTGGAGCTGTTGCCGGTCACTCGGGTCGCGCAGGTAACTTTCCAGTGCGTCGGTGGCAGCCTCCAGCGTGACCCCGACTTCGTCGATCAGCCACTGCAGGCCCCAGGGGCCGGAATCAGCTCCCATGGGACGCCTCGCCGTCGGCCAGGCGGCGGTAGGCCGCGACGCCGGGGTGCTCGACGCGGGTCAGGCCGGTCGGACACCAGTCGTGGGCCTCTCCCGGCCCCAGAATCAGATGACCGCCGGGCTTGAGGCGCTGGGCGAGAAAATTCAGGGTGTCGTGGCGACGCCAGCGGCGGAAGTAAATCAACAGATTCTGGCAAAAGATGATGTCCGCGCCTGCGGGGAAAAATCCCCGCTGCCGCAGCAGCAGGTTGTCCACGACAAACGCCAACCGACTGCGCACTTCGATGCGAAACCGGAAGCGCCCGGCACCGACCGGCTCAAGAAAGCGCGTCGCATACTCCCTGGGAAGGTCGAGCAGGGCGTGCGTGGGGTAGATGCCGGCGCGGGCTTCCCGCAGCGCGGACCGGCTCAGGTCGGTCCCGATCACGGCGAAGTCGTCGCTGCGTCCAGCGGCGCCGAACCCCGCGATGGCATCCAGTGCGAGCGAATAAGCCTCTTGCCCGGTGGAGCAGCCGACGCTCCACAGGCTGAGGCTCTCCCCGCCGGCGGCGGCGCGACCATGCACGATGTCGCGGACGAAATCGTGGGAGTCCCGATGGCGAAAAAACCGGGTTTCCTTGATCAACAGGCGATCCAGCAGCAGGCGCCTTTCACCCTCGCCGGCCGCGGTGTGCAGCAGGCATTCAAAATACTCATCCGGATCCGTACAGCCCAATTCCAGCAGTCGCTGCTCGAGTTGGCGGCGGACAAAGGGCTCGCGGCGCTGGTCGACCACAATCCCGGTTTCCTTTTCGAAGCCGTCGGCCCACAGCTGGTAATGACTATCCTCCAGAGTGCTGACCTGCTGCTGAAGGACGGTGTCATCAGGACCGGGCGCAGGCTGCACAAGGTGCTCGCGTCCGCTCCCCGCGGGATTTGTCGAGTCCGGGCGACAGGCCCTCTGGGTGGTGGTCATCGGCGCGGATAATCGGGGTTCGTATCGAGATCGAATTCGTCGAGGTTGATCTCCGCAAGCTCCTGGTGGAGAGCGCTGCTGAGATTGATCTCGGTGGTGTTTGGGGCAGCTCGCTCGGATCGCGTCTCGGGCGACAGGGTGGCTCCCCAGTCCTCCAGATCGATATCCTCCAGCGCCATGGGGTGTTCCGCGGGAGTGGTGGTGGCTTGCGGGACGGGTGTTTGGCGCTCTCGCGGCTGCGCGCGGCCCGGCCACTGGCGGTCTGAGTCATCGCTCGCGGCAGTGCTATCGGCGCGGGCGGTGACAGGAGACGGTGCCTTGTGATGCACGGGCGTCTGGTTCGGTCGCAGGTGCTGGCGATCGATCTCATCCATGGCCGCTTTGCTTTCGGCAAGGACGGAGGTGATATGCGGCTGCGGGTGCCGCATGACGGGGGCGGAGGTACCGGCTGGGCGCGAGGTCCGCACACTGTCCGGTTGTTGGGTGGCGGTGGATGTCGGATTCGCGTTGCCCAGAGGACGTGGCGAGACTTCCGGCAGCCGGAAGCCGGACACCGATTCACGCAGATCGACCGCCATGTCCGCGAGCTCGCCGATGGATGCGGCGGTCTGGTTGGCCTGCTCCAGGGTGCGCGATGTGATCTCCTGGATCACGCTCATGGTGTTGGAGATGTGGCCAGCCGTGGTGGATTGGTGACGTGCGGCGGTCGAAATATCCTGAATCAACTCCGCCAGGTTGGTGGAGACGGTTTCGATTTCACCCAACGCCACGCCCGCGTCCTGACTCAGGGCCGCACCCGCCACCACTTCGGCGGTCGTCTGTTCCATGGAGGCCACGGCCGCGGTAGTGTCGGACTGGATCGCCGTGACGAGCGCTGCAATCTGTTTGGTGGCACTGGCCGAGCGTTCGGCCAGGCGTTGCACTTCATCCGCCACCACTGCGAAGCCGCGTCCGGCATCGCCCGCCATGGACGCTTGAATCGCGGCGTTGAGCGCCAGGATGTTGGTTTGATCGGCGATGTCGCCGATCAGGGAGACGATGTCGCCGATTTCCTGGGAGCTTTCACCCAGGCGCTTGATCCGTTTCGACGTTTCCTGGATCTGGTCGCGGATACGATCCATGCCGGTGATGGTATTGCGCACGACCGCCGCGCCACGGGCGGCAATGGATACCGAGCGCTCGGCGACCGCGGCAGACTCGGTGGCATTGGCGGACACCTGATCGATGGTGATCGCCATCTCGTTGATCGCGGCGGAAGCGTCGGTAATTTCGTGCGATTGATTTTCGGCGGCTTGCGACAGTTGCAAGGCGGTGGCGCGCGTGCTGTCTGACGCCGCCGAGACATCGGCAGCCGTCTCAACGATACGCGACACCAATTCACGCAATTGTTGAATGGAGTAGTTGATCGCGTCGGCGATGGCGCCGGTGAAATCCTGGGTGACGGTCGCCTCGACGGTCAGGTCACCCTGGCCCAGGTCCTGGATTTCGTCCAGCAAGCGCAGGATGGCATCCTGATGGGCCTGGTTCGCGAGCGCGGTTTCGCGCAGTCTCCGGCGCGTGTCCGCGACCAGAATGAAGGCCAGAGCGGCGAGTCCGGCCACCAGCAATCCGACGCCGGCAATGGCTACGGCGGTGATACTGAAACCGGGCAGTATTTCCCGGTTGGCGCTGCCCAGGTCGCGGATGCCCTTGGACAGGCCGTCGCCCTGTGCGACCAGGCTGTCGCGGCTGGTCAGGATTGCCGCGGTTGCCGTCTGGCTGGCCACCACGCCGGGAGCAAATCCCTCGACAGTATCCAGCGCTGCGGCCAGCGGCCGGAAACTGTCGGCTACCACGGCGAGTTGCAGTCGCGCCGCCTGATTGCGGGCGGGCAGGAAATTCCGGGCTGGGTCGCCATTGCGCAGGCCTGACAGTACCGCCGCAAAGCGCTCTTTTTGTTCCCGCAGGCCGGGCAGGGTTTCGGCGGCATTCCGATCCGGCTGGGAAAGGGCGGCAATGGCAGTGGCCATCTGCTCGACGGTGGCGACGAGCGAGTAGCCTGCATCCACCTCTACCGTGGAAGCCTGGGCGGCGACCAGGGTTTTACCGAGGACGCTGGTGGTTTCGCGCAGCCTGGGGATGGTTTCCCGGGCCGTGGCCACGGCCCCTCGAAAGCCGGTTGCTTCCTCGCCTTGGGCCGCGATGGTGTCGACCTGGGCCTGGATCCGTTTCCATTCCAGGCCAAAGGCCGCAATCTGTGCGGCCGGTAGCTGGTCCGCAAGATTTTGCTCAACGTCGAGCCAGATGGCATCCATCCGTGCGCGCAAGCGGAGCATGGCGCTACGCGCTTCGTCGTCGCCGAGGGACGCGGCAGCGGCGGTTTCTGACAGCTGTTCGACGAGGACCCGCACGTCGGCCGCCATCTGCACGCTGGCGCGGTCGTATTCGGAGTTCCGGTACAGCGTATAGAAAATGTAGCCGAGCGCGATCGTCAGCGCGATCAGCCCCACCACCAGGACGATCACCGGCAGACCGGTGAGCGCGCGTCCTCTCGCTGATTTCGTTTCCATGGGGATAAGGCTGCTCCGGCTGCTGATTTTCGGTTGACTCATCTGCCTAGCGAGGCGTCGCGAAACGCGGGATCCTGAAACAGCAGGGCGGGATCGAACAGCGGCAAGATACGCCCGTTGGCGTCGATCAGTCCACCCGCCACAAACGGATGAAACGGCCCGGCCGGGAGCTCTTGCCGTTCGCGGAAGGCGTCATGGGCAAAATGCCGCAAGCCATCGACCCGATCGACGATAACGCCCGCGGAAAAATCGTCCGAGACCATGACCAGTATGCGCTGGTCTTTGGACGGAGCCGTCGCGCCCTGCCCCAGGAATTCGGCACCGTCGACCACTGGCAGGAGCTTGCCGCGCACATTGGCAATGCCGCGCATCCAGGGCTGTACCTGAGGCAGGCGCGTCAGGTGACGTACCGGAAGAATTTCCGAGAGGCACTCGAGGTCGACCAGCGTGTCGCAGCCGGCGAGCCGGAACGCGACCATGGTCGCTACCGGGGCGTACTCCGCCTGCTCCGGCAGTTGGCTCGCTGCCTTGGCGAAGGTTCGGGCTAGCTCCTGCAGCAGGGTAAACGGATCGGGCGGCACCACGGCGTTCATGCGGGCATCACGGAATCAGACTCGCGATCACGGCGATCAATTCGTGTTCGCGAACCGGCTTGGTGACGTAGCCGCGCGCGCCCTGCCGCGCGCCCCAGACGCGATCGGTCTGCTGATCCTTGTTCGAAACCATGACGACGGGGATGTGTCGCGTTTGCGCGCTCCGGGTCAGCAGGCGCGTGGCCTGAAAGCCGTTCAGCCCCGGCATGACGATGTCCATCAGGACGATATCCGGCTGTTGATCGCGCGCCACCTGCACGCCGAGCTCGGCGTCGTCGGCGGAGATCACGACGTAGCCGTGGCGGCTGAGGATTCCGGTCAGGTGCAGGGTATCCACAGGCGAGTCGTCGATGATCAATACTTTTGACATCAGTTTCGGCACCCCTGGCTTGATCCGGCGCTGACCCGGTAGTTCCGTCCGCGCAAAGTACTCCCCGCCGTGGCGCTAGGAAGGTTCCGCCTCCGTTTGCCCGGCTGCATCGGCGTTCGCGCCGCCCCCCGCCATGCGGTCGACCACGTCCATCAGTTCCTGGCGGCTGAACGGCTTGGTGAGATAGGCATCCGCGCCCACGATGCGCCCGCGGGCCTTGTCGAACAAACCGTCCTTGCTCGACAGCATCACCACCGGGATGTGGCGAAAGCGGCGGTTGTTCTTGATCAGGGCGCAGGTCTGGTAACCATCGAGCCGCGGCATCATGATGTCGACGAAAATGAGATCCGGGGGGGAGTCGGCAATCTTTGCCAGCGAGTCGAATCCGTCCACCGCGGTAATCACTTCGCAACCGGCGCGCACCAGCAAAGTCTCCGCCGTTTTACGGATGGTGTTGCTGTCATCGATTACCATGATTTTCAAGGTGTTCGAGCTCACTGACCCCCCGGTGCGCAACGCAGCGTGGAGCCCGGACCGGGGCCACAAACCATGCGTCATAACGAGTTTCTTATGTAACACAACATCGGGTTATTATCCATATTTGGCGGCCTTGATCGCCAAATGGACCGCGCTTTCGCTACTTTGTCCCCGCCCTGTCAGGAGTTAACCGCGATGTCCCGCAACCTTGGGGTGATCATGGATCCGATCGCGACCATCAACCCGAAGAAAGATACCACCCTGGCGTTGCTGCTGGCCGCGCAGGCGCGTGGTTGGTCGCTGTGGTACATGGAGCAGGCGGATTTGGCGCTTGAAGACTGTGTTCCCGTCGCCCGGCTGACGCCGCTATGGGTACGCGACTCCCTCACGAACTGGTTCGAGCTCGGACTGCCGGAAGAGCGGCCGCTCGAAACCCTGGACTGCGTGCTGATGCGCAAGGACCCGCCGTTCGACGGCGAATACATCTACAGCACCTACCTGCTGGAAGCCGTGGAGCGGCTCGGGGTGTTGGTGGTCAACCGGCCGGGCAGTCTGCGCGACTGCAATGAAAAGATTTTTGCCACCCGGTTCCCGCAATGTACGCCGCCACTGCTGGTGAGCCGGGATCCGGCGCGGTTGCGCGCGTTCCACGACCATCACGACGACGTGATTTACAAGCCCCTCGACGGCATGGGAGGGATCGGGATTTTCCGGGCGCGCGCCGACGAGCCCAATCTCAGCGTCATCATCGAAACCCTGACCCAGCATGGCCGTACCACCATCATGGCGCAGCGCTACATCCCGGAAATCGTCGCGGGTGACAAGCGCATCCTGGTAGTCGACGGCGAGGCCGTGCCCTACTGTCTGGCGCGGGTGCCGGCGGTGGGGGAGGTGCGGGGCAACCTGGCGGCGGGTGGCAGCGGCATCGTGCAGCCGCTGTCGGAACGGGACCGCTGGATCGTCGCACAGGTCGCGCCGACGCTGCGCGAGCTGGGGCTGCTGTTCGTGGGGCTCGATGTCATCGGGGACTATCTGACCGAGATCAATGTCACCAGTCCCACCTGCGCGCGGGAAATTGACTACGCAATGGACACCGACATCGGCGGGCGTCTGCTAACCGCCATCGAGCGGCGACTGCGTTGAGTTCGAGCGTCCCCCGGTTTCCGCGGACATTCATCAATCACGACCAGGACCGGTTGGGTTTTGCGCTGCTGCTCGCCCTCGCGGTCCATGTGATCGTCCTGTTTGGAGTGGGTTTCACCGTCGATAGAGCGCGGCAGGTGGCCCCGTCACTGGAAGTTACGCTGGCGGTGACCGCAACGGAGCAACCTCCGGAAAAGGCCGATTTTCTGGCCCAGAGCAATCAGTTGGGTGGTGGCGACCAGCCGGAGCCCAGCGAGCTGAGTCAGGTGCAGATGGCAGACTTCACCGAAACCCGGGTGCAGGACGCGCTGCCCGTGATGGAGTCGCCCGCCCCGCCGGCGCCGGCGAGTGGGGCGGACCCGACCCCCATAACCGTGTTGGCACCGAGTTCGACCGCCGCCCAGGTACCTGCGGATGCCGCCGCGCCCGCTGCCGCGGAGCCGCAACCTTCGCCCCAGGTCAGCGAGGAAATCGCCAGTTTGCGTGCCCGGCTGAGCAAACTGCGCAACTCCTATAGCCGTCTGCCCAACGTATTGCGCGTCACCGCCGTCAGTACCCGTGCCGACCCGGCAGCGGCCTACCTCGACGATTGGGAAACCCTGGTGGAGACCGTCGGCAACGCGCACTATCCCGACGAGGCACGTCGTGATCACATCTTCGGCAACTTGCGGCTCGCGGTGCGTCTGCGGCCAGACGGTACCGTGGATGACGTCGAAATCCTCGCGAGTTCGGGTCAGCGTGTGCTGGATCTCGCCGCCATCCGTACCATACGGCTGGCCGCGCCGTTCAAACCGTTTCCGGCCGAACTGCGCCAATGGGACCGGATGGAAATCATCCGCACCTGGCAGTTCATGCCCGGCAATCGCCTCCAGACCAGCGCCGTGGAATGATCCATGTACGGCCCGGCGGGCTCTTGTTTTGTGGCGATCGCATCCCAATACTGGCGGCATGGATACACCTGTTAACAGCGGACACTTCGTCTGTCTTGACCATCATTTTCTGATTGCCATGCCCGGGTTGCTGGACCCGGCGTTTGCCCACTCCCTGGTCTACATCTGCAAGCACACACCCGACGGTGCCATGGGTTTGCGTATTGATCATGCGCTGGATGTAACGCTGCGGGAGCTCTTCCTGCAGCTGCACCTGCCTTGTAACGGCGCGCTGGCCGACCACCTGTTGCTGGCTGGTGGACCGGTGCGCAGCGAGTGGGGGTTTGTTTTGCATCCCAAAACCCAACGCCAATGGCAATCCACCCTGGATATCGCCGACGGCGTCGCGCTTACCGCGTCGCGCGACATCATCGAGGCGCTGGCAACCGGCGTCGAGGCGCCCGAACAAAGTCTGGTGGCACTGGGCTACGCGGGCTGGGGCGCGGGTCAGCTGGAGCAGGAGCTGCGCGCCAATGCGTGGCTCACGGTGCCCGGCGAACCGGCGCTGCTGTTCGATGTGCCGATGGAGCAGCGCGCCCGGAGCGTGGCAGCCCGTATCGGTGTCGATCTAGCCAAATTGAGCACCAGTGTCGGCCACGCCTGAAGCGCACGTCTCCCTGCTGTGTTTCGATTTTGGCACCCGCCAGATCGGCGTTGCCTATGGACAGACGGTGTCCGGTACCGCGCAACCGGTTGCCGTGCTGCGCGCACGCGACGGCCAGCCCCGGTGGGAGCAGGTAATGCGGCTGGTCGCCGAGTGGCAGCCCCAGCGGCTGCTGGTCGGATGGCCCCTCAACATGGATGGCACGGAAAGCGAGTTTTGCGCGCGTGCGCGGCGCTTTGCGGGTCGCCTGCACGCGCGCACGGGAAAACCGGTCACGCTCGTGGACGAACGGCTGTCGACGGCTGAAGCGAAACGCGACAGCGATGGTGGCCGCGACCATCGCCACAATGACTACCGTCGCCACCCGGTCGACGGGTTGGCGGCGGCGTTGATTCTGCGTACCTGGCTGTCCGAGCCGGCCGCTGGCCGCGACCTTTAGGCCCTGCTGACCCTCCCGGGCTATTAGCGCTGGAAGAGCCGCGTACGCTCCGAGTCCTCTTCCTTGAGGACAAAGTCGTCGGCGGCGTTGGCAAGATAGTTGGGATCGGTCTCCGACTGTAGTTTGATCATCAGGCGCAGGTCGTTTTTCGAATCCGCTGCCGCGAGGGCATCTTCGTAGGTGACGACACCATCGTTGTAGAGCCGGAACAGCGCCTGGTCGAAGGTCTGCATGCCGAGTTCCGTAGAGCGGGTCATCAGCTCCTTCAGCTTGTGCACCTCGCCCTTGCGGATCAGATCGGACGCCAGTGGCGTGTTGATCAGGATCTCGACGGCCGCACGCCGACCTTTGCCGTCGGCGGTCGGGATCAACTGCTGAGCGACCATCGCGCGCAGGTTGAGCGACAGGTCCATCCACAACTGGGGGTGGCGTTCGGCCGGGAAGAAGTGCTGAATGCGGTCGAGCGCCTGGTTGGCGTTGTTGGCGTGCAGGGTGGTCAATACCAGGTGACCGGTCTCGGCGAAGGTGATGGCGTGTTCCATGGTTTCGCGGGTGCGGATCTCGCCGACCAGGATCACGTCGGGGGCTTGGCGCAACGTATTCTTCAGCGCCACCTCGTAGGATTCGGTGTCGATGCCTACTTCCCGCTGGGTGACGATGCAGCCCGCGTGCTGGTGGATGAACTCGATGGGATCCTCGACCGAGATGATATGCCCGCGGCTGTTGCGGTTGCGGTGTCCGACCATGGCCGCGAGCGTGGTGGATTTGCCGGTGCCGGTAGCGCCGACCAAAAAGATGATACCGCGCTTGGTCATCACCAGTTCGTCGAGGATGGGCGGCAGCAGCAGCTCCTCGACGGTGGGAATCCGGGTTTCGATCAGGCGCAATACCATGCCGACATCGTTGCGCTGATAGAACGCACTCACCCGAAAGCGGGCGTGCTCGACGTGCTCGGAGGTGATCGCAAAGTTGAGTTCATGATGGGAGTGAAACTCGGCGCGCTGCTGGTCGTCCATCACGGCCTCCACCAGCTCGCGGGCCTGGCGGCCTGACAGTGGCACTTTTCCCACCGGCATTATCTTGCCGTTGATTTTCAGGCTGGGTGGTACACCGCGGGTAATGAACAGATCCGATGCTTTTTTGTCGAGCATCAATTTCAGAAGACTATCGAATTCCATCGTCCAACCCTCTGCGTCTCGGGAGCCACGGGGTGCCGGGCGCCATGGCTCATGTGAAATCGTCGGGAATTTTGGCTTTTTCGCGCGCGGCATCCCGGGTGATGACTTTCTGCTGGACCAGTCGGCGCAGGCACTGATCCATGGTTTGCATTCCGTAGCTGGCGCCGGTCTGGATGGATGAGTACATCTGGGCGACCTTGTCTTCGCGAATCAGGTTGCGAATCGCGGGGGTGCCGATCATGATTTCGTTGGCGGCGATGCGCCCTCCGCCGATTTTCTTCATCAGTGTCTGCGAGATAACGGCCTGCAGCGACTCCGAGAGCATCGAGCGCACCATGGCCTTTTCGCCGGCGGGAAACACGTCGACAACCCTGTCGATGGTCTTGGCCGCCGAGGTGGTGTGCAGCGTGGCGAATACCAGGTGACCGGTTTCGGCGGCCGTCAGGGCGAGGCGAATGGTCTCCAGGTCGCGCATCTCGCCCACCAGAATGATGTCGGGGTCTTCCCGCAGCGCCGAGCGCAGTGCTTCGGTGAAGCCATGCGTGTCTTTATGGACTTCGCGCTGGTTGACCAGGCATTTCTTGCTTTCGTGGACGAATTCGATAGGGTCTTCAATCGTGAGGATGTGCTGGTAGCGGTTATCGTTGACGAAGTCGATCATGGCCGCCAGCGTGGTGCTTTTTCCCGAGCCCGTGGGCCCGGTCACCAGCACCAGTCCCCGCGGCAACATGGAGATGTCGCGGAAAATCTGCCCGAAGCCCAGATCGTCGAGTGTGAGTACCCGGGACGGGATGGTACGGAACACGCCGCCGGCACCGCGGTTCTGGTTGAACGCGTTGACCCGGAAGCGCGCCACTCCCGGGACTTCGAAGGAGAAGTCCGTTTCCAGAAACTCTTCGTAGTCGCGCCGCTGTTTGTCGTTCATAATTTCGTAAATCAGCGCATGCACCTGCTTGTGTTCCATGGGTGGCAGGTTGATGCGGCGCACGTCGCCGTCAATGCGGATCATCGGCGGCAGGCCGGCGGACAGATGCAGATCCGACGCGCCCTGCTTGACGCTGAATGCGAGCAGTTCCGTGATGTCCATGTTCAGTCCCGTTGATTCCGTGGATCGCTGCCCCGACGCGAGCGTGCTGCCCGGCTGGCCGTTTCAAGTATATGTTCAAACCAGGGAAAAACATAAGCCGAGTGCGCGCGGAAATCCAGCGGGCGGCGCAGGCCGCGGGCCGAAATGCCAACACCATCATGTTGGTCGCCGTGAGCAAGGGCCAACCGGTTGAGGCCATTGCCGCTGCCGCTGCTGCGGGGGTCCGCGACTTTGGCGAGAATCAGGTCCAGGAAGCGCTGAAAAAAATCGCCGTGCTCAGCCACGCGCACCTCCGCTGGCATTTCATCGGTCCGGTACAGTCCAATAAAACCCGCGCCATCGCGGAGCATTTCGACTGGCTGCACAGCCTCGATCGGTTATCCATCGCCGAACGCCTCGCGCGCCAGCGCCCGCCCGCCATGGCGCCGCTGGAGGTTTGCCTGCAAGTGAATATCGACCGCGAGGCGACCAAGGCGGGTGTCGATCCCGACCAGCTCGAAGCC
Organism: Porticoccaceae bacterium; assembly: GCA_036677085.1. Classification (GTDB taxonomy): domain Bacteria; phylum Pseudomonadota; class Gammaproteobacteria; order Pseudomonadales; family Porticoccaceae; genus JAGPUQ01. The sequence continues at coordinate 162,106 of JAKFFI010000058.1, forward strand.
CTGGCGCTGGGGGTGGCGGCGTTGCCCAATCTCCGGCTGCGGGGCCTGATGGCCATTCCGCGACCGCGTGCAGGGGCGCATCAGCGTGAGCCGTTTCGGGAACTGGCGTTGCTGCTGGCGCGGTTGCGCGCCACGTCGCCCCGGTTCGCGGGTTTGGATACACTGTCCATGGGCATGTCGGCGGACCTCGCAGCGGCCATCGCCGAAGGCGCCACCATCGTCCGCGTCGGCCGCGCCATTTTCGGCCAGCGCCCGGATCCTCAATCCCACCCGTAGGAATTTGTTGCGTGCAGCACAGCAAACTGGTGTTCATCGGCGGCGGCAACATGGCCGCCAGCCTTATCGGCGGCTTGATTGCGCAGGGCTATCCCGCGAGCCGCATCACCGCGTGCGATCCGGTTGCGGAGGCGCGCACGCGCCTGGCGACGCAGTTCGGAGTTGCCACCACAGACGACAATCGCGGCGCCGTCGCGGCGGCCGAGGTCGTGGTGCTGGCGGTCAAGCCCCAGGTGATGGTGACCGTTGTTGAACAGCTCGCGCCCGCTGTCGGCCCAGGGGCGCTGGTGATTTCCATCGCCGCGGGCGTGCCCGTCGCGGCACTGGCCGGACTGCTGGGTGCGGATATCGCCATCGTTCGCTGCATGCCGAACACGCCGGCGCTGGTGCGCACCGGCGCCACCGGCCTCTACGCCTCCGCCGGCGTCAGCGCGGAACAGCGCCGCACGGCTGCCGACATTCTGGGCGCTGTTGGTACCACCGTCTGGGTTTCGAGCGAGCGCGAAATCGACGCGGTCACCGCAGTATCCGGCAGCGGCCCCGCATACTTTTTCCTCGTGATGGAAGCGATGACGGCGGCGGGCATCCAGCTCGGCCTGACGCCCGAGGTCGCGGGTCAGTTGACGCTGCAAACCGCGCTCGGGGCCGCGCGCATGGCGCTCGACAGCGATGTGGACGTGGCTGAGCTGCGTCGTCGCGTCACTTCACCCGGCGGAACCACGGCAGCGGCACTCGCGGTGCTCGACGCCGGTGGCTTGACCGCACTCTTTGCCCGCGCGCTCGCCGCCGCCGATGCGCGCGGGCGGGAGATGGGTGCGGCCATGCTTCCGGAGCACCAGCAGCCATGAACATCGCAACCAGGTTGCTGATTTACACCATTCAATACGCCGGCGTACTGCTGGCAATGTTATTTCTGTTGCGATTTTTGCTGCAACTGGCGCGCGCCAGCTTTCACAATCCGATCTCCCAGTTCGTGTATCGGGCGACCCGGATCCCGGTGGACGGCTTGACCCGCCTGTTGCCGGCCGTAGGCCGCTTCAGTGTTGCCAGTCTGGTGCTCGCCCTGACGATGGAATGGCTCGCCATCATTTTGACGCTGCTGGTGGTGGGCGCCGGCTTGCCCGGGATCATTCTGCTGCTGTGGTGGGCTGTGCTGGGGCTTGCTGCGCTGCTGGTCAATCTGTATTTCTACGGCATTTTCGCGATGGTCGTGCTGAGCTGGGTGGCACCTCAGACCCACCACCCCGCTGCCGTACTGCTCATGCAGTTGCTGGAGCCCGTACTCGGTCCCGCGCGTCGGTTGATCCCGCAGCTGGGCTGCCTGGATCTGTCGCCGATGCTGGTTCTGTTCCTGCTGGGAGCCTTGCGCCTGTTGCTCCACAATCTGGCCGCGGGCAGCGGCATGATCGCGGGTCTGGTGCCGGGATTTTGATCGGTGACGACCGCCGGACCCTATGGGCAGTGGCGCGCTGACACCCTGGTTCTGCGCTGCCGGGCGCTGCCGGGCGCGCGGCGCGATGCTTTCCTCGGCGCTTGCGGCGACCGTCTCAAGTTGGGGCTGGCGGCGCCGCCGGTGGATGGCAAGGCGAATGCGCGCGCGATCGAGTTTCTGGCCGCTGCGTTCGGAGTGCCCAAATCGCGGGTCACTCTGGTGCGAGGCACCCGCGGCCGCGACAAGGTGTTTGCCATCGCCGCGCCGACCCGGTTGCCGGCGGAGGCGCTGGTGGCAGGTTTCCCGCCCTGACACCGGTCGAATGATCCAGGCTGTGCTTGCCTGCGTCGGACCCCGTCTTTAGACTTCCCGGGTTCTGAGAGTCGTACCCCATGCCGGACAGCTTTCCCCCTGATTCCGTTGGTCTGGCTGTGCCAGAGGTCCATCACTTTATCGAGCCCCTCGAACTGAGCTGCGGCCGGTTGCTGGCTTCCTACGATCTCGTGGTCGAAACCTACGGCCAGCTCAACGCCGCGCGTTCCAACGCGGTATTGATCTGTCACGCGCTGAGCGGCAGCCATCACGCGGCCGGGTTCCACAACCTGGACGATGCCAAACCCGGGTGGTGGGACGACTACATCGGTCCCGGCAAGCCCATCGATACGCGACATTTCTACGTGGTTTGCCTGAACAATCTCGGCGGCTGTCATGGCAGCACCGGTCCGCGCACGGTCGATCCCGCGACCGGCAAGCGGTGGGGCAAGCATTTCCCGCCGCTGCGGGTGCGCGACTGGGTGCTCAGTCAGGCCCGGCTGGCGGACCGCCTGGGCATCGAGCAATGGGCGGCGGTGATCGGCGGCAGCCTGGGCGGCATGAACGCCATGCGCTGGGCGCTCGAATATCCCGAGCGTGTCCGCCACTGCGTGGTGATTGCCTCGGCCCTGAAACTGACCGCGCAGAATATCGCCTTCAACGAAATCGCCCGGCGCGCGATTCGCTCCGACCCGGATTTCCGCGACGGCGACTTTGCCGAGCACGGCGTCGTGCCGCGCAACGGTCTTGCGCTCGCGCGGATGGTAGGCCATGTGACTTACCTGTCTCACGCCCTGATGGGACTGCGATTCGGCCGCGAGCTGCGCTCCGGTTCCTTTGAACGCGGCCTGGAGGCGCCGGTCGAATTCAAGGTGGAAAGTTACCTGCATTATCAGGGCGACAAATTTGCCGAGAGTTTCGACGCCAACACCTATCTCCTGATTACCAAGATGCTCGACTATTTTGATCTGGCACGGGAATACGGCGACGATCCGGTGGCGGCTTTTAGAACCGCGTGCGCACGGTTCCTGGTGATTTCCTTCACCAGCGACTGGCGCTTTGCGCCGCAACGGTCGGAGGAAATCGTCCAGGCGCTCGTCGCCGCCAATCGCGACGTGGCCTATGCCTGCATCGACTCCGACATGGGGCACGACGCCTTCCTGTTGCCCAATGCCCGCTACGAAAAACTGTTGCGGACCTACATGAACCGGGTTGCGGAGACCTGCTGATGCTGCGCCTCGATCTGGATATCGTGCGGCGCTGGATTGCGCCCGGCAGCCGGGTTCTGGACCTGGGCTGTGGGGACGGCGAGCTGCTGCGCGTGTTGATGGACAGCCGCGGCGTGGAAGGCTACGGCATCGAAATCGACCCGGAGAAAATCACCCACTGCGTCGCCCGCGGTGTCAATGTGATCGAAGCCGATGTCGATCAGGGTCTTACCGACTTCCCGGACAAAAGCTTTGACACCGTGTTGATGGCCAACTCCATGCAGGTCCTGCGCCGTCCCGATCGCGCCATTGCCGAGATGTTGCGGGTGGGTCAGGAGTGCATCGTCACCTTCCCGAACTTCGGCAATATCCGCACCCGTCTGTTCCTCGCGGCCTGGGGCCGCATGCCGGTCACCCGGCAGTTGCCGTATCAGTGGTATGACACACCCAACATTCACTTTTGCACGGTGCGGGATTTCGAGGCGCTGTGCCGGGAACAGTCGATCCGGGTGCTGCATCGCGAATTTGTCGCCGAACAATTCCCCGATCGGCTGCTCAAAGGAGTATGGTCCAATCTGTTCAGTGCAACGGCGATCTACCATTTGGCGAAATGACCCTTCTCGAAGACTTACCTGAGGACGCGACCCATGAAAATAGCGCAACTGCCTCCGCTGTCCCACCGGTTGATTATCCCCCTGCTGGTTTTCGCCGGCAGTCTGTCGGCGGACGACCGACCGTTTCGAGAGTTCGGCGACTACCGGGTCTATTACAGCGCCTTCAACAGTAGCTTCGTGAGTCCGGAGGTCGCTGCCGCTTACGACATTGTGCGCGGCCGTGATCGGGGTCTTGTCAACATCGCGGTGATGCCGGCCGGGGTGATCGGTGGCCGGCCCGCTGAAATAAATGGACATGTTTCCAATATCTTTGCCCAACGCCAGGAGCTGGCGTTTTTCGAAGTTCGGGAAGGTGACGCGGTTTATTATCTCGCACCGTTCAACTTCGAGAACGAGGATTCGCTGACGTTCAATATCACCGTGAAGCCGAATCCGGACATGCCCTCCTACACGCTGTCGTTTCAGCGCACTTTCTATCGCGATCGCTGACCCGTGCGCAATGCGGTCGTACTGGCCAGCAACAATGCCGGCAAGCTCGGCGAGTTGCGCGCGCTGCTGGCCCAAGTGGGCCTCGATCTGATATCCCAGGGCGAGCTCGGGGTGAGCGCGGCCGAGGAGACCGGCGCAACCTTTGTCGAGAATGCGCTCCTCAAGGCGCGTCACGCCGCTCGGGCGAGCGGTCGCGCGGCGCTCGCCGATGATTCCGGCCTGGAAGTCGACTGGCTACACGGCGCGCCCGGTGCGCATTCCGCGCGCTTTGCCGGGGCAGATGCCGACGACGCCCGCAATAATCAAAAACTCCTGACGCTGCTGCGCGACGTGCCGGCCGCGCGGCGCGGCGCGCGTTTTCGCTGCATCCTGGTCTACGTCGATTCGGCGACCGATCCGGCGCCACTGATTTGCGAGGGGGTATGGGAGGGCCACATCCTGGAACAATCGCGCGGCACCCATGGATTTGGCTACGATCCCCTGTTCCTGATTCCCGAGCTGGGACGCACGGCGGCGGAGCTGACGGCGTCCGAGAAGAATGCCCTCAGCCATCGCGGCCGCGCGTTGCGGATGCTGCTGACGAAATTGCGCCCACGGGTTGCCGCCCGATGTTGAAGCCACCACCGCTGGCGCTTTATGTGCATATTCCTTGGTGTGTCCGCAAATGCCCCTACTGCGATTTCAATTCTCACCAGGCAACGGGAGAGTTGCCTGAGGCCGAGTACGTCCGCGCGCTGCGTGCCGATCTGGATTGCGAACTGGACCGGGCGGGCGGCCGCCGGTTCGGCAGCGTCTTTATCGGTGGTGGCACGCCCAGCCTGTTTTCAGCGCAGGCCATCGGCGCGGTGCTGGAGGCAGCGGAGCGGCGCATCGGTTTGCTCCCGGACGCCGAGATAACCCTGGAGGCCAACCCAGGTACGGCCGATGCCGACAACTTTCGCGGCTATCGCGCCGCCGGCGTCAACCGGCTGTCCATCGGGGTCCAGTCGTTCTCCGATCCTCACCTGCGGGCGCTCGGCCGCATTCACTCGGGTGGCGAGGCGGTGCGCGCGTTTGATCTGGCCCGCGCCGCCGGCTTCGAGAACATCAATCTCGATCTGATGCACTGTCTGCCCGGACAAACGCCGGCCCAGGCCGTCGCCGATCTGGAGCGGGCGATCGCGCTCGCTCCGGAGCATCTTTCCTGGTATCAGCTCACCATCGAGCCCAATACCCTGTTCTACCGGAAACCGCCGCAGCTCCCCGACGAGTCCGTGCTGGATGCAATCAATACGGCGGGCGCGACGCTGCTTGAGCGCGCCGGTTACCGCCAGTACGAGGTATCGGCCTATGCGCGCGACGGGCGACACAGTCGGCACAACGTCAATTATTGGGAATTCGGCGACTACATCGGCATTGGCGCCGGCGCCCATGGCAAGCTGACTGACACCGAGGCCGGCTGCATTCGGCGTCGCCGCAAGGCGCGCCATCCGCGGGATTATCTCACGCGGGATGATGACCGCTGTGCCGAACAGATGACGCTGGATGCAGCGGACCTGCCCCTGGAATTTTTCCTTAACGCATTGCGTCTGAATGCGGGAGTGCCGGTGCATTACTTCGGTGAGCGCACCGGCCAACCGCTGGCGGTGATAGCGGAACCCTGGGGTGATCTGGTACGGCAGGGTCTGGCCGCACCGCTGATCGACCGGCTGGCGACCACCCCCACCGGACATCGCTTTCTGGATACGGTACTGGCCGCGTTTTGAATATGCGTTGACGCCGATGACATGGTTTTGACATGGATTGTGGGTACGATGGGCGATGGCCCACGGTATGCTCTCGGAAAATGAACGAACTGCCACTGCAAAAAAATCCGCCATCTTCCCCGGGCGATCCTGCCGATAGCCCGAACGATGGCGCCGATTACCAGCAACCGGCGTATTACCTCAACCGTCATCTCAGCCTGATGCAATTCAACCTCCGGGTACTGGACCAGGCGCTGACCGAGTCCTACCCGCTGCTCGAGCGATTGCAGTTTCTGCTGATCTTCAGCTCCAACCTCGACGAGTTTTATGAAGTCCGGGTCGCCTGGCTCAAGCGTCAGATCAGTTTTGCCCGCGAGGTTGTCGCCACCGACGGACTTCAGCCCCAGGAAGTACTGAAACAGCTGGGCGCCATTTGTCATGACGGGATCCAGCGGCAGTACCGGATTCTGAATGAAACGCTGTTGCCCGCATTGGAGCGCGAGGGTATCCGGTTTCTGGCGCGGGATGTCTGGACCCCGGAAATCGACCGCTGGGCCCAGGAGTATCTGCGCGAACAGGTGTTGCCGGTCATCAGCCCCATTGGCCTGGACCCGGCGCATCCCTTCCCACGCCTGGCAAACAAAAGCCTCAATTTTATCGTCAGCCTGGAAGGGCGCGACGCCTTTGGCCGCGAGAGCGGCCTGGCCATCGTGCCGGCGCCGCGCTCGCTGCCGCGCATCATCCGGGTTCCGGACCGGCTGTGTCAGGGCGGGGACAACTTCGTGTTTCTGTCGTCGGTGATTCACTCCCACGTCGATTTTCTCTTTCCGGGTATGCGCGCAACGGGTTGTTATCAATTCCGAATCACCCGCGATGCCGATCTGGATCTCAATGCCGCGGAAGTGGAAGACATCGCGCGCGCGTTGCGGGGCGAGCTGCACACCCGGCGCTTTGGCAGCGCGGTGCGCCTGGAGGTGACCGCCGAGTGCCCGCCGGATCTGGTCGAATTTCTGCTCGATCAGTTCAATCTCGAGCACGCCGATCTCTACCATGTCGAAGGTCCGGTAAATCTGGGCCGCATGATGCAGTTGCGCGGCATGGTCAATCGGCCCGATCTGGTGTTTCCGCCCTTCACGCCCAGTCTCCCGGCAGCGCTGCGCGAGGATCCCAACTATTTCCAGGTGCTGGCTCAGCGGGACATTCTGCTGCATCACCCCTACCAGTCCTTCACCCCGGTCATCGACCTGTTGCGTCAGGCCGGGCGCGACCCTCTGGTGCTGGCGATCAAGATGACGCTGTATCGCAGTGGTTCGCGCTCGGAGATCGTCGATTTGCTCGCGGAAGCAGCGCGGGCAGGCAAGGAAGTCACCGTGGTCATCGAATTGCGGGCACGGTTCGACGAGGCGGAAAATCTCCAGCTCGCCAGCCAGTTGCAGGAGGCGGGCGCGGTGGTGACCTACGGTGTCGTGGGCTACAAGACCCATGCCAAGGCGATGCTGATCGTGCGGCGCGAGGGTCGGGAACTGAAGCGTTATGTTCATTTGGGCACCGGCAACTACCACGCCGGCAACGCCCGGCTCTATACCGACTACAGCCTGCTCAGTGCCGATACCGAACTCGGCAGCGACCTGCACATTTTTTTCCAGCAGTTGACCGGCATGGGTCGCGCGGAGCATGTCAAGAAACTGTTTACCGCGCCCTTTACACTGCAAACCAAACTGCTGGCGCTGATCGACCAGGAGGCACAGGCCGCGAGCGAGGGTCGGGAGGCGCGCATCATCCTCAAGGCCAACGGACTCACGGACGCGAGCCTCATTCAGGCGCTCTATCGGGCGAGCGCCGCGGGGGTAAAGGTGGATCTGATCATTCGCGGCATGTGTTGTCTGCGTCCGGGACTGGCGGGAATATCGGAAAACATCCGCGTGATTTCAGTTATCGGCCGGTTTCTCGAACATTCGCGCGTGTATTACTTCCGCAACAGCAAGCCAGCGGTTTACTGCGCGAGCGCCGATCTCATGGAGCGCAACCTGCGCAATCGTCTCGAAATAGCCTTTCCGCTGCTCGACCCGGCATTGGAGCGGCGCGTGATCGAGGAGTTGGAGACCATGCTGGCGGATGATTGCCAGAGTTGGGAACTGCACAGCGACGGCGGTTATGTACTCCGACAGCCACAAACCCCTGATGCCGAACACCGCGCGCAATCAAGTTTGCTGGCACGACTGGCGGAGTAGCGGGTCGCGGAAACATGGCAGCGGCACCCATCCGTTGCGTTGCGCCCGTTTCTTCGCCCGTTTGAAAGGTCCCGGTCGCTGCGCGCCGTGCAGCTCGCAGCCGGTCGTCCTCGCGACGTTTTTCAGCGGCCCGTGAGCCCTGTTCAACCGTCGGCCTTTGTGCGCGACCGGCTCAAATCAGTTCGATGTTGAATCCCGCCTGCGCAAGATAGGCCTGTTCCCGACCGAGTTCAGCCAGGGTCAGCGGATGCTGCTGGAGCCAGCCGGCCGGAAAATCCAGCTGATAACCGCGTTGCGTCGCACGGATGTTCATGTGGGGGAGGCCGTCGAGCGGCGCTACATACTTGAAGGCCACGGCAAGACGCAGCAGCAGACACAAGCGCGTCAGCGCGAGGCGATCAGCGGCGCCGAAAGACGCCAGCAGACTGCCGGGAAATTTGCGGCGATGCGCCCGCACCAGGGTCGCGATCGCGGTTTGCTGGTCGCGGGAAAAGCCCGGCAGGTCGGCATTCTGGATGATGTATTGACCGTGTTTGTGGAACTGGGAATGAGAAATCGTCAGGCCGATTTCATGCAGTTGCGCTGCCCAGCGCAACAGCTCGCGGTGTTCGGGCTGAAGCTTCCAGTCATCGCAGACCCGGATGAACAGGTCGTCGGCCACCTCCCGGACGCGGCGCGCGTGCAGGTCCGGCAGCCCGCTGCGCTTGAACAGCGCGTTGACGGTGCGTTCACGCACATCCTCGTGCTGCAGGCGCCCGATCAGGTCGTAGACGACACCCTCGCGAAGCGCCCCTGAGGAAGCGTGCATCGTGGCGATATCGAGCGCTTCGAACACCGCACTGGCGATGGCTACGCCGGCCGCGAAGACGTTGTAGCGCGCGGGTTTGAGGCCGGCAATCGCACCCAGAGCATCGACATGGCCGCAGTCGATGACGGCGCGGCGCAGTTGCTGCAGGCCGCCGCGCGTTATCTCACCCCGGCTCCAGCCTTGGGCGCGCAGGGCCTCGGCGATGGCGAGATGGGTCCCGGAGGAGCCCACGCAGTCCCCCCAGCCGCGCGCGCAAAACTCTTCGCGGACGGCAAGAGCCTCCAAGTACGCGGCCCGATACGCGCTATCAAACCGGGATGTGGTAATGGCGCCAGTCGGGAAAAAGCGTTGCTGATAGCCGACACATCCCATGTGGAGGCTTTCCAGCACGCGGGTCTCGAAGCGCTCGCCGATGATGAGCTCGGTGCTGCCGCCGCCGATATCCACCACCAGCCGGGCGTGATCGTCATCCGCCTCACTGTGGGCCACGCCCAGGTAAATCAGGCGTGCCTCCTCGCGCCCCGACACGATTTCGATGGGATGGTCGAGGATTGCCTGCGCCGGACCGATGAACGAGCGCACATTTTTTGCCGCGCGCAGGGTGTTGGTCCCGACTACCCGGACGGTATCCGGGGTGAAAGTGTCCAGGACCTGGCGAAAGCGGGCCAGGGTTTCGAACCCGCGCGCGATGGCGTCGCTATCCAGCACCCCATCGCGTAGGCCAGCGGCCAGTTGCACCTTTTCGCCCCTGGTCTCCAGGGGACGCATTTCCCCGTGGCTGACCGCCGCCACCAGCAGGTGAAAACTGTTCGATCCCAAGTCGATGGCGGCGAGCAAGGGCGTCGCGGCCGCGACACCGGGGCCTTCCGTATTCATCGTGGTCATCGCCATCGCTTGGGTCGTCGTTGCCGCTGGTAGTGGATGCCATGATCGCATTATTGTAAGGTTCGATCCTGCCGATCACCCAATCCCTGCCTGATACGGAGCCCGCCGATGAGCGCCAAAATCGTCCACGTGAGCGATGCCAGTTTTGATGCCGATGTGCTGCAATCGAACCTCCCGGTACTCGTGGACTTCTGGGCGAGCTGGTGTGGCCCTTGCAAGATGATTGCCCCGATTCTGGACGAGATGGCCGACGAGTTCGCTGGCCGCCTCAAGGTCTGCAAGGTCGATGTCGATGCCAATCGCGAGATTGCCGCCAGGTACAGTGTCCGCGGCATCCCGACGCTGATGCTGTTCAAAAGCGGTACTCTCAGCGATACTCGGGTGGGCGCCCTGTCCAAGGCGCAATTGACGGCATTTGTTGCTGGCGCGGTTTGAGACGCCCTTGATCGAGCGAGAGCAGCGGTCCAAATGAAGTTTGCTAATGGTGCAGGGCCGGGTATACTGCGGGCTATAACTGATCTTCGCTCTGCCCGTAAGCCGGCCCGAATTACGCCATTAATTCCCGGTTGACTACCTCTAGGTAAAATGAGCTCCAGGTAAATTAGGCTCCAGGTAGAATGCGCCCAGCGCGATTCGCGCCCGACTTGTACCAGTTCGTACCAACCATCCCGGCCATCCCGGCCACCCCGGCTCTTGCAGCCACACCGACAACACCAACTTCATGAATCTTACCGACCTGAAAGCGAAACCCATCGACGAATTGCTGCAAATTGGCGCCGAGACCGGCCTCGAAAATCTCGGTCGCTCGCGCAAGCAGGACATCATTTTCACTATCCTGAAACGCCACGCAAAAAGCGGCGAGGATATTTCCGGCGACGGGGTTCTGGAAATCCTGCCGGATGGTTTCGGTTTTCTGCGTTCGGCGGATTCGTCGTATCTCGCCGGTCCCGACGACATCTATGTGTCGCCGAGTCAGATTCGTCGCTTCAATCTACGTACCGGCGACAGCATCACCGGCAAGATCCGCCCGCCCAAGGAAGGCGAACGCTATTTCGCGCTGCTTAAAGTAGACGATATCAATTTCGAAAAGCCCGAGAACGCGCGCAACAAGATTCTGTTTGAAAATCTGACGCCGCTGTTTCCGGACAAGCGCCTGATGCTGGAGGCCGGCAACGGTAGCTCCGAGGATCTCACCGGACGCATCATCGATCTCATCGCGCCCATCGGCAAAGGACAGCGTGGCCTGATCGTCGCGCCGCCCAAGGCCGGCAAGACCATCATGATGCAGCATATCGCGCAGGCGATATCGCGCAACAATCCCGAAGCGCTGCTGATCGTACTGCTGATCGACGAACGCCCCGAGGAAGTCACCGAAATGCAGCGCACAGTGCGCGGCGAGGTGGTTGCGTCCACCTTCGACGAACCGCCGACCCGCCATGTGCAGGTCGCCGAGATGGTGATCGACAAGGCCAAGCGGCTCGTCGAGCACAAGAAGGATGTTGTCATCCTGCTGGATTCGGTGACCCGGCTGGCGCGCGCGTACAACACAGTGATCCCGTCATCCGGCAAGGTTCTGACCGGCGGGGTCGATGCCCATGCACTCGAGAAACCCAAACGCTTTTTTGGCGCGGCGCGCAACATCGAGCACGGCGGCAGCCTCACCATCATCGCCACCGCCCTGGTGGATACCGGCTCGAAAATGGACGAGGTGATCTACGAGGAATTCAAGGGCACCGGCAACATGGAGCTACACCTCGATCGCAAGATTGCCGAGAAGCGCATCTATCCCGCGATCAACGTGCGCCGTTCCGGCACGCGCCGCGAGGAATTGCTGATGAGCGAAGGCGAGCTGCAGCGCGTATGGATTTTGCGGAAGCTGCTCCACGATATGGAAGACCTGTCGGCAACCGAATTTCTGGTGGACAAGCTCAAGGGATTCAAGAGCAATAACGAGTTCTTTGACGCCATGCGGCGAAAATAACGACGCAGCAGCTAGCGAAAAAAACCCGGCAGTGCCGGGTTTTTTTGCATTCATGCGGTGGTGGTGAAAACCGCGTCAACCAATCTCGTTCCCGACAATGGAGACGAAGCTGACGCAGCGACCGGGCTGGCCGCCGAGATTGTGGGTGAGGCCCAGTTTCGGGTTGGCGATCTGGCGCGGGCCCGCCTCGCCGCGCAGTTGCAGCCACATCTCGTACATCATCCGCAGCCCGCTGGCACCGATGGGGTGGCCGAAACTCTTGAGGCCGCCGTCGGGATTGATCGGCTGCGCGCCATCGCCGTCGAAGCGGCCTTCGAGCACATCGCGCCAGCCCTGACCGCGCTCGGAGAAGCCCATGTCTTCCATCAGTACCAGCTCGGTGGCGGTGAAGCAATCGTGGACTTCGGCCATGCTGATCTGCTCGCGAGGATTGGTGATGCCCGCCTGCTTGTAGGCGTCCTGGGCGGACACGACCACTTCCTGGAAAGTGGTGAAATCGTAATCGCCGCTGATAAAGCCTTCATTGGGACCTGCCGCAATCGAGAAAGCCTTGAGGTAGATCGGCCGGTCGGTGTATTTGTGGGCGTCCTCTGCCCGGCACAGGATGGCCGCCGCGGCGCCGTCCGCCACGCCGGAACAGTCGAATACGCCAAACATGCCGGCTACCCGCGGCGACTTGCCGATGGCGTCCATGGACACTTCCTTGCGGAACTGTGCCTTGGGATTCTTGGCGCCTGCGACATGATTCTTCCAGGCAATACGGGAGAGCACGTCCTTGAGCTGGCCTTCATCGACGCCGTATTTCTTGCAGTAGGCGGGCGCCAGCAGGGAAAACATGGCGGGCGCGGTCATGCTGGACTCGGTGCCGTCGCCCGCGGGCGTGGGCACCACCAGGCCGGAGTAGCCGCCGTCCTTGAGTTTTTCCACGCCCACCGCCATGACCAGATCGTAGGCGCCGCTGGCTACCGCGTAGGCGGCGTTGCGAATGGCCTCGCTGCCGGTCGCACACATGTTTTCCAGTCGCGTCACCGGCTTGTAGGGCGTTTTCAGGGCTTCGGAGAACACCAGACCGGAAACGCCGCTGGCAAAGGTGCCGAGCCAGTAGGCATCGACGTCGTTGGGCTCGACGCCGGCCGACTTGTAGGCATCGGTGGCCGCCTCGATCAGCATGTCGGAGGCGTCCCGATCCCAGTGTTCGCCGAACTGTGTACACGCCATGCCGACGATGGCGACTTGATCCTTGATACCGTTACTTGCCATGGCACATACCCCTAGCGCACCGGGCGCGCTTTCCAGAAATAGTTGTGGACGCCTTCCCCGGTATAGAACCGGCGGAAGGTCATTTCGAGCTGGTTGCCGATGCCGACATCCTTCGGATCGGCATCGGCCAGTTCGCAGGCCATGCGGCCGCCGCAGCCGAAATCCACCACGGTGGAAATCACCGGCGGTTGCAGACTGTAGGCGAGATGGTCGAGGGTGAAGGTGGTGATACGACAGGGCTGGTCGGCAAAAGGCTCTTCTTTCATCTTGTCCACCGCGCCGCATTTCACGCACACCCGCTGCGGTGGCAGATAACCCTGGTTGCACTGCTCGCACCGGGAGCCGTAGAAGGCGTATTTCCAGCGCTCGTGCCGTTTCATCACTGGCGCCGCGGGCCGGCTGGGGTCCGGCCGCCGCGGCGGCTCGAAAGGCAGGATACCGCGCCATTTGAGGTAATTGTTGTAGGCCAGGTCGGTGCGCTTGGAGGCGAGCCAGTGGGCGACGCTGCGCGCCGGCCGTCCGGAAGCGATACGATCGGTGACCTCGAACACCAGGGCGTCGCAACCGTCGGCGGTGGACAGCACCAGGATGCGGTCGCCCGGCTTGGCGGTATCCAGAACCTGGGCGAGCAACAGTCCGGCGTGGGCGACACCGGTGCGACCGAGATTGTCCACCAGGGGGTCGGCCAGCTGTTCGGACTTGAGGCCGAGCGCGCGGGGAATGTCGGCGACGTCGCGGCGGTTGGTGGCGTCCAGCACCACCTTGGCGAGGGATGCGGGCTCGACCCCGGCGTTGATCAACGCCCGTTTGGCGGTATCGACACTCACCGGCCCGAGGATTTCGATCCCGAAGCGCTCCTCCCACTGCCGGGTGAAGGGATCGCCCGGCAGTCGCCACACGTCCAGTACTTCCGCGGTGCTCGATGCGCTGCCCAGCAGGCGGGCGATGGCCTCATCCCCGGCGCCGGTGACAAAGGCGACGGCGGCATCGCCGCTGTCCCGCTCGCGCGCGCCACCCGGTGCGCCGATCACCACGTCGCTGGCGCACACCAGCGTGGTGCGTCCGGCGTGGCCGAGTTCGCTCGCCAGCAACAACCCGGCCAGTCCCATGCGGCTGTTGCCACCGAGCTCGAGCGACCGGGTTTGCGCCGGCAGGTCGAGGGCAGCGGAAATCGCCGCGGCATTGAGTTTTTCCGCGTAGGGCGGGCTGGTGGTGGCAAACATCAGGGTGTCTACCGCCGCGCCGCCGAGCGCCTGACGGCCGGCTTCCACGGCCATGGAGACCGAGTCTTCGTCATAACTGGCGATGGCGCGTTCGCCGCGACCGATCCCCGCCGCCTGGCGGTCGAGCCGAAAATAGGGAATATAGGAACCGTACCGCAAAATACCGGACAAACCACACCTCCTGGTTCGGGAGCCGGCGCGCTGGGCACCGGCGGCGACGTTGATCGACTGTTTTCGTTGTTATCGGAGCCCACCCAAGGCCGTCAGGACCGAGGGCACACATTGCAATTCAGGCTATCACATATTCCTGCAATTTCGGGTCCCGCAGGTCGCCGCGGAATCGGGTTGCCGTCCAGGGCCAGGACCCGGGCACGCCTTTCTCATCGAGATACCAGCTCTTGCAGCCGGTGGTCCACACCGTATCCTTCATGTTCGCCAGCATCTCGGCATTGAAGCGCAGGGTCGCATCCTCACGGGGATAAACCTGCTCGAACTTGCGTTCCGCCCAGAGGTTGATGAATTTCAGGATGTATTCGCTCTGGGTTTCGGCGATGGAGGCGAGCGAGAAATTGCCCACCGGGCTGTGAGGTCCCATCACCATGAAGAAATTGGGAAAGTTGGGCATGGCCACGGTGCGATAGCCGCGCGGACCGTCCTTCCAGGCCGCGTCCAGGGTGACACCGTGCGCGCCGGTCATGGTCATCGGCAGCATGTACTCGTTGGCGTGAAAGCCGGTAGCCAGCGCGATGATGTCGAGCTCGTGGAGCTTGCCATCCGCAGTGACGATGCCCCGCGGTTCGACGTGGTCGATGCCCACGCGCACTAGCTCGGCGTTGGGGCGCTGAATGGCGGGATAAAATTCCGACGACATCACCAGGCGTTTGCACATCGGTGTGTAGTCCGGGGTCAGTTTGGCGCGCAGATCGGGGTCCTTCACGCTGTCGAGGTTCCAGCGGCACAGTTTGGCGACCATGCGCCGGGAGGCGTTGTCCTTGATGATGCCGCGACCCAGCACCTGCTCCATGAGAAACCGGTAGCTGTGGTAGTACAGCCGGGAAAGGACAGGCAGTTTCCCCGTCAGCCAATGGCTGAATCCGGAATATTTCCGGTTCGGGATCGGCAGCACCCACTGCGGGGTGCGCTGAAAGGAGATCACCTTGCTGCACACATCGGTGAGCGGCTTGATCATCTGGATGCCGGTGGAGCCGTTGCCGATGACGCCGACGCGCTTGCCGGCCAGCTCCAGGGAGTGATCCCAGCGGGCGGAATGCACCACGGTCCCGGCAAAGGAATCCAGGCCGGGAATGTCCGGGTACCTGGGTCGTACCAGGATGCCGCAGGCGGCGATCAGGATGTCGCACTCGAGCTGCTCGCCAGCGCCGCCGGCTGTCGCCACATCCAGTTTCCAGCCACTACCGGTCCATTCCGCGTGCCGGGTCTCGGTGTTGAAGCGGATGCGTTCGAAGACCCCATACTTGCGCGCCATGCGCTCGAAGTACTGGCGGATCTCTTCGCCTCCGCAAAACCGGTGGCTCCATTGCGAGCTGGGTTCGAAGCTGTACTGGTAGTAATGCGAGGGCACGTCGCAGCGCAGGCCGGGATACTGGTTGTAGTGCCAGGTGCCGCCGCAGCGGTCGGCTTTTTCCAGCAGGATCAGGTCGTCGTAGCCGGCCGCCATCAGCCGCATTCCCATGCAGATCCCCGACAGCCCGGTACCGACCACGATGATGCGCGGCTTGCGCTTGCCCGCAGCCAGAGAGCTCAGAATTTTGCCGCTTTCGCTGATGCCCAAATTTTTATCTACCCAAGCCGTAAAGGATTGCGCTGGCACTCGCCGGAGATCGATGTTACCGATCGGTAAAAAATAGTTTTGCGCAAGCCCCGAAGGGTGTCAAGGTTGCCACGGGGGTATGCGCGACCCTGTATTTCCGCCTATCCCGGACTCGGGTACACATAGCCGGCCTGAAGGCCGAGCGGCAGCCCGAGCGCCCAGTAGCCTAGCAGGAGCAGGGTCCAGCCCAGCAGCAGCGCCAGCGCATAGGGCAGCATCATCGCGATCAGGGTACCGATGCCGGCGTCACTGACATAGCGCCGGCAGAACACGACCACCAGCGGGAAGTAGGGCATCAGAGGGGTCACGATGTTGGCCGAGGAGTCCCCGATCCGGTACGCCGCCTGGGTCAGTTCCGGTGCGATGCCGAGCTGCATCAGCATGGGAACGAAGATGGGCGCAATCAGCAGCCACTTTGCCGACGCCGAGCCCACGAACAGATCGATGCAGGCCGATAACAGAATAATGCCGACGATGGTCAACTGGGGCGAGAGGTGCAGCCCGCTCAGCCCGTCCGCGCCCGCGACGGCGAGCAGAATCCCCAGATTCGAGTGGCTGAAGGCCGCGATGAACTGCGCGGCGAAAAACGCCATCACGATGTAATAACCCATGCTTTCCATGGCGCGCGTCATCCCGGCGATCACATCGCGGTGTCCGCGAGTGGATCCGGCGGCGATGCCGTAGGTCACGCCCGGGATCAGAAACAGGACAAAGATCAGCGGCACGATGGCATGCATCAGGGGTGCGCCGAAGGATGCTACGGCACCGGTAGCTGGATCCCGCAGGGCCGAGCTGGCGGGCAGGATTGCCGCGAGCAGCAGCGCCAGCGACAGCACCAGGCTGACCGCCGCCCAGCGGAGCCCGCGTTGCTCCCCGGGCGCCAGCGGCGTCAACCCGGCGGTGTCTGCCGGGTCAGCGCTAACCGGGTTGGTCCTGGTCAGCCAGGGCTCGACGACCCGGTCGGTGAGCCACCAGCCGAGGCCGATCACCAGCAGACTCGACGTGCTCATGAAAAACCAGTTGCACAGGGGATTGATCAAAAGGCCGGGGTCCAGCACGCGGCCCGCTTCCTGGGTGATGCCCTGCAGCAGCGGATCGAGCGCCGAGGGAATGAAGTTCGCGGAAAACCCGCCCGACACACCGGCGAAGGCCGCTGCGATGCCCGCCAGCGGGTGGCGGCCGGCGGCACGAAAAATCACCGCCGCCAGCGGGATGACCACCACATAGCCCGCGTCCGCGGCGGTGTGGCTGATGATCGCCACCAACATCACGATGGGAGAGAGCCAGCGGGCCGTGGTCAGGCTCAGCAGTTTGCGCAGCCCGGCGGCGATGAGTCCGGAGTGTTCCGCCACCCCGACCCCGAGCAGCGCCACCAGCACAATCCCGAGGGGCGCAAAGGCGGTGAACACCGGGACCATCTCGGTCAGGAAGCGTGTGAGCTCCGCCCCGGTCAGCAGATTGACAACCTTGATCGTGGCGCCGGTCTGGGGGTGTTGCGCAGCAAATTCGACCGGCGCCAACAGTGCCGACAGCAACCAGACCGCGATCAGCAGCAGCAGAAACAGCAGGACGGGATCGGGCAGCCGGTTGCCGAGCCTTTCAACCCCTTGCAGAATTCGTAACAGCGCGCCAGGTCGGGGCGGCGGATCCGGGTCGCTCACGCGGGCTTTCCAGGGTTTTGGCGCAGGGCTGGCGCGCGTGCCATCGGCGGGTGGCCGCCCGGGTCAGGGTTTTGGCGGCTCCGGATTCAACACCAGCTGGCCATCCACCACGGGGATTCTTTCTCCGGGGCGATGGTCCATGCGGACACTGTGTTCTTCGCCGCGCAGGCGGTAGCGGACATCGTAGCCCGTCACCTCGGTTTTGGTTTCATGCTCGGTGTGGCAGCGGCGCTCGGTGGTGGTGTAGGTATCGTTCGCCTGTATCCGCTCCTGGGTTTTGTTGCCGGCGTAGCCACCGGCCACCGCGCCGGCCGCGGTCGCGATCTTTTTGCCGGAGCCGCCGCCGATCTGGTTGCCGACAACCCCCCCTATAACTGCCCCTGCCACAGTGCCGAGAATCTGATTCTGGTCCTTTGCCGGTCGCCTTCGCGTCACGGCCACGTCGGCGCAAACTTCCTTGGGTACTTGCAAATCGCGGGTTACCTCGGTGACGTCGAGCACCTCTGCGAACTTTGGTTCGCCATAGAGCGCGCGATAGCCGCCGATGGCGCCGGCCGCCGTGGCCAGCACAGCCCCGGCAATGAGACCCGTAAGCATGCCTTTGTTCATAGTGAGATTGTCCGACTGGTTCCGGAGAGAAGCCGTAATGTGTCGATAATTCGGGCGGAATACAAGAGCTGTCCGGTGGTGGTGATACGCAGCTACCGTGATTCAGGCCCCGGTGCCGATGGTGGCTGCTGAAGGTTTGGGGGTGCGCAGGGGTATCACTGTCAGCGGCTCGCCACCGGGATGGTGGCACTCACCATCCGCATGACCTGCGACGACCTGAAGTGCGTGAGCGCCGTTTCAGCAGCATCGCCACCAGGAAGAGTCCCATGCCCGTGGCGTAGCGGTCCGGACCAAGTGTGTGGGGCAGGTAGTTGCCGCTCGGCAATATCGCGCAGAGCCCCAGCGCCAGTCCGTATCCCCGGTGACTGCAGACGTTAGGGCGCTGGTTCACACATTGAATCGAAAATGGATGATGTCGCCATCCTGGACGACATAGTCCTTGCCTTCCAGCCGCCACTTGCCTGCCTCCCGGGCGCCAGTCTCACCGCCATAGGCGATAAAATCCGCGTACCCCACGACTTCGGCGCGGATAAAGCCGCGCTCGAAATCGCTGTGGATCTTGCCAGCCGCCTGGGGCGCCGTGGCACCCACCGGAATGGTCCAGGCCCGTACCTCTTTGACGCCGGCGGTAAAGTAGGTGTGCAGGTGCAACAGTTGGTAACCACCGCGTATTACCCGGTTCAGCCCCGGTTCTTCGAGGCCGATGTCGGCCAGAAAGGCCAGCTTGTCCGCATCGTCCAGCTCGGCGATCTCGGCTTCGATCTGGTTGCACACCGCCACCACGCCCGCGCCCTCGGCGGCGGCAATGGCCTCCACCTGCTGTAAATAAGGGTTGTCGTGAAAGCCGTTCTCGCTGACGTTGGCCACATAGAGGGTGGGCTTGGCCGTGAGGAGGGCGAGGTCGCTCAGTTCCAGCAGGGCCTCGGCGTCGAGCCCCAGGCTGCGGACCGGTCGCGCGCTATCGAGATGGGAAATCAGGCGTTCCAGTAATTCCTTGCGGGTGGTCGCGCTCTTGTCGCCACTGCGGGCAGCCTTGGCCGCGCGTTGCAGTGCCCGATCGACGGTTTCGAGATCCGCGAGCGCCAGTTCGGTATTGATGACTTCGATGTCCGCGGCCGGATCGACCTTGTTGGCTACATGGATGACATTGCTGTCCTCGAAGCACCGCACGACATGGGCAATCGCATCGGTTTCCCGGATCGTGGCGAGAAACTGGTTGCCGAGGCCTTCACCCTTGGAGGCGCCAGCCACCAGCCCCGCGATATCGACAAACTCCATGGTGGTCGGGATCACCCGCTGGGGTTTGACGATGGCCGCCAGCGCATCCAGGCGCAGATCCGGTACCGGCACGATGCCGGTATTGGGTTCGATGGTGCAGAAGGGAAAATTTTCGGCACCGATCCCCGCTTTGGTGAGCGCGTTGAAGAGCGTGGATTTGCCCACGTTCGGGAGACCGACAATGCCGCATTTAAAGCCCACGAACCGGCCTCCGTCGCAAATTGAAAGTTAGTTGATGGTGTGCAGACGCTGCATGGCACGACTGAAATCCCCGCCAACCAGATCAGGGATGATGTCGGCCGCACGCGCGAAGGTGCTGTCGATCAGCTCCCGCTCCGCGGGCGGCGGCTTGCGCAATACATAACCCACCACATCGGCACCCGGTCCGGGATGGCCTATGCCGATGCGCAGGCGCGCAAAATCGCGGCACTCGCCGAGCCTGGCCATGATGTCGCGCAGCCCGTTGTGGCCGCCGTGACCGCCGCCCAGTTTGAGCCGTGCCGTTCCCGGCGGGAGATCCAGATCATCATGGACCACCAGCATGCTGTCCGGCGCGATCTGGTAGAACTGCAACAGCGCCACCACCGCCTGACCACTGAGGTTCATGAAGGTGTCGGGTACCAGCAGGCGCAACTCGGGGGGAACGCGCGCCACACTGCCGTGAAAGCGCGCTTCGTGGCGCAGCGTCACCCCGAACCCCTGGGCCAACGCCTGTACCAGATCGGCACCGGCGTTGTGGCGGGTGCGGTCGTAGGCGGCGCCCGGATTGCCCAGCCCGACGATCAGGCGGATGCCGGTGGTCACGGATACCGCCGGGATCACTCCTCGGCGACGGCCTCGCTGTCGTCACCACCCTTGACCTTGGGCCGATGGATCGCCACCACCGGCAGATCGTGGTCGGCGCCATGAGCCAGGGCCACGCTGTCCACGCCCGTGGGCAGTACCAGATCGGAAATGTGCAGGATCTGGCCCATCGCCACGGTGGCCATGTCCACCGCGATGTATTCGGGCAGATCGCCGGGCAGGCACTGGATTTCCAGATCCACCAGATTGTGCTGCACCACGCCGCCCTGCTGCTTCACTGCTTCGCAACGGTCTTCGTTGATGAAATGCAGTGGTACCCGCGTGGTGATCTTGTGGGTTTTGCTGACCCGCAGAAAATCCGCATGGAGGATGATGGGTCGCGCCGGATGGCGCTGGACATCCTTCAGGATGACGTCCTGGGTCTTGGCATCGATCCGCAGTGAAATGATGTGCGAATAAAACGCCTCGCTTTCCAGCGCCCGAGCCAGCTCGCGCTGGGTCAGCACGATGGGCTCGGGTTCGCCGCCATCACCGTAGACGATGGCCGGCACTTCTTCCGCGAGACGACGCAGGCGGCGGCTCGCACCTTTCCCCATGTCGGTTCGCGCACGAGCATTGAGAACGAAATCAGTCATTGCCATTGCTCCAGTTAGTGAATCCCGCCGTGGCCTGTTGCGACCGAGGCGATCGACGGGTTTGGTTGCGATGCCCCTGCGGGCGGTTATCCGGCGTGTTCAGTCGAACATCGCGCTGATGGATTCTTCGTTGCTGACCCGGCGGATCGCTTCTCCCAGCGTGGCGCTGATGGACAGCTGCCGGATCCGGGCGCAACTGCGCGCCCGTTCGCTCAAGGGAATGCTGTTGGTGACCACCAGCTCATCGAGATCGGACTCATTGAGGTTGTCGACAGCCGGTCCCGACAGTACCGGGTGCGTACAGTAGGCCACCACCTTGGTCGCGCCGTGCTGTTTGAGGGCCTCGGCCGCCTTGCACAGCGTCCCCGCGGTATCCACGATGTCGTCGACCAGCAGGCAGGTTCGACCCTCGACCTCGCCGATCACGTTCATCACCTGGGTCTGATTGGCTTCGGGACGCCGCTTGTCGATGATGGCCAGTTCGGTGTTCAGTTGTTTGGCGATGGCGCGGGCACGCACCACGCCGCCGATATCGGGAGAGACCACCAGCAGGTTGCCGTAATTCTGGCGCTCGATGTCGGCGACCAGCACCGGTGCGCCGTAGACATTGTCCACTGGACATTCGAAAAAGCCCTGGATCTGCTCGGCGTGGAGATCCACGGTGAGCACCCGGCTCACGCCGGCGTTGTTGATCATGTCGGCTACCACGCGGGCGCTGATCGGGACCCGCGCCGAGCGCACCCGGCGGTCCTGGCGGGCGTAGCCGAAATACGGCAGCACCGCGGTGACCCGGCTGGCCGACGCACGGCGCAGGGCATCCACCATGAACACCAGCTCCATCAGATTGCGATGGGTAGGCGCGCAAGTGGGCTGAATGATGAAGACGTCGCGGCCGCGGACATTTTCGCGGATCTCGATGTTGATCTCGCCGTCCGAAAACTGCGCTACCAGGGCATTGCCGAGCGGCAGACCGAGGTAGCGAGAAACTTCCCGCGCGAGTTCCGGGTTGCCATTCCCGGAAAATACCATCAGGTTTGCCATGGATGTGTCCTGGAAACGGCGTCACCGGACGCCGGGGTGACAGGTTGTGGCTGGGGCGGGAGGACTCGAACCTCCGAATGGCGGGATCAAAACCCGCTGCCTTGGCCGCTTGGCGACGCCCCAAAAACCTGTGTTGTTTGCCGTATAACCGGTTGTCAGGTCTGCCGCAGGGGGGAAATGTTAACGCCCCGCGCCACGAACGCTGACCAGGCCGCGGGAACTTCCGCCAGTGCAGCCCGAGCACTTTCCTGATCGTCGAAACGAGCAAACAGGCAAGCGCCGGTTCCGGTCAGGCGCGGTGGCGCGTAGCGCGCCAACCAGAGCCGTGCCTCACGCACCTGTGGGTACATGGTCTCGACCACCGACAGACAGTCGTTGGTCGTGCCCTCCCCGGAAAAGGCGCGTATTTTCATCGCGCGGGTATGCCTTGTCAATTGCGGATGGGCAAACACCGCGGCGGTAGCGACTTCGCAGTCCGGCTTCAGCACCAGATACCAGGCGGCGGGCAGTTCGAGCGGCGTCAGCTGCTCGCCGATGCCTTCCCCCCAGGCGCTGCGGCCCAGGATGAATACCGGCACATCGGCGCCCAGGCGCAGGCCGAGTTCGCACAATTCCTCCAGGCCGAGGTGGAGTCCCCACAGACGGTCGAGACCCACCAGCACGGTGGCGGCATCGCTGCTGCCGCCACCCAGGCCACCCCCCAGCGGGAGTCGCTTGCGGATCAGGATACGGGCCCCCGCGGGGCCGGGACGGTACTTGCGCAGGGCCAGCGCCGCCCGATACGCCAGGTTCGCGGTCATGGGCACGTCCGGAAGGATCGGTTCGACCACCACCTCGATGGCACCGTCGGGCGTTGCGCTCAGCTCCAGTTCGTCGCCGTAATCCAGCAGCTGAAACAGGGTTTGCAGACGGTGGTAGCCGTCCGGTCGCCGTCCCAGGATATGCAGGAACAGATTGAGCTTGGCGGGCGCTGGCAGGATCAGCGGTGCGGCAGCCGACGCCGCGCTCAGAGTGTCGTGAAACGCCATTGTTTGATCACCAGCCGGATATGCAAACCTCCGTTGTTGGCTTCGATCCGCTTCGGCAGCAGGCCTGCGGCGGTTTCGCTGTAGTCATCGAACGCCAGCGTCCAGCCATCCTGGTCGAGCCCACGCAGCAGACCGCTGGTGTCGATGTCGAGCCGTTGCACGGGAGTGCCGCGGTAGGGAATGCCGCGCACCCAGTCGCGCAGATGCGCGGCAGGCAAGGACCAGCCGAACAACTGCTGACTGAGCGCTTCCGTCGAGGCAGCGCGCCGCTCGGGCATCCCGGGCTGACGGAGCACAGCGCCGTCGGGACCCGCCGCAA
This sequence comes from Porticoccaceae bacterium, assembly GCA_036677085.1. Classification (GTDB taxonomy): domain Bacteria; phylum Pseudomonadota; class Gammaproteobacteria; order Pseudomonadales; family Porticoccaceae; genus JAGPUQ01. Next base: position 185,755 of record JAKFFI010000058.1, read on the forward strand.
TATGCGCGGTCCCGGCACCAAACGGGCCGCTCAGCGTCGCCTGGAGCGAAGCTCCCTGCTGTATCCAGGTCAGGGTGGCGGAGCCGCTCTCCCCCCGGCCGCGATAGCCCAGCTTGCCATCGAGGTGCCAGGCGTCGATGGCCGCCATCGCGTCCCGGTGGACGCTCCAGGCCTGGGCTTCGCGGGGCGGAGCGGTAGCGCAGCCCGCCAGCAGCGCCAGTGCCAGACCGAGCGCCAGCGCGATACGGCGGGTGCTCACAGAGGGCCTGCGTTCAGGCGCTCGAGGGTTGCCTTGATGAGCGGATCGTCGGGGTATTGTTGTAAGGCCTCGCGCCAGACCGCCCGTGCCTGTTCGGAGTCGCCCGTGCTCCACAGCACTTCGCCGAGGTGGGCGGCCACCTCGGGATCGGTCAGCAAGGCGGCGGCGCGGCGCAACTGCGCCAGCGCCTCGGCATGCTGGCCGCGGCGGTAGAGCACCCAGCCCAGACTGTCGATGATGGAGGCGTCGTTGGGTTGCAGCGCCAGCGCACGCTCGATCAGGCTTTGGGCTTCCTCGTATCTGGTGCTGTGGTTGGCGAGCGAATAGCCCAGTGCGTTCAGGGCGGCGGCATTATTGCTGTCCTGGTCGAGGATGGCGCGCAGATCCCGTTCGACGGCGGCGATGTCGCCCATTTTTTCGCTCGCCAGCGAGCGCGCATAGAGCAGATTGATGTCGCCGGGAAACGCCCCCAGACCCTCGGTCAGCAGATCCTGCGCGGAACTGTAGTAGCGCTCGCTTATCAGTAGTTCCGACTCGATCTGAAACAGTTCGGGGGCTTGTTCCAAGTGCTCGGCGCGCAATTCCTGGAGATACAGTCGCGCGGCAGTCAGGTCGCCCTTCTGCGCCAGCAGCTTGGTGAGGCGGGCGGTCGCCGGCAGCAAGACCGCGCCCCGTGCCCGTCGGTAGTGCTGGATCGCTTGTGTGGCATCGCCGGCTGCCTCGGCCAATTGGCCGAGGTGAAAATGCGCGTCGTTGCGCAGCTCGGGATCCCGCACCAGCAATTCCAGCTCGGCGCGGGCCTGTTCCGGAAGACCCGCATCCCGGTAGGCGAGCGCCAGACCAAAGTGCAGGCTGTTGTCGTCGGGATTGATGCGCGAGAGCTGCTCCAGCTTCTCGATGGCGAACGCCGTATCGTGACGGCTGAACAGCATCCGCACATAGGCGCGGCTCAGGCCGCGATTTTCCGGATGCTCGCGCACTGCCTGCTCCAGTTGCCCGAGGGCCTTTTCCTTGCTCCCGGTCTCGTCCAGCAGCTGCGTGTGGAGCAGTTGGCTGGCCGGCTCGTGGGGTTGTAATTTGATGAGTTGCGCGCTGAGCGCGAGTGCTTCCGGGAGTTGCCCGGCCTGCCACAGGAGCAGCGCCTGACCAAACAGCAGGTCGACGTCATCCGGATGGCTGTGCGCCAGAGCGCGGTAGTCAGTCAGCAGTGCTGCGTGCTGGTCCGCCGGCAAACCCGCCGCCTGGGCCGCCAGTTGCCGCAGCGGCTGCCCGTCCCCGTTTTCCAGCAAAAATCGCGCATGCACCAGGGCGTCCTGGGCTTTGCCCTGACGCAACAGAATGAACAGGGCCAGCTCCCGGGCCTGGATGTTATCGGGCTCGCGGTCTACCCACAGCAGGCCGAGCTCGCCGAGCGCGGCTTCGTCGCCGGCGTACTGGGCAATTTGGACCGCGCGCGCAATGACACCGGGATCGCCGGTAATCCGGGCTTGTTCCACATAGTTGCGCAGTGCGAAGGGGAGATCGCCGCGCAGGCCGGCGGTTTCGGCCGCGAGCAAGGTGTACAACGTTTGTGTCGGGAAGGCCTGAACGGGATAATCCTGCTCCTCGTCGCCGGCAGGGGATTCCTGGGACAAGCCCGGGTCATCGCCAGCGGCGTCCGTTGGGTACGAGTGCGGGCTTCCGGCGCACGCAGACACCAGGACGACACAAAGACCGACCAGCAGGCTAATCGCGCGAATCACGGTGGATGGAAGTCCTCACAAACGATCGCTATTGTAGCAACAACCCTTATGACAAATTTCCGGTGGCCATGGTTTCACGGCGCCAGTTGCCGACGCGCTGGTCGGTGCTGCCAGGCAGTCGCTAGCGTTGCCGACGCGTAGCGGGACATGACGATTCTCGCGTTTGGCCTGAGCCACGACACTGCACCGGTGGCATTGCGCGAGCGCGTCGCATTCGCGCCCGAGCGTGTCGCGGACCATCTCCACCGCGCGCGACGGGAGCTGGAGTTCGCGGAAGTGGCCATTCTGTCGACCTGCAACCGCACCGAAATCTATGCCGTCGGCGATGCCGGTCTGGACGCACTGTGCGACTGGCTGGCAACCGTTCACGGCGTGGCGCGGGAAGAGCTCGCCGGCGGTTGTTACGTCCATCGCGACGCGGACGCGGTGCGGCACCTGATCCGGGTGGCCAGCGGCCTGGACTCGCTGGTGCTGGGGGAGCCGCAGATTCTCGGTCAACTGAAGTCGGCCTATGGGGTCGCGCAGGGCGCGGGCACCCTGTCGACGGTACTGGAACCGGTGTTTCAGGCGGTGTTCGCCGCTGCCAAGCGGGTGCGTGCCGAGACCGCTATCGGCGCCAATCCCGTCTCGGTCGCCTATGCGGCCGTCGGGCTCGCCCGGCAGATCTTCGGCCGGCTGGACGGCGTGCGTGCCCTGTTGATCGGTGCCGGCGACACCATTGAGCTCGTCGCCCGCCATTTGCACGACGCCGGGGTCGCGGGCATCACCTGTGCGAACCGGACCCTGGAGCGGGCGGCGGAACTTGCGGCGCATCACGGCGCCAGCGCCATCCAGCTGGCGGATCTTGCCGAGCACCTGCATCAGGCCGACGTGGTGATTTCATCCACCGCCAGTCAGTTGCCGGTGCTGGGCAAGGGCGCGGTGGAGTCGGCGCTCAAACGCCGCCGCCACCGGCCCATGCTGATGGTCGATATCGCCGTGCCCCGGGACATCGAGCCTGAGGTCGGCCAGCTCGACGATGTTTATCTGTATACGGTGGATGACCTGCGTGAGGTGATCGACGAGGGCCGTCGTGCCCGTGAAGACGCTGCCGTTGCCGCCACGGGGATTGTCGATTCCGAAGTTTCGCGCTGGCAGCGCAGGCAACTGGAGCGTGATGCGGTGGGCACCATCCGCGCCTTCCGCGACAGCGCCGCGACGCTCCGGGATGCCGAACTGGACAAGGCGCTGCTTGCGCTGGAATCCGGGCAGCCCGCGGATGTCGTGGTGCGGCAACTGGCGCACGGACTCACCAACAAGCTGCTCCACCGTCCCACCGAGCAATTGAAGCGGGTCGGGGAAGAGGGTAGCCAGGAACCGCTGCGCTGGCTGCAGAAGCTGTTCGACCACGATGATTCAACCCCTGGCGCAACCTGATCCCTGGTGCAACCCTGCCCTGAAGGAAAGTAGCCGTCACTCTGGAGCTCCAATGAAAGCCTCACTGCTCGCCAAGCTGGACCAGCTCGTCGAGCGCCACGAAGAGGTCGGGCATCTGCTCGGCTCCGCCGAGGTGATCGCGGACCAGGACCGCTTTCGCGCGCTGTCCCGGGAATACGCCGAACTGGAAGCCGTCGCCGTCACCTACCAGCGCTACCGCAAGGTGGTGGCCGATAGCGCCGCGTCCGTCGAACTGCTGCGCGATGCCGACCCCGAGCTGCGCGCGCTCGCGCAGGACGATCTGGTAGTGGCCGAAGCCGAGCGCAGCCAGCTGGAAGCGGAATTGCAGTTGCTGCTGCTGCCCAGGGATCCCAGCGACGACGCCAATGTGTTTCTTGAAATCCGCGCCGGCACCGGCGGCGACGAGGCGGCGATTTTTGCCGGCGACCTGTTCCGCATGTACTTCCGCTACGCCGAATCCCGCGGCTGGCGCATGGAGGTCATCAGCCAGCGCCCCGGCGAGCACGGCGGCTACAAGGAGATCATCAGCCGCATCGTCGGCGCCGGCGCCTACTCGCGCCTCAAGTTCGAATCCGGCGCGCACCGCGTACAGCGCGTCCCGGCGACGGAATCCCAGGGCCGCATCCACACGTCCGCCTGCACCCTCGCGGTCATGCCCGAAGTGGCCGAAATCGATGGCGTGGTGATCAATCCCGCCGATCTGCGCGTCGATACGTTCCGCTCCTCGGGCGCGGGCGGTCAGCACGTCAACGTCACGGATTCCGCCGTGCGCATCACCCACCTGCCCACCGGGACCGTGGTGGAATGCCAGGACGAGCGCTCGCAGCACAAGAACCGCGCCAAGGCGATGGCGCTGCTGCAAGCGCGCATCCTGGCCGGGATGCAGGACCGGCAGGCACGCGAGCAGGCGGAACTGCGGCGCGGTCTGGTGGGCAGCGGGGATCGCTCCGAGCGCATTCGCACCTACAACTATCCCCAGGGCCGGGTCACCGATCACCGCATCAATCTGACCATTTACCAGCTCGACGCCGTGCTCGACGGCGCCCTCGATGCGGTGATCGAGCCGCTGATCAACGAATACCGCACCGAGCAGCTCGCGGCCCTCGCCGACTGACGATGGCCACCGTTGCGGAACTGCTGGCCCGGGCCGTGGAGCTGCGGGAGGTCGCGGCGAGCCATCGCCTCGATACCGAATTGCTCTTGTGCAAGGTGCTGGAGCGGGGGCGCGCATTTCTCTACGCGCATGCGGAAACCGAGCTGACTGCGGCCCAGTCGACCGCGTTTACGACCCTGTTCGAGCGCCGCAAGGGCGG
>JAKFFI010000059.1:0-2130 GCA_036677085.1 Porticoccaceae bacterium
GGAGTGGTTCCGGCCGGTCTACGACTTCCATTCCTTCAAGGTGCTGCCGCGGCTGGGCCAGCTGTTCGCCAACGACGCCGCCAGTTACCAGTATCTGGCCGAGTCGATCCGCAAGCATCCGCCTCAGGACGAGCTCAAGGCGATGATGGCCAGCGCCGGCTTCGAGCGCACCGACTACCGCAACCTCAGCGCCGGCATCGTCGCCATCCATTCCGGCTACAAACTCTGAGGTTTTGTGCGGGCTGGGTTCTCTTGAGCCGGGATCGTTCCTGGCGATAGGCCGCCGTACGAGGGGTGTTTCCCGGGGACGCCGTGAACCCATCCATGGGGGCTTTTCGAAAACGTCCATGTTTTCGAAACCCCGGAAAACACCCCTCGCACGACGGCCTGTGGAGTGTCCGGGCCGGACTTTCGATCACAAAGGTTGGCCAGCTGACCGTTCTTGGATTTCAGTACAGCGTTTCGACGTAGGTCTGGATAGGCTCCGGCAACAGGTCCTGCGGATGGTCTCCGCCGAAGGTCGCCCATTTGCTCTTTCCGCCTATCAACGTTCCCGCGATTTCCTGGTCGCCTGTGGCGCCATAAATGGAAATCTTGATCTCGATCCTGTCCTTCTTCCCTGACCATTCCGTAGCCCGGTCTTCCCAATGCAGGATCAGGGGGACAACGAAATAGAAGCCGTCGGGATGCTTTTCGCGCAGGCAAGCGATGTTCCGGCATTCAGTCGAAACGACCAGATCACTGGTGTGTCGTGCAAAAGCAGCCTGCACCGCCGAAGCCGTGCTGGCGCCGGAGCTGGAGTAGCGTTCGGAACCATAAGAGCCGTTCTCCGGCGTTGCGATCACCACACGCTTTCCGGAAATCAGCGAAGACTCGCTGGCGATAGTGGGTCGCTGCTGGTAGGTGGATGTGCAGCCGGCGGCTAGCGCGCACACCAGCAGGATCGTTGAGTGCTTCGTGGTCATGTCTGTCCCCTGTGAAAGTGACCTGTGAAACTCGGATGTCGACGAGCGCGTTCCGGACGATTCCCGATACCCCAAGCTGCCAGGTACCGTCCACCAACGGCGCCAAGACCGGATCCAGGTCAGAAGTTCCAACGGCGGCCTATCGCCAGGGCCGATCCCGGCCGCGAGCCCTCCAGCCCCGACCAGGCTTGGACTTTGGTGGCACGGACGCCCCTGGCCCGCCCGCGCTAGAATCCCGCGGTCCACCTGCCCGGAACCGCCCATGCGCCGCTTCGCCCTGATGCTCGTCCTCCTGACCGCCACCCTGCCGGCCCTGGCCCAGGACCGGCGCGCCGACGAACACTCCTATGCCCAGCCCGACAAGGTCCGCATCACCGACCTGGGCCTGGACCTGCAGGTCGACTTCGCCAAGCACCAGCTGGCCGGCACCGCCACCCTCAGCCTGGCCTGGGCCGACAAGGACCAGCGCGACCTGGTCCTGGACACCCGCGACCTGAGCATCGCCTCGGTCGAGGCCCGCAACGGCAGCCGCAAGTGGCGCGCCGTGGACTTCGAGCTGGCCCCGCGCGACGAACGTTTCGGCAGCAAGCTCACCATCACCCTGCCGCGCCAGTACGAACAGGTGCGCATCGCCTACGCGACCTCGCCGCAGGCTTCGGGCCTGCAGTGGCTGGCGCCGACCATGACCGCGGGCGGCAAGGCCTTCATGTTCAGCCAGTCGCAGGCCATCCATGCGCGCAGCTGGGTGCCGCTGCAGGACACGCCCTCGGTGCGTTACACCTACACCGCGCGCGTGCGCACGCCGGCCGACATGATGGCGCTGATGAGCGCCGACAACGACCCGGCCGCGCCGCGCGACGGCGACTACACCTTCAAGATGCCGCAGCCGATCTCGTCCTACCTGATGGCGATCGCCGCCGGCGACCTGGTGTTCAAGCCGATCTCCGCGCGTGCCGGCGTCTGGGCCGAGCCGGCCACCGTCGACAAGGCGGTGAAGGAGTTCGAGGACACCGAGAAGATGATCGCGGTGACCGAAGGCCTCTACGGTCCCTACCGCTGGGAGCGTTACGACCTGCTGATCCTGCCGCCCTCGTTCCCGTTCGGCGGCATGGAGAATCCGCGCATCAGCTTCATCACCCCGACCGTGATCGCCGGCGACAAGTCG
>JAKFFI010000060.1:0-2438 GCA_036677085.1 Porticoccaceae bacterium
GCGCGCGCCGAGTTGATGGAGGCGGTGGCCGGGTTCGGCAACGACAAGCCGGCCGCGCCATACGAGTTGTCGCTGAGTTTCGAACAGGTCCTGGAGTCGCCGCAGCTGGTCGCGGTGTCCGCCGATGGCAGCCGCTATACCGGGGGCGCCCATGGCGAGCCGTTGATCGCCCGTTTCGTCTGGCTGCCGGAGCAGAACAAGCTGCTGACCGCCAACCAGCTGGTGCCGGAGGTCGAGGGCTGGGTCGCCATCGGCGGCTACGTGCGCGAGCAGTTGCACACCAGCGTCTCGGTGCGCGCCGACGCGGACGAGCTGCCGCCCGCGGAACGCCTGGAGTTCGTCAGGAACGCCGACAAGATGATCGACGAAGGCACCGAGCCGGACGTCGACAATTTCAGCCAGTTCCAGCCACTGGTGGGCGCGGACGGGAAGGTGAGGGCGCTGCGTTTCGTGTTCCCGCCGTACCAGGTGGGTCCGTACGCCGATGGCACGCAGACCGTCGACGTGCCCGCCGCGGTGCTGCTCCCGCACGTCGCGCCGGAATACGCCGGACTGTTCGCGAAGCCCTGATCCCCGACACGGGCATATAGCGCGATGCCGCAGCAACGTTTCCAGCATCGGGTCACCGGACTGCTCGCGGAGGCGGACGTGCAGGTCGGCGGTTCGCGGCCCTGGGACCTGCAGGTGCACGACCCGCATTTCTACGCGCGGGTACTCGCACAAGGTTCGCTGGGCCTGGGCGAAAGCTACATGGACGGTTGGTGGGATGTGCCGTCGCTGGACGGCTTCCTGTTCCATGTGCTCGATGCCGGACTCGATCGGCGCGTGCATGGCGCAGGCGAAATCTGGGATGCGTTGCGCGCGCGCCTGCTCAACCTGCAGTCGCCCGGCCGCAGTCACGTGGTGGGTGAACGTCATTACGACTTGGGCAACGACCTGTATGCGGCCATGCTCGGCCAGCGACTGGTCTACAGCTGCGGCTACTGGACCCAGGCGGACGGCCGCGTGCTCGACGGACTGGACGCGGCGCAGGAAGCCAAGCTCGACCTGGTCTGCCGCAAGCTGCGACTCAAGCCGGGGATGCGGGTGCTGGATATCGGTTGCGGCTGGGGCGAGGCGTTGAAGTTCGCCGCGGAGCGTTACGGCATCAGCGGAGTGGGCGTGACCATCTCGCGAGAGCAGGCCGACTACGCGCGCGAGTTGTGTGCGGGATTGCCGATCGAGATCCGCCTGCAGGATTACCGCGAGCTCGACGAACGCTACGACGCGGTGTTCTCGCTGGGCATGTTCGAGCACGTGGGAGTGAAGAACTACCGTACCTACTTCGAAGTGGCTGAACGATGCCTGCCGCGCGGCGGCTTGTTCCTGCTGCACACCATCGGCAACCACCGTTCGGTCAACCACACCGATCCGTGGATCGCCCGCTACATCTTCCCCAACTCCATGCTGCCATCGGCGGCGCAGATCGCGCATGCGGCGGAGGGGTTGTTCGTGATCGAGGACTGGCACAATTTCGGTGCCGACTACGATCGCACGCTGCAGGCCTGGCGGGAGAATATCGAAAAGGCGTGGCAGTCGCTGGACGCGCGCTACGACGAGCGTTTCCGGCGCATGTGGCGGTTCTACCTGGCGGGGTCGATGGCCACGTTCCGCACCCGGCGTTCGCAGTTGTGGCAGGTGGTGCTGTCGGCGGGCGGGGTACCGGGCGGGTATGTGGCGCCGAGGTAAGTCCGTCGAAGGCGCTCCTATGAGTGAAACAAGATCCATATGGCCTCCCCCTTTGAAAAAGGGGGATTGAGGGGATTTGCTCTTGCCCTTGCTCAACATCAAGAGCAAATCCTCCCCAGCCCTCCTTTTTCAAAGGAGGGAGACAAGCCTGTTTCAGCCGTGTGTAGGAGCGGTTTTAGCCGCGACCAAGGGCTCGGCTGCGTTGTCATCCGGCAGGTTTTGAGCTCCCGGTCGCGGCTAAAACCGCTCCTACAAGGGGGATTTGAACGCCACAAACAACCACGCCACCCGGAGGTGGCGTGGTTGCTACAACGAGGACACGGTTTTTCTTCCGGGCGGAACGCTGCCTGGGTTATTCCTTGGTCTCGGTCGGAGCCGGCGTCGGCTCCGCGCCGTCGCTGACTTCCGCTACCAGGCCGCGCTTCACCAGCAACGGCTCGATCTTGGGCGCATGGCCGGCGAAGTCCTGGAACAGCTGCAACGCATCCTTGCTGCCGCCGCGCGAGAGCAGGGTCTTGCGGAAATGGTCACCGTTGGCGCGGGTCAGGCCGCCGTTGTTCTTGAACCATTCCACGCTGTTCGCGTCAAGCACTTCCGACCAGATGTAGGCGTAGTAACCGGCCGAGTAGCCGCCCATGATGTGGCTGAAGTAGGGCGTCTTGTAGCGCGGCGGGACTGGCGCGTAATCAGTGCCGTCGGCCCTCAGCGCC
>JAKFFI010000061.1:0-36618 GCA_036677085.1 Porticoccaceae bacterium
TTGTCGATGCCGGGACGCACCCGAGCGATCACCTGCCAACGGCCCGTGGCGATGTCGATTTGTGCCACTTCGCCGTTGCCGGCCTGGGGCGAGAGCAGTTCGCCGGCCGGGGTGAACTTGCAGGCGGTGGGAAACGACAGCCCGTCGGTGACTTTCTCCAGCGCGCCTGTCTCGGGGTCGGCACGCCAGATCTCGCCGCGCGGCACCAGCGGGAAATACAGCTTGCCGTCCGGCCCGCCGGCGAGGGCGTTGGGGCCGTCGAGGTCGTCGGCGATCAGTCGGGGCGGGCGACTGCCATCGGGATAGAGTTCAAACAGGCGACCGCCGGGACGGTGTTCGTCGATGAACAGGCGGTTTCCGAACACGGTGACGCCGTTTGCGCTGGGCAGATCACCGGCGACGATATCGATGCGGCCGTCGGGTCGGCGTCGGCTGACCCTGGCGCTCATCACCTCGGTTGCATACATATTGCCGTCCGCATCGAACGCCACATCGTCCGGGCCGGTAATGGCCAGTCCGTTGGGTGCTATGTGATCGAGCACGGCGGTCGTGGTGTCAATGGCGGTGACCTGACTGCCCATGGCCTGGGCGACATAGAGCCGACCGTCCGGACCGAACTGCATGCCGTTGGCGCCGAACAGCGCGCTCGACGGCGTCACCCGTTCAGCACGCCACCCATGGTTGAGTTTGATGGCGTTCGCAGCAGCACCGTGCAGTGCGAGAAATCGGTTCATGGGGGCTCCCGGTCAGATAGTGGATTCCGGGATTGTTGCGCCGGCGGCGCGTGCCGGCAACAGGGTATTTGCCGGGCATAAAAAAACCGCCGTCGCCCTGGGGGCAACGGCGGCTTTAACGACGAACGTTATTGAACCTGAATGGGCAGGTTGAACAGTTTCTTCACGTTGTCGTGCCGGATGGCATTCTTCTGTGCGTCGGTCAGGAAGGAGGTCTGTTCCGCCAGAACTTCCTGCGAGTGAGGCCAGGTCGCATCCGTGTGCGGATAGTCATTGGCCCAGACCAGGCAGCCGCTGTCGACGATGTTCTTGTTCAGGTAAGCGGTGGCATCGTCCTGAAAGGTGAAGGAGACATTCTTGGTGATGTACTCGCTCGGCATCTTTTTGAGCGTGGACTCGGCGATCGCGCCCAAGCGCTTGATGGCGTGGTCGGCACGGTAGGCGTAGTGCGGGATCCAGCCGGCATCGGCTTCGGCGATCACCATCTTGAGATTGGGGTGCCGGTCGAAGTTGCCGCCGAACAGGAACACGCCCAGGACATCCTGAACACTGCGCATGATGTTCATGAAGCCGTTGGCCAAAGCGCCGCGCTTGGGGGCCAGTGCTTCTTTCACGCTGTTGTCGTCGGAGGTCAGGATGTGGAAGCAGACCGGCAGGTCCAGGTCGGTCGCGCACTCCCACAGCGCATCGTAATCGGCATGATCGTAGTCTTTGTGTTGCGGACGGCCCGGCATCATCATGCCGACCATGCCCATTTCCTTGGCCTTGCGGAAGTCCTTGATCGCCTCGTCCACGCTTTCGGCGGCGGTTTGAGCCAGTCCGAACAGACGGTTGGGCGCGCCGCCGCAGAAGGTTTCGAGCCAGCGGTTGTAGGCGCGCATGCAGGCGGATTTGTAGGCGAAATCCTTGTGGGTGCAGAGCACCATGCCGATCGAGGCGTAGATGATCTCGGCGCAGACGCCGTCGCGATCCTGGGCTTCGGTGCGGAATTTCGGATCCCAGGCTGCCTTGGGGATATCCTCGAACTTGCTGTTACGAAATTTGGCGAGCTCGTTGGCCGGCACGCCGGCGGCACCCAGGAGCGCGACCGGTATGGCGTCATCGACGCCGGGGATGTGGAAAATGTGGCCGCCGCCGGGTGCTTCCACAATCCGGGGCGCCTGGTCTCGATATTTGGGTTCGATGAAGTCGATATAACAGTTTGGCGGTTCGACAATATGCGAATCCGCGGAGATCGCCGGTTTGATCATGAAAGATGGCCTCATACGTGAGAGTGGAGAATCGCGTGTTGGTCTCGGTGTTTAACCAGGGAATCCCCGGCGGGCGCCAGTACTCCACAATGCTACCCATAAGTCAATATTGATACTGATGCGTATAGTGAAATCTCGATGGACCACCGGTCAGCCCGCATCCCAGTGGCTGCACGGATTTTTTGCCCCCTGTCAGTGGTGAGGATCCAGCAGCGGAGCGTTTTCTGTGGTTACGGCCCCGCAGGACGCCCTTGGGTGCCTGTTGAAAAGATGTTGTGGCGGCCATCTGCCTCGTTGCGCGGTGCTCGCTCCCTCGCGGACCCCTCCGATAGGTCTCGGTCGCGGTGCGCCGCGCGCCTCGCAGCTGGCCGCCGCGCGACGTTTTTCAACAAGCTGTTAGAATCGCGCGCCTGCCGTCAGGTAGGGATACGCGAACCTGACCCCTCCCATCCGATGATGAGAAATCCGTGACTTCGTCCGAGAACGAGAATCTCCCCGCCGACGCATCCGCCGAAAAACCCGTGTTGCCGCTCGCCCTCGCGGCGATCGGCGTGGTGTACGGGGATATCGGTACCAGTCCCCTGTACACCTTGCGGGAAGTTTTTGGCGGGCCTCATTCCCTCCCTCTTTCGCCCGGCAATCTGCTCGGAATACTGTCGCTGGTGTTCTGGGCGCTGTTTATCGTGATTACCCTCAAATACGTCATTTTCATGATGCGCGCCGACAACCGCGGCGAAGGCGGCATCATGGCGCTGATCGCGCTGACGCTGCGTGCGGTGAAGCACCGCCAACGGCTGCGTTGGGTGCTGATGTCGCTGGGTCTGTTTGGGGCGGCGCTGTTCTACGGCGATGGGGTCATTACTCCCGCAATTTCGGTGCTGAGCGCTGTGGAGGGGCTGAAGGTCGCCGCGCCGGCGCTGGAATTTTATGTGGTTCCCGCGACCCTGGTCATACTGGTCCTGTTGTTCGTGGTTCAGGCGCGGGGAACCGGTAGCATGGGCAGGCTGTTTGGGCCCGTCATGTGTCTGTGGTTTCTGGTGCTCGCAGTCCTCGGAACCATAAGCATTCTTGCCGAGCCCTCGGTACTCAAGGCCGTGAACCCGCTCTACGCGGTACGGTTCTTTCTCGATAATCACTGGCTCGGCTTTCTCGCCCTGGGCGCAGTGGTACTGGCGGTGACCGGCGGTGAAGCCCTCTATGCCGACATGGGACATTTCGGCCGACGACCCATCCGGTTCGCCTGGCTCTGGTATGTGTGGCCGGCACTGCTGTTGAATTATTTCGGCCAGGGCGCGCTGCTGCTGCGCGATCCTGCCGCCGCCGAAAATCCTTTCTATCTGCTGGCGCCTTCCTGGGCCCTGTATCCCCTGGTGCTGTTGGCCACGGCGGCGACCGTGATCGCCTCTCAGGCGGTCATTTCAGGGACGTTTTCGGTGACACGGCAGGCGATGCAACTGGGTTACTGTCCCCGTCTGGAAGTGGTCCATACGTCCGATCGCGAAATCGGACAGGTGTATATCCCCCTGGTCAACTGGAGCTTGCTGGTGGGAGTGGTACTGCTGGTTCTGCTGTTCCAGTCATCCTCCAATCTGGCGGCGGCCTATGGCATCGCGGTCACCGGCACCATGGCCATAGATACGATATTGGCCGCGGTGGTGGCGGCGACGCTGTGGTCCTGGGGCCGGCTCGCGGCCATTGCCTGTGCCCTGGGTTTCCTGGTGGTGGACCTGGCATTTTTTGGCGCCTGTGCCGCGAAACTACTTCACGGCGGCTGGATGCCGGTGGTGGTCGCCATCGCGATGTTTACGCTGCTCTCTACCTGGAAGCGGGGCCGTGAATTGCTGCTGCGGCGCCTTGGCACCGGTGCGGTCGACCTCGCTTCCTTTCTGGGCGGGATTGCCGCCCATCCGCTGCCCAGGGTACCGGGCACGGCCGTTTTCATGACCGCGAGTCTCGAAGGGGTGCCCCACGCACTGCTCCATAACCTGATTCACAACAAGGTGCTGCACGAGCGGGTGGTGTTGCTGACGGTGACCAACGAAGATGTTCCCCATGTGCCTGCCGAGGAGCGCGTGGCTGTCGAGCCATTGGAGGAAAATTTTTATCGGCTGCTGCTGCGTTACGGTTTCAAGGATGAGCCCGACATACCCGCGGCGCTGGAAGCCTGCAGTGCCCTCGGCATCGAGTTCCGATTGATGGAGACCTCGTTCTTCTTCAGCCGCGAGACCCTGATTTCCACCAAGGTGCCGGGGATGGCGCAATGGCGCGAGAAGCTGTTCATCAGCATGGCGCGCAATGCCTCCGGTGCCATGACGTTTTTCCGAATTCCCACCAACCGGGTGGTGGAGCTGGGCAGTCAGGTCGAACTCTGATATGCCCGGCCGTTATCTGCCGTTGAACCACGGATCACCAGCCCTTCCACCCGGACATGCTGCGACTCACTGAACTCAAATTGCCGCTGGATCACACCGCCACCGATCTGCGCGCGGCGATCCTGAACCGGCTCGGCATTGCCGACGCTGAACTGCGAACATGTACGCTGTTCCGTCGCGGTCAGGATGCGCGCAAGCGCGGCCATATCCAGTGGGTGTACACGCTCGATATCGAGACGACCCGCGATGCTGCGCTGTTGGAAAAATTCGCCCGCGACCCGCACATCGGCCAAGCGCTCGATACCGCCTACCGGCCTGTTGCTCTGGCGCCGTCCGGGCTCGATGAACGCCCGGTCGTGATCGGCTTCGGCCCCTGCGGCCTGTTCGCGGCGCTGATTTTGGCCGAGTCCGGGTTTCGGCCCATCGTGCTGGAGCGGGGCAAGGCCGTGCGCGAGCGCACCCGGGATACCTGGGCCCTGTGGCGCGAGCGCAGGCTGGACCCGGAATCCAATGTACAGTTCGGCGAGGGTGGCGCCGGCACTTTTTCCGACGGCAAGCTCTACAGCCAGATCAAGGATCCGCGCCATCTCGGTCGCAAGGTGCTGGGCGAGTTCGTCGCCGCCGGTGCCCCGGAAGAGATTCGCTACGTCAGCAAGCCGCACATCGGCACTTTTCGCCTGGTGACAGTAGTACAGGCGATGCGCGAAAAAATCATTGCCCTGGGGGGCGAAGTCCGCTTCCAGCAGCGGGTGACGGACCTGCTGGTGCAGGATCACCAGGTCACCGGCGTGCAGCTCGCGGACGGTACGCGTATCGCCACCCGGCATATCGTGCTCGCGGTCGGCCACAGCGCTCGCGATACCTTCCGCATGCTCCACGGACGCGGTGTGCACATGGAGCCGAAGCCGTTCTCCATTGGCCTGCGGGTCGAGCATCCGCAAGCGATCATCGACCGCGCCCGCTTCGGGCCACAGGCCGGTCACCCGCTGCTCGGTGCGGCCGATTACAAACTGGTGCATCACGCCAGCAACGGCCGCGCGGTCTACAGTTTCTGCATGTGTCCGGGCGGCACTGTGGTCGCCGCCACCAGCGAGCCGGGACGTGTGGTCACCAATGGCATGAGCCAGTATTCGCGCAACGAGCGCAACGCCAACGCCGCCATTGTGGTCGGCATCACGCCGGCCGACTTTCCCTCCGACGATCCGCTTGCGGGTATCGCATTGCAGGAAGATCTGGAGGCGCGTGCCTTTGCGCTGGGCGGCGGCAACTACGATGCGCCCGCACAACGGGTCGGCGACTTTCTCGCCAATCGCGCTTCAACGCAGCTCGGCGACCTGATCCCTTCGTACCAGCCGGGCATCCACCTCACCAATCTTGCCGGATTGCTGCCCGATTACGCCACCGCGGCGATCCGTGAGGCGATGCCGGTATTCGGACGCCAGATTCCCGGCTTCGCCGCGGCGGACGCGGTTTTCACCGCCGTGGAAACCCGCACCTCGTCGCCGCTGCGGATCTGCCGCGAGCGCGACACCCTGGAAAGCGTCAACACCCAGGGCCTGTATCCGGCGGGCGAGGGAGCGGGGTACGCGGGTGGAATCTACTCGGCGGCCATCGACGGTATCGAGATTGCCGAAGCCGTCGCGCGCGATCTGGTAGCTGCGCACACCCGGCAATCCGGCCAGCGGGGCGGGTGAACACGAGTCAGTTCGATGTCGTGATCGTCGGCGGCGGCGCGGCCGGATTGATGTGTGGCCTCACCGCCGGCGGTCGCGGCCGCCGCGTGCTGGTGATCGAACACAGCAACCGGATCGGCAAGAAGATCCTGATGTCCGGCGGCGGGCGCTGCAATTTCACCAATCTGCACACGACGCCTGCCAATTTTCTGTCCGCCAATCCGCATTTCTGCAAGTCGGCCCTGGCCCGCTACGGGCCCCAGGACTTTATCGCCCTGGTCCAGAAACATCGCATTCGCTACCACGAAAAGGAACTCGGGCAATTGTTCTGCGACGAGTCGGCCAGCGCCATCGTCGCGATGCTGCACGCCGAGTGCGAACACGCCGGGGTCCGCATCGCGGTGAAATGCACAGTCGGCGCCATCGCGAAGACGGATACCGGCTTTGCCCTCGCCACATCCACAGGTCCGGTCACCGCTGCCGCGCTGGTGATTGCCACTGGCGGTCTCTCGATCCCGACCCTGGGCGCCACCGGCTTCGGTTATGAGATCGCCCGGCAATTCGGTCACGACCTGCGTCCGACACGCGCCGCCCTGGTGCCCTTCACGTTCGGCGGCCCCGAGCGCGAACGCTGCGCGGCGCTCAGCGGCGTATCGCTGCCGGTCAGTGTCCGCTGTCGCGGCGTCGAGTTCACCGGGGCCATGTTGTTCACCCATCGCGGCATCAGCGGCCCGGCGATGTTGCAGATCTCGTCGTACTGGGAGCCGGGGGAGGTGCTGGACATCGACCTGCTGCCGGGAATGGACGCGCGCGACTGGCTGCAACGGTGCCGCGCCGAGCGACCCGATGCCCATCTGCATACCGCGCTTGCCGGTGTGCTGCCCAAGCGTTTTGCGCAGGATCTGTGCGCGCACGAGTTGGTGAGCCGGCCGCTCAAGCAGTACGGTCCGACTGAGCTCGGCGCAGTCGCCGGTCTGCTGGCGCACTGGCCGCTGCAGCCCGCAGGCACCGAAGGTTATCGCACCGCGGAAGTCACGCAGGGTGGCGTCGATACGAACCTGTTGTCATCCGCGACGATGGAGTCGAAGATCGTGCCGGGTTTATATTTCATCGGCGAAGTGGTGGATGTCTCCGGCCAGCTCGGCGGTTTCAATTTTCAATGGGCCTGGGCGTCGGGTCATGCGGCCGGCCTCGCCGTCTGAACGCGCCGCCGTCTCGGTCCGGCGGCCAATCAGGAACAACAGATGCTGACGATATCGAACACGATCGCCATCCCCGACAGTGAGATCGAGCTGCACGCGATCCGCGCCCAGGGTGCCGGTGGTCAGAACGTCAACAAGGTCTCGACCGCGGTGCACCTGCGCTTCGACATCGCCGCATCGTCGCTGCCGGACGCGTGCAAGGCTCGGCTGCTGGTGTGGCGCGACGCGCGCATCACTGACGACGGTGTGATCGTCATCAAGGCGCAGTCGTTCAACAGCCAGCCGAAAAACCGCGCCGATGCGCTGGCACGCCTTGCCGATATCATTCGTGCCGCCATGGTGGTGGCAAAGAAACGCCGTCCCACCAGGCCCACGCAAGGTTCACAGGCCCGGCGCATGGACAGCAAAACCAAACGCGGCAACGCGAAAGCATTGCGCGGGAAAATAAGCGACGATTGAGCCCGGGTCGGATGCTGGATGACCTTGGGCTACACTGGGAAAAACTTCAGGGGAGGTAACCGCCATGCTCAAGGTCACACGCATCAATCACACCGCCATCGGCACCCGTGCCGAGCTCGATGCCATGCGGCACTTCTATGTCGATGTGCTGGGTGTCGGTACCGTGGAGCGGGATATTCCCGCCAAGCTCGCCGACAGGATTCCCGGTTTCTGGATGCAGTTTCCCAACGGCCAGGTCCACGTCATCCAGTCCGACCCCGCGACCGGCGGCAACGCCATCCCGGGCATGACCTGCCATCACGCCAACCCCATGGGTCCGCACACTGCATTTTTCGTGACGGACATCGAAGCCGCGGCACGGCATCTCGAAGCCAATCACATTCCGTTCGATCGCTTCGACCGTTTTATTTTCACCAGCGACCCGGCCGGCAACACGGTGGAATTCCAGCAGGATCCAGACTGCGCTTGAACAGCATCAAACCAAAAGGGAAACAACGTGAAAATCTATTTCTGTCTGGAAGGACTGCGCATCATCCGGGAAATGCTCCAGCGCGAGTTGCCCAGCGATGAAGTGCTCGAATGCGCGCCTGCGCGGCTGGCGGAGGTGGTGGGTAAAGCCGACGTGCTCATCCCGACCCTGACGCCGATCGACGCCGCGCTGCTCGCCGGCAGCAAGGTCCGGCTGATACAGCAGTTCGGCGCCGGCCTGGACACGGTCGATATAGCGGCGGCGACGCGCCTGGGAATCCAGGTCGCGAATGTACCCGCCGCCGGCACCGGCAACGCCGAGTCGGTGGCAGAAATTGCGGTGCTGCTCATGCTCGCGCTCGCACGCCAGTTCCCGGCCGCGCAGGAAAGCGTTCGTCAGGGCCGGGTCGCGACGCCCACCGGCTGGTCGCTCAAGGGACGCACGGCGGTGATCGTGGGCTACGGCGGCGTCGGCCGTGAAGTGGCGCGGCGGCTCGCCGGTTTCGAAATGCGGGTGCTCGCCGTGTCGCGCAGCGGACCCAAGCACAGCGTGGAGGAAGAGGCGATTCCCGTCGCCGGCCATTATCAGGCAAGTGGATTGCACGACGCGCTGCGCGAGGCCGACTTCGTGGTGCTCGCACCACCCCTCAACGATACGACGCGCGGACTGCTGGGTGTGGCGGAATTTGCGCTGTTGAAACCCTCGGCCTACGTCATCAACGTGGCCCGCGGCGGCGTGATCGATTACGACGCCCTGCTCACCGCGCTGCGTGACCAACGTATCGCCGGTGCGGGACTGGATGTGTTCTGGCAGGAACCCATGGATCCCGCGGACCCCATTTTTGGCTACAACGTCATCGGTACACCCCATATTGGCGGCGCCACCGATCTCAGTTTTTGCGGTATCGCGCGCAAGGTGGCGGAGAACGTCGAGCGCCTGCGGCGGGGTGAGATGCTGGTCAACTGCGCGAATCCCGCCGCGACGCGCGTCTAGCGCGGCAGGTCGGTAACCCGTACCCGCTTCGCACCCGGCGTCGGAGCCGGTGCGGGTGGCGCGGGAGCGGCACGGCGCAGATCGATGGCGTTTTTCAGGGCGATCAGCAAGCCCGTCAGCAGAAAGGCGCCGGGCGGCAGCACCCAGAGCGGGAATTCGTAATTGTCCGGCAATACCTGGAGTTGCCAGGCGGCGGCACTGGGGCCGAACAACAAATCCATTTGACGGCACAGCGTGCCCTGTCCGAGCAGCTCGCGCAGTGCGCCCAGCACGATCAGGACTCCGGCGAAACCCAGTCCCGTCAACAGTCCGCCGCGCGCCGCCGTGGCCAGCGATTGCCGGCTGCTGGTGTCGGCACTGGCCAGCAGCGCGCCGTTCGCGGCGATCAGCGGCACGAAGATGCCGAGCGCCTGATACAGCGGGTAGCGGTAGGCCTGGAGCAGCAGGTCGATGCAGCCGGTGAAGGTGGCGATCAGCAGCAGGAACAGGGGAATCCGCACCGCGTCGGGCGTGCGGTTGCGGAGCAGGGCGACCGCCACGCTGGCGGAGACCAGTACCGCCAGCGTGGCGAGCCCGAGCCCCAGGGCGGTCGCCAGCGAGCGACTCATGGCGAGCAGTGGCGAGAGTCCGAGCAATTGCACCAGCGCGGG
Organism: Porticoccaceae bacterium; assembly: GCA_036677085.1. GTDB lineage: Bacteria > Pseudomonadota > Gammaproteobacteria > Pseudomonadales > Porticoccaceae > JAGPUQ01. Next base: position 9,803 of record JAKFFI010000061.1, read on the forward strand.
ATTGTTGCGCCACAATCCGCCGCCAGTGTCAGTGCCGGCGTCTCGATCTGTCGGCGTCATGGCGCGGACTCCGGTGCCGCGATTGGGCCGGCATCCAGTAGACGCGCACGATCGTCGTGAAAATAATCGAGCGCGCGCCGCACCTGTCGCACCACCGCTCGCGAGCTGATGGTGGCGCCGCTGATCTGATCGAAGGCGCCGCCGTCGCGCCGCACCTGCCAGCGGTTGGGTGTGGGATCGGTCAGGGATTTGCCGGTGAAGCGGCGAATCCAGTCGCTTTTGTCGGCTGCAATGCGATCGCCGAGCCCCGGTGTTTCGTGGTGTTCCAGCACCTTTACCCCGGTGACAATTCCGTTGCGGTCGATTCCCGCGATCAGGCGGATGGGGCCACCGTAACCCGAAGGCGACAGCGCCGGCACGATCACGGCCAGAATCTCGCCGCTGCGTTTGATGCGATGAATCCGCGCACCCTCCTCGCTGCCCAGGCGGATCCGGAACCGGGGTGGGACGGGCAGGAAGTCCAGGGACACATCGGTGGCTTTGGCGAACTCCGGAACCACTTCGAGCAGCGCGGCTTCGGCGGCCAGCTCCCGCGCCCGTGCGATGGGCGCTCGGGTGAGCCCATGAACGGCGCTCAGCAACATTGCGGCGGCCAGCGCCACGACGACCAGCACGACGGCGTTATGCCGCGTCCAATCCAAAATGCCGTCGCGCGCCGCGTCAGTCATTCCGGCGCCTTCTCGTGGTGTCGCCGCCGGGTGGGCTGACCGTAGGCACGGGGGACGGTGACACGATCGATGAGGGGTACGGCCAGATTCATCAGCAAGACCGCGAAGGCAACGCCATCCGGATAACCGCCCCAAGCGCGAATCGCAAACACCAGCACACCGGTCAGCAGCCCGCACAAAAGACGCCCGCGCTTGCTGGCGGCGGTGGTGACCGGATCGGTGACGATGAAAAACGCGCCCAGCATGGTGGCGCCGCTGAACAGGTGCAGGCTGGGCGGACCCTGGCTTGCGGAACTGCCGCCGTCGTTGCACAGCAGTGCCAGCAGCACGAGTGCAGCCAGCATGGCGACGGGCGCGTGCCAGGTGATGACCCGGCGTGCCAGCAGATAAATACCACCCGCGAGAAAGCCGAGATTGACGGTCTCCCAGCCGACGCCGGCCAGATCGCCCCGGGCGAGCAGCGGGTGCGTTGTATAGAACTGCTGTACCAGCAGGCCGGAATTCTCGCGAAACAGCTCCAGCGGGGTCGCCATGGTGAAGCCGTCCGGTGCGGTGTCGTGCCCGCCAAAAATCCGTTGCAGGGCATCGACGAGGCCGGGCGGTGCTCCCTCGGGCAGCAACGGGCGCGGCCCGGACCACTGCGACAGGGCGTCGGGGAAGGACACCAGCAGTGCCGCGTAGGCCACCATGGCGGGATTGAACAGGTTGTAACCCAGCCCGCCGTAGGGATGCTTGGCGATGAGGATCGCAATGGCGCTGCCGGTGACCGCGAGCCACCAGGGTGCGAGCGGCGGCAGCGCGACGCCGATCAGCACACCGGTGACCAGCGCACTGCCATCGGCGAGCGTCGGCTCCAGCGGAAGCCGGCGCAGTCGCAACACCAGGGCTTCGGCGGCGAGCGCGGCACTGCCGGCCAAGACGATCTGGATCAGCGTGCCCGGACCGAAATACCACAGCAGAGCGGCAATGCCGGGCAGCATTGCTACCAGCACGCGCTGCATCACCGCGCCGGTGGTCAGGCCGCTGTGGGCATGGGGCGCGCCAGGGATCATTGCGGATTCCCGTCACCGGTGGACGGCGATTCCACCGGCAGCGCGTGTAGCCGCCGGCGCGCCAGATCGCCATCGAGACGCGCCTGTGCGAGGCGCGCGCGCAGGCCGTTGCGCCGTGATTCGGTCGCCGTCGCGTCCAGCGCCGCGAGCTGTGTTTCAAGTTGCGCGATGCGATTTTCCGCCGCGCTCAGGGCACGCTCCAGTTGCGCCCGCCGGGGCGTGGCGGCACCGGCGCGCTCCCGGGCTTGCTGCACCAGATCGGTGGCGACGGGCGCTGGGGTGACGGGATCGGACGCCGACGCGTTGGCGTCCACTCCGGATGTCCCGAGCAATTCGGCGTGACGCGCGCCGCGCTCCTCGTGCTGCCGGGCCACCCGCGTCTGGTGGGCTTCGAAGCGGCGGCGGGCATGGTCCGCAGCGACGCGCTCGGCACGCAGCGCGCGCACTTCGGCCTTGGCGACGCGGTAATGGTCCACCAGCGGGATTGCACTCGGGCACACGTAAGCGCAGGCGCCGCAGTCGATGCAGTCGAACAGATGATGGCGTTCGAGTTGCCGGTGGTCCCGCGCCACGGCATGGCGCAGCAACTGGTGCGGCAACAGGGAGGCGGGACAGACATCGGCACACAGACCGCAGCGGATGCAGGCCTGGGGATCGCGTGGCGGCGGGAGCTCCGTTGCCGTGAGGGCAAGCACGCAGTGGGTGGTTTTGGTTACCGGAGCCTGTAGGTTGGCGAGCGGGGTCCCCATCATGGGCCCGCCGAGCAGCAGGTGTTCGCACAGCTCGGGCTGGTAACCGCTGGCCGCCAGCAAGTGGGCGATGGGGGTCCCCAGCAGCGCCCGGTAGTTGGCCGGCTCGCGGCAGGCACCGCCGGTGATGGTCACTATCCGCGACAGCAGCGGCTCGTCGAACGCGAGCGCGCGATGCAGGGCGTAGAGCGTGCCGACATTGATGCAGATGACACCGACATCCTGCGGCAGACCGCCGCTCGGCACCTGGCGGCCGGTCAGCAGCTGAATCAGCTGCCGTTCGCCGCCCGCCGGATAACGGCTGGGCAGCACTACGATGTCCATTTTCTGGTTGCCATCCGTGGCGGTCAGTGCGGTCGTCATGGCCGCGGTGGCTTGCGGTTTGTCGTCCTCGAGACCGATCAGGATGCGAACCGGATCGCCCAGCAGGCGCGCCGCCAGGCGCACGCCGGCGACGATGGCGGCGGCCTCTTCCCGCATCAGGCGGTCATCGGCGGTGATGTAGGGTTCGCACTCCATGCCGTTGACGACCAGGGTGTCGATGGGCTGCGCCGGGGCGAGCTTGATGTGTGTGGGAAAACCACCGCCGCCCAGCCCGACGATCCCGGCGGCGCGCACGGCGGCCAGCAGTTCCGGGAGCGTGCGCGTCGCGGGATCCACGGGTGCGGCGCGTTCGATCCAGCGTTCCGCGCCATCAGGGATCAGCACAGCGCAGGGTCCGACCACCTCGGCCTGGGGTCGAAATTCGATGCCGGCGACATGGCCGGAAGTAGGCGCATACACCGGTAAGCCATCGCTCCCGGCCGCAGCGAGCAACTGCCCCTTCAGCACGGAATCGCCCACCGCAATCAGTGGCGCGGCGGCGCCCAGTGGCAGGATCAGTTCCGGCGGCAGAGCCGCAGTGCGAATGGGCGTCGCGCTGGATGCGTGTTTATGGGCCGGCAGCAGGAGGCCACCGGGAAATGTCCATGTCTGGCTCATGCCGTCACCGGAGCTGGCCGGTCGCTTGCAATGATCGCGGCCCGGGACGCTGGCGCCGGGATCATCTCGATGCAGTTCACGGGGCAGGGCTCGACGCACAGGTCGCAGCCGGTGCATTCCGCCGCGATCACCGTGTGCATCTGGCGCGTCGCGCCGAGGATCGCATCCACCGGGCAGGCGGGGAGGCATTTGGTGCAGCCGATACATTCGGCCTCGCGGATATAGGCGACCAGCTTTGGCCCTTCACGCCCGTGTTCCGGATCCAGTGCCAGCGGCGTGGTGCCCAGCAGATCGGCGATGGCCGCGATGGTGGCGCGACCGCCCGGCGGACATTTGTTGAATGCTTCGCCCGCTGCGATGGCGCGCGCATAGGGTCGGCAGCCCGGATGACCGCACTGGCCGCACTGGGTCTGGGGCAGCAGATCCTCGATGAGTGCCGCGAGCTCGCGCTCGATTCCTGGGGGACTGGGGATAGGGAAATCGTTGTCGCTGTCGCTAGGGGTCGCGCGTGCAAATATCGCTGCCGCGAATGCTGCCAATGCCGCCAGCGCGGCGAGCGCCGTCGGCAACTGGGTCAGAAGCTCGGCGCTGCCCATCTCACACCATCCCGACGAAGCCCATGAAAGCGAGTGCCATCAGGCCGGCGCTGATCATGGCGATGGCGGGGCCGCGAAAGGGTAGGGGTACCGCGGCGGCCGTGAGTTGTTCGCGCAGTCCCGCGAACAACACCAGCACCAGGGCAAATCCGAGCGCGGTGCCGAACGCGCTCAGCAGCGCGAGAGCCAGGGAAGCTGCGTCGGCAGCGTTGAGCAGCGTCAGGCCAAGCACGGCGGCGTTGACCATCAGCAGTGGCTCTAGTGCCTTCAGGTTGCGGTGCAGGCGCGGGTCGAGGCGTCGGCTGCCGAGCACGAGGCCGCGCGCGATCGAGGCGATCGCCAGCACGAATACGGGCAATGCCAGGTATTGAATACCCAGCGGCGTCAACAGCCAGTGGTAAAGGATGTGGTTGGTCCCAGCGCTCAGCAACAGCAGGGCGCTGGTGGCCGCCGCCAGGCCGGCGGCGCCGCTCAGGCGGGACGACATTCCCGACAATGCCGAGACGCCCAGCGTCTGCGCGAGCAGCACATTGTTGACCAGCACGGTGCTCAGCAGAACCAGTGCGACTTCCTGCATGCGGTTACCTGTTGAAGGCGGAAACGCCAGTCGGGACGCCTGTTATATCAGCATGCCGCCTGGGGGCGATGGCGTCCATCGGCGCCGGTCGCGCCGCCGTCAGGTCACCCGCTGACCCGGCTGGGCGCCGCTGTCGGGTGCAAGCAGATAGATACCGTCGGCGTCCCCGGCGGCGAGCACCATGCCTTCGGACACCCCGAAGCGCATCTTGCGCGGCGCCAGATTGGCGACCATCACCGTGAGCCGGCCTTCGAGATCCTCGGGGCGGTAACTGGCGCGAATCCCGGAAAAAACCGTGCGGGTCTCGCCGCCGAGATCGAGCGTCAGCTGCAAAAGCTTGTCCGAACCTTCGACGGTACGCGCCGCGACGATACGGGCAATCCGCAAATCCACCTTGCTGAAATCGTCGAAGCCGATTTGCGCCGCCAGCGGCTCGACACGGGTGTTTGCGGTGACCGCCATCGCTGTGGGCGCTGCGGCGGCCGGCTGGTCCGCGGCGCTCGCGGCGAGCATGGCGTCGATCTGCTTTTTCTCGACCCGCTGCATCAGGGGCGTGAAGGCCGCGATGCGGTGGCCGAGCAGGGGCGCGATGGGCCCATCCCAGCGCAGTTCATCGTTGAGGAACCGCTCAGCTTCTTCCGCCATGCGCGGCAGCACCGGCTTGAGATACAGCATCAGGATGCGGAACAGGTTGATCCCGAGCGAGCAGATGCCCAGCACTTCGGCTTCGTGGCCCGGCTGCCTGACGAGCTTCCAGGGTTCCTGAGTGGCGATGTACTCGTTCGCGGCATCGGCGATGGCCAGGATTTCCCGCATCGCCTTGCCGAATTCGCGGTTCTCGTAATGGCCGGCGACACTGACGGCGATCCCCAGGGCACGCTGCCAGAGTTCGGGTTCGGCGAGCTCCGTCGCCAGCACACCGCCCTTGCCGTCGCCGATGAAGCGGGCACAGCGGCTCGCGATGTTGACCAGTTTGCCTACCAGATCGCTGTTGACCCGTTGCACGAAGTCGTCGAGATTCAGATCGAGATCATCGATGCCGGCGGACAGTTTGGCCGCGAAGTAATAGCGCAAATATTCCGGATTCAGTTGATCGAGATAGGCGCGGGCATTGATGAAGGTGCCGCGGGATTTCGACATCTTCTTGCCGTTCACGGTGAGAAAACCGTGCACGCAAATTTTGTCCGGCGTGCGAAACCCGGCGCTCTCCAGCATCGCCGGCCAGAACAGTGCATGGAAATTGACGATGTCCTTGCCGATGAAGTGATACAGCTCGGCGCTGGAGTCGCGTCCCCAGAAAGCGTCGAAATCCAGCTTGTTGCGCGCGCAGAGATTCTTGAAGCTGGCCATGTAGCCGATGGGCGCATCCAGCCAGACGTAGAAATACTTGCCGGGCGCATCGGGAATTTCAAAGCCGAAATAGGGCGCATCGCGGCTGATATCCCACTCCTGCAGGCCGCCATCGAGCCATTCGCTGAGCTTGTTGGCAATTTCTTCCCCGACATGGCCGGCGCGGGTCCAGGCCTTGAGGAAGTCGGTGAAGGCGGGCAGGGTGAAAAAATAGTGGATCGATTCCCGCAGCACCGGGGTGGCGCCGGAAATCACCGAGCGCGCGTCGATGAGTTCCGTGGGGCTGTAGGTGGCGCCGCAGGCTTCGCAGTTGTCGCCGTACTGATCCGGTGCCTTGCAGCGCGGACAGTTGCCCTTGATGTAGCGGTCGGCCAGGAACAGGCCTTTTTCGGGATCGTAGGGCTGGGTGACGCTGCGGGTCGCGATATGGCCGTTGGCGCGCAGGCGGCGGTAGATGGTTTCCGACAGTGCGCGGTTTTCCGGCGCGTGGGTGGAGTGGTAGTTGTCGAATTCGATCAGAAAGCTCGCGAAGTCCGCGCGATGCTCGGCGTTGACCTTTTCGATCAGTGCCTCGGCGGTCAGCCCCAGCTCCTCGGCCTTCAGCATGATCGCGGTGCCATGGGCATCGTCGGCGCAGACGTAGTAACATTCGTGTCCGCGCAATTTCTGAAAACGCACCCAGATATCGGTCTGAATGTATTCCACCAGATGGCCCAGATGAATGGCGCCGTTGGCGTAGGGCAATGCACTGGTTACCAGGATGCGGCGCGGCTGGCTCGCGGCAGCGGTGGAATTCGTGGTCGAAGAGGCCATGGAAACGGGCCGAAGCCGGGTGCGGAAAAGGGCGGGAACTATAGCGGCTTTGCCGCTTTTTTTCATTCGCACGACTTTCATCATTCGCACGACTTTCATCACTCGCAAGAGTTTCATCCACACCAAAGGCACGGGAGTTCTCGATGGCAGAAGTGGCAGCAGGTTTGCAGGGCGTGCGGCACATTGTCGCGGTAGCCTCCGGCAAGGGCGGCGTGGGCAAATCCACCACGGCGATAAACCTGGCGCTCGCGCTGGTCGCCGAGGGCCGCAGCGTCGGTCTGCTGGACGCCGATATTTACGGACCCAGTGTCGGCATGCTGCTCGGGGTGCCGGATGGCACTCAGCCGAAGGTGCTGAACGGCAATACCTTCGTGCCGGTGGCAGCGCATAACCTCAAGACCATGTCCATGGCCTATCTGGCCAGCGCCAGCACGCCCATGGTGTGGCGCGGTCCCATGGCGGGCGGGGCGCTGATCCAGATGCTCACCCAGACCAACTGGGGCGAACTCGACGTCCTGGTGGTGGACATGCCGCCGGGCACCGGCGATATCCAGCTCACGCTCGCGCAAAAAGCCCGGGTGTCCGGGGCGGTGATCGTCACCACACCCCAGGACATCGCGCTGCTGGATGCGCGCAAGGGCATCGAGATGTTCAGCAAGGTGCAGATTCCGGTACTGGGGGTGGTGGAGAACATGAGTCTCCATGTCTGCACCCAGTGCGGCCACGCCGAACCCATCTTCGATACCGGCGGCGGCGCCAGGGTGGCGGCGGAATACGGCACCGTGCTGTTGGGTTCGCTGCCGCTGGACCGGCGCATCCGCGAGGGCGATGCCGGCCGCCCGGTTGTGGCTGCCGACCCGGAAGGTGATCTGGCTGGTCGCTATCGCGAAATCGCGCGCGGGGTACTGACCGCGCTCGCCGGTCTGGATACCGCGATTCCCGAAATCGTCATCGAATAGCAGTGCTGTACATCACTCGCGACACAGCCGTGCGGAGAGCAGACCCTTGAGCATCAAATCGGATAAATGGATCCGCCGCATGGCGGTGCAGGGCATGATCGAACCCTTTGTGGACCGCCAGGTGCGGGATCCGGATGACGGCGGTGCCCGGGTGATTTCCTACGGGCTGTCCAGCTACGGCTACGACGTGCGCTGCGCGGACGAATTCAAGATTTTCACCAATGTGCACTCGGCCACGGTGGACCCCAAGAATTTCGATCCGAGCAGTTTCGTGGACGTGAAGGGCGACCATTGCGTGATTCCGCCCAATTCCTTCGTGCTCGCGCGCACCGTGGAGTATTTCCGCATTCCCCGCAGTGTGCTCACCATCTGTCTCGGCAAGTCCACCTACGCGCGCTGCGGCATCATCGTCAATGTCACCCCCCTCGAACCCGAGTGGGAAGGGCATGTCACTCTGGAGTTTTCCAATACCACCAGCCTGCCGGCCAAGGTCTACGCCAACGAAGGCGTGGCCCAGATGTTGTTTTTCGAGTCCGACGAAGTGTGCGAGGTTTCCTACCGGGATCGCGGCGGAAAATATCAGGGTCAGCGCGGCGTGACCCTGCCCAAGGCCTGAGCGTCCGCAGCCTGTCAGGCTTGCTCAGTTCGGAGCAGGCGAGTGCTCTGCTGCCGCCGGAACTGCCGCCGCACCCGGCGGGGTAGCCACGAGTGCCGCGCGCAAGGCCTTGAGTTTGGCCTTCAGAGTGCGGGTGTGCGCGGGCCCCATGCGCAGCAGCTGTTTTTGTGCCGCCGACAGTCGTTCCAGTTCGAGATCCGCATAGGTATAGGCCACGGATTCCTGCGCCAGCGCGGGAGGTTCGGCGAACTCGGGAGTCCCCAGCAGGTGATCGATGGCGCGGAGCAGCGCGGTATCCAGTTGCTCCGGCGGCTCGCCGAGCTCGCCATACGCGGCTTCCAGCAAGGGACGGTAGCGCTGGAAAAATTCCGCCAGGGCGGTCACGTCCACGCCATCGACCAAGCCGACCATGGCGTTGTAACGGGCATAGTTGCGCGGGCTTACATAGGTGCGGCCATCGCGCACGTCCACCTGAAAACCTCCGGCTGGCGGCTCCAGTAACAGCGTTTCCAGTGTGAACTCGCCCCGGGCAACTCCGGCAATCAGGGCATCGATGCGTTGCAGCAGACTCTCCTGCGTGAGCCAGGCCGCCAGCGGGCCATCACCGAGCAGCGCGCGCAGATGCTCCCTCACCTCGGCGTCGCTGTCCTCCAGGCTGGGCAGGGCCGTCTGAAGTGCCGGCGCGTCCGGGATGCGTGCCGGCACCGATGGTTCCGTTGCTCCGGTATCGGGCAGCCCGGTCGTGGTATCGGGCGTTGGCGTCACATCGGGTGCGGGCGCAGGCTGCGGCGTTTCTTCGGGTGGAGTCAGGGGTGGGGTGGGTGTGCCGAAAAACAGAAAATACGCGCCGATGCCCAGACCTATCAATACGGCGAGCACCGGCAGCACCCGGGTCAAACCGGGTGGGTCACGGCTGGGCTCGAAGCGCTGGGTCACTGGATCGCCGGTGCGGTTTTGGCGGCGGCTATCGGCGGGACGGCCAACTCGGTGAGCAGCAATTCGTAGCTCTCCCCCCCTTCCTCCTGGCGCAGTTTAACCAGCTGGTAGCCAAGTGCGGGTGCCATCCAGAACAGCGTCTGGCGCTCATTGTCGTCGCGCACACGGCGCACACGCACCGCATCCACATTGCCGGTGGGGGTGTGAATGGTGTCGGTTCCCTCGCTCTGGAAGGCATAGTGCTTGACCTTGCCGCGATCCATCACCTGGTAATCGAAACTGGTTTTGCCGGCGATCAGGTCACGGCGTAACTGGACTTTGTAACTGATCGGTCCGAGATAGCCGGCTTGCAGCGGGATGTCGCGCGGATTGCCGTCGCGCCGATAGTGGGCGATGCCCTGGCTGCGGTCAACGGACAATTGCTCGTCACGCGTGCTGCCGAGCAGGCTGCGTTGATGCCGGTATGTATCGACCAGTATGGCGCCGTCAGTGATGTGAAAGTCTTCCTGCTCATGAATTTCGCCAAGTACGTTGGCGGCGACAGTCGCGACGCGGTAACCCGCCGGGGTGGTTGTCAGAGTCTGGGTTATGACGACCGGAATGCCGTTGAAGCTGGCTTTGTACGTCGCCGTATACGGCTCGAACGCGGTTTCGCCCTGAACGTTCAGCGCCAGCAAAAGCAGCGCGGTCGCGAGCCCAAGACGGTAACGGAATGCCGTGAGAAGGACGTTGATCATGGCGGGTGGGACAACTCCAGCAAGAAAACGTTCAGTGCTCCGGAGCCCGGCTGCCGGTGAAGTGGACCGTGGCATCGCCTTCCGCCGGGACGATGGTGCCCAGTACGAAAGGTTGTTCACCGCAGCCGGCCAGGATGTCGAGCGCAATAACGGCGGTATCCGGGGGAACGACAATCACCATGCCGATGCCACAGTTGAAGGTGCGGAACATTTCCCACCAGGCGATGTTTCCCCGCCGCTGCAACCACTCGAATACCGGTGGCGGAACCCAGGCGTCGGTATCGATCAGTGCGCGCGTGCCTGCGGGCAGCACCCGTGGCAGGTTTTCGATCAGACCGCCGCCCGTGATGTGGGCGAGCGCGTGCACCGGTTGCAGGCGCACCAGTTCGCGTATCGATTTGACGTAAATGCGCGTGGGCGCGAGCAGGGCTTGGGCCAGGCTTTCCGCGCGGGGACCCTCGCCGTCGATGAGCGTGCTTGCGGGATTCGCCCCGGTGCGTTCCAGAACCTTGCGGATCAGCGAATAGCCGTTGGAATGCGGGCCGCTGGAGGGCAGGCCGATCAGGGTATCGCCGGCGGCCACGGAACTGCCGTCGATCACGCTGGAGGCTTCGACCACACCCACGCAGAAGCCGGCGAGGTCGTAGTCCGAGCCCTGGTACATACCGGGCATTTCGGCGGTTTCACCGCCGACCAGGGCGCAGCCGGCGAGCTGGCAGCCGGCGCCGATGCCGGCGATCACCCGCGCGGCGGTATCGACATCGAGCTTTCCGGTGGCGTAGTAATCGAGAAAAAACAGGGGTTCGGCCCCGCATACCACCAGGTCATTGACGCACATGGCGACCAGATCGATGCCGATGGTGTCGTGCTGGTCAAGCTCCATGGCGAGGCGCAGCTTGGTACCGACGCCGTCGGTGGCCGAAACCAGCAGCGGCTCGCGATAGCCCGCGGGCAGCCGGCACAGGGCACTGAAACCACCCAGTCCGGCCAGCACTTCGGGCCGGCGCGTGGCCTGTGCCACGGCTTTGATCCGGTCAACCAGTCGATTGCCGGCGTCAATGTCGACACCGGCATCGCGGTAGCTCAGCGGCGCGGATTTGTCACTCATCGATGCGCATCCCCGAAAACGTGGCAGTTTAGCCCGCTGCGCCGGCAAAGTCAGGGCGCGGCCGGGCGGCGTGGGTTTCTGGTGCATTGCACAACAGCCAGACATTCGCGTGCTGATAGAATGTTGTCATGAAAATCAGCCGGGTTTACCCAGTCCTTGCCGTGCTTTTGCTGGCCTTGGCGCCGCGCACGGCGGATGCCACTGTGCCGGTCACGGATCTGCTTGCCGCCACGGTGCCGGTCGCGGATCAGAGCGACACGGAACGGGAGCGGGGTTTTCGCGCGGGTTTGAGTCAGGTTGTCGTGAAGCTGACCGGACAGCGTGCGGTACTGGTTGACCCCGGCGTTGCCCAGTTGGTGGCAACGGCGCCGCAGCTGGTAGAGCGCTACAACTATGTGCAGACGCCAGTTTCGGTACAGGCGCCGGTTTCGGCGCCGAGCCCCGAAGTTCCCGACGCAGCCGGCTTGCTGTTGCACGTCAGCTACTCTGCCCCCGCAGTGGATGCGGCGCTGCGCGGACTGCGCTTGCCGCTCTGGCCCGCCCAACGCCCGCAACTTTTGCTGTTGGCGAGCGGTCGCGACGCGGATAGCGCCGCAGCCATCGAGGTCGCCCGCCGCGTGCTGGCGGAGCGCGGGGTTCCGGTGGTGGAACCGCTGTGGGATCTGGCGGACCGCCGGGCGATCGGCGCGACCGACGCAAATTTCGACACGGCGCGGATCGAGGCCCTGGCACACCGCTACGGCGTGCGCCACTGGCTTGCGCTCGACCCCGTCACCGGCACCGGCACCGATGTGATTCGCGGTCGCTGGCGGCTGGGCGGCGCTGGCGCGCCGATCTCGGCGACGCCGACCGCGGATTCCCTGGCGCATTGGGTCGAGGCGAGTGTCGGTGATGCCGTGGACCGACTGGCCGCATCGCTTGCCTACCTTCCCCAATCCGGCGCCGCGTCCCAGACCCTGGCGATCGAGGATGTCCACAGTTACGACGCCTACCGCGCCGTGCTGGAAACGCTGAAGGCCATGGAGTTTGTGCGTGGGGTCGAGGTGACCGCGATGGCGGCGGGGCGATTGAACCTTGAGTTGCAACTGGACGGTGATCCGAATCTTCTCTGGGCAGCACTCGACAACGATCCGCGGTTTGGCGCCATGGCGCCGGCCGTCGCGGCCGCGCCTGAGGTGCAGCCCCCTGTCGAGTCCGTGGCTCAATCCAGCATCGATTCTGCGGCCAGCTCCACAGCGGAAGCCACCCCCCAAACCGCAGTGGTTCCCCCAGCCGAATCCGCGGCGAAACCCGCCGCCGAGCGCCGTTATCTCTGGCGGGAGCCCTGATTGTCTCGTCAGCTCGCCCTGCCGGTGACCTTGCGCGACGATGCCGGTTTCGGGAATTTCCTCGCCGCACCCGAGTCGGTCGCAGGCCAGGCGCTCGCGCTGCTGCGCGACCAGTTCCTGCCGGGCACCCTGGTCTGCCTCTGGGGTGGTCCGGGAACCGGCAAGAGCCATCTGGCGCGCGCCAGTAGCCGGCATTATCCCCATGCGCTTTATCTGCCGCTGGGCGCCTTGCGCGACTGTGTTCCCGAACAGGTGCTCGCCGATCTCGATAGCCTCGACCTGCTGGCGCTGGACGAACTGGATGCTGTCGCCGGCAGGGAAGACTGGGAACTGGCGCTGTTCACCCTCCACAACCGCTTGCTGGAGCGCGGCGGGCGCCTGTTGACGACGGCGCGGATGTCACCGCGCGAGCTGCCGCTGCGATTGCCCGATCTGCGTTCCCGCCTCATCGCCGGATATGGATTCGGTCTGGCGGAGTACGACGACGCGGACTGTCTGGCGATTCTCCGCTTTCGCGCCGCGTGTCTCGGATTGTCCCTGGGGCCGGATGCCGGTCGCTACCTGCTGCACCGCGCGCCGCGCGATCTGGCCAGCCTGATGGATTGTCTGGATCGCCTCGATCACGCGGCGCTCGCGCATCAGCGCCAGCTTACGGTGCCCTTCATCAAGCAGGTGTTCGGTTGGTGAGCGGATTCCGCGACCGGACTTGATCCGACTCCCTGCCACTGTCCGGTTGGTCGCCGTCGCGTCGAGAAGCGGCGGGGCCGTCCGGTCTTGCAAGTCGCTGGTGTTCGGTCGGAACTACGAAGTCACCGGCTTCTTGGCCGCGCGTTTGTCACGCAAGAACAGGTGTGTGCCGCGGCGCTCGAATTCAAACAGGCCGGTCGCCTCGATCAGGTCACCGAGTTTCCGGTAGCCGAAGTTGCGCGGATCGAAAGACGCCTGGTTGGAGATGTGTGAGCCGACCAGCGCCAGACTCGACCAGCCATCTTCGAGCATGCAGGCCTCGACGGCATTGCGCAGCAGGCCGACCAGCTTGGGGTCGCTCTTGAGTTCCTTGGCAGATTTCTTCTGTGGACTCGCCGTGGTTTCCTCGTTGACTTGAGACAGCGTGCCGAGGTTTTCCAGATAAAGAAATTTGGAGCAGGCGTTGACGAACGGCGTCGGCGTTTTCTTTTCGCCAAAGCCGTAGACCTTGAGCCCGTTGGCGCGGATGCGCATCACCAACGGCGTGAAGTCGGAGTCGGAGGAGGCCAGGCAAAAGGCGTCGAGCTTCTGGGTGTACAGCAGGTCCATGGCATCGATGATCATGGCGCTGTCGGTGGCGTTCTTGCCCTTGGTGTAGGCAAACTGCTGGATCGGTTGGATCGCATAGTCGTGCAGCACGTCTTCCCAGCCTTTGAGATTGTTGCTCTTCCAGTTGCCGTAGGCGCGGCGCACATTGGGCACGCCGTATTTGGCCAGTTCGTCGAGGATCACCTCGATTTTTCCCGCCGGGCAGTTGTCGGCGTCGATGAGCAGGGCGATGCGGGCTTCGTCGGACATGATGTGGTTCCCGGATTGCGGCGGCGGTGGTCAGATTGGGCGAAGCATGGCGGGCTCGCGCCCGCTCAGCCGTCAATGCGGGGCGGCACTCTGTGGCGTGATTTTGTAGAGCGCCGTGGCGCGATCCGCCGCAACATAGATGGCGCCGCTTGGCGACACCCCCACGCCGGTGAGCACATAGCCTGGCGGCATGCCTTCGGCGGCCGGATAGCCAATGGCGAGGTTGCGCGCGATCTCGGTGACCTTGCCGTTTTCGGGATCGATCCGCACCAGGCGCTGCCGACCCACTTCGGCGAGCACGATGGTGCCGTCGGGCGCCACGGCGAAGCCCTCGGGTCGATTCAGTCCTTCGGCGATCACCTTGCGCTTGCCATTGTTCGGATTCAGGCGCAGCAGTTGTCCGTTCAAGGTGTCGGTCAGGTAGACGCGGGTGATCGGCTTGCCTTCCTTGTCGCCCGGTACCGGACGCAGGGCCGCCACGCCGGGCAGATCTTCGGCGATGGTCTTGCGCTTGGCGCCGTGATCGCCCGACACCCGCAGCAGGCGCCCGGTGCCCTGTTCGGCGATCAGCAGTACGCCCGGCTCCAGCTCCAGGGCATCCACCGGATGCTTGAGATCGTGGTAGGTGGCGACGGATTCGTTGGTGGCGAGGTTCAAGACTTCGACCGCGTTGGTGAACCAGCTCGAAGTCACCGCGCGGTTGCCCCGGATGCTGACCGTCATCGGCATTTCCATACGGTCGCGCAGGCCGCGCTTCAATTCGGTCACGGCGCCGCTGTCGCCCGCGATTTTCTTGAAGGAAAACAAGTCCGCCAGATAGATCTGATCGACGCCGTTCTCGACCCGCACGTCGAGTCCGCCGGGCACCGCGAGCGCACTCTTCACCACGGTGCGCGTCGCGCCGGTGCGGGTGTTGATCTTGACGATGGCGTTGTCGACCATGTTGGTGATGTAGAGCTGGTCGCGGGAATCCAACGCCAGGTTGTCGGTACCCTCGGGCACGGTGGCCACCAGGGTTTTCTCGCCGCTGTGGATATCCACGCGCACCACCCGACCGAGCGCGGTGTCGGGCACATAGAGGTTGTCGTGGCTGTCGAGATTCGCGGCCACCGGAATCCGGAAGCCGGTCGCCACTGTGGCCAATGTGCCACTGTCCACATCGATCTTGGCTACCTGGCCCTTGAACAGCAGGGGTCCGTAGAGCAGTCCGTCCTTGCCGAAATCGAAGCCGTTCAGCGCCCCCATGTCGGCCAGCACCCGCCGCGGTTCCTTGCGGCCCTTGGGATCCAGTTCCCACAGGGCATCGCCCCACAGCACCTGGGTGACAAACAGCCGCCCGTCCGCGCGGAAGGCAACGGAATTGATGCCGGGCAGCTGGTCGGCAAGGACGACCACAGTCCCGTCCCGACGGCGCGCATGGACCTTGCCGGTGAGAATGGATGTCCATACCAGCGTGCCGTCGGGACCGAATTCGAGATCGTCGGCCATGCCCTCGGGTGGCCCCACGAAAACCTCGGATTCCCCGGTGTTGACGTCCACCCTGTAGATGGCCTGGCCGATGACGCTGCCCACATAGAGGTTATCGTCGCGGTCAAAGGTGAGGCCGTGAATACCGAGGAAATCGGCACCCGGCACCAGATACTGCACCAGATAAGGCTCGCTGGTGCCTTCGGCGTCCAGCAGCCCATGGCTCTCCGGAGTGTCCTTGCCGCAGCTCGCGAGTACCGAGGTGAGCGTGAGTGCCAGCGCGGCGCGGCGCAGTGCTTCCGCAAATTTACGATCGTTCATGAGGCACTCCCTTTTATCAGTCTTTTATCAGTGGTACTGGAGCCTGTGGTCCGTTGCGCGCGATCTGGAACCTGCGCTGGCGAAGCGTTGTGTCTGCTTCCGCAAGCATGACGGTTGCTCAGCGTGTCGCTAATTCCCTTTGAAATCGGGCTCACGGCGCTCGGCAGTGGCCTTGATGCCTTCTTTCGCATCGGCCGTCTTGAGCAGCCATTGCTGCTCCCCCAGCTCGCGGTCGGTGGCTGCCTGTACCCGGTCGGCAAGCCCCATGCGCAGGGTTTCGCGGATCGATTGCACCGCGAGCGGCGCCGAGCCGGCGATTTCGCGGGCGAGAGCCTGGGCGCTCGCCAGCACCTGATCCTGGGCCACCAGCAGGTCGGCGAGTCCCCAGGCGCAGGCCTGCTCGCCCGGTACGCGGCGGCCGCTGTAGAACATCAGATGCGCCTTCTGCTGGCCGATCAGCGCCGGCAACGTGTGGGTGAGGCCAAATCCCGGGTGAAAGCCGAGGCGCGAAAAATTGGCGCTGAACCGCGCTTCCGGGCAGGTGACGCGAAAATCGCCCACCAGCGCCAGACCCAGACCACCGCCGATGGCGGCACCCTGCACCGCGCACACCACGGGCTTTTTGTTGCGGAACAGCCGAACCGCTTCCTGATACAGCCGGCCCGAACGTTTTTTGAAGGCGGAATCGTCAGCGCCGGCGGCGGCATTGTCCTTGTCGAGGCGGTCGCCACCGGCAAAATCGGCGCCCGCGCAGAACGCCTTGCCCTCGGCGGCGAGCACCAGCGCGCGGCACTCCGGCATCGCGTCCAGGTCGGCGAAGGCGTCGGCGATGGAATTGATCAGGGTTACGTCGAAATAATTGAAAGGCGGCCGCCGGATGGTGACGGTGGCAACGCGATCCTCAAGGGTTACGCTGATATCCGGGTAGGTTCCGATGCTGGTCATGTCCGCTCCACAGGTGATTTTTTCGAGTCTAATTCAAATCGATCAGCCATGGGTGGTCGGGCTCGCGCCGCGGCGTGATTTCCGGATAATGGCGCCGGCGTCGACGTAACGAGAGACCAACAGGTGACCACCAACTCATTGAATCCAGCAGCAACGGCGATAAGCAAGTTCGAACGCGATACCCAAGTGCGGCGCATCGACGAACGCACCTGGGAAGGGGAGTTCTCCCCCGACTGGAGCATCGGGCAGGCGCCCAACGGCGGCTATGCCATGGCGCTCGGGGCGCGGGCGCTGGCGGCGGCCCTGCCGCATCCCGACCCCATGACTGTCACTGCCTACTATCTGGCGCGCCCCGCGTCCGGTCCGGTGCGCTGCGAGGTCGAGGTCCTACGGGTGGGGAAGGGCACCTCAACCGGCATGGTGCGTATGGTCCAGGGCGGCGAAACCATGATCCAGTTGATCGGAACCTATACCGATCTGGACCGCATCCGGGGCGTGAATCACTGCGATATACCCATTCCCGCGATGCCGGATTTCGCTGCCTGTATCGACACGCCCGTTGCCGACAACGTGCCCTTGCGCAAACAGCTCGTCCAGCGCATGACGCCCGCCAACGTGCAGGCACTGGAGGGCATGCCGGACGGGTCAGGCTGCTGGCTGGGCTGGACCGACTTCGCCGACGGCGGTCCCATCGATCTGTTCGGTCTGTTGCTGTTCTCCGATGCCATGCCGCCGCCGGCTTTCTCCCTTTACGGACCCGAGGGCTGGGTGCCGACCCTGGATCTGTCGGTGCAGATTCACGCGCGTCCGGCGCCGGGACCACTGCGGTGCAAGTTCGAGACGCGATTGATCACCGAAGGCACCCTGGATGAAGACGGCTGGTTGTGGGACAGCCGGGGCCGGCTGGTGGCGCTGGCACGCCAGACCGCCAAGCTGCGGGTCAAGTCTGACAAGGGCATTTGACAGCGTCCGGTAGCGCCGCCGACCATGAACGGCGTTCGGGAGCGCCGTGTTGCACAACCACACAGCAGGATCGCCCGATAACACGCGCTCGACAACAACCCCGGGCGCTGCGCGGCCGCCGTCTCGAACGTACCGATAATAATCACAACCTGGAGATTGTCATGAGCTCAGCAAAACCGACCATCGTTCTCTATCTTCTGGCTTTTCTCGCCGTCTTCGTCTGGGCCATCCTGACCGATCCCACATTTGCCGGCTTTCTCACTGCGGTGCGCGAGCCGTGGGGGCTGGTAGTCACCCTCGACTTCGTGTTCGGCTGCCTGCTGCTGTCCTGGATCATCTACTACATCGAGGGCTCGGCACGCGCCGCGCTGCCCTGGGCCGTGGCACTGTTCATCGTCGGCAATATCGTGGGCGCGATCTATCTGTTGACGCGGCTCGACCGTATCCGCCAGCGTTTGGCCGCCACCGCCTGACGCACAGTCCGCGGTATAAAGGTTCCCGGTAAGAAGTCCCGGGTAAAAAGCTCCGGGAGCTGACCGCTTCCGGAGCGCCACTGCCGGAACCTACATTCGGCAGGATGGCGCAAGCCAGGCAATGTGTTTTCCGCGGTCGCCATGAATGCACAGTGGCTGTGGTAAAAAGACCGTTCGACAATGACAGGGAGTCGAAGTGTGGGCGCCGTACAGACCATCAATACCCACCCCGCGTTGGCTCGCCACTGGACTCACCCGATATCCCGCCCGCCTGAAGCGATCCTCCTGGACCGCAAGTCGGTCGTCGCCCCACGGCCCGCGCGGCGCGGCGCATGACCAGCGACAGTGCATTGTTGAAGTATTGGGGCAAGGCCGACCCCGCCTATCCCGGCGAGCCCAAGTGGCATCCGCTCGCGTATCACTGCTTGGATGTGGCGGCAGTGGGGGTGGAATACCTGGTCCACATGCCGGTGGTCAGACGGCTGTTCGCGCAGCGTCTGGGTGACGAGCAAGGCTTGACCGGCTGGATTGCCTTCTGGCTTGCGCTGCACGATCTGGGCAAGTTCGCCGAGAGTTTTCAGGGCCAGCGCGCCGATCTGTTTCAAGCGCTGCGTGGACGCGATCCCGCCAAGGTCTACACCCTGCGTCACGACAGTGTGGGGTGGCTGCTTTGGACTGGCCCGGTTCGAAGAATCGCTTATCAGGAGGGCTGGTTCGGCGCGGATACCGCCGAATACGGCGACGGGCTGGATTCTTGGGCGCAGGCGGTGACCGGCCATCACGGTCAGCCGCCGGAAGCGGGCGGTTTCTGGGAAACGCACTGCGACCGGCGTGCGGACCGAGATGCTGTGGTCAGCTTCATCGGTGAAGTGCGGGCGCTGCTGCTCGACGCGGCCGCAACGGCTATCCCGGCGCGCCTGAGTGCTGCCGAATTCGAGGTTGCCAGCCGGGAACTGTCCTGGTGGATGGCCGGTATCGCGGTGCTGGCCGACTGGCTCGGTTCCAACACCAGCTTTTTTCCCTACCACAGCCACGGCATTCCGCTTGCCGATTACTGGCCGCGGGCGCGCGAGCGGGCAAAGCACGCGCTCGCCGTGGCCGAGGTGCTGCCGATCGCGACCCCGGGCGAGCTGGATTTCACGGCGCTGTTTCCCGCCATCTCCAATCGTTCACCTTTACAGCGCTGGGCCAGCGATGTGCCACTGCACGCCGGGCCGCAAATTCACCTGCTCGAAGACGTGACCGGCGCCGGCAAGACCGAAGCGGCCGTGTTGCTTGCGCATCGGCTGATGGCGAGTGGAAACGCCGATGGTTTTTTCATTGGCCTGCCGACCATGGCCACTGCGAATGCCATGTACGACCGCATCGCGCAGGTCTACGGTCAGCTATTCGCCGACCGGGCGAGCCTGGCGCTGGCACATGGCAGCCGTGATCTGGTGGAAGCCTTCGCGGCGTCCGTATTGCCGGACGACCATGCCGAGCGTGACCGGCATCAACAGGACGAAAGCGCATCCGCCTGCTGCGCGGCCTGGCTCGCCGATCACAACAAGCGTGCCCTGCTGGCACCGGCCGGCGTGGGCACGCTCGACCAGGTGTTGCTCGCAGCGCTGCAAAGCAGGCATCAGTCGCTGCGTCTGCTGGGGCTGGTGCACAAGGTGCTGGTGGTGGACGAGGTACACGCCTGCGATGCCTACATGCTGCGTGTGCTGAGCACTGCGCTGACCTTCCATGCACGTGCCGGAGGTAGCGCCATCCTGCTGTCTGCCACGCTGCCGCAGGCCATGAAACAAACGCTGCTGAACGCATTTGCGCGCGGCTGCGGCGAAGTACATGCGCCTGCATTGGTGCAGCCCGCGTATCCGCTCGTCACCTCATGGTCCGCTGGCGCGCCGGACACCCTCACCGAAACACCGCTCGCCACCCGCGCCAGCCTGTGCCGCAAGATCGCCGTGCGCTACGTTGAATCCGAAGAAGAAGTCGTGCGTGGCATCGAAGCGGCACTGGCGTCCGGGCATTGCGTGTGCTGGCTGCGCAATACGGTGGCCGACGCGTTGGCCGCCCATGAACGATTTCGCGCCAGCCTCCCAAACGAACGGCTGACGCTGTTCCATGCCCGCTTTGCGCTGGAAGACCGCCTCGATATCGAAAAGCGCGTGCTCGCCCGCTTTGGTCCCAAAAGTGGTCCTGCCGAACGCGCGGGCCAGTTACTGATCGCTACCCAAGTGGTTGAGCAGTCGCTCGATGTGGATTTCGATCTGGTGGTGACCGACCTCGCACCCATCGACCGGGTGATCCAGCGCGCCGGTCGCCTGCACCGGCATGTGCGCGACGCACGGGGCACACGGATGGTCGAGCCGGATGCGCTCGATCAGCGCGGCGCGCCGTGTCTGTGGGTCTTTGGCCCTGCGTGGCGTGACGATCCCGGCGCGGACTGGTTCAAGGCGACCTTTCGCGGCGCCGCCGCCGTCTACCCGCACCACGGCCAGCTCTGGCTCACGGCCAAGGCGTTGCGCGCCGGTCATTTCGCGATGCCGGACGACGCCCGCAACCTTATCGAAGGCGTATTTGGCGACTGCGAGCCTATTCCCGAGGGCTTGCAGCGCAGTGCCGACCGAGCCGATGCCAAGGGCTTCGCGGATGCCAGCATGGCGCAAGCTAACACCGTCACCTTCGCGTCCGGTTACACCCGCGAGGGCACCGACTGGTGGAGTGATGCCAAGGTGCCATCGCGGCTGGGTGAAGCCACTCGGGATGTGGTGCTGGCCCGTTGGGATGGTGATGCGCTGTTGCCCTGGGCTGCGCACACAGTGCGGCGCCATGCCTGGGCCTACAGCACCGTGCGGATCGCCGAGCGGCTGATTGCGCGGGCGGTGGAACCGGTGTCAGCAGCGCGTAACGCGGCGGTGGAAGCTGCGCTTGAAACCCTGCCGGGGAAAGGTCGCTGGTCGGTGCTGTTGCCGCTGGAGCACACCGACGCCGGCTGGGTGGGTGAGGCGTGGGCTGCGCCAACGCCCAGCGCGGCGGAGCGGCGTCTCATGTGGCAATACGATGCGGAAGTTGGTTTGCGGCAACAAATTGCGATAACGGATGGGGAGGACGCATGAACCTGCTCGAAGAGCCCTGGCTGCCGGCGCGGCGCGCCGATGGGAGCCGTACATGGATTACGCCGACGGCGCTGGCCGACCCGGCGCTGGTCGCGTTCGACGCCGACCGGCCGGATTTCAACGGCGCGCTGGCGCAGTTCGCCATCGGACTGCTGCAAACCACCGCGCCGGTCGAGACCAACACGGAATGGCGGGAACTGTTCCGCAGACCACCGACGGCCGAGACGCTGGCGCAATGGTTCGCGCCGGTGCAGACGGCGTTTGATCTCAATGGCGACGGGCCACGGTTTATGCAGGATCTCAGCCTCCGCCCCGACGAAGGCGCGGTGAACGACATCAGTGCGCTGCTGATCGAGGCGCCGGGCGAGCAGACGCTCAAGAACAATGCCGATCACTTCATAAAACGCGGACAGGTGGACGCTGTCTGTCCTCACTGCGCGGCTACCGCTTTGCTGACGTTGCAAATCAATGCCCCGTCAGGCGGTGCCGGTCACCGCACGGGGCTGCGTGGTGGCGGGCCACTGACCACGCTGGTGGCCTGCCAGCCGCCGCGCAGCCTGTGGCACGACTTGTGGCTCAACGTGCGCGAGCAAGGAGCATTTCTCGATCACAGTGGCGAGCGCACCTTGACGGAGCCGCACTACATCTTTCCCTGGCTTGCGGATATCGCCGCGCTGCAAAAGGAAAAGGGAGAGTTGGCACCGATTCAGGTGCACCCCGCCCATGTCTTCTGGGCCATGCCCCGCCGTATCCGGCTCGATTTTGAGCAGACCCAACCCGGTATCTGTCCACTGTGTGGCCGCGCGTCCGACCGACTCGTGCGCCAGTACGTCACCAAGAACTACGGCCTCAACTACAAGGGCGCTTGGGATCATCCGCTGTCGCCCTACTACCAGAACGGCGAGGACTGGCTACCGCTGCATCCGCAGCCGGGTGGTATCGGCTACCGCCATTGGCTGGGCTGGGTACTGGGTGCGGCCACCGAATCCAACAAGGCCCTGCGCCGGGCGCGCGTGGTAAGCCATGTTCTGGCGTCCGGTCGGGGCGTGTTGGAAGGCCAGCTTCGGCTGTGGGCCTTCGGCTACGACATGGACAACATGAAAGCCCGCTGCTGGTACGAGGCCAGCCTGCCGCTGTATGGCGTCAACGATTGCGATCCGGATGCCCAGAAGCGGGTTGAGGGAGAAGTCCGCCAGTGGCTGGCCGGCGCCAACCTCGCGGCGTTTTTTCTGCGCAGCGCGGTGAAGGACGCCTGGTTTGGCAACGAGGCGCGCGGCGACCTCAGCGTGCTGGATGCGAGTTTCTGGACTGCGACCGAAGCAGACTTTTACCGGCATTTGCGCGACCTCATCGGGTTGGCGCGAGTGGATGGTGATATCGATCACTCCGCCGTCGCCCAAGCCTGGCTCGCGCGCCTGCGGCAGGTTGCGGTCGATTTGTTCGACACCCAGTTCGTCGGTGCCGGTGCCATCGAGCGCCAGAACCCGCGCCGTACCGCCGAGGCCTACCGTCAGCTCCAGCGCAATCTGGACGGCAAGAAAATTCGCGCGGCGCTGGGCTTGCCTGTCGCCGACAAAACCCGGTCGGCCAACGCGGCGCACGCACAACCCTGAGGGAGGGACGCATGAGTAACGACTTTCGGAAGAACCCCCGTCTTGCCGCCGCCCTGCGCGGCTGGTGGAGCGGGCTGGACGACGACCGCGCCGCGCGCGCCGAGCTGCGCCGCGCCCACGACATCACCGCCGTCAGCCTGACGCCGGCCTACCAGCGCGCCTATCGGCGATTGCGGGAGGCTGGCTGGGATGTCGAAGGAGCATCCCCGCTCAACGACCGGCTGGCCGCCGTGATCGGTCTGCTGGCGCACGTCAAAGCCGATGGCGAGCAATCACCCGCGCAGGCCATGAGCCGTGACGACAGCGGCGGCGGCCGACCACCGGTCAGCCCGTTGCGCTTTCAACGGTTGCTGGAAGCGCCTGACCTCGATGCCCTGTTCGTCGGCCTGCGGCGTGCGCTGCCGCTGATCGAGCATCAGATCAGCATCACCGCGCTTGCCCACGACGTCGTGTATTGGGGCGACAAGGTCAAGAAAGCCTGGGCCTACGCCTACGCGTGGCCGGCCAAGAAGGCCGACTGATTCCATCTACCACAGAGTCATCCAAGGAGATTCACTTCATGAGCCGTTTCGTTCAATTGCACCTGCTGACCAGCTATCCACCGGCCAACCTGAACCGTGACGACACCGGCCGGCCCAAGACCGCGTTGGTGGGTGAAGCCCTGCGCCTGCGCATTTCGTCCCAGAGCCTCAAGCGGGCGTGGCGCACCTCGGATATTTTCGAGACCGCGCTCGCCGGTCATATCGGTACGCGCACCAAGCGCATGGGTGCGGAGATTTTCAAAACCCTGCGCGAGAAAGGCATTCAGGAAAAGGCCGCTCGGGAATGGGCGCGCACCATTGCCGGCCAGTTCGGCAAGCTCAAGTCCGACAAGAAAACCGAGCACGACGAGGACCTCGAAATCGAGCAGCTCGCCCACTTCAGCCCGGAGGAGCGCGAAGCGGTAATGGCGTTAGCGCAGATCTGTGCCGAACGCGGCAGCGGCCCGATGGAGGACGAACTCAAGCTGTTGCGCAAACCCCAGCAAGCGGCGGACATTGCGATGTTCGGTCGCATGCTGGCGAGTGATCCCGCCTACAACATGGAAGCCGCAGTCCAGGTCGCCCACGCCTTCACCGTCCACAAGGCTGCGGTAGAAGACGATTACTTCAGCGCCGTGGACGACCTCAATATGGGACTCGAAGATGCCGGCGCCGGCCATATCGGCGAGCGTGGCTACGGCGCCGGGCTGTTCTACCTGTACCTGTGCATCAACCGCGAGCAATTGCGGGAAAACCTGGGCGGCGACGCTGCCCTGACCGAACGCACGCTGGAGGCCCTGGCCCACGCCATCGCCAAGGTTTCGCCCACCGGTATGCAGAACAGCTTTGCCTCGCGTGCTTACGCCGCCTACGCGCTGGCGGAAAAGGGCGACCAGCAGCCGCGCTCGCTCGCGCAGGCATTTCTGAAGCCGGTCAGGGGAGGGGAGGATCACGACCTGTTCGAAAATTCGGTCCGCGCGCTCACCCAGCGTTGCGAGAATTTCGACAAGGTCTACGGCGCCTGCGCCGATGCTCGTTACACCCTCAACGTCGAAACTGGCGAAGGCGCACTCGCCGGACTGGCCGACTTCATCAAGGGAGGCTGACCATGGCCTTTCTGGTGTTTCAACTGCAAGCGCCGCTCGCAGCCTGGGGCGACACGGCCGTCGGCGAGTATCGCGGCAGTCAGAACTGGCCGGGTGAGTCGGCGCTGGTGGGCATGCTGGGCGCGGCACTTGGCATCCGGCGCGAGGATGACGCTGCCCATATGGCGCTGAGCCGGGGCTACGGCTTCGCGGTGGGGGTTCTATCGCAGGGTGCGCTGCTGCGGGACTACCACACCGCGCAGGTGCCGGGTCGGGCCGCTCTGAAGAAGCGGCCCCATGCCACGCGCCGGGATGAACTCGCCGTGCCCAAGGATGAACTCCACACCATCCTTTCCACCCGCGACTACCGGCAGAACGTCGGCTATCTCACCGCCGTCCAGCCACTGGCGGGCGCACCCCACGACCTGCCCGCCTTGGCGGCTGCCCTGGCCCGTCCGCGGTTCGTGCTCTATCTGGGCCGTAAATCCTGCCCGCCAGCCGCGCCTTTGCATCCGAAGATCATCGAAGCGGAGTCGGCTCTGACGGCCTTCGAAACGTACCGCGAACAGTTGGCCAGCAGCCTCGCCGAGCAAACTGACAGGTGGGGGCGTCCGTTGCTGGAATCCCCGGCTAGGCTGGAACGGTTGGTCTGGGGCGATGGCGTCATGGCGGGCACCCCAGCAGACCTGACCGCGCCCCGCAAGGATCGCATCATCCGGCGCGGTGGCTGGCAGTTCGGCGATCGCACCGAACACGTCGCCATTCTGGCCGGGGAGGGCTGAGCATGTACTTCAGTTTGATTTCTCCCGCGCCGGGTCGCGAACGTGACGCGGCCCATGCACGGACGCTGGGGCCGTACGAAGAGCACCAGTGGCTGTGGCGCTTTTTCCCAGGCCAGCCCGAAGCCAACCGCGACTTCCTGTTCTGCCATCGGGAAATCGAAGGCGCGTCCCGTTACTACCTGGTGTCGGGGAGGCCGCCGACGAGTCCCGATGTAGCGTGGCATGTACAAACCCGAGGCTACGCGCCGGACCTCGACAGCGGCGCGCGCCTGCGCTTCGACTTGCGTGCCAACCCAGTCGTTACGAGCCAACGGGACGGCAAGGCCCGGCGCGACGACGTGGTGATGGCGGAGAAAAAGCGCCTGCTGCAAGAACGAGGACTAAAAAACTGGTCCGAGTGGCAGGGTGCCGACAAGCCACAACTTTACGACCTCGTGGACCGCACCTGCCAGCGCTGGCTTATCCGCCGCGCGGAGACTCACGGTTTTCTCGTGGATGAAGACGCCCTGCGTGTGGATGGTTACCTCACGCATTCGGAACGGCGTCATCTGCCCAGAACACAGCAGTTACGCTTCTCCACTGTAGATTTCTCCGGCGTACTCACCGTGACCGATCCTGACCGATTCCGATCTGCCCTCACGACAGGCATCGGCCCGGCCAAGGCCTTCGGCTGCGGGCTGCTGCTGGTGCGGCGTGTGTGATTCTTGCCCGGACAGTCGGACCACCTTAAACTGCATCGCATATGCAATACAAAAAGGAGCGCCCCATGAAGAACGCCACCCTGCCGCCCCTGCGCGTGGATAGCGAATTGCGCGCCGCCGCCGAAGCGGTGTTGCGCGACCGTGAAACGCTTTCCGGTTTCGTGCTCGAGGCCGTTCGTCTCCACATCGCGCGGCGCGAGGCGCAGCGCGAGTTCATCGCGCGTGGCTTATTGGCGCGCGAACAAGCGCGGGCGTCCGGCGAGTACGTGGGCGCCGACGAGATGCTGGCACGGCTCGATGCCTCCCTTGTCGCCGTACGTAGCAAGCAGGCGGCGAATACGCGGTGAGTTACAAGCTACGGCTGACGCCCGGTGCGGCCGAGGATTTACGGCGCCTGTTCGACTACCTGGCGGAACGTGATCTGAGTACTGCCGAACGAGCGCGGGCGGCAATTGAGAAGGCTTTCGACTTTTTGCAGACGTTTCCGTTTGCTTGCCGCAAGGCCACATCGGAGCAACCGTTCCTGCGGGAGATGGTGATCGAGTTTGGCGGGGCGGGCTACGTGGCGCTTTACGAAATCGAGGACGGCGCAACCGTCACGGTACTGGCCGTGCGGCACCAACGCGAGGACGATTTTTACTGATGGCCGATCTGCTGCCCCCGCTGCGCCCCATCCCCATCAAGGAACGGCTTTCGGTGCTCTATATCGAGCGCGGCCAGCTCGACGTGCTCGACGGTGCCTTCGTGGTGGTGGATGTCACCGGCG
>JAKFFI010000062.1:0-3229 GCA_036677085.1 Porticoccaceae bacterium
TTATAGACTGTTCGATGACCTTCATGCGGAGATATTTGGTCGTCGCGAGGTAACTGCTTGGCGAATCGCTACAATTTCCGTGTTGTTCGATGCAGTGTTGGCAGCCATTCCAAGCATTCAGAACAAGTTGATCGGCAGCTATACGCTAACTAGATATTTTCTGTTGTATTTGTTGCGTCAAGCGATTGAGCTTCAGCCTGAAGGGGTTGAATTCTGTCAAAAACCTGAAGCAATCGCGAAAGAAATAGGGTTTGGCAATCTGCGGATACTGGCAGAACGTATCGTCAACGATTTAGTAGTTGATCTCAACGCGGAGATTAAGGAACGCGATGATGCGGGACGACCCTTTGATTACAAGCGAGAACTGAAGAGTCAAACGGCTGTTCGCGCCTTAGCTAAAGACATCATTCCGATATATCAGAAAGCAATTAACAGGGGGCGTGCGACTTCATTTACCGCTGAACTTGAAGCAGCCCGTGGGTAATGGCTGGTTAACAGACAGCGCATCCGCTGTGCCGTAGGGTGGGTATCGGCGCACCCCACACATCCTGCGAGGATCAACTCACTCCGCGCCCCTGACCACCACTCCTTGCTTCATCACCAACACCGGCTTCTCCGTAGCCCGGATGTTCTGCAGCACATCCCCCGGCACCGCCACGATGTCCGCGAACTTGCCCGCTTCCAGCGTCCCGGTTTCCCCCTCGATCCCCAGCAACTTCGCCGACCCCTGGCTGCTGCTCAGCAACGCCGCCGCAGGCGACATGCCCAGCTCCACCATGTCCCCGAATTCCTGCGCATTGATCCCGTGCGGATACACCGCCGCATCCGTGCCGAACGCGATCGGCACCCCGATCTTCAACGCATTGCGGAACATGTCGCTGTGCGCCGCGCCGGCCGCGCGCGCCTTGGCCGCGATCTTCGGCGGATAGGTATCGGCCTTCTCGTCCACCCACACCTGCGTCATCCGCGTCGGCACCAGATACACACCCTTCTGCTTCATCAACTGCAGCGTCGAAGTGGTCAGGAAACTGCCATGCTCGATCGAATCCACCCCCGCCTCCACCGCCTGCTTCGCCGCCACGTCGCCATGACTGTGCGCCGCGACCTTGCGATTCCACGCATGCGCCTCGGACATGATCGCGGTGAGCTCGGCCGGCGTGAGCTGCGGCACGTCCACCGGATCCGATTCCGACAACACCCCGCCCGACGCGCAGATCTTGATCACGTCCGCCCCGTACTTCATCTGCAGGCGCGTGGCCAGGCGGCATTCCTCCGGCCCGTTGCACACGCCCTGCAGCGGACCCGACGGCTTCACCCGCTCCGGCGGAAACGGCGAACTGTCGCAATGCCCGCCGGTGGAACCCAGCGAATTGCCCGCCACCAGCAGGCGCGGGCCTTCGGCGATGCCCGCGTTGATCGCGTTGCGCAGGCCCACGTCGATGAAATCGCCGGCGCCCACCTCGCGCGCGGAAGTCACGCCCGCGTGCAGCGTGACCTTCGCATTGCGCGCCGCATGCAGCGACTGCTCCACCGGGAAACGCAACATGCCTTCGTAGAAACCCTGCGCCCAGTTCTCGTTGTAGTCGTAACTGATGTGGGTGTGGGCGTCGATGTAACCGGGAATGAGCGTGGCATCGCCCAGGTCGATGACCCGGGCGTTGGCGGGAACGGCGGCGCTGGCGCCGACCGCGGTGATCTTGGTCCCCTCCACCACCACCAGCCCTGGGGACGTGAGGTTGCCGCTGCGCCCGTCGAACAGGTGCGCGGCCTTCAGCACGATGGGCGTGGGCGTCGCCGGGGCGGCCACCGGTTCCTGCGCGTGGGCCGCGCCGGCCAGCAACCATGCCGCGCACAATCCCGTGAGGCGATGCTTCATGTCCGGCGCTCCGATCGAAGTGATGGCCGAGTGTATGCCGGATTCAACGGGCCCTGCGCTGCGCCCGCGACGCACGTCGGGTAAGCTCGCGGCGTTGAAGAGGCTCCCCCGATGAACCGATACGGATGGATGGTGGTGCGCGTGTACACCCCCGCAGTGCTCGCACTGGGCGTGGCGCTGGCCGCGATGATCGTGACCTTCTTCTTCAGCAGCACCGCCGCGCTCAACGGGCTGACCCCTTACCTCACCTGGGTCACCCCGATCGCGTTGCTGGTCGCGCTGGTCGCGGGTGGCATCGCCACGATGCGCATGTGGCACTGGCAGAGCGGCAAGGTGCCCGCGTGCCGCGGATGCAAGGGACCGCTGGGCCGCCTGCAGCATGGCGAGCACGGCGACTACCGCAAGTGCCTGGCCTGCGGCGGCAACCAAGCGGTCTGACCCTTGTAGGAGCGGCCATGGCCGCGACCGGAAGCTTTGGTCGCGAAGGACTGGTGGATTGATATCGCGCGGCTTGGGTTGCGGTCGCGGCCATGGCCGCTCCTACATTGTTCCTAGCGCGCGTACGCGCCGAGGAACATTTCCACCGCCGACTCCAGCACCTGCTGCTGCATCGCCGGCGTCAGCGGCGGCGCGCCCATGGTGACCTGCGGCCAGAACGCGAAACTCTTCACCAGGCCCTGCAACTGGTGCGCGGCGAACGCGGGGTCCACGTCCTTGAGCTTGCCGTCGGCCAGCGCCGCGCGGATCCACACGGTCACGCCTTCTTCCTTGTCGCCGAGCCTGGCGACCATGTCGCGCGCGCGTTCCGGCGAATGGATGGTTTCGGCGATGGCCACGCGGGCCAGGTCGATGAAGCTGGTGTCGGCGAGCATGTCCAGCTTCTGCCGCACGAGCTGCCGCAACTGGTCGCGCAAGGGTTTGTCGGGGCGATAGGCCAGGTCGACCTGGGCCATGGAGCGTTCCCACAGCTGCAGCATGATCTCGGCGAACAGCGCCTCCTTGCTGGGGAAGTGGTTGTAGACCGTGCGCTTGGACACCCCGGCGCTGGCGGCGACGCGATCCATGCTGGTCGCCTCGTAACCGCTGGCGCGGAATTCGTCGATGGCCGCGCGCAGGATGTCCTCGCGCTTGCGGTCGGTGAGGCGTTGCGGCTGGGTCATGGGAGGGGCAATTCCGGGGACGAGAAATTATTTTACACCGGGGGGTTTACTTTTCCCAAATTGAAACTACACTGTGCAGTGTAATCACTTGGCTACCCTTCATGAAACGCCTCCTCCTCGTCCTTCTCCTGGGAATCCTCGCCGTGACGGCCCATACCGCCTACTCCTCCGCTACCGCCCCGATCTACCCCGC
>JAKFFI010000063.1:0-71055 GCA_036677085.1 Porticoccaceae bacterium
AGTACATCGAGGTCTACTACAATCGTCACCGCTTACACTCGTCGCTTGGCTACATGAGCCCCGCGCAGTTTGAAGCAAGAAAAATAGCGTAGTGCCGGTGTCCGTCATTCGACGGGAAGATCATTCCCATGCGCCGCCGACACCGCCCTTCATATCGGTCCGGCGCCTGGCTGGCGCTCATACCGGTGCGCCCACCACACCGGGACCCGGTTGCCGTTGCAGCAAGCTGTCAAGCAGTGGTGTGCCTGGAAACAGAAACCACCCCTGACTCGCTGCCGGCGCGCGTCCGCTACAGGTCCTCCCGTACCGCAGGCGTAGCGGCATCGTCGGGATACATTTCCAGCGCCGCCGGCGAGGTGCGCGCCAGCACGGTGAAATGTCCCTGTTCACTCACGGGTACCGAATCGGGCGCGTGTCGGGCGCGCGTGGCGAACAGCGCAAGGGCACCCAACACCAGCGCGGCATAGACAAAAAACGCCCCCGGCCGCGCCACGCTCATCGCGTAGCCTACGCTGACCGGGCCGAGCGCCGCCCCGATGCCGTTGACCAGCAGCAGCGCGCGCGTGGCGTCCACCACCTCGTGCGCCGGCACCGCGTCGGTCACGCTGGCCACGCCCAGCGAATACAGCGCGAACGCGCACCCGCCGTACAGCACCGCCACGCCTGTCACGCCCTGCGGCCAGGCGCTCGACACCAGCGCCGCCACGCCCGCCGCGGCGCATGCCACCCATGCCGTGGCCGCCAGCACCAGGCGCCGCTCGTGACGGTCCGACCAGTGCCCGATCGGCCACTGCAAGGCGGCGCCGCCAAGAATCGTGGCAGCCATGAATCCCGCCACGCCGCCGGCGCCCAGCCCGATGCGCTGCCCATACACCGCGCCCATGCCCCAAAACGCCCCCAGCGCCAGACCGGTGGCAAAGGCCGTGACCAATCCCAGGCGCGGCAGGCGCCTAAGCGAGGCGAGCGACAGCGGCGTAGCCGGCACCCGGGCGGGCTCGGGCAGGCGGGTCAGGGCGATCGGGATCAGGCTCAACGTGACCAGCACCCCAGCCAGCACGAACGGCGCGGACGCGGCCACCGGGGCGATGACCACCAGGCCCTGCGCCGCGGCTATCGCCAGCAGGTTCACCGCCATGTACACCCCGAACACGCGCCCGCGCGTCGCGCGCGGCGCCACCTCGTTCAGCCAGCTTTCGATGACCATGTACAGGCCCATCATGCACACCCCGGACACAAACCGCAGCCCGAACCACACGGCCGGGTGTGGCAGGTAGGCGTACAAGGGCGCGGCCGCCGCGGCGAGCGCGGCCAGGATGGCAAAGGCGCGGATGTGGCCGGTGCGCGCGATCAGCGCCGGGCAGGTCACCGAGCCGGCCACAAAACCGCCGAAATAGGCCGACATGACCACGCCCGTGAGATCGGCCGTAAAGCCTTCGAGACCGGCGCGCAGGCCGACCAGCGTGCCGAGCATGCCGTTGCCGAGCAGCAGAATCGCCACCGACACCAGCAGCATGACTACCGCAAGCACAATGTTCAGCATGACCGACCTTGCCCCGACCTCGTTTCCCGCCCGTGTGGGCCCGCGCCGCTGTGGTGGTGGTTGGGCGGTGCGGCTGCTCGCAACGTTCTTGACGACCGGCACGATCGCCGGCGGATACCGGGCTGGCGCAGGGCACCGCGGCCGGCGTTGCGGCTGACCGCTACCTCGGCTACGCCCGCGCTCTGCTCGACCAGCGTATAGGAAGAAATACGTTTTTCACCCAGGCTCAGCAGCTCTGACCGGCAGCTCTGACCGCGAATGACTCGCTCGGAACCGCTCGACAGCCCCGAATGGGCCTGAATTCTACTCACATCGCTGTAAACACGCCCACGTTTTCTCCGCGGTCGGCTCCTTATCCCTCCATCCGCGCTTCCACTCGTACTTCACGCCGACGTCCGCCTCCTGGATCAATCAGGTTGACCGCTGGTTCGCGGAGATCACTCTCAGGCATATTCGTCGGGGGACGTATCGCAGCGCGCGGCAACTGGAGCACGCCATTCGTGATTGGCTGGCGACCTACAACAGGACTCCGCGTCCATTCGTCTGGACCAGGACCGCAGATCAGATCCTCGATTCCATGCCGCAACGTAGAACACCACATGGGGTCGGATCACGCGGGCAGTGCCAGTCGGCAAATTGGGTTGCGTCGGTTTGCAGCTCCGTCATCAGCGTAACTTCATGCCCCGCCTCGAGCGGCGTCGTCGCCAGCGTTGGGCCCGGACCAGAGCCGTAATCCAGCCCCTCACTTGCTGGCGGCAGTCGCTTCAGCGGCTGCGCAGCAAGACAGGCCAGAAACCACCGGTAACCGGCATCGCCACCGCATTTTTGGTATTTCTTGCCACTGCCACAGGGGCGTGGATCGTTGCGATCGGCAACCACTGTAGCGCGCACGAACGGCGCGCGGGTTGGTATCTCCCACTGCGGGGTTAAAATGAAAACGATTCGCATCTGGAGAGCGGCCGGGGCATACTCGCCGGCGTCCCGACCGGCCACAGCGCGGCGTCGATACCGAAACCAGCGCCGCCCGGTCCCGGACGCGACAATCCATCACGCCCATCACGCACCGCTGGACGAGGATCTGCCTCATGAGCGTTCTCCGCCGCCTGAGTTGCTGTCTCGCCGCCCTGCTCTTCGTGGCCTGCGGCGGCAAGCCCGAGGACACGCAACTGGTAGTCTACACGGCCCGTGCCGAACACCTGATCCAGCCATTGTTGCTGCGCTATACCGAGGAAACCAGCGTCCCGATACGCTTCGTCACCGACAAGGCCGGTCCGCTGCTGGCACGCCTGGCCGCCGAGGGCGAGGCGACCCAGGCCGACGTACTGATCACGGTCGACGCCGGCAATCTCTGGCAAGCGGCGCAACAGGGCCTGCTGCAAGTGATCGATTCCCCGGTCTTGGAGGCCAATGTGCGCGCCCATCTGCGCGACCCCGAGGACCGCTAGTTCGGGCTCTCGCTGCGCGCGCGCCATCGTTTACGCCACCGCACGGGTCGACCCGGAACAGCTGAACACCTACGCCGGCCTCGCCGACGACCGCTGGCGCGGCCGGCTGTGCCTGCGCACCAGCAAGGAGGTCTACAACCAGTCGTTGGTGGCGACCATGATCGCCAGCCGCGGGGAGTCCGAGACCGAGGCCCTGGTGCGCGGCTGGGTGGCAAACCTGGCCGCACCGCCCTTTGCCAGCGACACCCAGGTGATCGAGGCCATCGCCGCCGGCCAGTGCGATATCGGCCTGGTCAACAGCTACTACCTCGGCCGTCTGCAGCGCGAGCAACCGGACCTGCCGGTGGCCCCTGTTCTGGCCCGACCAGGCGGCCGGCGAGCGCGGCTCGCACGTCAATGTCTCGGGCGCCGGAGTGACCAGGCACAGCCCGCGGCCGGAGGCGGCGCGCGCCTTCATCGAGTGGCTGTCGGCCGGCGAGGTACAGCGGCTGTTCGCCTCGCTCAACCTGGAATATCCGGTCAATCCAGAGATCGAGCCGGATCCCCTCGTCGCCGCCTGGGGCGAATTCCGCGCCGACGAGATCAATCTGTCCACCGCAGGCGAGTTGCAGGCTGCGGCGGTGCGGCTGGTGGATCGCGCCGGCTACCATTGATCGCGACCGCCCCGCCGCTGCAACCCGACCTGCGCGCTGCGGCGCTTTCGCGGCGGCGTCTGCGCGGACCTGAGCGCGGCGTCGGCTGGCATCTCGTGGCGCTGGCCATCGCGATGCCGGCGCTCGCCGTACTGCTGGTGGTCGCCACCGCCCCGCTGCAGCCGGATGGCGAAGTCTGGGCCCACCTCAGCGCCCATGTGCTGCCACGGGCGAGTTGGAACACTGTGGCTGGTACTCGGCGTGGGCCTGGGCGTCAGCGTGCTCGGCACGGGGTCGCCGCCCTGGTCGCGCTCTGCGAGTTCCCCGGCCGCGCCTTTTTCGCCTGGGCGCTGCTGCTGCCGCTGGCGGTGCCGACCTATGTGCTGGCCACGGTCTACATCGGGCTGCTCGACTACGCCGGACCCGTCCAGACGCTGTTGCGCAAACACCTGCCAGGGATCCCCACCATCGAGGTACGCAACCACTGGGGTGTCCTCGCGGTGCTGGTGCGGACTTTTCCGTAGCCAAACTGGCGCTTGATCGTGCAGAACGGATGTTCCACTTTCGCCCGAACGCTGGCCTTGAGTCGCTCGACCCAGTGCGTGGCGCTGGATTCAGGGAGTTGGGCCCGGCGCCCTCGACGCATCGCAATGTTCCAGTCCACCGAACGATCCCGGTGTTCCTCGCGCTTCTCTATACCGGACCCGCGTAACCGGCATCCGCCCAGACCTGGCGCTCTTCACCGTGCAGCAATCGAGCGGCGACGTTCAGATCGTGCGCGTGGGCGGCGGTGGTCTCGATGCGGTGGATGAGCCCCAAAGTATCGTCCACACAGATGTGCATCTTCATGCCGAAGTGCCACTGGTTGCCCTTGCGGGTTTGATGCATCTCTGGATCCCGAGCGTTCTCGCGGTTCAGAGCTCGGCGCGTCGATGAGGGTGGCGTCGACAAGGGTGCCCTCCTTGAGCATCAGACCGGCATCCGCCAAATCGCGGTTGACCGTATCGAAGATGACCTCGCCCAGCCGGCGGCTCTCCAGAAAGTGACGAAAGTTGAGGATCGTGGTCTCGTCGGGAATACGCTCGGACAACCGCAGCCCGGCAAATTTTGGCGCCGTGGCGGCCTTCAACACCGACACCCTGACCACGGCGATCTACCGCACCTGGTACGGACTGTTCTCGATCAATGGGGCATTGCAGATCGCCGCCGTGCTGCTGCTGTTCGTGCTCGCCCTGCTGGCCCTGGAGCAGCGGGCGCGCGCCGGCAAGGCTTCTTCGCGCTAAGCGCGGCGCCGGTGCAGCGTCACCGGCTGGGGCCGCGCGGCGTCTGGCTGGCAACCCTGACCTGCGGTCTCGTATGGCTGCTCGCCTTCGCGTTGCCGGTGAGTCAGCTGCTGTTCTGGGCGATACGCGAAATCGACAGCCTGGATCGGCGCTACTGGCTGCTGGCCGCCAACTCCCTGCAACTGGCGCTGGGCGCCGCCCTGCTGCTGCCGGCGCTGGCGCTGGCACTGAGCTGGGCGCAGCGGCGCGCGCCGAGCGCGGCCATGGGCTGGCTGGCACGGCTCGCAACGCTCGGCTACGCCATGCCCGGCGCCTTGCTGGCGGTGGCCTTCTTCGCCGCCGTCGGCGCCCAGCTCGACCCCGGCACCGAAGCGGCGGCTCTCCCGGCCCAGGGTCGCGCGCAGCCACTCGGCGTCGGCAGGGGCGGCGCGGCACAGACGGAATCCGCGGATCCGCAACCGCGCCGATGACCGGCTGGTATAGCATGGCGGGCAAGGATTCGAGGGCCGGGGTCGCCCCGCATCCGACCGCAACAGGGAGCGCCATGCGCATCGAAGAAACAGTGGTCCGCCTGCGCGATCCCGGCCTCTATCGGGACGGTACGCAGCGGGTCGAGGTCATCGAAACACATTTCTCGTGGATATTCCTCACCGAGCGCAACGTCTACAAACTGAAAAAGCCGGTCCGTTACCACGACCTGGATTTCACCACCCTCGCCGCCCGCCGCTACAACTGTGAGCAGGAGGTCATGCTGAACCGGCGGCTCGCCCCGGACGTTTACCTGGGTGTCGTGGCGCTGACGACGACCAACCAGGGCGCGCTGGAACTTGACGGGCAAGGCCCGGTGGTGGACTGGCTGGTGGCGATGCGCCGCCTGCCGGCGGAGCGGATGCTGGATGCGGCCATCCGCGCCGGCACCGTTACCGCCGACGAAGTGCGCGGCTTCAGTCTGCTACTGGCCGATTTTTATCGCCGCGCGACCCCCGTGACCCTGGACCCGGACGCCTACCGCCAGCACTTCGAGACCGCTGTGCAGGCCAATCATGTCGAGCTGACCGCGCCTGCCTACGGCTTGCCGGGAGACCGGATCGCTGCGCTCACCCGCTGCCAGGAACACTTCCTGCGCGATCGAGGGCACCTGCTGGCGCGCCGCGCCCGCGACGGCCATATCGTGGACGCTCACGGCGACCTGCGCCCGGAGCACATCTGCCTGATGCCGGATCCGGTGATCATCGATTGCCTGGAGTTCGATCCGGAACTCCGCCGGCTGGACCCGGTGGACGAGCTCGCCTATCTGGCGCTGGAGTGCGCGCGGCTCGGGGCACCGGCCCTGGGCACGGATGTCCTGCGCCATTATCGGGAAGCTACCGGCGACGCCTGTCCCGACGCGCTGATGTACTTCTACCAAGTCTTCCGCGCCTGCCTGCGCGCCAAGATCGCCATCTGGCACCTGGCCGACTGCGCGCCCGGCGATCGGGCGCGCTGGTCGGAACGCGCGCGCAGCTATCTGGATTTGGCCGCGTCCTGCGCCGACCGCTGGTAACCGCCCCGCGGGCGGCCCCCTATTCCCCCAGCAGCTCGACGAGGGAGCCGCCGGTATGGATGCGGCGGATGGCTTCGGCGAGGAGCGGCGCGATTTCGATCAGCGTCAGCCTGGCGCGCGCCGGCGTTCCCTCCAGACGGAAGGGTGGGATCGAGTCGGTGACCACCAGGCTGTCCAGCGCCGGATCGGCCAGTAACCGACCGGCCGATCCCGCGAAAATGCCGTGCGCGGCGGCGGCATGGACCCTGCGCGCGCCCTGTCGCCGGCACGCCTGGGCCGCGCGCACCAGGGTGCCGCCGGTGCTGATCAGATCATCGACGATGATGACGGCGGCGCCCTCGACCTCCCCGACCAGCGCCTCACCGCTGACCACACCGGCGCTGCGTTTCTTCTCCATGAAAGCGCTGCCCACCGAGCGGCCCAACTCCCGGCTCAGCGCCTCGCGCAGCCGCTCCGCCCGCTTGATGCCGCCGGTATCGGGTGAAACAACGACCACCGGGACCACCGGCTCGGCGCCAATCCGCGCCGCAAAATGCCCAGCAAACAGGCGCGCGGTATCGAGCAGTTCGGTCGAGCAGCGAAAGGCGTTCTGAAAGGCGGCCGGATTGTGGACATCCAGCACCACCACCCGATCCGTGCCCACCGCTTCCAGCAGTTGCGCCAGATAGCGGGTGGTCACCGGGTCGCGCGCCTTGGTCTTGCGGTCCTTGCGCGCGTAGCAGAGATAGGGGATCACCGCCGTCACCCGCGCTGCGCCCGCATCCTTCAGGGCGCCGATGAAAAACAGCAGCCGGCAGAGCTTGTCGTTGACGGATTTCCCCGGCTCGCCGTACAGCGACTGCACCACGAACAGGTCGCCATTGCGGACGTTTTCCAGCGTGCGGATCTTGTGTTCGCCGTCCTCGAAATCCCGCTCCTCATGCAGGCCGAGCGGGACTCCCAAGGCCGTGGCGATACGCGCGCCGAGCGCTCCGCTTTCGCTCAGGGCAAACAGTTTCAACGCCTGGTCGGTCATGGCGCGAGATGCTCCACAAACCAGGCGCGGGTGAGTTCCGCGACCCGCTCCAGCGCGCCGGGTTCCGGGAACAGATGGGTGGCGCCGGGCACGATGTCGAGGCGATGGGGCGCACGCAGCCGGGCAGCGGCCTTGCGGTTCAGCTCGATCACCAGGTCGTCCTCACCGCCGACGATCAACAGCGTGGGCGCCGTCACGGCGGGCAGGCTCGCCAGCGCCAGGTCCGGCCGACCGCCGCGCGACACCACCGCAGCGACGCTGTCGGGGCGCGCGGCCGCCGCCCCCAGCGCCGCCGCCGCACCGGTGCTGGCGCCAAACAGTCCGATCCGCAGTCCGGTGGTCGCCGGCTGGCGTTGTGCCCAGTCGATCACCCCGACCAGGCGGGCCGTCAGCAGCTCGATCGCGAAGCGCAGTGCTCCGGTGCGTTCATCGAGCGCCTGTTCGTCCGGCGTCAACAGATCGAACAGCAGGGTCGATAAGCCGGCCCGGTGCAGTACCCCGGCGACCTGGAGATTGCGCGGGCTCAGGCGACCGCTGCCGCTGCCGTGGGCAAAGATGACAAGGCCCGCTCCGGTCGGCGCGACGGCCAGCGCACCGTCCAGTCGCGCATCCCCCACATCCACCCGGACATCGCGGTGGTTCATGTCGTGCTCTCCTCGTCGTCGCCCGCGCCCGAATCCCGCCAGGCCTCGGCCAGCAGTTCCCGGACCTCGTTGTCGGTGAGCTGGGGAAATTCCCGGTACCAGGGACCGATGGCGAAGAAGGCTGCGGGGTCTTCCATGCAGATCACCTCGTCGGCTTCCGCCCGCAGGCGCGCCACCGTATGGGGCGGCGCCACCGGCACCGCGACCACAATGCGGCCCGGCTGTTGCTGTCGCAGCGCCGCGATTGCGGCGCGCATCGTGGCGCCGGTAGCGAGGCCATCGTCCACCAGAATGACGCAGCGCCCCGCGATGGCGGGTGATGGGCGCTCGCCGCGATAGGCCAGTTCACGCCGCGCCAGTTCACGCTGTTCGCGCGCGGCGCTCGCCGCGATCACCTCGGCGTCGAGGCCCAGTGACGCTACCAGCTCCGTGTTCAGCACCTGCACCCCGCCGCTGGCGATGGCGCCCATGGCCAGCTCTTCCTGGCCGGGCACCCCCAGCTTGCGCACCAGCATGAGATCGAGGGGTGCTCCGATGGCGCGGGCAACCGCGAATCCCACCGGCACGCCGCCGCGAGGCAGCGCCAGCACCAGGGTATCGGTGCGTCCCGCGTAGCGGTGCAGCGCCTGGCCGAGCCGTCGCCCGGCCTCGGCCCGGTTCTGAAACACTCTGCTCATGGCAGTTCTTCCTCAGCTTCGGCTACCCGCTACAGGCAGCGGGAGTCACCGCAGGCGGTACAGATGTCGCAACCTTCCTGATGGATGCGCGCCGCCGCCGCGCACTTGGCGCAGCGCCGGAAAGCCTGCCCATCATCGCTCAGCACCGCGCCGCGCACCGCGTTCGGCCGGTAGGTGGTGCACCCCTTGCAGCCGAGATCATAGGCCTGATCGTAGACATTCCTGAAATCCGCGAAAGAAATTTCGGCCGGTAGATTGATGGTCTTGGAAACCGCCGCATCGATGTATTTCTGCACCGCCGCCTGCATGGCCAGGTGCGCGGCAGGCGCCAGCTCCCGGGCGGTGACGAAAGTCGCCGGCAAGGCCGCCCGCTCGCCCTTGAGCTGCCGGAACAGACGGTAGGCATGGTCCGTCATGTGCTCGGCGCAGCGGGTGCCGTCGGGCAGCAGGACGTTGCGCGCGTACGCCAGCGCATAGACCGGCTCCAGCCCCGAGGAGAGGTTGTCAGCGACCAGCGAGATGGTGCCCGTGGGCGCCACCGAGGTCACCAGTCCGTTGCGCATGCCATGCTCGCCTATGGCGGCGCGCAGCTCCGGTTCCAGCGCGCGGACATTCGCACTCGCCAGGTAGCGATCGCGGTCGAACAGGGGGAAGGTGCCCTTCTCGGCGGCCAGCTCGGTGGAGGCGAGATAAGCGGCGCGGCGCAGGTGGCGCAGCCAGCGCTCGGTCGCCGCCAGCGCTTCGGCACTGCCGTAGGTCAGCCCGCACAGTATCAGCGCGTCGGCGAGGCCGGTGATGCCCAGCCCGATGCGGCGCTTGGTCTTGGCTTCACGGCGCTGCGCGTCCAGCGGAAAGCGCGAGACGTCGATGGCGTTGTCGAGCATGCGCACGCCGAGGCGGGTCACCGCCGCCAGCTGTTCCAGATCGAGCGCGGCGTCGCTCGCGAAGGGCCGCTCGACCAGTGCGGCGAGATTGACCGAGCCCAGCACGCAGGCGCCGTAGGGCGGCAGCGGCTGCTCGCCGCAGGGATTGGTGGTGGCGATGGTCTCGCAATAGCCGAGGTTGTTGCGGGCGTTGATTCGGTCGATGAAGATCACCCCGGGTTCGGCGCTGTCGTAGCTGGCGCGCAAGATCCAGTCCCACAGCGCCCGCGCCGGCAGGGTACGGAAGACGGCGCCACCGAACTTCAGCGCCCAGGGCGCGTCCGCCCGCACCGCCGCCATGAAAGCGTCCGTCACCAGCACCGAGAGATTGAAGTTGGTCAGCCGTCCCGGCTGCGCCTTGGCGGCGACGAAGTCCTCGATGTCCGGGTGATCGCAGGCGAGCGACGCCATCATGGCGCCGCGCCGGTAGCCGGCCGACAGGATGGTCGCGCACATGGCGTCCCACACCGCCATGAAGCTGACCGGGCCGGAGGCATCCGCGCCGATGCCGTGCACCGGCGCGCCCTTGGGGCGCAGGGTCGAGAAGTCGTAGCCGATGCCGCCACCCTGTTGCAGGGTCAGCGCCGCTTCGCGCAGGTGCTCGAAGATCCCGCCCATGTCGTCCGGGAGGGTGCCCATGACGAAGCAGTTGCACAGGGTGACGTCGCGGGCCGTGCCGGCACCGGCCAGGATGCGCCCGGCCGGCATGAATTTGAAATCCGTCAAAGCGTCGCGAAAGCGCCCGGCCCAGAGCGCCGGCTCGGCCTCGGGCGTGGCCAGCGCGGTGGCGACTCGATCCCAGGTGTCCTCGATGGAGCGCTCGATCGGCGCGCCGGTGGGCGCCCTGAGGCGATACTTGAGTTCCCAGATTTTCTGCGACACTGGGGAGAGCGGAGCCACTGGAGTCCTCGCGCCCGTGGGTGTGGCAATCAGCATAGGAGGCGGGGATCGGTGAGACAAGGCGACGCGCCCTGCCCCTGGTGTGCATCCCATCCCGGCAGCGCTGCGGGGCGACCCAAGGCCCTCGGGGCACCAAGGCTGTCCGGCGCGCCGGTATCAGGGAAAATGCCGGACCCTTGACCCGGAGCGAAGTACGGGAAGGAGCTTATAACCCGAGAAAATACCGGAAAACAAACTCTCAACCTATTGAATACAAAATAGTATTAACCGAATTGAAACCTGGTTTGCTGCCCTCCCTGGCAGCGCTCCCGGCCCTCAGCGCATCCGTGTTGAGCGCATCAGGAAATCAGTACGACTTCGGCAGCCCCAGGATGAACTCGCCGATGTAGTTGAGCGTCATCTCGCGGTTGATGGGCGCGATCTTGCCCAGTCGCGCGGCGATGAAGTGGCTCAGCATGTCGTAACTCTCGCAGAACCCGTAACCGCCGAAGCACTGGAGGGCGGCGTCGGCGGCTTTGTAGGCCGCGTCGGTGCCCACCAGCTTGCCCATGTTGGCGATGTCGCCGACCACCTTGGGAGACTGGCCCTGGTCGTGCAGCCAGGCGGACTTCAGCACCAGCAGAGACGCGGCTTCGAGCTGCGCGCGCGCCTCGGCCATGGGGTGTTGCAGACCCTGGTAGGCGCCTATGGGGCCTTTGAAGATGGTGCGCTCGTTGGCGTATTCGACGCCGCGCGCGAGCGCATGACGACCGCCGCCGATGGCGCCCGCCGCCACCACCATGCGTTCGGGGTTCAAGGCGTCGAACAGCACCTCGATGCCACGCCCGACCTTGCCCAGCACGTTTTCGCGCGGCACCTTCACATTGTCGAAGTAGACGAAGAACTGCCCCTCGGCATTCATCAGCATGGTGTCCATGCGATCCCAGGACAGACCGGCGGAATCCGTATCCACCACGAACAGGGTCAGCTCGGCGCGCCCGTCTCCGGTACTGGTCTTGGCCACCACCAGGACCTGGTGGGCGTCGTTGATGCCGCTGATGAACAGCTTGTTGCCGTTCAGGATGAAATGATCGCCCTCTTCCTTCGCGACGGTCTGGATCTTGAAGGTGTTGGTGCCGGCGTTGGGCTCGGTAATGGCAAAGCAGCAGCGTTTCTCGCCGCTGGCGATGGGCGGC
Organism: Porticoccaceae bacterium; assembly: GCA_036677085.1. Lineage (GTDB taxonomy): Bacteria > Pseudomonadota > Gammaproteobacteria > Pseudomonadales > Porticoccaceae > JAGPUQ01. Next base: position 11,778 of record JAKFFI010000063.1, read on the forward strand.
AACCAGCGCTGCTTCTGCGCCTCGGTGCCGTGGCGGCTGATGCTGGGCACCGCGATGCCCTGGTTGACGACGAAAAACAGCGGCGCCACGCCGCGCTCGGCGAGCCGCTCCTGCAGCAGCACCAGCGCCACCATGCCGAGCCCCGAACCGCCATAGGCCTCCGGCGTATTGATGCCGAGAATCCCCGCGCCGGCCAGCGCATCCCATTGCGCCTGGGGAAAAGTCTGGGTCTTGGCGCACTCGACGTAATAGGAACGGGGAAAATCCCGCACGATCCTGTCGGCGGTATCGAGCAGCATCTGGTGTTCTTCGGTGAAATTGAAATCCATGACGTGGGTTCCCCGTTACCAATGGTGTAAAACAAGGTGAAAAGGTTGATGTAAAAAATTTGGTGCAAAAAATCCCTGTTAGATGTCTGGCGTGGCGCGATGAGCCAAACCCGCGCCGCCCTGTTCGCGCGGCGCATCCCAGCTTATCCGCCCCGCGCTACCCGGCAAGCGCTGCCTGCGACCGGTGCGCCACGGCGGCTGGCGTCCATGGCCCGCGGTTTTCGCCATAATGGCGCGACCACTCCCAAATGAAACACGGTGCCCGTCATGACCAAACCCGATCTGGGACGCCTGGGCGTCTGGACCTGGCTCGAAGCCTACCCCTATCCCGATTGCATCGCCCTGGCACAGCGGCTGGAGTCACTGGGCTACGGCGCACTCTGGGCGCCCGAAGCCTTCGGCCGTGATCCCTTCGTGCTGCTGACCCTGCTCGCACGCGAGACCAGCCGCCTGAAGCTCGCCACCGGCATCGCCAATATCTACGCCCGCGATGCGATGGCGATGAACTCAGCGCGGCGCTCCCTGCAAGAGATCAGCGGCGACCGCCTGGTGCTGGGACTCGGGGTCTCCCACGCCGAGATCGTCACACCGATGCGCCACCATGACTACGGGAAACCCGTGGCCACCATGCGCGCCTACGTCGCGGCCATGAACGCGGCGAGCTACGCCGCTCCGCTGGCGCCCGAGCCCGTGCCGCTGATCCTGGCCGCGCTGCGCGACAAGATGCTCGCCCTCGCCGGGGAAGTCGCCGATGGCGCCCACCCCTACTTCGTCACCCCCGAGCACACCGCCCGCGCCCGCGCCATTCTCGGCCCCACCAAGTTGTTGGCGCCGGAACAGAAGGTGCTGCTGCTGAAGGATCCCAGCGAAGCGCGGCGCGTGGCGCGCAAGTTCATGGCGCTCTATCTGGGCTTGCAGAACTACCGCAACAATCTGCTGTGGCTGGGCTTCGAGGAACGCGACTTCGAGCACGGCGGCAGCGACCGTCTGGTGGACGGGATCGTCGCCTGGGGCGATGAGACCGCCATCCACAAGCGCATCGAGGCGCATTGGGCCAACGGCGCCGACCACGTCTGCATCCAGCCGCTGCGACCCGACGGCGAACCCGGCTTCGACGCCAATGCGCTGACCGCGTTGGCACCGGGGCGCTGAGCCGGCTGAACCGACAGCGCCCAGCAGCTGGCCCGATCTTCGGTCCAGCCGTGCGCCGGCGGTGCGGGTAAGCGGGGCGAGCCAGTCGAGAGCCTTCGCGAGGCTTTTCAACAAGCTGTCAGGGTGCGCAACGTTCTTGACGTTCGGGAACAAATCAACTTCGCCTCCTTCGCCACACCGGCGCTGACCGGCATAGCGAAGGAGGCTCTTTGTTGATCGGTTCTTTCTTGGTCAGTTACTTCAGGCCCAGGCAATTGGCGTAATAGGTGACGGTCGCCGGCCAGTCACTGAACACGCCGAGTACGCCAACGTCCTGCGCCAGCACGTCGAGTGCGGTCATCGTGTCGCCGTCGTTGTCGATCGCGTCGGTGACGGACTGATAGTAGTAGCCGCCGCCCGTCGCCATCGGCCAGGAGCGCTCCAGCGTCCAGGTGATGATCTCGAGCCCCGCCGCCCTGGCATCCAGCGCCCGTTGCGAGGGGACGATATGGCCGGCCGGATCGAGCGCGAGCAGCGCCCACATCGGCGGCGCCCAGATCCGGATACCCTGGGCCGCGTAAGCCTCAAGATCGGCAGCGCTGGGGAGGTCGGCGGGAACATCGGCGTCGTCCAGGAACACCACCTGCCGCCCGAAAGCGGGTTCGTTGGCGATCCAGTAGAGCACATCGTTCCGGTCGAAGGATTGCGCCCACACCCGACTCGGGGCAACACCCGCCGCCTTGTATTCGTCGATCATCTGCTGCGCGTAATCCGCCTGGCTGTAATCGCCGACGCCATCGCCATCGCTGTCAAACGGCATGGGCACGCTCGCGGATTTCAGCTCCGGCGTGAACTTGGCGCCCAGACCGCGGATGAGCTCGATACTCTCGGCATGGGTCATCAGAGTGCCGTTCTGGGCATAGAGATCGGTACGCCAGCGCGGGGTGGCATCCAGATACGCCTCGACCGTGGTCGCGGCGGGATTGGCCGCATCCATCTTGCCCTTCAGCGTCTTGAACTCCGCAACCGTGATGTCGCTGGTGCAGCACTTGGCCTGGGCCGGTTGCAATACTTCACCCGTCACCGGATCGATCACGGCCGGCACAAAGTCCTGAGTACATTTTGCGGCGAGCGGGGTCGCCAGAATGTTCGTTGTCGTGTGCAAATCGCACTGCGAATGGCGACACACCAGCTCCTTATCCTTGGTGAAGGTCACATCGCACTCGATAATCCCGGCTCCCATGCGCGATGCCGCCTCGTAGGACTCCCGGGTATGCTCCGGAAACTGCATCCCAGCGCCACGATGCCCTATGGAAAAATCGCTGCGAAAAAACGGGCCCTTCTCGCAGGACGCAAGCTTGTCCTTGAGCGGACCTGCATCCATATCCTGCACCAGATAAAACGGCCGTGGGCCGAGCTGCACCTCGTGGATGCCGAGCGCTCGACCGTCCCCGCTTTTGGCTGCTGCCGGTACGGCTGCGTCGAGCGCCCCCGCCATACTGACCAGCAGACCGGCGATACAGCTTCTGAACATCATCGTTTTCACCATGATCGACTTCCTCTGGAATTCATCCGTACTCGAGCGGCGAGTACCACCTTGGATCGCGATACCCTCGGCGATCGCGTGCCAAGACTGCCCATGGCCTGTGACTGCTTGATGCCGGGAACGTGACGTCTGGATGGACATTCCGTGACCGCCGGATACGGCCTGTCCTGTCGGCGCGGGCGGCGGTCTCCGCCACCGGTGGCTGCCGCCGTGGCCGGTACCGTCCGCCGCCGGTCCGGGACTGCTGATTTTCCGCGCCAATCACCCCCATCGCGGCAGGGTCGGGCATGGCATTTTGATTTCGCATGGGTTTTCCTGGGACACGCGATAAGCGCTACAGCGGAGCGCTGCGCGCAAAGATTCCCGACCGGACCTGATGTACCTCTTCACTCAGCCGAGGACAGTGCCGTGCTCAAGCCAATGCGCTGACCGCGTTGGCACCGGGGCGCTGAGCCGCACGCCGCGCGGCAGTTACCGCAGCGTTCCGCACTTGGTCTCGTCGATCTTCGCGCCGGCGCACCGCGGGCGCGCCAACGGATGGCCGGGGCTCAGTGGTGTTCGTACATCCGTGCAATCTCGCTCGCGAATCTTTTTTCCAGGCCGGGGCGCTTGAGTTTGAGCGTGGGGGTCATGAGTCCCGCATCTATGGTCCAGGGCTCGCTCGTCAGAAACACCTGTTTGGGTGTGGCATGGGACGGAAAGGATTTCGCCTGCGCGGCAATGCGCGCGAGCGCCATGCGGCGCGCGGCATCCGACGACAGCGAATCCGGACGGGCCGGATCCAGGCCCAGGGCTTTGGCCGCGTGCTCCCAGGTGTGCGGATCCACCACGGCCAATACCGCAAGGAAGGGTCGCTGCTCGCCCACCACCAGCACCTGCGCAAACAACGGGTCGGCCTGGATCGCCAGCTCCAGATCGCCGGGCGGGATTTTTTCGCCGGTCGAGGTGACGATGATGTCTTTGATGCGACCCACGATGTACAACCGGCCATCGACCACCCTGGCCTGATCACCGGTGTGCAGCCAGCCGTCGGGCTCCAGCACGCGCTGCGTGTCTTCCGGGCGCTTCCAGTAGCCCAGCATGACGTTGGGGCCAGCAATGAGTAATTCGTCGTTGTCGCCGATGCGCACCTGCACACCCGCCAGCGGCCGGCCCACGGAGGCGGGCTCATTGTCGTCCGGCGCGTTGCAGCTGACTACCGGGGAAGTCTCGGTCATGCCGTAGCCCTGCAGAAGATTGAGGCCCAGGCCGAGGAAGAAGTGGGCCACATTGGCGCTCAAGGGCGCACCGCCGGCAATGGCCATGCGCAGCCGTCCGCCGAATGCCGCCAGGACTTTGTCCGCGACCAGCGGCCGCAAGGCGGCCCAGGCCAACTGGTCGGTCCGGGCCGGAGCCACATGATGTTGGGCGGCAAGAAATACGCGCCACCCGATTTTTTCGGCCCACGCCAGAAGCGTGCGGCCCACGACGCCGCGCTCCTGCATGGCCTCCTGTACCTTGGCATGGATCCGCTCGTAGATGCGCGGCACTGACACCAGCACTGTGGGCCGCACGCTGAGCAGGTCTTCCGGCAGCAGCGCGACCGAGCGGGCGTAGGCCACGCAAGCGCCCGCTGCAATGGGCAGGTAATAGCCCACCGTGCGCTCGAAGGTGTGTGACAGCGGCAGGAACGACAGCAGCACATCGCGTTCGGTCAGCGTGTAGCGCTCGAGCAAGGCATGAATGTTCGACACCACATTGCGGTGGGACAGCATCACTCCCTTGGGGCGACCGGTGGTGCCCGAGGTGTAGACCAGCGCCGCCAGGGCTTCGGCTGAGACGCGCGGCAGCTCGTGGTCATCGTCTGTTTCCAGGTTGGACGTGTCGGCGGTTTCCAGCCAGGCGTTCAGGCCAAGCATCAGATCGCCGCCGGGGGCCGTTGCGCCGGCGTCCAGTGCGATCACGCGTTGCAGCGCGGACGTGACGCCGCCCGCGGCGGCGATGGCTTGCCAGCGCTCCACGCTGTCGACCAGCAGGAGCGCAGCTTCGCTGTCGTGGAGGATGTAGCCTATGCTCTCGGGGTTGTCCAACGCGTGCATGGGCACCGGTACCAGTCCCAGTGACAAGGCCGCCAAATCCATGCTGACGTGGCCCAGCCCATTGGGCAGCAGGATCGCAACCCGAGCCCCGGGCGGGAGACGGTGGGCGAGCAGCGCCCGTCGCCAACGCGACACCTGGACGCCGATCTCCTGCCAGGACAGGCTGAGCCATTGCGCGGTCGCGCCATCGAACCAGCGATACGCCGTCCCACGCGGCGAGGCCGCCACGCGCCAGGCAAACAACTCGGGCAGGGTTTGCACATCGCGCAGACTCGCGGGAATGTAGCAACGGGCCATCGATCACCTCTTCATCCAGACGAATGAGGTGCGAGCATACACGCCGACGCGAACCGTGCTCCCCGAGTGATTGACGCGCCCGGTGGGGACGGCCCCTGCCGAGCGCCGCTTCGCGCCCCATTCGGCAAACGCGCCCGGCATGGCATTTTGATTTAACTTGGGTTTTACTGGGTTTCATAAGCACAGCAGCGGCCACGTATCGCGCGCAAAATTCCCGACCTGACCCGCTGTACTGATTCACCGGCTGAGGCCTGTTCGTTCGCCTGTTGGGGCCTGTTCATTTATCTGCTGAGGCCTGTTCATTCACCTGCTGAGGCCTGTTCATTCACCTGCTGAGGCCAGTTCATTCACCTGCTGAGGAAAGTGCCATGCTCAAACCCGTGATTTCCGCGGACTCCCATATCGCCGAGCCGCCCACCTGTTATACCGACAACATCGATCCGAAATTCCGCGACCGCGCGCCCCATATGATCGAGCACGAAAAGTACGGCGACATCTTCGTCATCGACGGCATGGACCAGCCGGTGCCCATGGGGCTGGTGGCGGCGGCCGGGCGCAAGCCCGAGGAGCTCAAGCCGGGCGGCATGAAGTTTTCCGACCTGCCGCGCAGCTCCTGGGACGCCAAGTACCGCGTCGCCGATCAGGACCGCGACGGCGTGTCCGCCGAGCTGATCTACCCGACCGTCGGCATGATGCTGTGCAACCACCCCGACATCGATTATCAGGTCGCCTGTTTCAATGCCTACAACCGCTGGCTGGAAGGCTATGTGGCCGACGCGCCGAAAAATCGCCTGTTCGGCCTGGGTCAGGTCGCGCTGCGTTCGGTGGACGAAGGCATCAAGGAAATCGAAGACGCCAAGAAACGCGGCTTCGTCGGCGTGATGATGACCGGCAACCCGCCCGCGGCGGACTATCACGACCCCATGTACGACGCCCTGTGGGAAGCCGCTGTCGATCTGCAGATGCCGCTGTCGTTCCACATCCTGACCTCCAAGGCCGATTCGATCACCAAACAGCGCGGCCCGAAGATCAACGGCTTCCTCGCCATCATGCGCGGCTGCCAGGACATTCTCGGCACATTCGTGTTCGGCGGCGTGTTCGAGCGGCACCCGAAGTTGAAAGTGGTCTGCGCCGAAGCCGACGCCGGCTGGGTGCCCCACTTCATCTACCGCATGGACCACGCCTACAACCGGCACCGCTACTGGATGAAGTGCCCGCCGCTGGAAAAACTGCCGAGCGAGTATTTCCAGAGCAACATCTACCTGACCTTCCAGGACGACTGGACCGCGTTCCGGCACCGCGACGAAATGAACCCGCGACGGCTGATGTGGGCCAACGACTTCCCCCACAGCGATTCCACCTGGCCCTGGTCGCAGGAGATCCTGACCGAGCACACCAAGGACATGTCCGAGCAGGAAAAGAACTGGATCCTTCACGACAACGTCGTGGAGTGCTACAACCTGCCGATCTGAACCGGGCCGTGAATACCGCCAACCACCCCACCCGCCCGGCAGCCCCGGGCGGTTTGCGTTAGCGAGGTGACACCATGAGCAACACCACCGACACCAGCACTACTTACGACATCAAGATCACCGGCGGCACCATCGTCGATGGCTCCGGGGCGCCCGGCTATCGCGGTGACGTCGCCATCAAGGACGGCAAGGTCGTGGCGCTTGGATCGGCACCCGGCACCGCCGCCACCACCATCGACGCCACGGACAGAATGGTCACGCCCGGGTTTGTGGACATCCACACCCATTACGATGCCCAGGTGCTCTGGGACCGGATGCTGACCATCTCCCCCTGGCACGGCGTCACCACCGTGGTGCTGGGCAACTGCGGCTTCGGCGTCGCGCCGACCCGCCCCGAACACCGCGACCTGATCATCGGCACCCTCGAAAAGGTCGAGGGCATGAGCCCGGCGGCACTCAACGCGGGACTCGGTGCCGACTGGCCGTTCGAGACCTTTCCCCAGTATCTGGATGCCATCGAGAAGGCCGGCACCGCCATCAATGTGGGCGTGCTGATCGGCCACACTCCGACCCGCCTTTATGTGATGGGCGAAGCCGCCACGGAGCGCGAGGCCACCCCGGACGAAATCGAGCAGATGCGCAAGATCGTCGCCGAGGCCATGGCCGCCGGCGCCATCGGTTTTGCCACTTCCAAGTCCGCGACCCATGTGGGCCTCAAGGGCCGGCCAGTGCCGAGCCGGGTCGCCTCCTACGAGGAAATCCGCACCCTGGCCTCCACCCTGAAGGGCGGCAAGGGCATGATGCAGGCCACCGCCGGCAAGGAGCTCTGGTTCGACGAGTACGAAAAGCTCGCCGAGGAAAACGGCATCACCATCAGCTGGACCGCCATGCTGGCCGGCATGGTGAGCCCCGATGCCCACATCAAGCAGCAGGAGCGCACCGCCGAGCTGATCGCCAAGGGCCGCAACATCGTGCCCCAGGTAACGCCGCGCCCGCTGTGCTTCGAATTCCAGTTCAAGGAACCCTTCCCGTTCGAGAGCCTCTCGGTGTTCAAGCCGGTGGCGGCGGCGGATGCCGAAGGCAAGAAAAGGTATTACGCCGATCCCGAATTCCGCCGCGCCGTGAAGGAAAAAATGGCAAGCGTGCGCGCCTCGTTCCGCACTTCCTGGGAAAACGCCGTCATCTCCATGTGCGGCCGTCCGGAGTACGAAGAGCGCACCGTCGGCGAGGTCGCGCGGGAACTGGGCGTGGCGACCATCGATCTCGGCTTCGATCTGGCGCTCGCCACCAATCTGGAAGCCCGCTTCCGCATGCCGGTGGCCAATGCCGACGAAGCCGCGGTCGAGGATCTGCTCAAGGACCCCAACACCGTGCTCGGCCTCTCCGACGCCGGCGCCCACGCCAGCCAGTTGTGCGACGCCTGTCTGCCCACCTATCTGCTGGGCCGCTGGGTGCGCGACAAACAGGCCATCCCGTTCGAGGAAGCCATCCGCATGCTGACCTCGCGGCCCGCCGCAGTGTTCGGCATCAAGGACCGGGGAACGCTGCAAGTGGGCAAGCCCGCCGATGTGGTGGTGATAAATCCCACCACGGTGAACGCGGGCGGACTGGAGCGCGTCTACGACCAGCCTGCGGGGCAGGACCGGCTGATAGCAAAGGCCCAGGGAGTCGATGCGGTGATCGTCAACGGGGTGCTGCTGCGGCAACGCGATCGCGATCTGCTGGGCACGGGCGACGCGCTGCCCGGTCAGCTATTGCGGCGGGGAGTGAATGCCTGAGGCGACACGACTCGCAATGAACCCGGGAGAATCCTGTTCGTAAATTCAGCCCCTGCAGTCACGCAGGGGCTGAATTGGTTTACCGGCTTTCTGCGTGAGTCCCACCGACCGAAGCCATCCTGGACGGTTGGCATTTTTACCGACAGTGAAAAGACGAAAACAGGGATCCGGTCGCCCCTTGATTGAGGTTACTGAACACCGGAATTGACGATAACTGCGGCCTGGCCGCCTTTGATCAGCCACGCCGCCTCCAGTTTGAATTCCCGGGTGCATTTGCCCCGGGGTTGCCCGTCGTTTCTCCTGCTAACTTTTGAATCTCCAATCACTGCATTCGACCATCGGCCAGCGCGTACGCTTTTGAAGGGCACTCACACCACAGTCTGCGTGCCCCTCATCAACACCCATCCGTCAAGCGGCGCTTTGGCTTTTCCAGTTATGCAGCTCGGGGATACAACGCGCCCCGTACAGCTTCATGCTGCGCTCGCAATAGTCATAGGGCATGCCCGCAAAGCTGAAGCAGCCGTTGAGCTGGAAGTCGCCCAGATCTTTTTGGCGGGTTTCGAGTTTGTCGAAAATCTGTTGTGGGGTGCCCCAGATCTGGAAGTCGACAAAGGCATCCGCCACCTTGTCGAGTCCAAGCTCCTGCAGCATCCTGGCGGCATCGCCGTAGGCGGCGTAGCCCTTGGTGCCGGCGAAGTGCGAACCCGCCATCTCGTAGTGGTTGGCGGCGGTGAGGAAGTAGGCGGCGATGTACTTGCGGGCCATCTCTTCGGCGCGCTCGGCACTGTCGTCGCAGATGATGAAATCGTTGCACAGCACCGGCAGCGGCTCGCGTCCGTGGTGCTTGCGGTACAGGTCCCGGTAGCGGTTCACTTCGGCGGCCATCTGCTCGATGGGGCGCTGCATGAACAGCATGATCTGGGACCCGAGTTCGGCACCGGCATCGATGGAATCCGGCGACATGGCCACCGAGAAGGTACGGCCGGCAAAGCTTTTCAGCGGCCGCGGGCGGATTTCGACGCGGGGCTGCTTGACCACTTCACCGTCATATTCCGCGAATCCGGTTTCGAGCGCCGTGGTGATCATCCGGGCCGCTTCGTTGAACTTGGTGCGGCTCTGGTTCATATCCTCCCGAAACCCTTCGTATTCCAGGCGCGCCAGTCCGCGTCCCATGCCGAGAATGGTACGGCCATTGCTGTAGTAATCGAGCAGCGCAATTTCTTCGGCCACGCGCAGCGGATCGTGCCAGGGCAGGATCACCGCACCGGTACCCAGCTTGATACGGCTGGTGCAGCCGGCCATGTAGCTCAGAAACTGGGTGACATCGGGACACATGGTGTAGTCGGTGAAATGGTGTTCGACGCACCAGATGGAATCGAAACCGAATGGCTCGGCCAGTTTGGCGAGCTTGAGCTCGGCGGTATAGACCTCGGCATCGCTGAGGTTGCCGGGGTTCTGGAACAGCATCTGTATTCCGCATTCCATCGGGGGTCTCCTGGGGTGGCGCCGCTGGGCGGCGCGGGGGCTGGGAAAGTCTTCAGGCGGCGTAACTTACCCCATACCACCCCCTGCCGCCAGTCGGGTCGAAGTGGCGGACGCAGTCGCCTGATCCCATGATCTGGCGCAGCACATCGGCCTGATACCGCATCGCCATGGTCCGCCACTTGCCCTAGAATCGGGCTTACACCGCCGCCAGATCATGAGGACATGCGAATGCTCATTTTTCGTCAATTGTTCGACCAGGAATCGTCCACCTACACCTATCTGCTCGGCGACGGCGACACCGGCGCTGCGGTGCTCATCGATCCGGTGTTCGAGCAGGCGCGCCGCGATACCGCACTGCTCACGGAACTTGGGCTGAAGCTGACCGCGGTGCTGGATACCCATTGCCACGCCGATCATGTCACCGGCGCCTGGCTGCTCAAGCAGCGCACCGGCGCCGACATCCTGATCGCCGCCAATTCCGGGGTCGAGGGCGCGGACCGCTATCTGCGCCAGGGCGAGCACGTCAAGTTCGGCGGTCGCTATCTTGAGGTCCGCGAAACACCCGGGCACACCAACGGCTGCCTCAGCTATGTGCTGGATGACGAAAGCATGGCCTTCACCGGCGATGCCCTGCTGATTCGCGGCTGCGGCCGCACGGATTTCCAGCAGGGCGACGCAGGGCGCCTGTATCGCTCCATTCATACCCAGATTTTTTCCCTGCCCGACGCCACCCGACTCTATCCGGGCCATGATTACCACGGTCTGACGGTGACCAGCGTCGGCGAAGAAAAGCGCTATAACCCACGCTGCGGTGGGCAGATCAGCGAGGCGGATTTTGCCGGCTACATGAACAATCTCAACCTGCCCCATCCCAAGAAAATCGATATCGCGGTACCCGCCAACCTCAAATGCGGCCGTCCGGACACCGGCACGGTGCCGGACGATGGGCCGCACTGGGCACCGCTGACCTATACCTTCGCGGGGCTCTGGGAGATCGACCCGCGCTGGCTGGAGGAGCACCTCGATGCCGTGCGCGTACTGGATGTGCGCGAGCCCGACGAATTCGAAGGTCCGCTCGGGCATATACCCGGCGCCCAGTTGATCCCCCTGGGCACATTGTCGGCACGGATCGCCGAGATCGCCACCGACAAGCCCGTGGTAACGGTATGCCGCTCCGGAGGTCGATCCGCCCAGGCCACCGTGCTGCTGCAGCGTGCCGGCATCGAGCGCGTCGCCAATCTGGCCGGCGGTATGTTGCGCTGGCGCGCCGGTGGCCACGCCGTGGTGGGTGGAGTGAGCGGCTAAGGATGCTCTGGATAAACCCGTGCGTGGTGAGTCCTGCGCCAATCGAAGGATCGAACCCGGCAGCGGCATTTGTTGGCTCCGGCCCGGCACCCTCCGACGGGCTCAGGACGAACGCCAGGATGGTTCGGAGCCTCCCTAGTTTTCGATGTCTCCTCGCCGGCTGAAGGGCTATAGTTGTACCAGCCAATTTCACAGGAAGACGCCAATCACACGCGCTGCACTCAAAGGCCCCTGGAACCAGGCACAGATCGAAGCCTTCCTGTACAACAGCACGATTCCGCTGCGGCTGTCCTGCATGGGAGGGGATGGTTTTCCGCGCGTCGTCTCCGTCTGGTACGGTTATGACGGACAGAACCTGCGCTGTGTGTCGCACCGCTCGTCACAGCTGGTGGGTTTGCTGCGACGCAGTGACCGGGTAGGTTTTGAACTGGCGCCGAATGAGCCGCCGTATTACGGCGTGCGTGGACAGGGCATTGCGACCCTGGATTCCGATGCTGATGGCACGGCGCTTCGCCAGATGCTCGAGCGCTACCTCGGGGGCACGACGTCGAAACTGGCGAGCTGGTTGCTGTCGCGCGCCGAGGATGAAGTTCTCATCAGTATCGAACCCGTACGGCTGTTCAGCTGGGATTATCGCGAACGCATGCGAAACGGCTGAGACGCTCATCCAGGTGTTGGACGACCTGTGTCAACAGGGTGCGATTCGTCCGGGCTGGGCCATTGATTGCGGGATTTTGATTCATTGCGCCGCGCCGGCGTACATTGGCCGAGACGGAAAACGAAAGTGATGCGTGTATTGCTGACGGGTGGCACCGGGTTCATCGGTGCGGCGCTGACTGACGCGCTGCTGGCCAGTGGCAGCGAATTGACTACCCTCAGCCGGTCCACGCAGCGCGACCGACCCCGCTGCCGGTTTATCCGATCCCTTGATCAGATTGCAGCTACCGAACAGTTCGATGCGGTCATCAACCTCGCCGGCGCCTCCCTGGCTGCCCGGCGCTGGAGCACTGCCTACAAACGCGAGATCTTCGCCAGCCGCATGGACACTACCCGCCAAGTGTTCGATCTGCTGGCGCGTCTCCAGCACCGGCCCGCAGTCCTGTTGAGTGCCAGCGCCATCGGTTACTACGGGCATCACGGCGATGAGCGCTTGACGGAATCGTCTGCCACCACGCCCGGCTTTGCGCAAAGGCTCTGTAGTGACTGGGAGTCGCTGGCGCTGCAGGCGCAGCAGTTCGGCGTGCGGGTCTGCCTGTTGCGCCTGGGTGTCGTACTGGACACTGGTGGCGGCGCACTGACAAAGATGGCGCAATCCTTTCGCTTCGGTGTCGCCAGCTGGCTGGGCAGCGGCCACCAGTGGTTGAGCTGGGTGCACCGACAGGATGTCATCCGTGCAATACAGTTTTTGCTGGAGCGGGACGACCTACAGGGCCCTGTCAATATTACAAGTCCCCGGCCAGTGACCGGGCGCGACTTTGCCACGGCGCTGGCGGTGCATTTTCGTACGTTCATTCGAGCAGGCGTGCCGGCGCCGGTGATCCGCGTGCTGGTGGGTGAGATGGCGGAGGAGCTGCTGCTGAACGGCCAGCGCGTGTTACCTGAGCGGCTGCAGACGGCGGGCTTCACTTTCGCGTACCCCGACCTCGCATCAGCATTGGCGGCGATTTACGTCGCAAATCCGTCACGATGATGGCGAGAATAGATAAGTGCCTGTCTGCACAGCAAGACATCCGCCAGCCGTCATAGGAAGCGCAAGCTGCCGTCCTTTTGCAACGCGCCGGTATTGAGCACGTCGCCAATCTCACCGGCGGCATGTTGCGCTGGCGCGCCGGTGGCCACAAGGTGATGGGAGGAGTCAGCGGCTGAAGGGCGCGCGCCGCACGCCCTCATTTCAGCAGCACCACTTCAATTTGAAAAGCGGGGCCACTTTATTTGAAGAGCGGCGCCACTTCCGTCATCAACGCCTGCTTGGATTCCCGCCAGGCCGTCAGGTGATCGAGGTGGTCGTAAGCCATGGTCAACAAACAGCCAAAGCCACCCGAATCCTGCTGCAAACGCGCCAGCTTGTCGGCCACCGTCGCCGGTGAACCCACCAGCCAGTTGTGATCGGCGAGATATTCGACGGTGACATCGGCATCCGTGACATCCGGTTGGTGCTTCATTACGCCGGTCATGCCGAACTGTTTGAACAGCGGCAGCAGATACTCCCGCCAGACCCGCCCGATGGGTCCGTCGAGCGCCAGCCGTCGCGCCTCGCGGTCGGTCTCGGCCACGAACAGATCGCGGCCTAGGCGCCAGTCCGAACGCTTGGCCGTCCGGCCGGCCGCCTCAGCGGCGTCCTCGACGATGCGCCAGTTGTCGCGCAGATAGCCGTCGCCAAGACCAATGCACGCGGGCAGGTAACCGCCAGCGCCGGCGAGTTTCAGTGACGAGGATCCCGGGCTAAGGGCAGTGATCGCGATCGGCGGATGGGGTTTCTGGTAGGGCTGTAAGTGAAACCGGGTCGGTGGTTCGTCCGCCGGTCGCCGCGCGGTCCAGAATTCACCGCGATGCTCGAAGGGTCCGTCGCTGGTCCAGAAGCGCACCATGATGTCGAGGGCTTCGGCCATCATGCGGCGGTTCTGCCCCGCCATCGCGTCCACATCGAACATGGCCCAGTCGCCCGGAAAGCCGCCCGCGCCAACACCGACGATCAAGCGACCCTGCGCCATGTGATCGAGATAGGCGATGCGCTGCGCCAGTTCAGCGGGATGGTGATAGGGCAACAAAAACGCGCCACTGGCGAAGGTGATCCGTTCGGTGCGATCGATAGCCTGCGCAATCAGCAGATCGGGCGACGGGCAGGGCTCCCAGGGTGTTGTGTAGTGCTCGCCGATCCAGACTTCGTCAAAGCCGGTGCGGTCGAGAAAACCGATGTAGTCGAGGTTGTGGCGATGCCCGGCACCGATCCCGCGTTCGGGCGGATTGTTGGGCATCATGAAGGCGCCGAATTTCATTTTTGTTCTCCTTATTTTTAGCGAATTTTTTAGCCCATTTTCCGGGCGTTTTCCCGATGGCTGCCCCGTCGCGCCGAACGCCAAACGTCCGCTTCAAAGCGGTAGCTTGCCCGCAGTCAGAATTGAACGCCACCGCTAAAACCACCCCGCCAAAATACGGCCAATAAAAAGGCCCGCCGAAGCGAGCCTTGCGAACCAGATACCGATTGCGGTTTACCGATATTTTTTCAGTTCAAGCCGCGCGATCTGATTGCGGTGGACTTCGTCCGGGCCATCGGCGATGCGCAGCACACGGGTGTGGGCCCAGGCCCGCGCCAAGCCCACGTCCTCGGTCACGCCCGCGCCGCCAAACACCTGAATGGCGTCGTCGATGATCTTGAGCGCAAGGTTGGGCGCGGCCACCTTGATCATGGCGATTTCCATCTTCGCCACCTTGTTGCCCACGGTATCCATCATGTAGGCGGCCTTGAGGGTCAACAGCCGCGCCATCTCGATATTGATGCGGGCGTCGGCGATGCGTTCGAGCCACACGGTCTGCTCGGACAGTTTCTTGCCGAACGCGACGCGGTTGAGCGCACGCTCGCACATGAGTTGCAGTGCCTTCTCGGCTACTCCGATGACGCGCATGCAATGGTGAATACGACCCGGTCCCAGGCGGCCCTGGGCGATCTCGAAGCCGCGTCCTTCACCGAGCAGCAGATTGGATGCGGGCACGCGCACATTTTCGAACAACACTTGGGCGTGACCGTGAGGGGCGTCGTCGTAGCCAAATACCGGCACCCAACGCTCCACGGTGATGCCGGGCGTCTCGGGCTCGACCAGAATCATCGACTGCTGCATGTGCGGCGAGGCGGTCGGATCGGTCTTGCCCATCAGGATCCAGATTTTGCAGCGCGGATCATGCACGCCCGACGAAAACCATTTGCGGCCGTTGATCACATAGTGGTCGCCATCGCGCCGGATGCTGGTCTCGATGTTGGTGGCATCGGACGAGGCCACCGCGGGTTCGGTCATGCAGAACGCGGAACGGAACTTGCCCTCGAGCAGGGGCTGCAACCATTTTTCCTTGTGTTCCGGCGTGCCGTAGCGTTCGATGGTTTCCATGTTGCCGGTGTCCGGCGCGGAGCAGTTGAACACCTCGGAAGCCCATTTGGACTTGCCCATGATTTCGCACAGGGGCGCGTATTCAAGGTTGGTCAGACCGGCGCCGCGCTCGCTCTCCGGCAGAAACAGGTTCCACAACCCTTCCTGTTTGGCCTTCGCCTTGAGTTCGTCGAGAATCGGCGGGACACACCAGCGGCCACCTGCCTCGACCTGCTGGTAATAAACTTCCTCGTTGGGCGTGACATGGGTGTCCATGAAGTTCTGCACGCGCAGTTGCAGTTCGCGGACTTTGTCGGAAAAAGCGAAATCCATGGGGGCTCCTGATTGCCTGTCGATGGGTCCGACGGCGGCTCGGTTCCGGCCGGTCAGCCGGGGGCCGCACGCCAAATTGTCGGCGTCAAAATAATGGGTGCTCCATCATAACCCAAGCCGGCGGGCAGGCGAGCGCCGCCAACACCGCAATAGACCGCAATTGACGTGCCGCAAGCGGCACAGTAGCTTGCAGGTCAAACCGGGCCAATGCCCGCACAATAATTTCAAACCCAGGGGTTAAACATCGTGAAACGCAAGCAGATTCTGGAAGGCATCAAGGTGCTGGATTTCACCCAGCATGTCGCGGGCCCGTCCTGCACCCGCATGATGGCGGAGATGGGCGCCGAGATCATCAAGGTGGAACTGGCACCCACCGGCGACCAGGTTCGCTATCTGGGCTATCTGAAGGGCGGGCGCAGCATCTATTTTCTGCAGCAGAACCGCGGCAAGCAGAGCCTCTGTCTGGATCCCAAGACCGAGGGCGGACGGGAGATCCTCCACAAGCTGATCAAGCAGGTGGATGTGTTGATCGAGAATTTCGCGCCGGGCGCCATCGCACGACTGGGCTGCGGCTGGGAGGTGGCGAGCCAGCTCAACCCCGAACTCATCATGTGCTCGATCTCCACCTTCGGCCAGAGCGGCCCGCTCGCCGACCTGCCCGGCTACGACTACATCGGCCAGGCCTATGCCGGAATCAGCAGCCTGATCGGCGAAGAGGATCGAGGCCCCAGCCTGCCCGGCGCCGCGCTCGGCGACACCATGACCGGCGCCCATGCCCTGGCGGCGATCAACGGCGCGCTGTTCAACCGCGCCATGGGTGGCGGCGGCGACTACCTGGACATCACTCTGCTCGACAGCTATTTCCACTGTCACGAGATGTCGGTGGGCGTCTACAGCGCCAGTAACGGCAAGGTGGCACCGCGCCGCAGCGGCTCGCACCAGCGCATCCTCTGCCCCACCGGCGCCTTCAAGGGCCGCGACGGCTACATCATGATCGTCGCCACCCCGCAGCAGTGGCCGGCGTTCTGCAAGGCCATCGAGATGCCGGAACTGATGGAGGACGCCCGCTTCGCACACATCAACGACCGCATCCGCAACCGCTTCGAGCTGATCGCCATCATCGAGGACTGGCTCCAGCGCCAGGACAGCGACGCCGCTTCGATCAAGAAGCTGGAGGCGGCCCGCATCCCGGTGGCGCCGGTGCTGTCGGTGCCCGAAGCCATGGCGCACCCGCATCTGGTGGCCCGCGGCACAGTGCGCACGGTCACTCAGCGCGGCGCCGGCACCTTCCAGATGCCCGGCATGCCGCTGCGCTTCAAGAACCATCCCGGCATCGAGGAACTGGAAACGCCCTATCGGGGCGAGCACAACGGCGCGATTCTGCAGAAGTACCTGGGGCTTTCAGAACAGGAAGTGACGCGAATGCATGCCGAAGGTGTACTGCTGCGGGAAGATATTCCTGCGCCCGGTTGAGCGGAACCCGGTCTTTCAGGGATGCCCCGAACCGGACGGGGACGGACTTCCCCTTGTCCTGCGGATCGCCCGCGTTGCGGGCGCTCTCTCAATTGCGCGGATTCCGATTTGCCTCTCAAATGCCCCCCCTGACGGGGCTTTCATTTGGCGGTGAGGGAGGGATTACTCGGGCTTCGCCCCTCGCCCTTTCGGGTCGCCCGCGTTGCGGGCGCTCTCTCCGCCCACTCCGTGGGCTCCGAGTCGAACCCGGGCTCTCATCCCTTTTGCCTCCCAAATAAAAAACCCCCTGACGGGGGCTTTTTATTTGGCGGTGAGGGAGGGATTCGAACCCTCGATACCGGTAAAGGTATACTCCCTTAGCAGGGGAGCGCCTTCAGCCACTCGGCCACCTCACCATAAACTGATTCACGCAACCGATTCACACAACCATAGTCCGGCCCGAGGAACTCGACATGGAGCTCGAAAGAGCGCCGGCACCGGATACCCGCAGGTTCCCGGTTGCGGGACGGTGCGTGCCGTTCTCAAGATTGCGTTGTTCTCAAGATTGCGGCCCGCTCCCTGACCGGCGAGCGGGCCGCGATGTTAACACGGCGATCAGTGCTGCCAAAGTGACAACGGCAGCAAATGAGCCTCAGCGAATTTAGTTGCTGCCCGCGGCCGCCTGATGTTCCTGCTGAATGCGCTCGTAGATTTCTTCCCTGTGAACCGGCAGGTCGCGTGGCGCATTGACGCCCAGCCGAACCTGGTTGCCTTTCACGCCCAACACGGTGACGGTAACGTCATCTCCGATGACGATGGTCTCCCCGACCCTTCGGGTAAGTATCAGCATTGCTGCCTCCATTTCTCCATGATGCCAAGTACAAAAACGTCCACAAAACAATATGTTGAGGACGTTTCGTTGCGTCGTTAGTTATTATCGTGCCCGGCGGCACAGCCGCACCGCTCGCTGTGTCACACAACCTTAGTCTAACAGAGGCCCTGGAAAGTTTCCCAAAAGCTAATATTCCGGCTTTGGCAGCGCCCGGCAGCGTCCGCGATCCACCGCAGCTACCGGGAGGAGATGACCGCAAACCGCTGCGGCCCTGATCAAACCACCGCGTCGAGCTCGAATTCCGTGTGCAGGGCCCGTACCCCGAGCTCGAGATATTTCTCGTCCACCACCACCGTGATCTTGATCTCGGAGGTGCTGATCATCTGGATGTTGATATTGTGCTCGGCGAGCGCCCGGAACATGCGCGCCGCCACCCCCGCATGGGAACGCATGCCGACACCCACCAGCGACAGCTTGGCAATGCGGTCATCCGTGGTAATCGAAGTCGCCCCGAGGCTCTCCTGCAAACGCTCCAGAATGCGTTGCGCCTTTTTCATTTCGTTGCGGTGAACCGTGAACGTCAGCGAGGTCGTGCCGTCCTGCGCCACATTCTGGACAATCACATCGACTTCGATATTGGCCTCACTGATCGGCCCCAGAATCCGGTAAGCGACGCCGGGTACATCCGGCACTCCCGATACGGTGAGTTTGGCTTCGTCGCGATTGAAGGCGATGCCGGATACCAGGGGTTTTTCCATATCGTCCTCGTCGTCTAGGGTGATCAGGGTACCCGGCCCTTCGGTAAAGCTCGACAGCACGCGCAGCGGCACCTGGTATTTGCCGGCGAACTCCACCGCGCGAATCTGCAGCACCTTGGAGCCTTGGCTGGCCATTTCCAGCATTTCTTCGAAGGTGATGCGATCCAACCGGCGCGCACTGCTCACCACCCGCGGGTCGGTGGTGTAGACACCATCCACATCCGTGTAAATCTGGCATTCGTCCGCCTTCAGGGCAGCGGCAAGCGCAACGCCAGTGGTGTCCGAACCGCCACGACCCAGGGTGGTGATATTGCCCTCGCCATCGACGCCCTGAAATCCGGCCACCACCACCATGCGCCCGGCGGCGAGATCGGCGCGCATCCGCTCCACGTCGATCGCCTCGATCCGCGCCTTGGTGTGGGCGCTGTCGGTGAGGATGCGGATCTGGCTGCCGGTGTAGGAGCGAGCATCACAGCCCAGCTCTTCGAGCGCCATGGCCAGCAGCGCGATCGTCACCTGCTCGCCGGTGGAGACCAGCACATCGAGTTCACGGGGTGACGGCATTTCGGAGATTTCGTGAGCCAGCGCAATCAGCCGATTGGTCTCGCCGCTCATGGCCGAGACCACGACCACGAGATCCTCGCCACGCGCGCGCGCCGCCGCGACCTTGTGGGCCACGGCGCGGATGCGCTCGATCGTGCCGACGGAAGTGCCGCCGTATTTCTGAACGATAAGACTCATGGCTGTCTTCTGATGGGGCCTTCCCCGGAAGCGGCGCGGGAATCTATCACCAACGCCGGCGAAACAGAATAGGTACGGAAGTAGATCACGCGCCGATACGCTGTTCGATCCATCCCGGAACGGAGTCCAGCGCGGCCGCGAGGGCGCCGACATCCGGTCCGCCGCCCTGGGCGAGATCGGGGCGGCCGCCGCCCTTGCCGCCGACCTGAGCCGCCACATGCTGCATGAGGTCACCAGCCTTGATGCGTCCGGTCAGATCCTTGGTCACGCCGGCCACCAGCACGACTTTTCCGTCTTCCTCCGCCGCCAGCAGCACCACGCCGCTGCCGAGCCGTGATTTCATCTGATCGACGATGTCGCGCAGGCTGCGCGCGTCGCCGCCCTCGATACGCCGCGCCAACACCGATACGCCGGCCACCTGACACACTTCCGCCAGAGGATCGCCGCCACTGGCACCCGCCAGCCGCACCTTGAGCGCATCCAGCTCGCGGGCCAACTGCCGATTCTGCTCGACCAGCTGCGCGGCCTTGTCGACGAGGGTCGGCGCACTGGTTTTCAGCACGGACGCGGCGCGCGCAAGTCGCGTTTCCAGTTCCTCGACATAGGCCAGGGCGACGGTGCCGGCGATGGCTTCGATGCGGCGCACGCCGGAGGCAATACCGGATTCGGTGACGATCTTGAACAGGCCGATGTCGCCGGTGCGCGCGACATGGGTACCGCCGCACAACTCCCGCGAGAAGCCATCGCCCATGGTGAGCACCCTGACCTCGTCGCCATATTTTTCGCCGAACAGCGCCATGGCGCCCTGGCTGCGAGCGACGTCCATGGTCATCAGCCGGGTCTGCACCTCGGTGTTGGCCAGAATTTCGCGATTCACCCGGCGTTCGATGGCAAGAATCTGATCGCGGTCGAGCGCCTGGGGATGGGAGAAATCGAAGCGCGCCCGCTCCGCATCCACCAGCGAGCCCTTTTGCGTCACATGCTCGCCCAAGACCTCACGCAGCGCCGCATGCAACAGATGGGTGGCCGAGTGATGGCGCGCGGTAGCATCGCGCGTCGCCGGATCCACGCGCGCGGTCAACAGGTCCCCCACCGCGACCGCGCCTTCCGCGACCGCGCCGATGTGAAGACAGTTCTCGCCCTGCTTGCGGCAATCGCGGATGGCGAAGCGGCCGCGCCCACTCACCAGCTCGCCCCGATCGCCCACCTGACCGCCGCTCTCGCCGTAAAACGGCGTGGAGTCCAATACGGCGATGCCCTCCTCTCCGGCAACCAGCTCCGCTATCGCTTCGGCACCACGAAACAGGGCGACGACCCGGCTTTCGCCGGTGAGCTGTTGGTAACCGATGAACGCGGTGGCGCCTTCGATATCGGGCGTGGCGGTGTAATCCACGTGAAAGCGGCTGGCCTGACGCGCCCGCTGGCGCTGTTCGGCCATCGCCTGCTCATAGCCCGGCATGTCCAGCGTATAGCCTCGCTCGCGGGCGATATCGTTGGTCAGATCGACGGGAAAACCATAGGTATCGTAGAGCGAAAATACCAAGGCTCCGGGAATCTCCTGCCCCGACAGGTCGGCCAGCGCCGCTTCGAGCACTCCCAGACCGGTATCCAGGGTGCGGGCAAACTGCTCCTCTTCAGACTTCAGTACGAGCGCCACCCGCTCGGTGGCCGCGGCAAGCTCGGGATAGGCCGCACCCATCTCGGCGGCAAGCGGCGCCACCAGTCGGTAAAAGAAAGGTTCGGTCGCGCCCAGCTTGTTCCCGTGGCGCAGCGCGCGGCGAATGATGCGCCGCAGCACATAGCCCCGACCTTCGTTGCTGGGCAGCACGCCGTCGGTGATCAGAAACGCGCAGGAACGGATGTGGTCGGCAATCACACGCAGTGAACTGTCGGCCAGATCGGTCGCGCCGGTTACCGTCGCCGCCGCACGGATCAGGTTGGCGAACAGATCGATCTCGTAATTGGTATGCACGCCCTGCATCACCGCGGCGATGCGCTCGAGTCCCATGCCGGTGTCGATCGAAGGTTTCGGCAGCGGTCGCAGCTTGCCCTGGGCATCGCGCTCGTACTGCATGAACACCAGATTCCAGATTTCGATATAGCGGTCGAGATCGCCGCCTGCGCTGCCCGGAGGACCACCGGGCACTTCGGGGCCGTGGTCGTAGAAAATTTCGGAACAGGGACCGCAGGGGCCGGTGTCGCCCATCTGCCAGAAGTTGTCTTCGTCGAGGCGCGAGAAGCGCGCGGAGCTGACCCCGATCTCGCGCAGCCAGATGTCCGCCGCCTCGTCGTCGGAGATATGCACCGTGACCCACAGCCGTTCCGCCGGCAGCCCGAGGCGCACGGTGAGGAACTCCCAGGCATAGGCGATGGCTTCACGCTTGAAATAGTCCCCAAAGCTGAAATTGCCCAGCATTTCGAAGAAGGTGTGGTGCCGTGCGGTAAACCCGACGTTTTCCAGATCGTTGTGTTTGCCGCCGGCCCGCACACAGCGCTGCGACGATGCGGCACGCCGGTAGGGACGCTGATCGACGCCCAGAAAAACATCCTTGAATTGCACCATGCCGGCATTGGTGAACAGCAGCGTGGGATCATTGTCCGGCACCAGGCTGCTGCTGGGCACCACCGTATGATCCTTGTTCGCAAAGAATTCCAGAAACGCCTGGCGTATGTCAGCGCTCTTCAAAATGGACTCCGTGGGTCGATAAAACGCGAGAAAGTTCGTTCAGAATCCCAGCTGGGATTCTGAAAACTGTTTGCCGGCCAGCAGATGCAGATGCAGATGAAAAACCGTCTGTCCGGCTCCGGCGCCGTTATTGACGATCACCCGGAAGGCCTCCTCGACGCCGACCTGACGGGCCACCGCGCTGGCCGCCAGCATCAGGTGCCCAAGCAGCGCCAGATCCTCTCCGGAAGCGTCGCAGAGTTTGGGAATCGGTTTGCGCGGGATGATCAACAGATGGACGGGCGCCTTGGGAGCGATGTCCTTGATGGCAATACAATGCTCGTCCTCGTAGAGGATCTCGGACGGCAACTCGCGATTGATGATGCGCGTAAAAATACTGTCAGCCATGGTTTCCTCTCCGGCACTTTTTGATAGGTCGTGGAAAAACTGCCGTGACGGTCGCGATCAGGGATGCCCGGCCGACGCCCGTGGTACCCGCTCTTCCGCCGAGAGTACGCGCGCTTCGCGCTCCAACATCACCGGGATGCCGTCCCGAATCGGATAGGCGAGGCCGCTCGCCCGGCAAATCAATTCCTGGTGCTCAGCATCGTATTCGAGCGGCGCCTTGGTCACCGGGCAGACGAGGATACTCAGCAACTGTTTGTTCACGGGATTCCTGTCAGAAGTCGGGCATCATCGGTGATTGCACACCGCCAGAAATGCCGCACTAATGCGGCGGGATTCTACGGCAAAGTATGCGCACGCTCTATGGCCGCAGGCGCAGCGCGGTGTGCTCCGCCGCAATGGGAGGGAAATACTGTAGTACCAGCGCGGGGTCAAGGCGGACATCGAACCAGTTCATGCGCCAGTCCAGATGCGGCCCGGTCGCGCGCCCGGTGGCGCCGACACGGGCGATCGGGTCGCCGCGCGCCAGATCATCGCCTTCCTTCACCAGGATCGCGCTCAGGTGAATGAAGGAGGAAGTCAGCCCCTGGCCGTGATCGACGATCAGGGTTCCGCCCGAAAAATACAGGTCCGGCTGGGCGAGGCGCACTATCCCGGGCGCCGGCGCCCGCACCAGGGTGCCAGTCGGCGCGGCGATATCCAGACCGAAGTGGGGGTTCTTGGGCACCCCGTTGTAGACGCGCAGACTGCCGTACACACCCGTGATGGGGCCATCCAGGGGGCGGCTGAAACCGGCCAGAAAATCGCGCCGGGGGGAATTCACCGCCCGCGCGCGGTCCACCATTTCCTGCTCGCGCCGGATGCGATCCATGACTTCCGGGGGCGGAGTGACCGTGCTCTCCGGCACGCCGTCCACCCGCTGTACCTGGTAGCTGCGGCGTTCGACATCGAAGCGGTAATGGCGCGGCCCCATGGGATCGGTCACGACCAGGGTCATGGTCGCCGGGGCGTCGCGCCCCAGACCCACCACGAAGTGCCCGTCCGGCGCCACCGGCACCGACTTGCGATCAAAGGTCACCCTGGCCGTCGGCGCCACCCGGCCGATGACCATGCCGCCCTGGCGCCAGATGCCCTGGAATTCCAGGCCGTCGTCAGCTCTGGCGACTGGAGCGGCCAGCAGAATCCCGGCGAACGCGCGACACAGCAGCGACCGGTAGCGATTCACGGGGGGCTTCTCACAAGGTATCCATGTCGTCGGCGCCGGCCCGTCCCGCCAGGATCGCCTGAATTTCGTCGGCACCGAAACCGCGATACTGGAGGAAACGCGCCCGGCGCGCCCGCTCCGGCCAATCCTGCGCCGACTTGGGACCGAATTTCTGGGTGCTGACCGACAGCGCGAGGGCGCACCAGTCCACCTCTGCCGCGGTCAGTGCGCACTCGACAAGCTCTGCATCGACACCGCGCTCGGCCAGCTCTCTGCGGATACGCTGCGGTCCCTGACCACGGCGAATCCGGCTCGCGACCAGGGCTTCGGCAAAGCGGGCATCGCTCTGCAAACCTTCCGCGACCAGCTGATCCAGCACCCGCGCGATCAGCACGGGTTCTGTGGCAAAGTCGACGGACAGCTTGCGGAGCAATTCGACGCGGCTGTGCTCGCGCCGCGCCAGCTGCCGGATCGCCGCTGCCCGCATTGCCCGCGCCGGATCGATCGGGGCCGCACCGGCGACATCCGCGGTACCGCGCAGGTCGCCGCCCCCATTCATGATCTGCCTCCGGCAGCTGCGTTCCCCATACCTGACTTATTCGCCTGACTTATTCAAACTCCGCATCCGCCGCCGCAGCGGTTTCGGGGATGGCGGCGGAATCGCCACCGAGCAACTTGGCGCGCAGCTGGGTATCGATCTCCGTCGCAATCTCGGGATGTTCCCGGAGGTAGTCGCAGGCGTTGCTCTTGCCTTGCCCGATCTTGTCGCCGCGATAGGCGTACCAGGCGCCGGATTTTTCGACCAGACCGCACTTGACGCCCAGGTCGATGATCTCGCCCATGCGGTTGATGCCGGAGCCATAGAGAATCTGGAACTCGGCCTGCCGGAACGGCGGCGACACCTTGTTCTTGACCACCTTGACGCGGGTCTCGCTGCCGACGACCTCCTCGCCCTCCTTGACCGCGCCGATGCGGCGGATATCGAGACGCACCGAAGCGTAGAACTTGAGCGCGTTGCCCCCGGTGGTAGTCTCGGGGTTGCCGAACATGACACCGATTTTCATCCGGATCTGGTTGATGAAGATCACCAGACAGTTGGAATTCTTGATGTTGCCGGTGAGTTTGCGCAGTGCCTGCGACATCAGCCGCGCCTGCAAGCCCACATGATGGTCGCCCATCTCGCCCTCGATCTCGGCGCGGGGCACCAGCGCCGCCACCGAATCCACGACCAGCACATCGATGGCACCGGAACGCACCAGCATGTCGGTAACTTCCAGTGCCTGCTCGCCGGTATCGGGCTGGGACAGGATCAGGTCGTCGATATTGACCCCGAGTTTCTCCGCATAGATGGGATCCAGCGCGTGCTCGGCGTCGATAAAGGCGCAGGTGCCGCCCAGCTTCTGCGCCTGGGCGATGACCGACAGGGTCAGCGTGGTCTTGCCCGAGGATTCGGGACCGTAGATCTCGACCACCCGACCCCGTGGCAGGCCGCCTACCCCAAGTGCAATATCGAGCCCGAGCGAGCCCGTTGAAATGCTCGGAATTGCGACATGCTCCTTGTCACCCATCCGCATCACCGTGCCCTTGCCAAACTGCTTGTCGATCTGGCTCAAGGCCGCCTGCAATGCCTTTTCCTTGTTCGGATCCATCGCGCTACCTCTGTCTGTCTCTGTCTGTCATTGCCACCACTGGCTTGGAGCCAGCTTATGCCAAACCGGATAACTGTACAAGTATACAGTTATCGAAAAAATGGGCCTTCGCCAGCGACGTGCGTCCCCTGCCGCCATGTCGGTCAGCGCCGGAGATCCGTTGGGGGTTCCGCCTGGGGAACGGGCTCCGCCCGCAACATCTCCGGCCAGGCGGCACGCAAGTAGATGGCCATGGACCACAGGGTCAGCAGCGCGGCGCCATACAGCAGCCCGAGCGCAACCTGATTGAACACAGGAAAGGAACCGTCCCGATCGAACACCAGCAGGGCCGTGATTGCCACCATCTGCAATGTGGTTTTGACCTTGCCGATGCCGGACACGGCCACCCTGGCGCGCTGACCCAGTTCCGCCATCCATTCCCGCAACGCCGAGATCACCAGCTCGCGTCCGATGATGATCATGGTGGGCAGGGCAAACTCCGGCGTCGCCTGGCGCTGTAGCAGCACCACCAGCGCGACCACCACGATCAGCTTGTCCGCCACGGGATCCAGAAAAGCGCCGAAACGGGTCTCCTGACCCAGGCGGCGCGCCAGATATCCGTCCGCCCAGTCGGTGAAGCCGGCCAGGGCAAAAATCCCGGCCGCCGCCACATAGCGCCAGTTCCAGGGCAAGTAAAAGACCACCACCAGCAGTGGAATCAGCCCCACCCGCAGCAGGGTCAGTGAGGTGGGCAGATTGATCATGACGACTCCCGGTAACGGCACGGCCAAGCTAGCCGCTGTGGAGGGTGCTGTAAATAGCCTCGGCGACCTTGCGATCGATTCCGGGTACCTTCACAAGGTCCGCGACGCTGGCCTGCGCCACCGAGCCGAGTCCACCGAAATGACGGAGCAATTCCCGCCGCCGCTTGGGCCCCACGCCCGGGATACCCTCCAGCGTCGAGGCGCGGCGGCGGCGCTCGCGGCGACCGCGATGTCCCGTGATCGCAAACCGGTGGGCTTCGTCGCGAATCTGCTGGATCAGCAACAGGCTGCGGGGATCCGCCACGACCTCACGCGCAGTGCCGCCGACGCTGATGAGCAGCGTTTCGAGACCCGGCTTGCGCGCCGTCCCCTTGGCGACACCCACGGCGAGCACGCCCACCACGCCCAGCTCGGCGAGCACCCGTTCCGCCACCGCCAACTGACCGCGGCCACCGTCCACGAACAACACGTCGGGGAGCGCGCCCTCGCCCTGCTGCAACCGCTTGTAGCGCCGTATCAGCGCCTGCTCCATGGCGGCGTAATCGTCTCCCGGCGCGACGCCATCGATATTGAAGCGTCGATATTGCGACTTGAGCGGCCCTTCGCCGTTGAACACCACACAGGAGGCTACCGTCGCCTCGCCGCTGGAATGGCTGATATCGAAGCATTCGAGCCGCTGCGGCGGCTCGGGCAGTTCCAGCACGGCGGCGAGCGCTTCCAGCCGTTGCCGGGTATTGCGGGACGCGGCAAGGTGCCCCGCCAGATTCTGCTCGGCGGTACGCTGGGCGGTTTCGACCCAGCGGACGCGCGTGCCACGAATGCTGGCCTTGATCGCCACGCTGCGCCCCGCCGCCTCGGCCAGTGCCGCTTCCAGCAAGTCCCGCTCCTCGATGGCGACGGCGATCAGCAGTTCCCGGGGGATGTCCACGGCAACACCGCTCTCCAGATAATGATGGGAAATGAATTCGGCCAGCACCTCGCCCGGTGCGCTCTCCGGTGGCACAGCCGGATAGAAACTGCGGCTGCCCAGCATGCGGCCGCGGCGGATGTAAAGCACATGGACGCAGGCGCGCTCGGCACCGCTGGCGACGCCGATCACATCGATATCGCCGCTGCCGGCTTCTATCACCTGCTCGGCCTGGATCCGCCGCAGCGCCGCGATCTGGTCGCGCAGCGCCGCCGCCTGCTCAAACTCCAGACGCTCGGCCGCCCGTTCCATCGCGCGTTCCAGCTCCCGCATCAATTCGTGACTTTTGCCTTCGAGAAAAAGTCGGGTGTGATGCACATCGCGAGCGTAATCGTCCGCAGTGATATAGGCGACACAGGGCGCCGTGCAACGACCGATCTGATACTGCAGACAGGGGCGCGAACGATGCCTGAAGACACTGTCCTCGCACTGGCGGACACGGAATGTCTTTTTCAGAAACGTCAGTGTCTCGCGCACGGCAAGCGCATTCGGATAGGGACCAAAATAACTGCCCTGGGCGCGCTTGACACCGCGGTGCATGGCAAGGCGCGGAAACGTATCGCGATCCGACAGAAACAGATAGGGATAGGATTTGTCGTCGCGAAACAGGATATTGAACGGCGGCCGGTATTGCTTGATCAGATTCTGTTCGAGAATCAGCGCTTCAAGCTCCGACTGGGTAACCGTCACCTCGACGCTGGCGATTTTCTGTACCAGTGCCGCCGTCTTGGGTGCCAGACCCTTGGCGCGAAAATAGCTCGCCACCCGCTTGCGCAGATTCTTGGCCTTGCCGACATAGAGCACCGCGCCCTCGCCACCGAGCATCTGATAGACGCCCGGGCGGTCGGTGAGGCTTTGCAGGAAGCGTTTGGCGTCGAAACTCATGGCGACTTGCGGCAATGGACCAGCAGAATGGGCGCGACCCCGGCCGCACGGCCGCCGTCGCAGCGGTGGCTCAGAGTACGTCGTTGGGGTCGATGAGACCGTACTTCACCGTCGCCAGCGCGAGCTCGACATCGTTACCGACACCCAGCTTTTCGTAGATCCGGTATTTGTAGGTGTTGATGGTTTTCGGGCTGATGTTGAGCACAGCGGCAACTTCATTGGCGCGGTGCCCGCTGCCGATCATCTGGGCGATCTGCAACTCGCGGCGGGACAGTGTCGCCAGCGGCGAACCCTGCTGATCCGGCCTGAGTCCCTTGACCACCATGAGCTGGGCAATTGCCGGGCTGACGTAGATGCCATCTTCGATCACGGTTTGCAGCGCGCGCTGGATTTCCTCGCGGTCCGCCTGCTTGGTGATATAGCCGGCCGCCCCGGCCTTGAGCAATTGGGCGGGATAGGTGTCATCGGCGAATACGCTGACGACAATCACCTTGAGTCCGGGATTGGCCAGCATCAACCGCCGCGTGGCTTCCAGCCCACCGATACCCGGCATGCGGATGTCCATGAACACGATGTCGGGATTCAGGTCGCGCGTCAGGGCAAGCGCCTGCTCGCCACTCGAGCCCTGGCCGATCACCTCCACCCCCGGCGTGGACTCGATCAGGCTGCAAATCCCCATGCGCACCACATCGTGATCATCGATGACGAGGATCCTGAGCGGTGTGTGGCCAAGTTTGGCATGGACGTTCATCGCCGGTAGCCTAGCATCCCCCGGGGTCGCCGGCCATGCTCCGCAGCGCGGCCCACTCACGGATGCTCTGCACGAGACGCAAGGTAATGCTGACGCGCGGGCCCTCAACCGCGGGTTCTTTGGGTACGCGATGCCGCCAGTGCCGCTGCATGGGGCCGGCCATCAGCAATAACGAACCGTCCGCGAGGACGAGTTGTCGGCGCAGTCCGGGCTGACTGCGGTGACGCAGCTCGAAACGGCGCGCGACCCCGAGACTGAGGGTGGCGATCACCGGCTCCGGCCCCAGCACGGCTTCGTCGTCGCTGTGCCAGTCGACGCTGTCCTGCCCCGAGCGGTAGCAGTTGAGCAGCGCGCTGTTGAAGCGGTGACCGGTGATCGCCTCGACCCGGCCGCGCAGCGCGGCGAGCGCCGGCGTCCAGGGATGGCTCGTGAGGCGAGCGCCCGAGTAGCCGTAATTGGCGCCGGGATCGCCATACCAGACATTGAGGCGCGGGATCGGCAGGTACCGCCCGGCGATACGGATCTGGCTCTGTTCCCAGGGCGCCGAGCTCTCCAACTCCTGAAATAGTTCCCCGGCTGCGGACAGGGACAGAAACTGCGGCCAATGGGTCAGCTCCGCCTCCGGCAGCCGCAGCTGCTGGACGGCGTCAAACGGCAGCGGCGCGGTCGTCATGGCCCGGCCAGTCCACGCCCAGCACCCGGGGCTCGGGTTCCAGCTCGACGCCGAAACGATCCACCACGTCAGCGCGGATATCCCGCGCCAACGCCAGCAGCGCGGCGGCGCCGCCGCCACGATTCACCAACACCAGGGCCTGCTGATCATGCACACCGACTCCCGCCCGCTCGACGCCCTTCCAGCCGGCGCACTCGATGAGCCAGGCCGCCGCCAGTTTGACGCCGCCGTCCGCGGCCGGGAAGGTCACCAAGTCTGGAAAGCGGGCCACCAACCGGCGCGCCTGCTCCGCATCCACCACCGGATTCTTGAAGAAACTGCCGGCATTGGGCACTCGCGCCGGGTCGGGCAGCCGCGCGCGGCGCAAGGCTACGACCGCGGCAGCCATCCGCTCCGGCGTGATCTCCTCGGCCGGCACCCTGGCAAGCACCGCACGCAGGGCGGGATAGGTCAGCACCGGTGCGGCCCGGCGACTCAAGGCGAGGGTCACCGAGGTGATCAGCCAGGCGTCGCGGCCAGCGCCCTTGAAGAGGCTGTCGCGATAACCGAAACCGCAGTCGGCGCGGGAAAAACGTCGGGTTTTGCCCGTTGCAATGGCGATGGCTTCCAGTGCGACGAACCGGCTCTCCAGCTCCACGCCGTAGGCGCCGATGTTCTGAATGGGCGCCGCGCCCACGGTGCCCGGAATCAGCGCCAGATTTTCCAGACCGTACCAGCCGCGCGCGAGGCAGTAGTCGACCGTCTGGTGCCAATCCTCGCCGGCGCCGACCTCCAGGTGAATCGCATCCCCGCGCTCGGCGACCAGCGCGCGGCCTTGAATACCCACCTGCACCGTGAGCCCTGGCAGATCGCCGGCGAGCACCACATTGCTGCCGCCCCCCAGCACCGTCACCCGCAGGCGTTGGTCGCGGGCGAAGTCCAGGGCGGCGCGCGCCTCGGCGACATTCTCGACGCGGGCGAAATACGCGGCCCGGGCGGCCAGTGCCAGACTGTTATGGGGCCGCAGTTCGACATCGCGCTGAATTTGCATGGCTATGCCAGCCGATGCCGCGTGCGAATTGCCGCCAGCAGACCGTCGGCCGCCACTTCCGCCAGGTCCAGCACCCGCTCGAAATCGCGGGTATCACCGGCATAGGGATCCGGCACCTCGAGCGCACCCTGGTAGCCACCGGCACGCAGAAACAGATCGAGCTCGCCGCGATACCAGTTCGGACGCTGGCGCTCCAGATTGCGCAGATTGGTGTTATCCATGGCCAGGATGTAGCTGAAATTCCGGAAATCCGCCGGCGTCACCTGGCGCGCGCGCAAGTGTTCCAGATCGTAGCCGCGCTCGCGCGCGGCCCGCTGGGTGCGGGGATCCGGTGGCAGGCCGAGGTGCCAGTCGCCGGTTCCGGCGGAATCCACCCGGATCGCGCCGGCGAGCCCAGCGCGCTCCACCCGTTGCGCGAACACGCCGTGCGCGGTGGGCGAGCGGCAGATGTTGCCGAGGCACACGAACAGCACGCCGATGGGTCCCGGGACGATCATGCACCCTGCCCGAGCAACGCACGTACCCGTTCGAGGTCGGCCGGCGTATCCACACCACCAGGTACCGGCACCAGCGCCTCCGCCACATGGATGGCGACACCCTGAGCCAGAAAACGCAGTTGTTCCAGGGCTTCAACGACCTCCAACGGCGCCACCGACCAGCGCGTGAAGGCGTGCAATGCCGCTACCCGGTAGGCATAAAGGCCGATATGGCGCAGCGGCGGGCAGCGCGGGTCGATGCCCCCTTCGCCGCGCAGCACCCGATCCCGCGCCCAGGGGATGGGGGCACGGCTGAAGTAGAGCGCACGCTCGGCCGCGCACACCACCTTGACCGCATTGGGGTCGGTCAACACATGTTGGTCCACGATGGACTCGCACAGGGTCGCGACGCCACAGTCAGGATTCCCTTGCAGATTGGCTGCTACCTGATTGATTACCAAGGGTGGAATCAGCGGTTCGTCGCCCTGCACATTGACCACGATGTCATCGTCACGCCAGCCGCACAGCCGCGCTACCTCGGCCAGGCGGTCGGTGCCCGAGGCGTGATCGGCCGCGGTCATGAGAGCGACGCCGCCAGCTGCCGACACCCGGTGATGGATATCCTCATGATCCGTCGCAACGATGACGCGGGCGGCGGTGCTCGCCAGCGCGGCCTGCCGTACCCACTCCACCATGGGCTTGCCGGCAATATCGAGCAAGGGTTTTCCCGGCAGTCGAGAGGAACCGAAGCGGGCCGGGATCACACAATAAAACATAATTTTTTCATCGTATTAAACCGGTTATTTAAATTGAATTATCAATCAAATCGAGCAGTTGGTCCCAGCCGGGATCGGTGAGTTCCGCGACCACATCCAGCACCCAGGTCTGGGCGTTGGCGATGGCCTCGCACTTCACCGCGTCCTTGGCGGTGATCACCACCGGCAGCGCGTCGGGAAACCGCAGATCCGCCGCGCAGAAAACATGATGGTCCGGCCGGGGGTGCAGGTCGACGGCGCATCCCAGCGCTTCCAGCGTGGCGCGCAGCCGCTCGGGATTGCCGATTCCCGCTACCCCATGCACCCGCGGAGCCCCGCCCGCATCTTTGCGCTGTTCGCCGAGAAAAGCGTCCAGGCTCAACCGACGCCCGGAGACGAGATGGCGGAAGCCCAGCGGGCGCAGCTGCATCGGGTAACAGGCCCGCTGCGGCCGATAGTCACCGCCGTTGACCACTACCATATCCACTTCGTCGAGCCGCGAAGACGGCTCCCGCAACGGACCCGCCGGCAGACAGCGGCCATTGCCGAGACCGCGGGCACCGTCCACCACGGCGATCTCGACGTCGCGATGCAGCCGGTAATGCTGGAGACCGTCGTCGGAGAGCACCAGATCGCAGTCACAATTCGCCAGCAGCCAGAGTACCGCCGCGCGGCGATCCCGGCACACCACCACCGGACAGCCGGTGGCGCGCGCCAGCAGGCAGGGCTCGTCACCCACTTCGTCGGCACCATGGGCCGGGGTGACCAGCAGGGGCTCCCGACCGACCGCGCCGCCGTAGCCACGGCTGACGATGCCGGGGCGACGGCCGCGCGCGTGCAACCGTTCCGCGAGCGCGATCAACAGCGGCGTCTTGCCGGTACCGCCGACACTGATGTTGCCGATCACCACCACCGGCGCCGCAAAGCGCGTCCCCTGGTAGCCCCGCTGCAACCATCGCCGCCGCCAGCGCGCAACCCGGGTGAACAACCAAGCGATCGGCACCAGCACCAGTCCCCAGCCGCCCGGCCGGTACCAGGCGCGCTCCAGCGCGCTCACGACGCGGCCCGCACCTGCGGTTCGAACTGCTGGTGATACAGAGTTGCGTAGCGACCGCCAGCGGCGAGCAATTGCGCGTGGCTGCCTTCCTCCAGAATCCGCCCGGCTTCCAGCACCAGGATGCGGTCGGCCTTTTCCACCGTGCTCAAGCGATGCGCGATGACGAAAGTGGTGCGGCCACGCATGGCCACATCCAGCGCCGCCTGAATGTGACGCTCCGATTCCGAATCCAGCGCCGAAGTGGCCTCGTCCAGAATCAAGATGGGGGCATCCTTGAGCAGTGCCCGGGCGATGGCGAGGCGCTGGCGCTGACCACCGGACAACAACACACCGTCGTCGCCGATCGGTGTCTGAAAACCCTGCGGCAGCGCTTCGATGAACTCCAGCGCACGCGCCTGGCGCGCGGCCTCGCGCACCTGTTCCGGCGTGTGGCCGGCCAGTTCGCCATAGGCGATGTTGTTGTAGACGGTATCGTTGAACAGGACCACATGCTGACTGACAAAAGCGATCTGCCGGCGCAGGCTGGCGAGCCGGTAGTCGCTGATCTCCCGGTCGTCGAGCAGGATGCGGCCATGCTGCTGGTTGTAGAAACGGGGAATGAGGCTCACCAGGGTGGTCTTGCCGCTGCCGGAGGACCCCACCAGGGCGATGGTTTCGCCGGGTGCCACCCGGAAGGAAATCTCGTGCAGGACCGGCACCGCCCCTTCCCGATACGCGAAAGTCACCTGATCGAACACCAGCGCGCCACTGACGCGCTCCGCCTCATGGGTGCCGGCGTCGGGCTCCTCCACCTCGTCCAGGGTCTGGAACAGGGTATCCGCGGCGGCCACCCCACGCTGGATGACGCTGTTGACCTGAGTGAGCTGGCGCACCGGCTTGGCGAGCATGCCCGCCGTGAACAGAAACTTCGTGAAGCCGCCCACGGTCATGTCCGCCAGCATGGTGGGGGTCAGTACCAGCCACATCAGCATGCCCATGATGCCGGCGAGCAGGAGTTGCACCACCGGCGTCGACAGCCCTTCGGTGAGCTCCAGCTTGAGACTCTGGCGACGATTGGCATCGCTCGCCCGCGCCAGACGCGCACGCTCGTAGTCCTTGCCGCCATAGAGATGCATCTCGCGCTGGCCGTTGACCGCCTCGTTGGCGACCTGGGCCACACTGCCCATGGCGGCCTGCATTTTCTTGCCGAGGCGGCGAAACCGCGCACTGACGACGCTGATGATGAGCGCCACCACCGGCATCAGGGTGAGAAAGACCAGGGCGAGACGCCAGTTCAGGTGAACCAGGTAGACCAGCAGAACGACGGTGAGAAAGCCTTCCCGGATAATCACCTTGAGCGCGCTCGTGGTGGCGCCCATGACCTGAAACACATGATAGGTGAGCTGGGCGACGATATGGCCCGACATGTTGCCATCGAAGTAAGCGCTCGGCATGCGGGTGTATTTGTCGAAAACCTGGGTGCGCAGGGTGTGGACCACCGACTGGGCGACATAGCTCATGCCGTAGTTGCCGACCAGAAACCCGATGCCCCGGATCACCGCGATCGTCACCAGCATCACCGGCAACACGACACGCGCCTGCGCCAGCACATCGTCGCCCTCCACCAGATAGGCGGCGATCCGGGCCGTTACCCCCGAATCCACCAGCTTCACGCCGAGACCGCCGGTGTCGACGGCCTCCCCGGTCACCTGGGTCAGCACATTCACCAGATAGCCGAACACATCGATAAAGGCGATCTCCATGATGCCGAACAGCCACAGACCCAGCACGGAGAGCAGAAATACGGGAACATAGGGCCGCACATAGGCCATCAGTCGCAGATAGATCTGCAGGCTGGAGTGCTCCGGACGCTGGCGGTCGACGGCCATGCGGACCCCTATGGCTGCCCGGCCCCGGGCTCGGGCTGCTGAGTGGTGATATTGAGGTGGGCGAATCCGGCGTTGCCCGCGGCCTCCATGGCAGTGACCACCGCCTGGTGCGAAGCCTTGCCATCGGCGCTGATCGTGAGCGGGGTATCGGTGTTACCGGCGGCAAGTTCGCGGAGTCCGCGCACCAGCGTATCGCGTTGGCGATTGACGAGCGCGATGCCATTGATGGCATAGCCGCCTTCGCGGTCAACCGAAATTTCGATGCTCTGCTCCGGCGCTTCAGTGGGCGCCACGTCCGCGGTCGGCAGCTGGAGCTTCAGGCGCGACTCCTTGGTGAACGTGGTGGACACCATGAAGAAGATCACCAGCAGAAACACCACGTCGACGAACGGCGTGATGTCGATGCCGGACTCGACACGTTTGCGCCGCTGAAATTTCACCCGCGCTTCCGCGTCTCGGCGGGAAGCCTGCGTTCATCGTGCAGGGCATCCACCAGCTTCACGGCCCGCTCCTGCATTTCAACCACCAGATCGTCGATGCGGCGCTCGAAAAAACGGTGGCAAACCAGCGCGGGGATCGCCACGATCAAGCCCGCTGCCGTGGTAATCAAAGCCTTGGAAATGCCACCGGCGAGCAACGCCGCATCGCCGCTGCCATGGGCCATGATCGCACTGAACGCCTCGATCATGCCGAGCACAGTGCCCAACAGGCCGAGCAGCGGCGCGATGCTGGTGACAGTACCCAATACGCCGACAAAGCGCTCGAGGCCGTGAATCACCTGAGTGGCGGTCTCTTCCACACTGTCTTTCATGACTTCGCGACCGTGATCGGCATTGCTGAGCGCGGTGGCAAGAATCCGCCCCAGGGGCGAGGATTCGCGCAATTCCTCGAGCCGCTCCCGCGTGATGCCCTCTTCGTGGACCCAATGCCAGACCTGATTCAGCAACTGGCTCGGCACCACGCGCTCCGGACGCAAGGCCAGAAAGCGCTCCACCGCGATCACCAGCGCAATCACCGAACAACCGAGAATCGGCCACATGACCCAACCGCCGGCAACTATCAGCTCGAACACTCACGATCCTCGATCACAAACGCGTCCGGCATGTTATGACAGAACGCCGAAACATCGAAACGACAGGATCTCAATCCCGTTCCCACTCAATCCCGCTCCCAGTAGTGCGGCCAGTTGCGGCGCGCACCGTCAACGCGGGGCTCTTGGTCCGTTTCGATGCGCTGCCAGGTAAAACTCAGCGCACCCTCCAACGCCGTATTCCAGCCGCGGGCCCCCACCGCCTCGTAGCGGGCCACCACCTGCGGATGTGGATGCCCGAAGTGATGGCGGTAACCGGCGGAATAGACCACGTGCGTCGGTTGCACGCGCGCCACGAACTCAGGCGACGACGAGGTCCGACTGCCGTGGTGCGGCGCGATCAAGAGTTCAATACCACCCGGCAATACCTCGTCGGCCAGCAGCAGCGCCTCGACGTTGGATTCGATATCTCCGGTCAGCAGGACACGCGCCGCGCCCGCCTCCACCAGCAGGACGCACGACTGGTCGTTTTCGCGGGCCACGGGAATCGTCGGGTGCAGGATGCGAAACTCGACCCCATCCCAGCGCCAGTGCTGGCCGCGGCGACAACCGACCGCTCCCGCCCCGGGACCTTCCGGAGCCAACCCCCGCAACAACCGCGCAGGAGGGTAATTACGCAGCAGCCCGGCTTCGCCGCCGCTATGATCCGCGTCGCGGTGACTCACCACCAGCAGGTTCAGCCGCGGCCAGCCCCGCGCACGCAAATAGGGCGCGATAATACCATCGCCCGCGTCGAACCGATCGCTGAACGCGGCGCCAGTGTCGTACACCATGACGTGCGCCTGCGTTTCCACCACCACCGCGAGCCCCTGCCCTACATCAAGCACGGTTACCCGCAACGCTGGCCGCGGCCCGGCGCCAGCCAGTGCCACCGCAAGCAGCGCAATGCAACTCAGATAACGCAGCCTCAATCCCTGCGGCGCGAGCATCAGCAGTCCCGCAAGCGCCAGCGTCAATACCTGCGGCCAGCCCGTCCCGCCCGCGGGAATCCAGTTGGCGCGACCCGCCACCGGGACCAGCGTGGCGAGCGCGGTATCGAACCACTGGAGTGACCAGCCGGCAATCCACCAGCACCAGTCCGCCACGATCGGCGCCAGCGGGAGCGCGACCACACCCATCAGGCAGAAGGGCACCGTCAAAATCTCGACCCAGGGAATCGCCAGGAGGTTTATCAGCGGCGCAAGCAGTGGCAGCTTGCCGAAAAAGGCCAGCAGCCCCGCGGCAGTACCGAGCGAAATGGCCAGTTGCGCGCCGACCACATTCTGAGTGCGGCTGCGGCGCGACCGCGGACCAAACCAGGCCAGCAGCACGGCAACCGCGCCAAACGACAACCAGAATCCAGCGGCCATCGGCGCCAGGGGTTCCACCACCGCAATGGCGGCCAGAGCCCAGATGAATCCGGCGAACAGTATCCGGTGGCGGCGCAGCAGAAGCAGCACCAGGAAGACACTGAGCATGATGAAAGCGCGCGCGGTCGCCAGCCCCCCTCCCGCCATCAGCGTGTAGAGCGCGGCCGCGATCCAGGCCATCAGCGCGCCCAGATGCCGCGCCGGCCAAGGCGCCCCCAGTGCTGCCACCACCCGCCCAGCCAGAGTACCGAGAAACATGCCAAACCCGGCGGCGAGTGCGATATGCAGACCGGAAATCACCGCGAGGTGCACGACTCCGGCGACGCGCATCCGCTCCCACATGGCCCCCGAGATCGCGCGGTCGTCGCCGACCGTGAACGCGCGCAGCAACGCGCGTCCGGAGTCGGGAACCGGCAGGTTTTCGATGTGGGCGGCGACGCGCCCCCGCCAGGCGTCGATGGACAGCAACGCGCGGGTGCTCAAGCGCTGGTTCTCGGCGCCTTCGCGGACATAGCCGACAGCGGATATCCCGCGGGAAAACAGCCAGCCCGCGTAATCGAAGCCGCCCGGATTGGCAAAGCCCCTGGGGCGACGCAGGCGCACTACCAGCTGCCAGGTTTCGCCGGGCGCCACCTCGGGGGCATTCCCATACCAACCGAGACGGACGCGGCGCAGGGACGGCGGCGCTGCCCCGGTCAGCGATTCAACGCGGGAAACCCGCAGCTCGAAGTGCACCGCCCGGGCATCGCGCTTGGGAAGTCCAACCACAGTCCCCTCAACCCGATACTCGGTTTTGTCGAGCGCGGCCGGCAACTGTGCTGCGAGCCGCGCCTGTCCCCAGAGCGTCGCCCAGAGCACACCGGTACTGACGCCGAGCAGGATCAGCGCCAGCTTCCTGCCACGTCGCCAAGCCAGGGCAATGGCGCACAGGAGCAGTGCGGCGCTGGGCGCAATCAGCGGCGGCAGCACCGGCCACAACACCGATGAGTAACTGCCCAGCGCGAAGGCGAGCAGCAGCAGATACGGCATACACCTCCCTGTGATGGCCATCCGCAATTGCGCGGATACCGGCGAGTCTAGCGCAGTCCAGGGTAGCGCCGAGAGGGTGAGCCGGTTAGCCTAGCGCGATGAAACATCTGCTCATCCTTTATCACAGCGGCAGTGGGAAGACGGAAGCCATGGCACAGGCGGTTTACGCGGGCGCACGGCGCGAACCCGAGGTCGAAACCCGGTTGCAGAGAGCGTTTGACAGCGGTCTAGACGACCTGCTGTGGGCCGACGGCCTGATTTTCGGCACCCCGGAAAACTTCGGTTACATGAGCGGCGCGCTCAAGGATTTTTTCGACCGCACGTTTTATCCCGCCGAGCCGTATCGACTCAATCTCCCTTACGCCCTGTTCGTGGGCGCCGGCAACGACGGCACCGGTGCGGCACTGGCGATCGAACGCATCGCCCTTGGCTACCCGTTGCGCAAGGCGGCGGAGCCCGTGATCGTCGCGGGTACACTCACCGACCAGCACTTGCAAAGCTGCGACGAATTGGGACAGGCGATGGCGGCGGGACTTGCGTTGGGGATTTTTTGACGATGACAGCACCAGCTCCGGACCGCTCGACGCCATGACCGCGGCGCTGATTCTCGGTGGTGGCGGCGCACGCGCCGCGTACCAGGCAGGCGTACTCCGGGCGGTGGCGGAGCTGCTGCCGGATCAGACCCTGAATCCGTTCCCGATCATCTGTGGAACCTCGGCCGGCGCCATCAACGCGCTCTCGATCGCGGGACATGAGGGAACATTCCACGCGCGGGTGGCGGGCCTGCTGGAAATCTGGCGCAATCTGCGCGCGCAGGACGTGTATCGCACGGACTTTCTTGGCGTCGCTCGCAACTCCCTGGGTCTGCTGGCGTCGCTGATACGGGGCGGTTGCCCCCCGGGCCATACGCTCGCCCTGCTGAATAACGCTCCGCTGCGCAGCCTGCTGGAACGGCATATGAATTTCGATCGCATCGGCACCGCCATAGCGGAGGGACATCTCGAAGCGGTCTGCATCACCGCGCTCCACTACGGCAGCGGGCAGTCGGTGAGTTTTTTCCAGGGATCCCGGGACAACTGGGAACGCAATCGCCGTTGCGGGCTGCGCACCCAACTGAATCTCGAACACCTGATGGCCTCCACAGCGATTCCCCTGCTGTTTCCGGCTACCCGAATCGGTGATCACCACTACGGGGATGGCGCGCTGCGCCAGCTGAAACCGCTGAGCCCCGCGCTCCATCTCGGCGCGCGGCGGCTGTTTGTCGTGGGAGTCAGCGATAATTTCCGGCACAAACCCAGCGCAGCCCCGACTGCCAGCCCTCCGTCGGTGGGGCATATTCTGGGTCAGTTGCTCAACAGCGCTTTCATCGACGCCATCGAAAGCGATCTCGAAACCATGGAAACCATCAACGCGCTGGCCGCCGCAATCCGTCCCGAGCGGCGCCATGCCCCTGGCATCGCGCATCTCGCGCCCGTCGAAGCACTGTGCATCTCGCCATCGGAGCCGATCGACAAACTCGCGGCCCAGCACTACCGGGAGCTGCCCTACAGCGTGCGCCTGTTCCTGCGCGCCATCGGCGCCACCACCCGCAGCAGTGGCGCCAGCGCGGCCAGCTATCTGCTGTTCGAGCCCGGGTTCTGCGGCAAGCTGCTCGACCTCGGCTATCGGGACGCCCTTGATTGCAAGGACCGCATCCGCGCCTTTTTCCGTCTTTCCGAGGCCGCCCGCGAACCCGACGCTATTCGGGTCGGTACACCTTGATGGGGTGGTAGGATTTCTGGAACTCGGGCTGATCGGCCCATTTCAGTCCGCAACTGACACCACCGTCCACCACGAAATGCTGTCCCGTGACGAAGGTGGAGCGGTCGCCGGCCAGCCAGCAGGCCATCTGCGCGATGTCGTCCGGCTCCCCGGCACGGGGAATCGCCTGGGCCTTGGCAAACGCGGGTTTGACGCGATCCACCAACTCATCCGAGCGGCCCACGGTATTGGCCGCAAGCGGCGTCGCGATAAAACCCGGGCAGATCGCATTCACGCGCACATTGTGCTCGCCCATTTCCATGGCCACCGATTTGGACAGGTGAATCACCGCCGCCTTGGCGGCGGCATAGGGATGGGGACTGTAGCCCGCCTTCAGTCCGGCGATGCTGCCGGTATTGATGATGCTGCCGGCCTTCTGGCGCATCATGATCGGTGCCGCGTGCTTCATGCCGAGAAATACGCCGCGCACCAGCACATCGAATGTCATGTCGAATTCATCGACGGGGATTTCGGCGATCGGACCCAGCACGCCACCGAAACCCGCGTTGTTGAAGATGCAGTCGAGCCGGCCCCAGCGACTCACCGCGAGCTCTACCGCCGCCTTGACCTGCGCCTCGTCGCGCACCTCGACGCGGGCAAAGACTGCGCTGGCGGCGCCCAGCTCCGTCGCCAGTGCCCGACCGCGCTCTTCCTGCATATCGGCGATCACCACCCGCGCGCCCTCTTCAATAAAAAGCCGCACACTGCGCTCGCCGATGCCGCTGGCACCGCCCGTGATCACCGCCACTTTTCCGTTCAGCTCACCCATCGTTCGTCTCCCGTTACTCTTGTTTCAAAAAATGTCGCATCAAAAAATGTCGCATCAAAAACCGTTGCATTAAAAAATGTCATTCCGCCACAGGCGCACGCGCACCCGCATCGATCCAGATCTGGCGCGCGCAGGCCATGAGATCGCCGGTCACCCCGTGAATCGCTACCCCCATAAAGCGCTTGCGCCCCT
The DNA here is from genome assembly GCA_036677085.1 of Porticoccaceae bacterium. Lineage (GTDB taxonomy): Bacteria > Pseudomonadota > Gammaproteobacteria > Pseudomonadales > Porticoccaceae > JAGPUQ01. Next base: position 52,751 of record JAKFFI010000063.1, read on the forward strand.
GGGGCGGCGCAAGCTGCCAACTGCTGACGATATAGGACGCGCCGGCCCGCAGCGGCTGCTTCAGTGAAGCCGCGCAGGTGCCGAGCAACTGGACGCCGATGTCCGGCGCGAGCGCCGCGATCGCATAGCCACCGGGGCAGTCGAGCGCGGCCCAGACCTGCTCCGGCGCGACCTGACCACTGGCGTCCAGCAGTTCGGGCCCCGGCTCCCACACGCCGGCGACGATAACCTTGCCCACGTCCAGCAGCGGCCCGCAAAAAAGCCGCAAACCTTCGCCCGGCGCACGTCTTGGACTGCATACATAGCAGCCGCGCACATCGCTCCCGTGCAAAAACCGGAAACGCTCGGCGGCGGCACGGGCAGCGCTCAGGGTCGGCGGCCGCGGAATCTCGAGCGCAAGCTCAAGCGGGCGAGCACGACCCAGTTCGTGATCGTCGAGATGGCAGCTCACCGATCCATCCGGATGGCGCTTGATCGTCAGCGGCGTGGCGACCGGAAAGCCCCGCATGATGCGCACCTCGGCATCGCCGGACACGAAAGCCGCCATGGCACCGGCAATATAACCGCCGTTACCGCGGCCCACGGGGCCGTTGTAGCGCGCGTCGATAAGCAGGGTTTCGTTCGCGGTTTCACTCATCGGGTCGAGGTCCGGACACTCGCCGACATTTTACGGACAGTTGGATTTCCCGGACAGTGACGCAACAGGCGCAATGCTCATCCGATCCGGGCATCGCCGCCCGAAGTCAGATCGAGGCGCATCAGGATGGCATCTTCGCGACCCTGGACGGCCGGATAGTAGTTGCGCCGCAGCCCCACACGCTGGAAACCTTCGCTCCGATAAAGCGCAATGGCTGGCGCATTGCCGGCGCGCACTTCCAGATGCACGCAGCGCGCACGGTCGGCAAGCAGATCCAGACCGGCGCGCAACAGGCGACGGCCAAACCCCTTGCGGCAATGGGCGGGAACGACCGCGATATTCAGCACTTCCGCTTCGTCGAGCACCTGACGAAATACGGCAAATCCGCAAAGTTCGCCATGCGCCGGTAACACCAGCATCTGATGCCGGGCGAGACTGTCCTCGAAACGGGCGCGATCCCAGGGTGCCAGTGCGGCCTGCGCCTCGATCCGGCACAGGATTTCCAGATCGGCGGCGACGGCGGGCCGCACGTTCAGTTCCGACGCGGCCCCAATCATCCGTTCGCAGCCGGCGCGAGCTGCCTTATCGCGCGCCAGGTTTCGGCCTTGCGTGCGGGCGCCGCCAGCAGGTCCGCAAGCCCCGGCAGCAGAATGGCGCGCGCAGCGCCCGCCAGTGCCAGTTCGTCACCGACAGCCCGATGAGAGTCCGCGCCCAGACAACGCCAACTGAGCTCGCCCATCGCCAGCAGCCAGCGAAAGGGCGCCATCGCCATGCGTCCGGCGATGAACAAGGCGAGCGACTCTTGCGCACCCGCGAGACTGGTATCGGCGCCGGCGAACGGCGGCCAGTCGATCACTTCGGCAGCCGCCAGCGGTCCCGGCAGGCGTCCGATGGCCCGCAGAATATTGGTCAACAGCGCCATCCGCTCGCGGTCGGGCCAACCTCCCGCAGGCAAGGCATCGACCACCAGCAGATCCGGCACCGGCTGCCAGCAGGCGAGGCGAAATGTCAGCGCGGCGGCCGTTTCGGCGCCCGCAGCCGCGGGTTGCGACGGAGCTTCAGATCCCGCGGCAGCAACAGCCACCGGCTCCCGGGTTCGCTCCCTAAGTGCCGCCAGCGGCGCTTCGCCGTGCTCCACAGCCGGCGCGGCGGAACCGGCGGATTCCGCAGCCGGCATGCCAGATGCGGTCGGCGCGGCCGTGGTGGCGACGGGTTGCTCCGATTCTTCGGCGCGTACCACAGCCCCTTCAGCGAGTGCCCCGGTGGTTGCACCGGACGCCGGGCGCGGCCGGTATCTGACCACGCCCAGCGCCGTCAGATACGCGTCCCGCCGCGCCGCGTCCATCAGTGATTACACACCGCGCTGGGGATGGACGCGGCCGGGAGTTTCCAGCAGGTTGATGGCGTTGAGATAGGCCTTGGCGCTCGCCACCAGAATATCGGTGTCGGCGCCCTGGCCGTTGACGATGCGCCCGCCCTTCTCCAACCGCACGGTCACCTCGCCCTGGGAGTCGCTGCCGGTGGTGATGGCGTTGACCGAATAGAGTTGCAGACTGGCGCCGCTGTGGGCGAGCTTCTCGATCGCCTTGAACACCGCATCCACGGGTCCATCGCCTTCCGCCACAACCTGGTGGTCATTGCCCTGGGCGCGCAGGGTGAGTTCGGCATGGGGAGCGCGTCCGGTCCGCGATGCCACGTCCATGGCGATCAGGCTGAAATGCTCGGCGGTCTCGCCGAGCTGGATATCCGACACCAGCGCCTGCAAGTCCTCGTCGTAGATTTCCCGCTTCTTGTCGGCGAGCTCCTTGAAGCGCACGAACGCACGATTGAGATCGGCCTTGTTGTCGAAGGTGATGCCCAGGGTTTCGAGGCGTGCACTGAAGGCCGCGCGACCCGAAAGCTTGCCCAGCACGAGGCGGTTGGTGTTCCAGCCCACATCCTGCGCGCGCATGATCTCGTAGGTCTCGCGGTACTTGAGCACGCCGTCCTGGTGAATGCCGGACTCGTGGGCAAAGGCATTAGCGCCCACCACCGCCTTGTTGGGCTGCACCGGGAATCCGGTGACCGTGGAAACCAGGCGCGAGGTGGGCACTATCTGCGTGGTGTCGATGCGGGTGGACACCGGAAACACGTCGGGCCGGGTACGCACCGCCATGACGATTTCTTCCAGCGACGCATTGCCGGCACGCTCGCCGAGACCATTGATGGTGCACTCCACCTGGCGCGCCCCGTGCAGCACGGCGGACAGCGAATTCGCCACCGCGAGGCCGAGATCGTTGTGGCAATGCACCGAGAATATCGCCTGGTCGGAATTGGGCACATTCCTGATGACACGGCCGATCATGGCGCCGTACTGGCCCGGCTCGCCGTAACCCACGGTGTCGGGAATGTTGATGGTGCGGGCACCGGCGGCGATCACCGCCTCGATCACCCGGCACATGAACTCGAACTCGGTGCGGCTGCCGTCCTCGAGCGAAAACTCCACATCGTCGACCAGATTACGGGCAATTTTGACGGCACCAATGGCCTGCTCGAGCACCTGCGCGGGCGTCATCTGGAGCTTGTATTCCATGTGAATCGGCGAGGTGGCGATGAAGGTGTGGATGCGCGGTGCCGCCGCATCCTTGAGCGCCTCGGCGGCGCGCTCGATATCCGCCGGCAAGGTGCGCGCGAGACTGCATACCCGGCAATCGCGGATGGTCTCGGCGATACTTTTGACGGCGGCGAAATCGCCGGGGCTGGAGGTTGCGAAACCCGCTTCGATCACGTCCACCCGCAGTTTTTCCAGCGCCTTGGCGACGCGCAGTTTTTCTTCGCGCGTCATGGCGGCGCCGGGGCTTTGCTCGCCGTCGCGCAAGGTGGTGTCGAAGATGATCAAGTGTTCTTTGTTGTCGGCCATGGCCTTGGGCTCCCAGATCGCGCGCCAGTGCGGCGATCGCTACAGGATGAATCGGCCCGCATCAGCGGGTGATGAAAACGAAAAACAGCGGGAGAGTACGTTGGCTGCCCCTCAGGGCAGCAGCAGGAGCAGTCGGAACGCACACAATGCCGCTGCCGGACCGCAAGGTCCGGAACGGGAGAGCGACGGAACAGCGCCAGATGCCATTGCGAGGGACGTTGCACGGTAATTGGAACCATTCAAGCAGATTCCCCCCGCGCTGCCAACCCCCGGCGATAGCGGCGCCAGAGCCACAAGCCGGGGCCCGACAGCGCGTACACGAAGAAGATGGCCAACAACACCCGGGGCGGATCGATCACCACCACAGCAGCGCCAATCACCGCCGCGACTATGACCATAAAAGGCACCCGCCCGCGAAAGTCGACACCCTTCATGCTGTGGTAGCGAAAATTGGTGACCATCAGCAGCCCCACCGCCGCCGTCATCAAGCAAACAGTCAGCGCAATGCCACCGGAAGGATCCAGGTCCTGGCCGCTCCATACAATGCCGGCAACCACTCCGGCCGCGGCCGGGCTCGCGAGTCCGACAAAGAAGCGTTTGTCGGCGGAGCCCACCTGTACGTTGAAGCGCGCGAGGCGCAGCGCCGCGCAGGATGCGTAAATGAACGCCGCCGCCCAGCCCAGCTTGCCCAGTGCGTTCAGCATCCAGGCATAGGTCACCACCGCCGGTGCCACACCGAACGACACCATGTCCGACAGGGAATCGTACTGCACACCAAACGCGCTCTGGGTATTGGTGAGACGGGCGACGCGGCCGTCGAGGCCGTCGAACACCATGGCGACAAAAATGGCAACCGCCGCTGCGGAGAATTTCCCGTTCATGGCGGAAAGAATCGCGTAGAAGCCCGCGAACAGGGCGCCGGTGGTGAGCAGATTGGGCAGCAGATAGATGCCCCGGCGACGGACGACCTCGCCCTCGACGGCGTCCTCGGCCGAGAACGGGGCAAACGGCGGCACCGTCGCCTTCACGCTGGCCTCGTCATCATCCGCAAAGGGGTCGGTCACGCCAGGTCTCCTACGCTGTCACCCGTCGCCGCGCCGTGGCGCGCGGTCTGCTGCACTGTAGCAGGAAAGCCCCCACCAGCATGAGCCCGACCCATGGAAAAGGGGCGGGCCACAGCAACTGTGGACCGCCCCCGCGCCGCGCCCGGGACCGCGCGACGTGCAACCGTTGCCGGTCAGTTCTTCGATTTGTCGATCAGCTTGTTCTTGCCGATCCAGGGCATCATGCCGCGCAGTTTGGCGCCCACGGCTTCGATGGGATGCTCCTGGGCGCGGCGCCGGCGTGCCTTCAATACCGGGTTCCCGGCCTGGTTGTCGAGCACGAATTCGCGTGCAAACTTGCCGGTTTGAATATCGTCCAGAATGCGCTTCATCTCTTTCTTGGTTTCATCGGTGATGATGCGCGGACCGCTCACATAATCCCCGTACTCCGCCGTATTGGAGATCGAGTAGCGCATGTCGGCGATGCCGCCCTGATACATCAGATCGACGATCAGCTTGAGCTCGTGCAGACACTCGAAATAAGCCATTTCGGGCGCATAGCCGGCCTCGACCAGGGTTTCGAACCCCGCCTGAACCAGCGCCGTGGCGCCGCCGCAGAGCACTGCCTGCTCGCCGAACAGGTCGGTCTCGGTCTCTTCCCGGAAATTGGTTTCGATGATGCCGGAGCGGCCCGCACCGATCGCGGCCGCATAGGACAGGGCGATGTCGCGCGCCCGGCCGCTGGCATCCCGGTAAAGGGCGATCAGCGAAGGCACCCCGCCGCCTTCCTGATAGGTGCTGCGCACCGTGTGGCCGGGGCCTTTGGGGGCGATCATGATCACATCCAGATCCGCGCGCGGCTCGATCAACTGGAAGTGGATATTGAAGCCGTGGGCGAACGCAAGCGCCGCACCCGGCTTCAGGTTGGGTTCGATTTCACTGTAATAAATGGCTTTTTGCTGTTCGTCGGGCGCCAGTACCATCACCAGATCGGCACCTTTCACCGCCTCGGCAACCTCCGCCACCTTGAGACCGGCGCCTTCGGCCTTGGCGCGGGACGCCGAACCCTTGCGCAGCGCTACCACGACATCGGCGACACCGGAATCGCGCAGGTTGAGCGCGTGCGCGTGACCTTGAGAGCCATAGCCCACCACGGCCACTTTTTTGCCGCGGATGACGGCGAGATCACAATCTTTCTCGTAATACACTTGCATGGTCGTTCACCCGATACTGAGTTTGTTGGTTGTCCCGTGACTGTCAAGCCCGCAGCGCACGTTCGCCGCGCATGATACCGGATACGCCGGAGCGCACCACTTCCAGCACCGCCGTCTCGCCGAGCGCCTCGATGAAGGCATCCAGCTTGGCGCTGACGCCCGCGAGCTGAATGACATAGCTCGCGGTACCCACGTCGATGATCTGACCCCGGAAGATGTCGACGACGCGTTTCACTTCGGCGCGCGCATCCCCGCTCGCCTTGACCTTGACGAGCATCAGCTCGCGCTCGATGTGAAGGCCGTCGGTGAGGTCGGTAACCTTCACTACATCAATCAGCTTGTGGAGCTGCTTGGTGATTTTTTCGATGGTGAGATCGTCGCTCTGGGTGGTCAGTGTCAAGCGCGACAGGGTCGCGTCCTCGGTGGGAGCGACAGTCAGGGAATCGATGTTGTAGCCGCGCTGGGAAAACAGGCCGACCACCCGCGAGAGGGCTCCGGGTTCATTTTCCAACAGCACCGAAAGAATGCGTCTCATCAGGTACGCTCCGTTTTGCTGAGCCACAGATCGCGCATGGAACCGGGGGACACATGCATCGGGTAGACGTGCTCGTGGGGATCCACCTGGATATCGACGAACACCACCCGATCCTTGTAGCTGAAGCATTCCCGGAGCTTGTCTTCGAGTTCGTCGATGTGTTCGACGCGCAACCCGACGTGGCCGTAGGCCTCCGCCAGCTTGACGAAATCCGGCAGCGAATCCTCGTAGAGAATCTGCGAGTAACGGCTGCCGTACTGCATGTCCTGCCACTGCTTCACCATCCCCAGCGCCTGGTTGTTGAGGTTGATGATCTTGACCGGCAACTGGTGCTGGGTGCAGGCGGACAACTCCTGAATGCACATCTGGATACTGCCCTCGCCGGTGACGCAGGCGACATCCGCCCCCGGGAAGGCCATCTGCACGCCCATGGCCGCCGGCAGGCCGTAACCCATGGTGCCGAGCCCGCCGGAATTGAACCACTGCCGCGGCTTGTCGAAGAGGTAATACTGCGCCGCGAACATCTGGTGCTGTCCGACATCCGATGTAATGTAGGCCTTGCCTTCGGTGACCTTGTAGAGCGCCCGCACCGCATCCTGCGGCTTGATCAGCGAGCCGACGCTGGGTTCGTGGCGCGGCGCGGTGTAGAGCCCGTGACGTCGACGCCATTCGTCGATCTGCTGCCACCACTCGGCCAGCGCCGCGGCGTCCGGACGCTCGCCGGCAGCTTCGATCTGCTCGATCATCTCGTCCAGCACGGCATCGCAGGCGCCGACGATGGGAATATCGGCGGGCACATTCTTGGAAATCGACGAGGGATCGACGTCGATATGAATGATCTGTGCCCCCGGACAGAAGCGGTCGGGCGTATTGGTGACCCGATCGTCGAAGCGCACGCCGACCGCCAGAATCACGTCCGCGTGATGCATGGCCGTATTGGCTTCGAAAGTGCCGTGCATTCCCAGCATGCCAACGAACTGCCGGTCGCTGCCCGGGTAACCGCCAAGCCCCATCAGGGTGTTGGTGACCGGAAAATCGAGCAGTCGCGCGATCCGTGTGAGCTGGTCCGCGGCATTGCCCAGAATCACCCCGCCTCCCGCATAGATGACCGGCCGCCTGGCTCCGAGGAGCACCTTGACCGCGCGACGGATCTGCCCGGAATGGCCCTTGGTGGAGGGCTGATACGAACGAATACGGATTTTTTCTGGGTACAGGTAGGGCACCCTGTGGTTGGGATCGGTGACATCCTTGGGGATGTCGACGACCACGGGACCGGGCCGTCCGCTGCGCGCGATGTAGAACGCCTTGGCAATGGTTTCTGCCACGTCTTCGGCGCGCCGTACCATGAAACTGTGTTTCACGATGGGGCGCGAGATACCGATCATATCGGTTTCCTGGAAGGCATCGCCGCCGATTTTTTCCTGGGGCACCTGGCCGGAGATGACCACCAGGGGAATCGAGTCCATGTAGGCAGTCGCGATGCCGGTGATGGCATTGGTGGCGCCGGGACCGGAGGTCACCAACACTGCGCCGACTTCACCCGTCGCCCGGGCGTAGCCATCGGCGGCATGGGTCGCGCCCTGCTCGTGGCGCATCAGGATGTGTTTGACGTCATCCTGCCGGAACAGGGCGTCGTAGATGTGGAGCGCAGCACCGCCGGGATAACCCCAGAGGTACTTGACGCCGGAATCGCGCAATGCGCGGATGGTGGCTTCGCCGCCGGAGAGCAATTCCACTGACTCATTTCCTCTGTCGATAGACGATCGGTTCGGCGTCGCGCAAGGCAACTCGCCGCCAACCCGGCAGGGCAAACGCAAACAGGAGGGGGTCACCGGAACATCAGGCCCGACGCAAGTCGGGTTGCGCTGCGATCACCGTCAGACGGAGGATTCGATCGCGGCCGGGGGCGGGGTCGTGCCACCCGGTGATGCCCAGCGAACGCTGTTTACGTCCACCTGGCGGGCCTTCGACGGGCAGATGGCCGCGCGCGAAGGGCCGCAATGTTAGCGCGCTGCACCAACAGGGTCAATGCAGGCTTTCTGCAGGGGAATCTGCGCACGACACATAGCGTGAACTGAAACGAATTGGCGGACCGGACGGGACTCGAACCCGCGACCTCCGGCGTGACAGGCCGGCATTCTAACCGACTGAACTACCGGTCCGTTGATGCATTGCTTTGGTGGGTGGTACAGGGGTCGAACCTGTGACCTACGGCTTGTAAGGCCGTCGCTCTCCCAACTGAGCTAACCACCCTGCGAGGGAGGGGCGCATTCTACCCGAACGTCGTCCTCTGTCAACGGCGGGCATGGCGGCCAAAAGCTGGACCGCTGTACTTGACCGCCCGGGGTAACTACCATGGGCACGCTCACCGGCACCGCCAAATTCCGATGGAAATCCACAAATCCTTTACTTTCGAAGCTGCACATCATCTGCCCAATGTGCCGCTCGATCACAAGTGCCGCCGCCTGCACGGGCACTCCTTTCATGTCACCGTGCATGTGGAAGGCCCCATCGGGGCCGACACCGGCTGGGTGATGGACTTCGCCGATCTGAAAGCCGCCTGCCGGCCCCTCCACGACCAACTCGATCACCGCTATCTGAACGAAATCGACGGCCTCGAAAATCCGACCAGCGAACATATTGCGCGCTGGATCTGGCACCGACTGAAGCCGGTGGTCCCCGGCCTGTCCGCGGTCGCGGTGCGGGAGACCTGCACCAGCGGCTGCCTGTACCGTGGGGACTGAAGTGCAACGCTGGATGGGTGCTGTAGAAACTGACTGACCGGGCCGTGCATATCCTCCGTCTCACCATCGAGTTTCAATTGCCGGCCTGCCATTCGCTGAAAGACAAACGGCGTCGGCTCGGGGGCTTGCGGGAAAAGTTCGGCAGCAGGCCCAACATCGCGGTCAGCGAATCGGATTGGCACGATGTTCACGATCGGGCGCGCTGGACCTTTGTCATCGTCGGGGAAAACCAGCGCGTCATCGAATCGCAGCAGGAGCTGATTCAGACCTATGTCAGCCAGTCGGTCGATGCGCTGGTGACGCACAGCTCCCGTGAATATCTGCACTGACCGGATGCGGTGCTTCATCGGCTGTTCGGTATCCCGGAGCGACCAGGCCGCACTCGCGGCGTCGCTTCAGTCGCGAGCCGGTGCGGGCTGGCGGCTGATTCCCGCCGCGAACTACCATTTGACCCTTTGCTTTCTGGGCGACCAGTTGCCCGCCACCCTGTCCGCACTGGCCGAGCGTCTACGCAACGAGGTTCCGCGCCGCCCCTGCCGCGGCCATGCGTTGGCACTTGCACCCTTCCCCACGGCCGCGGCGCCACTGCTCGCGCTGGAGCTCGTGCCGGATGCGGCCCTGCAGGCCTTGCACGCTGCGGTGGTAGGCTGCGTGGCCGCAACCGGAATCCCGTGCGAAGCAACGGAGTTTCGCCCTCATATCAGCCTCGCCCGCGGCGCCGGCGAGCTCCGCGTCGAGCCGATAGCACTGGATCTGTCGTTCAACGAACTCTGTCTGTTTCAGAGCCTTCCGACACCGGCACGCCGCCGGTACGAGCGGCTCCACAGCATCGCGCTCGACAACGGTTGCGCAGCCCCGGAAGACGGGACAACTGGTTAAGCCGGCGGTAACGTAGCCGGAGAAAACTCCGCTTCGCCTGGGGCGACCCCAGCACCGAAATCCAGCAACAATTCCGCCAGCGTTTCGATTTCCAGACGCAGTATCTGGCGCCGATCCACGATCGCATCGATGAAGGGTTGGTACGCGGCTTTCGTGCGACCCCGCACCCGATGCCGCAACCGCTCGTGCAGTGTCGCAAGTTCACGTTCGTGCGAAAGCAGATCAGCCAGTTGCACGGCTTGCGCGGTCCGCATCGGATCCAGATTCTCTGCCACGCCCAGAAGCTCCAACTGGCAACTGTAAAACCGCGCATAACGTGCCCAGTGGCCGAAGTCGGCGTCCGCTCCCGACTTCAGTGCCCGAAGGGCATGGCGACGGCAATCGGCCCAGGAACCCGCCAATCCGGCGCGAAGATCGGCGGGCTCAAAGGTGCCCGGCAGCCCCGGCTCCAACGCCGCGACCAGGAGCTCCAGCCGGCGGGATACCGCCGCCGCCAGGCGTTTCGGCGACCGTTCGCGCCCCTCGATCACCAGGACCGGAGGTGCGGTGCATATCTCCCGCACCTGCTCGAACACAGTGCAGATATCCAGGCCGCCGAATAATTTCGCGAACAGTGCGCGCTGCGCGATGTGCTCCCGCAACGGCGCGAGGCTATCGGAAATCGCCTCCACCTGTACCACCGTGCGTCCGGCAAGATCTGGGTCGGTCGCGGCAAACAGATGTCCGAGCGAAGCCATGCGCTCGAGCGCGGCGTACGCCTGGGGCACGCCCTGAAGCCGTTTGCGGGAAACCGTGGCAAGTGCATCCATGGCGACGGCGATCTGGCGTCGCAGGATGCGATTCAGTTCACTCGCGAGGGCAGCTCCGGGTTCAATGGCGTAATCGACGCGCATGGTGCATGAAATCCCGGTCTCCACCGGCGGTTAAGCCAGTGTCGACCCGGATTCAGGCCTCGGCACCGATCACGACCGGCCGCACAGTGGCCAGCTCCGCATCGGTCAACAACCGGGAGCGAATCAGAAAGCGCACCCCGAGCGGAATTTCCAGGGAAAAACTGGCACCGCGTCCCGGCACCACGTCGATGGTGGTATGGCAGTTTTCGTAGTACTGGAACTGCTCGGGCGACATGTAGAACTTGCAGCCATGGATGTCGCCCAGACACACATCGCGACTGCCGATGCGGAAATCACCGACCGCAAAACACATGGGGGCGGAGCCGTCGCAACAGCCGCCACTCTGATGGAACAGCAGGGCGCCGTGCTTGGCGCGCAACTGGTCCACCACGGCGCGCGCCGCGTCGGTGATGGCCAGTCGCTCGCAGAACTCCGTCATATCCGAACAGATCTCAGAAGAAGCCCAGTTTTTCCTTGGCGTAGGAGATCAGCACGTTCTTGGTGTTGCGGTAATGGGCCAGCATCATATGGTGGTTTTCGCGACCGATACCGGATTTCTTGTAGCCGCCAAAGGACGCATGCGAGGGATAGACGTGGTAGCAATTCACCCACACCCGGCCCGCCTGGATGCCGCGCACAAAGGTCTGCACCTGATGCATGTCGCGCGACCACACCGCCGAGCCCAGGCCATAGAGGGTATCGTTGGCGATGGCGAGTGCTTCGTCGTCATCCTTGAAGGTGGTCACCGCAAGCACCGGCCCGAAAATCTCCTCCTGGAAAATGCGCATCTTGTTGTGGCCCTTGAACACCGTGGGCTGGATGTAATAGCCACCCGGGTACTGGGCATTCTTGTACGGCTGCCCGCCGCACAGCAGTTGCGCGCCCTCTTTCTTGCCGATATCGATATAGCTCAGGATCTTTTCGTACTGGTCGTTGGACGCCTGGGAACCCATCATGGTGGTGAGTTCGTAGGGGTCGCCCATCTTGATCGCGGCCACCCGGGGCAGACATTTCTCCATGAACCGCTCGTAGATGCTCTCGTGCACCAGTGCCCGCGACGGACAGGTACAGACCTGGCCCTGGTTGAGCGCGAACATCACCAGGCCCTCGATCGCCTTGTCCAGGAAAGCATCGTCCTTGTCCATCACGCTCGCGCAAAAAATGTTGGGCGATTTGCCGCCGAGTTCGAGCGACACGGGAATGATGTTCTCGGCGGCGTACTGCATGATCAGCCGCCCGGTGGTGGTTTCACCGGTGAATGCGATCTTCTTGATGTCGGGGTGCGACGCAAGCGGCTTGCCGGCTTCGGCGCCAAACCCGTTCACCACGTTGAGCACCCCGGGCGGCAGCAGGTCGCCGATGAGCTCCATCAGCACCAGAATCGACACCGGCGTCTGCTCGGCGGGTTTCAACACCACGCAGTTGCCGGCCGCAAGCGCCGGTGCGATTTTCCAGGCCGCCATCAGCAGCGGAAAGTTCCAGGGAATGATCTGGCCGACGACACCCAGGGGTTCGTGAATTTCCATCGACACCAGGTTCTCGTCGATATCGCTGACCGAACCCGATTCGGTGCGAATGGCCGCGGCAAAGTAGCGGAACTGGTCGATCACCAGCGGCAGATCCGCGCCCAGGGTCTCGCGAATGCCCTTGCCGTTATCGCAGGTCTCCACCATCGCCAACTGCTGGATATTGGCCTCGATGGTGTCGGCGATCTTGTTGAGTATCGCGCTGCGCGCGGCGGCCGCAGTCTTGCCCCACGCGGGGAAAGCCTCCCAGGCCTTTTTCACCGCCAGATCAATGTCCTTGGCGTTGGACTGGGGAATGCGCGCCACCAGCTTGCCGTCGATGGGCGAGGTGTCCTCGAAATAATGGCCGTCGATGGGAGCCACCCAGCGCCCGCCAATGTAGTTCTCGTACTGGGGTTTGAATTGCGGACGTTGAAATGTCATCCGTCACCTCCCGATGATTGTGGTTATGGGGTGGAGAGCCGCGCAGGAACGAGGCAGGTGGTCGGCGGGATGCCGAACCGCACGCGCATCCGGCCCGCTTCGATTATCGGCGCGCACCCCCACGGGCGCAAGCCAGGTGCGGGGGCCGCCTCCCGGCCCCGGCGAGCGCGGGGCATCGACCGCTATAATCTGCCGCTTTTGGGGTTCCGCACCATGACGTCATCCGCGCCCACGGATCCGCCCTGCGCGCCGTCTGTCACTGCCGTCACGGCCGACCTGTCGCTGGAAGCCAAGGTCAGTGCCTTGCGCCAGGACTTCGGCGCCCTGCTGCCGGCCGCCATCGCGGTGTATCCTTCGCCGCCCACCGGCTACCGCATGCGCGCCGAGTTCCGCATCTGGCATCGGGACGAGCGCTGCCACTACGCCATGTACCGGCCGGGAGAATCCGGCACGCCCTACGTCATCGACGACTTCCCGCCCGGCGCCGCCGCCATCACCCGCCTGATGCCGCCCTTGCTCGCCGCGCTGAATGCCACACCGGAACTGCGGCGCCGCCTGTTCGCGGCAGAGTTCCTCACCACCATGGCGGGCGACGCCCTGATCACCCTGATCTACCATCGCGCGTTGACACCGGTCTGGCAGGACGCCGCCCGGACCTTGGCCGATCACCTGAATTGCAGCCTGATCGGCCGCAGCCGCAAGCAAAAAATCGTGATCGGCCGCGACCATGTGATCGAGACGCTGAGCGTCGCCGGCCGCCGCTATTGCTGGCAGCAGATCGAATCCGCCTTCACCCAGCCCAATGCCGTCATCAACCGGGAGATGCTCGCCTGGACCGCGGAACAGGCCCGCAATCTCGGCGGCGATCTGCTGGAGCTCTATTGCGGCAACGGCAATTTTACGTTGGTGCTGGCGGCACAGTTCGAGCGCGTGCTCGCGACCGAAGTAGCGAAGCTGTCGGTCCGCGCGGCGCACCACAACCTGGCGGCCAACGGCATCGACAATGTCGCGCTGGTACGGATGTCCAGCGAGGAAGTGGGCCAGGCGCTGGCCGGGGTGCGCCCGTTCCGGCGCCTGCGGGACATCGATCTCGGCGCCTACCGGTTCTCGACCCTGCTGGTGGACCCACCGCGCGCCGGTCTCGACGCAACCACCCTCGCTCTCGCCAAAACCTTCCGCAATATTTTTTATATTTCCTGCAATCCGCAGACGCTGAAAAGCAATCTTGTGGAGCTGAACGCGACCCACCGCGTCGCCGAGTTCGCGGTGTTTGACCAATTCCCGGGCACCCACCATCTGGAATGCGGCGCCCTGCTGGTGCGGCGCTGAAAACGGACCGGGACCGACATCTTCAGTAAAAAACGCTCAGGCGAGACCCAATACCCGCAGCAAAATCAGGCCGCCGCAGTTGACCACGAAGGACAGCAGCCCGCTCACCAGCACGATGTTGGCGGCCAGCCGGCGACTGCCGCCGAACATCTCCGCGAACACCACACTGATGGTGGCGGTCGGCGAGGCCAGCACCAGAAACAGGATGCCAAGCTCCATGCCCCGCACCCCGGCCCAATAGCCCAGCGGCACGCCGATCAGCGGCATCCACAGGCATTTGTAGAACGCCGCGCCCCAGCTCACCAGGGTCGGCTTGCGCAGCTCGCGAAAATCCAGCGACGCACCCAGCGTGAACAGCACCAACGGCACCGTGAGCTGCCCGAGAATTTTGCCGGTATCCACCAGAATCCCCGGCAGGGGCACGCGCACTGCGCCCGCCACCACGCCCAGCACAATGCCGATGATGACCGGATTCTTGAGCGCATCGCGGCCCAGCCCGCGCCCCGAGCCCGCATCGCCGTAGCGGCGCAGCATGGCGATGGAAAATACATTGCCGAACACGATGAACACCGCCATGGGCAACGATGCCAGCGCCACGCCCTCGACCCCGTAGACCGTCTGCGCCATGGCGAGCCCCGCGATCAGCAGATTGCCGCGCGCCGCTCCTTGCAGGAACACGCCGCGCTGCTCCCGCTCCTTTACCAGCAAGCTCGCCAGGGGCCAGGCCAGCAGCGCCAACCCCATCACCAGCGCCGTACTGACCAGCAGAAAACGCGGCGCGCGGGTGAATTCGATCTCGGCGCCGGCCAGCGACAGAAACAGCATCGCCGGCGCGCCCAGATTGAAGACCAGCCGCGAGGCATCGCGCAGAAAGCCGTCGCTCAGCGCTCCGGCGCGGCGCAGCACCACACCCAGGGCGGTCACCAGATAGATGGGCGTGACGGTGCCCAAAGCGAACCAGACGATGTCCAGATAATTCATCGCGACGTGGAAACCCATACGGGCAAGAGTGGAAGGAGCATCGGGCGCGACCGCGGCCGGTCAGCGCGCAACGGCAATCCGTTGCAACCAGAGCACAGCGGCAACGGGCGGGCAGACCATGCCATCCGCACAGGGCACCGATTTGCCGGGCGCACGCTTACCGGCCGCAAGTCTACCAGCCGACCTCGCGCCGCTGCGGTAGAATTCCGCGCCATGGCGCGTGCTCCCAAAGTATTGATATTCGATTCCGGCGTCGGCGGTCTCAGCGTGCTCGCCGCCGTGCGCGCCCGCGCGCCGGGCTGCGATTTCGTCTTCGCCTGCGACAACGCCGCCTTCCCCTACGGCACCAAAGGGGAAGCCGAACTGGTCGAACGGGTCGACAAGGTCCTGCACCAGCTCGTCCGCCGGGAACAACCCGACATCCTCGTGGTGGCCTGCAACACCGCGAGCACGGTGGCGCTGCCGCGTCTGCGCGAGCGCATCCCGAATCCGGTGGTCGGTGTGGTGCCGGCCATCAAACCCGCCGCCGCGCTGTCCGCCACCAAGGTGATCGGCCTGCTGGGCACCCCCGGCACCGTCAGCCGTCCCTACACCCGGCAGCTGATCGCCGACTTTGCCGCCGACTGCGAAGTGGTCTGTCTGGGCAGCTCGCGGTTGGTCGATATCGCGGAACAGGCGCTGCGGGGCACAGCGCCGGATAGCGACGAGCTGCGCACCATCCTCGCGCCACTGTTCGCCAACCCGGCGCTCGATACCCTGGTCCTCGCCTGCACGCATTTCCCGCTGCTCGCCGAGGCACTCACCCTGGCCGCCCCGCGCCCGGTGCACTGGGTGGATTCGGGCGATGCCATCGCCCGGCGCGTATTCACCTTGCTATCCGGCCCCACGGATGGGCCCGACCTGGGCTTTCGCGCCCTGTTCACCGGCGCCGCCGGCAGCGATATCCTGCATCCGGCGCTGTCGGCGCGCGGCTGCCGGGAAATCGCCGTACTGCCTTGAGCCGCCCGAGCAACGACGGGGCATCACCAGAATTTTGCTGGCGCGATTGCCGAACGAGTGATTCGATATCCGCCCAATGGGTGATGCCGTGCGGCGTGGCGCATGGGGTACACAGGCATTGGCTCCGAGGCCAAAAGAAAGTGGACAGGCGATGGAAATTGCTGATGATGCTACACAACATCCTGAAGATTCACAGCATTACTGGCGGTCCAAGGAACCGGGCAAGCCTCCTTGACCGATGCAAGGAAATCGGGCCATCCAATCCCGGCCGACCGATAGTTTCGGTCCAGGGATTCGGGGACCAAGGGCGGAGCAGGGCCTCGTGTTCTCAGCAACGGCGGCGTGCTCACTGACCCGCTCCGGTGTGCCCTGGGCCATTCAATCCCGGAATTGCAACGACAAGGTCATGAACTTGAACGATTCGAACATCACGACGGTGCCCAGCCCGGCTATGGACTACTACCAGTCGATTAGCTACTGGAACCACTTCGAGCTTGTCTACCGGAGACTGAATCGACGAGCCACAGGCGACGAGGATACCTTCTGGTACCAGGAGCTCTTGGCCGCAGGACACCGATTCGAGCGTGCCCTGATTCTCAACTGCGGCAACGGTTGGGTTGAAAGGCACCTCGTTCGAATCGGACTAGTGAGGAGGGTCGTCGGTATCGACATCTCTGACGACCTGCTAGGACAGGCGCGATCCGCCGCTAGTGAAGAGGGAATTGAGGCGGAGTACATTCGGATTGACGTGAACGTCGATCCGATCCCCGCCGGCGACTTCGACCTGATCGTCAATCATGCGGCGAGCCATCATATTTCTGCCATTGACCGGGTAACCCGACAACTAGCCGACCGCCTCTCAAACGATGGGCTGTTTGTAAACTGGGACTACATTGGCCCACATAGGAACCAATACACAGCCCAGCAGTGGGAAGCTGCGCGGCTTGTCAATGCCGAGCTGCCGGTCGAGCTCAGACAAGAAATGCGCTACCCGGATATCGATACGATGCTAGCCGTAGACCCGACAGAAGCCGTTCATTCAGAACTGATAGTCTCAACCGTGGAACGCTATTTCGATATTGTCAACTTCCGACCGTTGGGCGGCGCCATCGGATACTTACTCTTGACGCACAATCTTCCGTTCTATGAACAACCGCTCGACGTCGTTGAAGACTGGGTGCGTTTCGTCATGGACGCGGACGAACGATTCCTGGAGTCGAACCCTGATCAGAGTCTCTTTGCATACTTCATCGCTCGAAAGAAGAACGTCGCTCCATCGGCCGACGATCTGAGAGTGTGGGCAGCCGACGAGGAGAGTCGTGAACGCACCGCGGTGTCCAGCGGCGGCGAGTACTACCCGCGCACCATGCTGGCTACCGTGCTTCGAGAACAGAACCCCACCAGCCCCCATCGATGGCGCCACAGCCTTGGAGTGCGATTTCCCACGATCGCCGGGATCTTCCGATCCGTGAGAAGCCGTATCGTCAAGACTTAGCGGCACCAAGCTGGAGCTGAGATGCCGATTCATAGATGCTGACTGGAGCATTTCGGCTTGGACGCCGATTGGGCGGACACCTGATCTGGCTTCGAGTGAGTGTGGGGGGGTCTACGACACAGGCGGTCCGACCTGGGCTTTCGCGCCCGGTTCACCGGCGCCACCGGCAGCGATATCCTGCATCCGGCGCTGTCCGCGCGCGGCTGCCGGGAAATCGCCGTACTGCCTTGAGCCGCCCGAGCAACGACGGGGTATGACCAACATTTGCTCGCGCGATTGCCGAACAAGTGATTCGATATCCGCCCAATGGGTGATGCCGTGCGACGCGGTGCATTGGGTACAAACGCATGCGAGGGTGTAAAAATAACTGTGTAAGAGGCTGGTTCACGTCAGACAGGCACCCTGTCGCAGTACAGGATGATGAACTGGTTGAGAGCCGTTTTCCAGTCGCGGATGGGCATGGTCCATTTCTTGGCGACGTTGCGTAATCCCAAATAGAGCAACTTGCGAATGGCGTCGTCGTGGGGGAACGCACCGCGGCCCTTGATCACCTTGCGCAGGCTGTAGTTCAGGGACTCGACGGCATTGGTGGTATAGACCACCTTGCGGATGGCCGGCGGGTAATCAAAGAACGGCGTGAGGCGCGCCCAGTTTTTCTGCCAGGCCGGCGCGATGGCGGAATACTGCTCGCCCCATTGCTCCGTGAAG
>JAKFFI010000064.1:0-150428 GCA_036677085.1 Porticoccaceae bacterium
CCCGGTAGTGGGTGAGGTACAGGCCGCTGGGCTGGTGGTAGAACAATCCCGCGTAGCGGTAGTCGGCGCGCGCCGAGCCGTAGACGATGCTGCGGGTCGGCTGGCCGTAGGGATCGTAATCGTAGGTGGCCAGCCCGCTGCCGCCGGCGTTGACCAGATCACGCACCGAGCCCAGGTGATCCTGGGCGTAGTAGAGCGGTGTGTTGCCGGTACTGCTGACTTGTAGTTCCCCTTCGTCGTAATAGCGGCGGATGATGGCATCGCTGGCATCGCGCGCCTGACAGATGCGCTCGCCGCACCACAGGTAGCGGGTCTCGGCGCTGCTGCCATTATTGTTTTCGATCACTGCGGTGCGCCGGCCCAGGCCGTCGTAGCGCAATATCGTGGAGACTGCGGGCGTGGCGAGGTAACCGATACCGATCAAACGCTGCTCCGCATCCCAGGTATAGGTGCGCTGGCCGTCGTTGAGCAGATTGCCGGCGGCGTCGTAGACGAAGGGCTGGGCGTTGCGCAGGTCGATCTGGTTGAGATTGTCGTAGGTGCTGGTGGTGCTGCTGGCAGGGGTCTGGATGGTCAGCAGGTTGTCGCCGGCATCCAGGCCATAGGTGTAGGCCCCACTCGGGATGGCGAGCGCACTGGTGAGACGATCCGCCAGATCGTAGCCGTAGCCCCAGGTCTCGGTGGCGGTGCCGGCGACGGACTCGGTCAGGCCCAGGATGCGGTTCTCCGGACTGGTGGTGTAGGCGTAGTTGCGCGCGGAGTTATCGTTGGGTCCGGCACTGTGGTTGATCGCGGCGAGGTGGCGATCGTGGAGGTTGTCGCCGTATTGCCAGGTGGTGACAAGGGGCGCACCGGTACGCCGCAGGATGCCGTAGGCGTAACCCTGACCGATGCAGTTGTTCTCGGCCACGGCCTGCGCGCTGCGGACGCTGCCCGGACAGGCGGCGATAACGTCGCTGATCAGGGCGCGCTGCACCACCTGCCCGGTCTGGCCCAGGTAGCTCAGGGCAAATTCGCCGAGCGGCGTGGTGTGATCGGTGAGACGGCCCAGGCTGTCGTAGGCGTAAGTGTCCGGGGTGGTATAAATAGTGCGGGTGGTCACCCGTCCCAGGGCATCATAGTCGTAGGCGAGCGGGTCATTGGCGAAGGGGCCGTCTTCCGCGGTGAGCTGCAACGCGCCGTTATTGCCTACGGCGCCGAAGCTGTAGGCCGTCACGCCGTTACCATCGGTCATGCTCGTGAGGCGCGGGAAGTAGGCATCGTATGCAAAGCTCACGCCGGGAGTCTGGTTAACGGCATTGGTGTAGCCGAGCGCCGTCAGACGATCGTCCTTGGCATAGGTGCGGGTGGCGATCTGTCCCAGCGCATCGGTGCGGGACTTGAGCCGGCTGGTGCGCGCTTCATAGGCATAGGTCTCCCGGCTGCCGTCGGCGAACACCTTGGCGGTGACGCGACCCTGGATATCGCGCTCCCAGGTGGTGAGGTTGCCGTTGGGGTCGGTGAGGCGGATCAGGCGGCCGTCGGGGTCGTAACCATAGGTCGTGCGCCGCGCTTCGGGGTCGACCAGCGTGGTGCGGTTGCGGTTGGCGTCGTGTTCGTAGCGCGTGGTGCGCCCTTCGCGGTCGGTCTCGGCGACGAGGTCGAGCTTGTCGTAGACGTAGGTGTGGGCGGTGCCATCGGGCCAGGTCTCGCTGATCACCCGATCGAAGGCGTCGTAGGCGTAGGCCAGCGTATGGCCTTCGGAGTCGGTGCGGGTCGCGATCCGGCCCTGGGCGTCGTAGGTGTAGGCCTCGCGGGTGGTGCCGTTGGGGTTCTGGATGCGCAGCAGATACCCCAGGCTGTCGTAGGTATAGGTGGTTGTCTGGTTGAGCGGCTCGGTCTCGGTGAGCACCTGTCCGGCGGCGTTGTAGGTGTAGGTGGTGGTGTTGCCGGCCGCATCCTTGACGGTCAGGGGCCGGTGTTGCGCGTTGTACGTAAAGCTGGCGAGGGTGACGCTACCGTTGGCAGTCTGCTGGCGCACCGCGATGACATCGATCTGATTGGCGGCATAGTCAAAGAACGTGACGCGCCCGACCGGATCGGTGGTGCTGGTGACATTGCCGGCGGCGTTGTAGGTGTACTGGGTGAGCTGGGTGGTGCCGTCGTCCAGCACGCGCCCGGCCCGATTGGGTTTGTCGAGGGTGCCGACGTTGATGGTATTTGGCTGTCCCGGGTAGCTGTACCAGATGCGGCTCTCCAATGGATTCTTGATGCTCTCGACCAGATCCGAGGTCAACGTGCTGGTCAGGTGAGTCCAGTGCTTGATCCGCCCCTTGGTGTAAGTGCCAGCGCCGAGTTGGTAGGCATTCTTGTCCCAGTAGATGGTGTTGCGGTAGTTGAGATAGGCGTTGCGCAGACCGAGTACGCCGCTGGGTACCAGGCTGGCCGGATCGGACGAGGCGACGCCGGGAGGGTTGTGCCGGTACTCCAGGCGCTCGACATGGCCCAGCGGGTCGGTCGCCTCCAGATAGCGGGAATTACCGCTGCCACCGAAACGGAACTGGGTGGTGCCATAGGGCGTGGCCAGATTGGTGATCTGGGACGCGGAGTTGTAGACAAAGCTGGAAGTCAGACCGAGCACATCGGTGATTGCGGTCAGATGGCCGCTGGCGTCGTAGGTCAGTTGCGCGCTGCGCCCAAAGGGATCGGTCACGCGCGTGACCACCAGCGGCCAGTCGGGACGGCCGTACTCCAAGGTGGTGATGCGGCCGGTGGCATCGGTGATCGCCAGCAGGCGCTGTTGGGCGTCGTAGGTCAGGTCGACTGCGTTGCCCGCAGGATCGATGCGCCGGGTCAGGAAGATCCGCCGGGGGTAGGTTGCGGCGCCATCGCCCTGGGCGTAGACCTCGACGCTGCGATCCGGCAGGCGCCGCTCATAGGTGATGGGGGCATCCTGAATCCGCACCAAAACTGCCCCTTTCTTGCGTTCTGGCGTGAAGGCACCGGTACTGCTGTTGTAGCCGGCGTAAACAGTGCCACCGCCCCCGGCCACGGCGCGGGAAACGCTGGCGCCGGGAATTGCGGGGTCGTCGACGATGAAGGACAGCCAGTTCATCGACCACCGGGAGCCGACATTGAAGTAACCGAAGTTGGCGGGTTGGGTGGCCTCCCGCTGGTTGTAGGTCAGGGTAAGGAATACCGGAGGGCCCTTGGGCGGCCGGTAGCCCACCGGGGTGTCCTTGAGGCGCAGACTGACCACCATCTCGGTGAAGCTGTAGCGGCACATGCCATGGCTGTCACAGTCTTCCGGCTGCGCGGTTTGATCGTCAGGCGTGGTGGCTTCGGGCATGTTGTTGCCGGTATTGCCCATGCCGCGGACCTTGCCGGCTTCCGCCAGGCTGACCGCCTGGAATCCGTCGGGCTTGCTGGCCGCGGGGATCAGAAAGTATCCACTGCTCTCGGCCTCCAAGGCCGCGCGGGTCACCCAGAGATCGCGGCCGAAGGTGGGATCCTTGAGCTGAAAATGGCCGTTTTCCTCCGCCACGATGGCGGCAAAATGGCTGAGCTTCCAGTGCACGATCGCCGGTACCGGAATGTTGCCGCCCGCTTCGCGATGCACCAGCTGATACGGCAGTTTGGCCTGTTTGGCCAATTGCGCGACCTCCGCCAGCGAAACCCCTTGGGGGCCGGAGCGGTAGTCGTCGAGAAACCGGACTTGCGCCGCGCTGGCGCCCCGCGCCACCAGCAGGTTCTTGAGCGCCATGGGGCCGCATAGATACGCGATTCCGGGATTGTTTTGCATGCTCCACAGGCCTTCCCTGGCGCCCGCAAGGGCTTCCGATGCCGGGCCGGAAAGGGATCGGTCGCCCAGGTCCGCGAGCAACGCGGTCAACTGGTCGGCGTGGCCCAGGCGCGCATGCATGCGCAGCAGTTCGCCGATGGCGCGATCCGCCAGTGCCCGCGCACGGGGTTCGGTGGCCGTGCGACCCGCCGCCCAGGCTTGCGTCCAGGCGTCGATGGCGCGGGAGAAGTACCCGTCCCGGTAATGGATCAAACCCAGGTTGGTGAGGACGGCCATGCGCCAGGCGGATTGGGGATGGTCCTGCAAAAAGCGCTCAAAGGGGGCGAGGTCGCGCGCGCCGTGCGGCGCCGGCGATGGGCGCTGGTACTGATCAAGCAGCCCGCGCAGGACTGCATCTTCGGCCGCCGTGGTCGCGCCGGTCGCGACCAGGGGTTCTTCCAGACCGGGGACGCTGAACAGCTTGACCAGCGGCGCGCTCGCCTCGGGCGTGGCGACCACGGGCTGGGTATCCGTACTGGCCAAGCCGGCCATCGGTACCACGCTCGCCAGCAGCAAAACGCAAGCGAGCGCAACAGCGCGGCGGAGTACTTCCTGGGGGGAATGACAGTTCATGGCAACGCCCTCCTTGGTTGCCCCAGCATTGCGCCAGAGCCTCGATTTCCCTATCGCCAGACCATTTAATACATCCATGCGTGTCTATGCAACCCGGGGTCTTCCCCCGAAGCCCCGGCCCCCGACCCCGTCTTGCGGTGCCTGGGCAAGCCCAAACTGCTACCATTCCACCCTGTCTTTGGAGCTATCGGCGAGGCCGCACCGCAGTGGACCATTGCGTTTTCATCCAGAGCAATCACAAGCAATGGCTGGGTGCCGTGGTGGCGGAATATGCGCTGCGCCGCAACTCCCGTCACAACGAAAAATTCGCCATCCGGCCGATGCATGCCGCTGATTTTCCCAGCCTGCAGAGCCGGGAAGGGCAGTTGTATCGCCGCGCCGGGGAATGGCGTCCCTGGGTCAACGATGATCTTCAGTCGTTCACGCCGCTGCGCTTTGCGCCGCCGGAGCTGATGAACTATCGCGGCCGCGCCCTGGTGATCGATCCGGATGTGTTCGCGGTGGGTGATGTGTGGGATCTGCTGTCGCGCGACATGGGCGGCAAGGCGATCCTGTGCCGCGCCAAATCCGGCAACAAGGGCAAGCGTGGCGCGTTTGCGTCGAGCGTGATGCTGCTCGACTGCGAAAAGCTGCGGCACTGGAACCTGGAGCACGATTTCGCTGCCCTGTTCAGCGGCGAGCGGGATTACATGGACTGGATTTCCCTCCGGCTGGAAGATCGTGCCAGCATCGGCCCGCTGGAAGACGTGTGGAACGATTTCGACCACCTCTCGGGCGAAACCAAGATGCTCCACAATACCAAACGCTGGACGCAGCCCTGGAAGACGGGGCTCAAGATCGATTTCCGTCCGGCCGACACCTTCCGCCTGTTTCCGCCGCGTCACTGGCTGCGGCGCGCGCGCCGGGCGCTGTTTGGCGACTATCGCTTCGCGGGCAGCTACAAACCGCACCCGGACCCCGCGCAGGAGCGGTTTTTTTTCGGGCTGCTGCGCGAGTGCATGGACCGCAATGTCGTCGATGCGGCCCGGCTGCGCGACGAAATCGCCCGCAACCATCTGCGGCCGGATGCTTTCGAAGTGCTCGCGCGGATGGCGACCTGAGCCGGGCAGCGCTGTTCCCCTCCGCCGGCTGTCAATGCTGCTTTTCGTGACTGGATGCCCTCATGAGTGTTGTGATTCAAAGCGCAAGGCAACTGGTTCGCACCCTTGCCAAAAAGGGCTCGCGGCGCCTGTTGCACTGGCGGCTGCGCCGACTGGACGAAGGCACGCGCCTGGTGGAGGAACGCAAGCTGCGGGGCGCGGAACAGCATGCGACGCTGCGCGATTGCGATATCGCAGTGGTGTCCTTCGGCAAGAGCGGGCGTACCTGGCTGCGGGTGATGCTGTCCCAGGTGTTCCGCTCGATGTACCGCCTGCCGGAAAACCTGGTGCTGGGGTTCGATAATTTTCACAACCTGAATGCGAAGATCCCGAAAATATTTTTTACCCACGACAACTACATCAAGGATTTCACCGGTGTGCCGGGTTCCAAGGCGCCGTTCTACGACAAGCCCGTGGTGCTGATGGTGCGCGATCCGCGGGATGTCTCGGTGTCGAATTATTTCCAGTGGAAATTTCGCATGAAGCCGGACAAGAAAAAAATCAACAATTATCCCCCGGCCGGTTCCGACATCGGCGTGTTCGATTACCTGATGAGCGATTACGGCGGTAGTCTCGGCGACGCGCTGAACTTCATGAACACCTGGGCAGCGGAGATTCCCCACATCAAGCGTCTGCACATGCTGCGCTACGAGGATCTGCGCCGCGATCCCGAAAACCAGTTGCGGGTGCTGCTGGATTTCATGGGAGTGGCGGCGGGCGAACAGGTGATCGGCGACGCCGTGGCCTACGCTTCCTACGAGAAGATGAAAGCGCGTGAAAGTCAGGGTGGACTGCATCTGGGGCCGTTGCGCCTGACCGGTGGGCGGCTCGCGGCGCGGGATCGCGACAATCCGGACAGTTACAAGGTCCGCCGCGCCAAGGTGGGCGGCTATCGCGATTACTGCACCGATGAAGAAGTCGCGCGCATCGATGCGCGGATCGCTACCGGGCTGGACCCCGTGTTCGGCTATGGCAACCCGTCGGGCAACACCTCTGGCAACGTCTCCGGCAATACTGCCGTCTAGTGCCCCGGAACCCGCAGGCGGTGATTGCCGTTATCAGCAACCGCAACAGCGGACACAACCGCGACCGCCTGGGCACGGTGGTGCAAGCCCTCGACGGGGATCCACGTTTTCGCCACTTCATCACCGATGCGGCGGAGGATATCCCGGAGGTACTCGCGGCGCTGGCTGGAGCGCCGCTGCGGTTGCTGGTGATCAATGGTGGCGATGGCACGGCGGTGGCGGTTTTTGCCCGGCTGTTCGCCCATTTCGCGCCCGCCGATCTGCCGCTGCTGGCGCTGCTGCCGGGCGGCACTGCCAACATGACAGCGGGCGATGTCGGCATTCGCGGTTCGCTGGAAAGCGCGCTGCGCCGCTTGCAGGCCTGGGCCACGGCGGGCTGTGCGACCGACGGGCGCACGGTGGAGCGCCCTGTCTTGCGGGTCGCTCCGGGCGCGCAGCCGCCGCACTACGGCATGTTTTTCGGCGCCGGCGTCATCATGCAGGGTACTGCCTATGCGCATCGTGAGTTGCACGCGCGGGGGCTGCGCGATGACTTCAGCCTGGGTCTTGGCATGGTGCGCACGCTCTGGGGGCTGGTGCGCCGCGACCCCGAATTCTGGCAGCCGCTGCCGGTCGCGGTGCGCGCTGACGATGGCGAGACGCTGCGCTGCGACGCCCTGATTCTCGCCGTGAGCACGCTCGACCGACTGTTCCTCGGCTTGCGACCGTTCTGGGGCAAGGGCACCGGGCCGCTCCAGTGGAGTCTGATCGAGGGTCGCGCGCGCCGCTTGCTCCGGCGCTTTCCCGGTATCCTGCGCGGGCGCCCCGGACGTGCCGTGATCCCCGACGCCGGCTACCATAGCCACCGGGCAACGCGCATCACTCTGGAAATGGACGGCAGTTTCAATCTCGATGGCGAGATCCTTGCGGTCTCCCGCGCTGAGGGACCCGTTGTCATCACGGCGGCGGGGCCGCTGCGGTTTCTGCGTCTGTGACGCCGCCGGTGAACCTGATGCAATTGGAACCTGCCGGGCAGCGGGCGCTGGCGCCACTGCTCGCCCTGCTGCGCGAACGTCACGGCGATGCCGTGATGGCCATCATTCTTTACGGTTCCTGTCTGCGCAGCGGCGATTTTCATGAAGGGCTGGTGGATCTCTATGTGATCGTGGCGGATTACCGGCACTCGGGGCAAAGTGCCGGACGCATCCTGGGCAACTGGCTGTTGCCGCCCAATGTGTACTACGCCGAGGTGAGCGACGGTGACCGAACCCTGCGCAGCAAATACGCGCTGGTGTCCCGCGCGGATTTTCTGCACGGCCTGTCGCCGCGCAGTTTCGAGAGCTATTTCTGGGGGCGGTTCTGTCAGCCGGTGGCGCTGGTCTATGCGCGGGGAAACGACAATCTGACCGGCGCACCCGACTACAGTGAGTTGCTCAGTGCGGATCAGGAGCTGGCGGCCACCACCTTGTTGAGTCGTGCGTTGCCGCTGTTGCCTCCCGCGGGCCTGATCAGCGAGCTCTGGCAGCAGAGCCTGGCACTGAGCTACGGCACCGAGTTGCGGGCGGAGCAGGGTGGGAGGACCAGGGAGTTGGTGCTCTGGGGCGAGTCCTTTTACCGCGACCTGACCCGACGCATCGCCGCGCGGTTGCCCCATGGCTTCCGCCTGGTCGAGACCGTGACCGGGTTGGGCTATGCCGCAAGGGTTCCGCCGGGTGCCCGGTTGCGCGCGCGGATCGGGTGGCGCTTGCGCGCCCTGCACGGCAAGATGCGCTCCCTGTTGCGCCTGACCAAGGCGCTGTTCACCTTTGCCGGTGGGCTGGATTACCTGGCCTGGAAGCTTGCGCGTCACTCGGGACAGCAGGTATTGATCCCGGACAAGGTGCGTCGCCACCCGCTGGTTTACGGTTGGGCTTTCTTTTGGCGTCTTCATCGCCGCGGCCTGTTCAAGTAAATTCCCGTTGCGCGCATTACCCTGATTTCTGAATTCCGCGAATCGAGACAGTAGAGATGACAGTGGCAGAAAATTCCCGGAGCGACACCGCGACCCCAGAGGAACTGCGGGTCTTCATCCATGCCAATGACCGGCAGTGGCTCGGCGCCTTGGTGGCGGCCCATGCGCTGAAGCGCAATTCCCGCCACGCCGACACCTTCGCGGTGGAGTTCATTCACGTGAAGGATCATCCCTTCCTGGCCGCGCGCGAGGGACAGAAATTCCTCCGTGGCGGCACCACCCGCACCTGGCGCATGAATGATCTGCAATCGTTCACGCCCCTGCGCTTTCTGGCGCCGCAACTCGCCGGGTATCGCGGGCGCGCCGTGGTGATCGATCCCGACGTGTTCGCGGTGGGCGACATTCACGAACTGCTGACTCGTGACATGCAGGGCGCAGCGGTGATGGGCCGGCGGCGCTCCGAGCGCGATGACAAGGGTTTTCAGGTCGCCACCAGCGTCATGCTGCTCGACTGCGCGCGGTTGCGGCACTGGGATTGCGAGCGGGAGTTCGGCGAGCTGTTCAGTTTCGCGCGGGACTACAAGGACTGGATGGTGTTGGCGCACGAGCGGCCCGAGAACATCGGCTGGCTGGAACCCGAGTGGAACGATTTCGATCGCCTCACGCCGCAGACGAAAATGCTGCACAACACCAAGCGCCGCACCCAGCCCTGGAAGACCGGGCTGCCGGTGGACTTCACGCCCGCCGACAAGCTGAAAGACAAACCCTTGCTCGCCGGGCTGAACCGCGTGCGCGCGCGTCTGCTGGGTGAGTACGCGCTGCTCGGCCGCTATGCCCGCCACCCGGATCCCGCGCAGGAGCGGCTGTTTTTCACGCTGGTGCGGGAATGTCTGGAGAACGGCTCGGTTACCGAAGACTTGCTGCGCGCGGAGATGGCGCGCAATCACCTGCGCCACGATGCGCTGGATGTCCTGAACAGAATCCGGCGGGAGGCTGCCTGAACCATGCGCTATCTCGCTCTCGACAAACTCGCCGCGGTTGATGCGGCGGATTTCGCCCGGCGCCAGCCCTATCCCTGGCTGGGAATCGCCGATCTGGTGACGCCGGAGGGTTACGCCGAATTGCTGGCGAACATGCCCGGACTTGAACTGTTCGAGAAAAAATTCGGTTACCGGCGCCGCGCGGGACAGGAGCCTCACGACCGCTATTCCCTCGAATTCACGCCCGACACCCCGGTGCCAGCCCCCTGGCGCGCCTTTATCGACGAGCTGTGCAACGCCGGTTACCGCGAGCAGATCGCGCGACTGTTCCGCTGCCGGCGGCCGACCTTCCGTTTCCACTGGCATTACACGCCGACCGGGTGCTCGGTTTCGCCCCATTGCGACGCCGCGCGGGAGTACGGCTCCCAGCTTTTTTACTTCAACCCCGAGGGTGACTGGCAGCCGGAATGGGGCGGCGGCACTCTTATCCTTGATGATGGCGGACGCCTGAGTTACGACTCGGCGCCGGCATTCGAGGAGTTTGTCGCCATCCATGAGGCGCCCTCCATCGGCAATCAGTCGACCCTGATCCAGCGCACCGATCATGCCTGGCACGCGGTACGGCCCATCGCCTGTCCCGAAGGTCGGCTGCGCCGCGTATTCATCGTGGTGGTGAATCCGGACACGCTCTACTGGCGGGTCCGCGACCGCATTGTCGGCAAACAGGTGCAGCGTTTTTGAGGTTGCTTACGGCCGCTGCCGTGCCGGCCGCCCGTCTCAATCTTCCCGGGTTGCCGCAACGGCCGTATCGAAACTTTGCCGGCGGCGCGGTCCAGCTGTGGTTGGCACACGTCGGTGAATGCTCGGAGGTGCTGGAAAGGCACAGCCACGCGTGCCTTTCCGACGCCGAAATCGCGCATTGCGCGCGCTTTGCCGATCCCGCCGATCGATACCGGGCTTTGTTGGCGCGATTACTGCTGCGCTGGGCGCTTTCCCATGGGTATCCCCTGTCACCGGCGGACTGGCGGTTTACACGAAACCACCAAGGCAAGCCGGCACTGGCCTGGCCGGCGTTGCCGGTGACATTCAACCTGTCCCACAGCGGCGATGTGGTGATTTGCGCTCTGGGCCGGCACTGCGAATTGGGTGTGGATGTGGAACAGGTCGCGCCGCGGGAGCGACTGTTGGCACTGGCGCGGCGATTTTTTTCTGCGGATGAATGCGCGCAGCTCGGCGGCTTGTCGGGCGCCGCGCAGCACGACGCGTTTTACGATATCTGGACCGCCCGGGAGGCTTATTTCAAGGCACTTGGTTGCGGGTTGACGGGATTTGCCGATCCGGAAGCCAGCGCCGTAGCGACGACAACCGCGCTCGGTTGGCAGCGGCGACGGGTGGCGGAGATCCCGGACTATCGCATAGCGCTGTGCTGGCGACCGAACGGACCGACGCCCGATCGCAGGGCGATTGCGACCGTGCGCTACTCCGCGGCCGCGCCGGCCGCCGGCACGACAGCGTAGCCGAACACAGGGTCCAGCTTGGTCATCAATTCGTCGAGCGCGCGGCACTGATCGTCATCGAAATAATCCCGGTAACCCCCGACTTTCGCGCGCCGCACCTTGAAGGACTCCGGATTATTGGCGTCGCCGGCTTTCACCCGCGCGCCGCTGTTGCGGAAGAAGCCTTCCGCTTCAAGTTTCCTCATGTTGTCGTAGGCGGCAAAATTTACCGCTTCGGCGATCTCGTCCGCCGTGCCCGGCGTACCGGTGAAACTCAGGATGCGTTGCAATTCCCGCCCCGGATCGCTCCGCATGTCTTCATAGCGCACCAGCAGCAGGTCGGCGACCTCGGCGCGCGATGCCGCCCAGTCGTTGAAGTAGTCGATGATGCGCGGCAGGCCCACCTGCGGACCCATCACAAAATCGAAAACGCTGATATCGGCGCCGTGGGGCGGATAGTCGTTGAGGAATTTTTTCCGTGGCTGGATGCGGAACTGCCACTGAAAGAATTG
The DNA here is from genome assembly GCA_036677085.1 of Porticoccaceae bacterium. Classification (GTDB taxonomy): domain Bacteria; phylum Pseudomonadota; class Gammaproteobacteria; order Pseudomonadales; family Porticoccaceae; genus JAGPUQ01. The sequence goes on from JAKFFI010000064.1 coordinate 11,476, forward strand.
CGACACCGCGACATCGCGCGGGTCGCGTACCTGCAAAACGATTTTCTTGCCGGCGAAATGCGCTTTCGAATGCCAGTTGCCGGTGTAGTCGCGCAGGTAATTGTTGTGAGTGAAAAATACCCGCGGCGCCGCCGGATTCCGCCGGTGGAGGTTGTCGAAATCCAGCAATTCGGAGGCGGGCAGGCCGTAGCGTACCTGATAGAAACGCGACAGCATCACCCGCAGCCAGGTCCGGCCGCTCTTGCCCCAGGACATCAGCACCCAGTCCGCCGGTTGCAGGCGGCGGTATTCCAGCCAGCCCCGCAGCCAGCGTTCGGATGCCTTGCGCCGCTCGCGCGACGCAAAAGGACAAACCGCGCTGGCGGCGTGCAGCGCGATGCGACCGTAATCAGTCACGGGCGGCATCTCGCGGCGCGGCTGCCGCGGGCGTTTCGCTGTAACCGAAGCTCGGCGCGAGTCGTGTCGCGACCAGTCCGTCGATTTCCGCGAGTTGCCGGTCGTCGAAATAATCCCGATAGCCGCCCACCTTGGCGCGGCGCACCTTGTAGGAGTCCGGATTGCCCGGATCGGCGGCCTTGAGGCGGCTGCCGCTGCGCCAGAAATAGTTGGTCTCTTCCTTTTTGCGCAGATTTTCCACCGTGGCGAACTCGACCGCGTCGGCGATGGCGGCGGCATCGGGCTCCATGCCCAGAAACGCCACCAGACGGCTCAATTCGGGATGCGGCGTGGCGCGCAGGTCTTCATACCGCAACAGCAGGGATGCGTGGATTTTGGGCAATTCGCGTTCCCAGAGATTCATGAATTCGATGATGTGGGGCAGACCCTGGTGTTCGTCCATCACAAAGTCGTAGATGGAAATATCGGCGCCGTGGCTCGGATACAGGTTCAGTGCCTTTTTGTAGGGGCGCATCCGGTGTTTCCACTGGAAGAACTGCGACACCGCGACGTCCTGGGGGCGGCGCGCCAGCAGTACGGTTTTCTTGGCGTAGAAATCCTTCTTTGAATCCAGATTTCCGGTGTAGGTGCGCAAATAGTTGTCATGAGTAAAAAATATTTTCGGCACCGCCGGATTGATCTTGTGGTAATTGTCGAAGCCGAACAGGATGTTCTCCGGAATGTTGCAGGCGACCTGGAAATAGCGCGACAGCATGGCGCGCACCCAGGTGCGGCCGCTCTTGCCGTAGGAGGCGAAGACGTGATCGCAGCGCTGGTATTTCCAGTATTCCTCGCGGCCGCGGCGCCAGCGTTCGAGCGCGAGCCCGCGCTGTTCGGGCAGCACATGACTGGCGAGCCGAACCAGGCGTTTGGTGATGTGTTTGTTGATCACATGCATGGGGTGGATCCGGTCGGAATGGCGTGATGCACACAGAGCGCGTGGTCGAGGGCGCAAGTTTAGCATTGGCCCGGCGGCGGTTTTGGGCGCGCCGGGGCGCTTGTCGGGTTGTCAGCTTGTTGAAAAACTGCTGCGGCAGCCATCTGCTTCGTTGCGCGGTGCTCGCTCCCTCGCCTATCTATCGGATATGTCTCGGTCGCTGCGCGCCGTGCGCCTCGCATCTGGCCCCCTCGCGACGTTTTTCAACAAGCTGTTACGGGTTCGCGGTCGCCGACGCGGGGACCGCGCCCTTGGGCCAGCGCCGCTTGAGGCAGACCCACTGCGCCGGATCGGTGCGGATCCATTCCTCGAAGTGCCGGTTGATCTCGGTGGTCATGGCGATCGCGCGCGGCTGTTCCTCCTGGATATCCTCGGGCACCTTGATCGGTGGGCCGGCGGTGATGCGATAGCGATGATTCGGCAGGCGTTCGGTTCGCACCGGGATCAGCGGCACCCGGGTGCGCAGGGCGAGGCGGGCGGCGAGCGTGTTGGTGGGCGCGGGAACGCCGAACAGGGGGATGGGTTCGCCTTCGTCCAGGCGGGTGTCCACCAAGAGCCCCACGCTGCGTCCGGCAGCCAGTTCCCGGTGCAGGCGCAGCAGACCGCCGGTATTGGGGTAGAGATGAATGCCCGGAATCTTGCGCATGCCGTAAAACAGCTCGTGCAGGTAGGGATTGGGTTCCTTTGCATAAAGATAGCTGGCCTCGAATCCGTAGTGGGAAACCATGGCGTTAGCCAGATTCCAGGCGCCGATATGGGCGGTGACAAAGAGAATGGGTTTTTTTGCGGCCAACAGCGTGGCGGTGACCGGGTCGACAACAAATTCAAAGCGCCGTTCGCGCTCGGCGAGGATGCGGTTGGCGGCCAGCAGCTCGGCGGTCGCGAGTCCGAGATTGCGAAAGATCTGTTTCACCATGGCGCGGCGGTCGCGCGCACTTTGTTGTGGCAACACGAAGCGCAGGTTGGCGTCGGCCTTGGCGGCCTTGGCGGTGTGGGGACCAACCAGACCGAACAGCCAGGACAGCAGCGCCCCGGCGCGCTCCGGAGACAGCAGGCGGGCGCTGCCGATCAAGGCCTTGAAAAAGTATCCCTCCACGGCCCACGCGGCCTGGCGCAGGGGCGGCCAGCGTTTGATCAGGCGCTTGGGGATCAGGTAGTACTCGGGCATGGCGAAGCGGGTTCCGGGGCGCAGCGGCGGATGGCGGCTCAACGGCCGGTGGTGCGAAACACGATGTCCCACAGCGGCGAGCTGACGCCATAGCGACCGGTCTGACCGGAATAATGGTGTTTCATGTGGTGACGCTTGATCTGCTGGAGCAGCTCAAGGCGCATCAGAAAATGATGGGTGGCGTAGTGCATGTAGTCGTACGCCAGATAGCCGACCAGAAAAAATGCACCGAACGGCTCGGTCCAGGGCGCGGGTATCAGCAACTCGAACAGTGGCCAGATCATCGCCATGATCAGGATCGCACCGGCCGGCGGCATCACCAGGCGGGTTTTGTCCTGGGGCGATTCATGATGGACGCCGTGAAACAGAAAGACCAGCCATTTGCCGAGCCGGGATTTGGCGGGGAAGTGAAACACGAAGCGATGCAGTCCGTATTCGGTGAGGGTCCAGACCAGCAGCGCAGCCGTAGCCACCGGAAGCAGGTCGGTGATCGACAGCCCGTGGAGTGTCACTGCGCGCCACAACAGCCAGCCGATTACCGGCGTCCACACCAGCAGCGGCACCACCGGATGCACGTGGGTAAGGGCTTCGAGCAGATCATTGCGGAACAGGCGAATGGAAGTTGCGCTTTTTGACGACATCCGTCATTCATCTCATGGTTGGGTGTGTGTTTGGCCAATGCCCATCGTCATCATGCAGCGTTTCACGCATTCCTGCCGCCAGATCGACCCGGGGCTGCCAGTCGAGTGCGGCACCCAGCTCGCGCCAGTCGCACGTCCAGTCGGCATGACGTAATTCCCGTACTTTACCGGGTGTCAGCATGGGCGCGTAGCGCAACAGCGCGGCGGCAGCCCAGTTTACTCCGGCGATCCCGTTGAGCACTACGGACGGCACTCGCAGGGACCGCACCCGGCGCCCGCAGACGGCACTGGCGATGCGGACGATGTCGGACCAGCTGTAACCCGCGTCCGTCGGATCGCTCAGGGTAAAAATTTGCCGCGGCGGTGACTCCGTGGCCAGCCAGCGCAGGACCGCGGTCGCCAGGTCTTCGATGTAGAGCACCGATACGCGGTCCGTGGCGCGCCCCGGAAGTGGTGCAATGCCGCGCGCCATCAGGCGAAACAGCGGCAGCAGTTCACGGTCGCCGGGCCCGTACATGGCGGGTGGCCGCAGGATGGTCCAGGCGATGGCGTCGTCGCTCGCCGTCACCACCTGTTCGCCGGCGAGTTTGCTGGCGGCATAGGGCGACAGCTGCGGTTCCCGGGCCGCCAGCGATGACAGCGCCAACAGCCGCGGTCGAACATCCGCATCCTTGATGGCCTGGATCAGGTGTTTGCAGCCCAGCACATTGGCGGGTGCGAAATCCGCCAGGGTGCGCCCGCGCACCGTGCCCGCACAGTGGATCACCGCGGTGCTGCCCGCGAGCAATTGTCGTAGAGCAAGGGGTGCGGCGAGATCGCCGGGAACGATATCGATGCCGGCGCGTGCCAGTGGCTGCGCCTGTCCGGGTGAGCGCACCAGGGCGCGTACCCGAAATCCTGACGCCCGCAGGCGGAGACACAGGTTGCTGCCGATGAAACCGGTTGCACCGGTGATCGCAACGAGCGGTGCCACCGGTTGCACCGAGCGTCCCGTGGGTTCGATCAGGCCGACGCCGCGGTGGGCAATGCCGTTTCCGCCGCCAGTTCGTTGATGAACAGCAGGCGCGCGCGGGCACGGGACAACTTGCCGGACGAGGTGCGGGGCAGATAACTTCTGGGTACCAGCTGGATATGGCATTCGAGCGCCAGCTCCTGCCGCAGCAGGCGCGTGAGCCGGGCGATGAGGTCGGCGCGGCGCTCGGGCTTGGTTTCCCGGCACTCCACCATCAACACGCACTCGTCACCATCGGCGCCGGGCGCGGCAAATGCCACCGAACCATCGACACGGACTTCGGGCTGGGTTTCGGCCAGCTGTTCGATATCCTGGGGCCAGATGTTGCGGCCGCGAATGATGATGAGATCCTTTTGGCGGCCGGTGATGGTCAGCGCACCATTGAGCAGATAGCCGATGTCCCCGGTGTTCAGCCAGCCGCTTTCATCCAGAACCGCACGGGTTTCCTCGGGCATTTCGAAGTAGCCCGACATCACGCTGGGCCCACGCAGATGAACCACCCCGCTTTCGAGGTCACCCAGGACCTCGCCATCCTCGTTGCGGATCTCGACTTCGTAGCCGGGCAGTGGAATCCCGCAGCCGACGAAGCGCCGTCCCCGGCCTTCGCTCGAACTCTCCGCATCGAGCAGTACCACACGATGGTTTTCGTAGAGTTCGTCGGTGTCCACAAGAACGGTGTTGTGACCCGAGTCGAGCGGTGAAAAGCTGATCCCGAGCGTGCACTCGGCCATGCCGTAACAGGCGAGAAACGCGCGCGCGTCGAATCCCGCCGGCGCCAGGGTTTGCGCGAAATAATCCAGGGTCTCGGGCCGGATCATCTCGGCGCCGACACCCGCCACGCGCCAGTGGCGCAAGTCGTATTTTTCCGCTTCGCCGGGACCGAGACGACGCGCGCACAGGTCGTAGCCGAAGGGTGGCGCAAAGGACACGGTTGCCCGGGTCTGCGTCATGAGGTTGAGCCACTGCCGCGGACGCATGGCGAAGTCGCGCGTATCCAGGTAGTCGACGGAGATCTGCGCGGCCACCGGCACCAGCGCGAAACCCACCAGGCCCATGTCGTGATAGAAGGGCAGCCACGAGAAGCAGCGATCGCCCGGCACCAGTTTGACGCCGTGCTGAACGATGCCGGCCAGATTGGCCATCGCCGTGTGTTGCCGGATCACCACTCCTCGTGGAAAGCGGGTGCTGCCGGAGGTGTACTGGATATAGGCGATGCTGTTCCGATCCTGCGCCGGCAGCACTTGCCCGTCAGCGGCCGGGAGCCGATAAAAACTCTCCGGGGCCGCGACCATGCGCAGGCCGAGCCCGGTGCTGGCTTCTTCCAGAAACGGTAGATACCCCTCGGAGGCCACCGCAATGCTCGCGTGGCTGCCCGCGAGCAGGCGCTGCAGCTGGGTGACATAGGACGTATGGGCGCCGAGCTTGACCGAGGCGGGCAGCGGGACGGGAACCAGACCGGCGTACTGGCAGGCGTAAAAAAAGCGCAGGAAATGCGGGTCGGTTTCGGCAACCAGCGCCACGCGGTCGCCCTGGGACAGACCGAGAGCGAGGAGCTTGCGGGCCAGCGCCACGGCATCGGCGCGCAGCGACCGGTACGACAGCCGCGCCTGAATCTTGCCTTGGCCGGAATAAAAATTGGCCCCGGTCGCGCCCAGGGCGGCGTAGTCCAGGGCGTCGGCCAGGGTGGCGAAATCGGCGGCGCGAAATGCGAGGCTGTGGAGCGTGGGTGTCGGTTCCAGGCGCAAGCGAAAGCCTCCGGGTTAGCGCATCGAAAATCTGAGTGCTGCCGCGTCCGTCCTGGGCGCGCGTGCAGCGAACATCAGATCGCCGGCAAACAGATCCCGGGATCGGGGGCCCGAATCCGGGTCAAGCGTGTGGGATGGTTGCCTGGCGACGGGCGGTTTCTGCCATCTGACGAGCTGGATACTCCGCAACGCGCGATGCAAAAACGCGGGACGCCAAGGTGCCCGCGTTTTGTTAAGACCTATCTGCCAGCTGTCCGACATTTGATGTGTGGTCCAGAGCCCATGCCACATGGCTTGGGCCAACCATAGTCGACGGACATTATGGAAAACTTAAGAGAAAGCTTGAGAAAACCGTCAGGATTGCGTGGCCAGCCAAGCCGCTACCGTGTCGATTTTGAGCTCGGTCTGGGTGCCGTCGCGACGGTTGCGGCATTCCACATTGCCTTCCGCCAACCCGCGTTCGCCCACCACCAAGACGGTGGGAATACCGATCAGTTCGACATCCGCGAGCATTGCGCCGAGGCGCGCCCTAGGGCGGTCCATCAGCAGAACCTCGTGGCCGGCAGCGACGAGCTCGTCATACAGGCGCTCGCTTGTGTCGCGTACCCGATCGGACTGATGCGCATTGACGGGCACGATGGCCACGGCGAAAGGTGCCATTGCGGGCGGCCAGACGATGCCACGCGCGTCGTGATGCTGTTCGATGGCGGCCGCCACGGCACGGCTGATACCGATGCCGTAACAGCCCATCACCATGACCTGCTCGCGACCGCTTTCGTCGGTGATGCGGGCATTCATCGCCTGGCTGTACTTGGTGCCCAACTGAAAAATATGCCCGACTTCGATGCCGCGCCGGATGACGAGGCGTCCTACGCCGTCTGGACTGGGATCGCCTGCCACCACGTCGCGGATATCCGCGGCCATGGGCGCGGGACAATCCCGTTCCCAGTTTGCGCCCGTGAGGTGATAGCCATCCCGATTGGCGCCGCACGCGAAATCGGCACAGGCCAGCGCGGCGTGATCGGCGATGATGTCGAGCGGCAGCTTTAGCGGACCCAGGGAGCCGGGGCCGCAGCCGGTTGCCGCGCGGATTTCGGCGTCGGTCGCCAGGCACAGGGGGCTTTCGACCTGGGGCAGCTTCTCGGCCTTGATCGCGTTGAGCTGGTGGTCGCCGCGCAGCACCAGGGCGACCAGTTGCCCGGGCTTGCTGCCTTTGACGATCAGGGTTTTGAGGATCTGCTCCGCAGGTCGTCCCAGACAGGCGCTCACCGCATCTATGCTGTGCTGGCCCGGGGTTGCCACCTCCTGCAGCGGTTGGGTCGGCGCGGGCCGTGCCTGCGCTGGCGGCAGTGCCGGCGCCAGCTCCACGTTGGCGGCGTAATCGCCCGTGTCCGAAATCGCGATGGCGTCCTCGCCGGCATCGGCGAGGACGTGAAATTCATGGGAGTGACTGCCGCCGATGCTGCCGGTGTCGGCGAGCACTGCGCGAAACTCGACGCCCAGGCGCGTGAAAACATTGGCGTAGGCGGTGTACATGCGCTGATAGGTTTCGGCGAGACTGGCCTGATCGGCGTGAAACGAATAAGCGTCCTTCATGATGAATTCGCGCGCCCGCATCACGCCGAAGCGAGGGCGGATTTCGTCGCGGAACTTGGTCTGGATCTGATAAAAATTGGCGGGCAGATCGCGATAGCTGCGGATCTCGTTGCGCATCAGATCGGTGATGATTTCCTCGTGGGTCGGGCCGAGGCAGAACGGGCGCTGGTGCCGGTCCTCGATGCGCAGCAGTTCCGGGCCGTACTGCTCCCAGCGCCCCGATTCCTGCCACAGGTCGGCCGGCTGTACCACGGGCATCAGGATTTCCTGGGCTCCCGCTGCGTTCATTTCCTCGCGCACGATGGCTTCCACCTTGCGCAATACGCGTAGACCCAGCGGCAGCCAGCTGTAAAGACCGGCCGCGAGCTTGCGAATCATGCCGGCGCGCAGCATCAGCTGATGGCTGATGACCTCCGCTTCCGCTGGCGTTTCCTTGAGCGTGGGGATGAGCAGACGGCTTGCGCGCATCGAATAGATCCGGTGGGAGGCGTTGCGAAGGCTCTCATTCTAACAGGCTACGGCATCCCGCCGGTTGGTGTTGCCGCGCGTGGCAGGTATTCGCGCAGGGGTGTTATTGGTGTGTATGGGAAGACTCGTACCGATCTGGAACCAGCCCCGGCAAACCGGGGCTGGATAATGCTGCCGCGAGACTCAGTTGGTCATGTCTTTCAGGCCCTTGAGCGCGAGTACCTTTACTGCCGTGCTGGCGGGACGGGCCTGGAAGGTTGTCTCCTTGCCCGTAAAGGGATTGATGCCCTTGCGCGCTTTGCGTGCCGGTTTTTTCACGGTTTTGATCTTGAGCAGGCCGGGCAGGGTGAACTCGCCCACGCCGCGCTTCTTGATGTGACGCTCGATCAGGGAACCGAGTTCGTCCAGTACATCGGCGACCTGCTTCTTGCCGAGACCGGTGTTGGTTGCCATCTCGGTGAGAATCTGCGCCTTGGTGAGTTTCTCGGTGATGACGGTGGTCTTGCGGGGTGGTGCAGCAACCGGTTTTGTCGGAGTTTTGGCGGTCGGCTTTGCCTTCGCGGCAGGTTTTGCCTTGGCGGCTTTTTTGGCCGGGGCCTTTGGGGCGGTTTTTGTGGCAGCCATAAATAATCCCTTGTTGATCCAATTGTTGATCGAAGTTGAATGCCTGGACGGGGTCCGCGCCGGTGAAACCGGCAATCCGGCGGATGCAAGTCGCCCGCGAATCTGTATAAAGCATTGAAAATTGGCTCGCAAGCAGTTTTTCCGTCAAAGCTTGTTTTTTTTCAAGAAATCACCAAATTCGATTGCCGCGATGCGGCCGTGCCCTCTATTTGCGCACTCTTGCGTCGGTTACGAGGGCAGGGCGCGCGGAGTATAATGCGCCCCGTTTTGTCGTCCTGTCCCCGGCGGCGGCGCACGCAACGACTGCAATTTCCTGGAGGTGATCTTCCGATGCCAATCTATGAATACCTGTGCCAGGACTGCGGGCACGAGCTCGAAGCGATCCAGAAGGTCGCGGACCCGCAGCTCGTGGACTGTCCGGCGTGTAGCCATGCCAGCCTCAAAAAGAAACTGACCGCCAGCGCGTTCCGGTTAAGCGGCAGCGGCTGGTACGAAACCGATTTCAAGACGGGCGACAAAAAGCGCAATTTGGCGGCTGATACCGACACCAAGCCGGCGGCAAAGGAGGATGGTGCCGGCAGCGCCAAACCCGCGGGTGAGAGCAGCGCTCCAGCGCCGAAGACCACGCCCGCCACAGTAGCGACACCATGACCGATGACCGGCGGCTGATGTCCGGCTACGCGGAGATCGGACGGTCGATCTATTGCGGTGCGGTCGGGGAGAACCTGGTGGGTACCGAAGTGGTGCTCTGTGGCTGGGTGGATCGCCGTCGCGATCACGGTGGGGTTATCTTCATCGATCTGCGTGATCGGGACGGCATCGTGCAGGTGGTATTCGACCCCGACTGTGGCGTGCATTTCGATACTGCGGATCGCGTCCGCGGCGAATACGTATTGCGCGTCACCGGGCGGGTGCGCGCGCGGACACCCGAGACCGTGAATCCCGACATGGCGACGGGCCGGGTCGAGGTCTATGGTCTCGCGCTCGACATTCTCAACAGCGCCGAGACGCCGCCCTTTCAGCTCGACGAGCACACCCGCGTGGGCGAGGAAGTGCGTCTGCACCATCGCTATCTGGATCTGCGCCGGCCGGAGATGCAGCGCAATCTGCGCTTGAGGGCCAGGGTGACCGGCGCGTTGCGGCGCTTTCTCGACGGCGAGGGTTTTCTCGATATCGAGACGCCGATCCTGACCCGGGCGACGCCCGAGGGTGCGCGCGATTACCTGGTGCCCAGCCGCACGCATCCCGGGCGCTTTTTCGCGCTCCCGCAGTCGCCGCAGTTGTTCAAGCAGATGCTGATGGTGAGCGGATTCGATCGCTACTATCAGGTCGCGCGCTGTTTCCGCGACGAGGATCTGAGGGCCGACCGTCAGCCGGAATTCACCCAGATCGACATCGAGACATCCTTCCTGGCCGAGGCCGATCTCATGGCGCTCGTCGAAGCCATGGTACGGGGGCTGTTTACCGAAGTGCTTGACGTCGATCTCGGCGAGTTTCCCCGCCTGACCTACGCCGAGGCGATGGCGCGTTTCGGCAGCGACAAGCCCGATCTGCGCATTCCCCTGGAACTGGTCGATATCAAGGATTTGATGGCGGGTGTCGAATTCAAGGTGTTTGCCGCGGCCGCCGCTGATCCCGCGGGCCGGGTGACCGCGCTGCGCCTGCCGGGTGGCAATGCACTCAGCCGCAAGCAGATCGACGATTACACGGCTTTTGTCGCACGGTACGGGGCGCGCGGACTGGCTTACATCAAGGTCAACAATTGCGCCGATCTCGAAGAGGGTCTGCAATCGCCCATCGTGAAATTCCTGCCGCCGGCAGTGCGGCGCGCGATTCTCGACCGCGTCGGCGCGGAAAACGGCGACCTGATCTTTTTCGGCGCCGACAAGGCCATCGTGGTGGCGGAATCCCTGGGCGCCCTGCGCTGCAAGCTGGGCCTCGATCTCGGTCTGTACACCCGCGCCTGGGCGCCGCTGTGGGTCGTGGATTTTCCCATGTTCGAACGGGACGGCAGCGGCGGCTGGACCCCGCTCCATCATCCTTTCACCGCGCCTTCCTGCGATCCCGACGCCTTGCGCACCGATCCCGGCGCGGCGCTGTCGCGTGCCTACGACATGGTGTTGAACGGCACTGAACTGGGCGGCGGTTCCGCGCGGATTCACCGTCCAGAACTACAGGCGGCGGTATTCGACATCCTGGGTATCGACGCCGCCCAGCAGCGCGAGAAGTTCGGTTTTCTGCTGGATGCCCTGAAATACGGCTGCCCGCCCCATGCCGGCATCGCCTTTGGTCTGGATCGGCTGGTGATGCTGATGCTGGGCGCCGGCTCGATCCGCGACGTCATCGCCTTTCCCAAGACCCAGTCGGCGCAGTGCCTGCTGACCGACGCCCCGGGCGCGGTGGGGAGCGAGGCGCTGCGGGATCTGCACATCGCCCTGCGTCCGCCGCAGTAGTTTTCCGGAGATTCTTCATGGCTGGCCACAGCAAGTGGGCAAACATCAAGCATCGCAAGGCGGCCCAGGACGCCCAGCGCGGCAAGCTGTTCACCAAGCTGATTCGCGAGTTGGTGACGGCGGCGCGTACCGGCGGCGGCACGCCGGAAGACAATCCACGCTTGCGGACGGCGATCGACAAGGCGCTGTCGGTGAACATGAAAAGGGATACCATCGACAAGGCGATCCAGCGCGGCGCGGGCGCCGGCGATGCGGAAAACTACGAAGAAGTCACCTACGAAGGCTATGGCGCGGGCGGTGTCGCGCTGCTGGTGGAGTGCCTCACCGACAACCGCAACCGCACGGTGGCCGATGTCCGGCACGCGTTCAGCAAGCGCGGCGGCAACCTGGGTACCGACGGTTCGGTCGCCTATCTGTTCAACCGTCGCGGCCAGTTGACCTATCCGCCGGGTTGCGATGAGGACCGTATTATCGAGGTTGCGCTTGAAGCCGGTGCCGAGGACGTAGTGAGCAATGAAGACGGTTCGGTCGATGTGCTGAGCGGTTGGCAGGATTTCGCCGCGGTGAAGGCGGCGATGACGGCCGCGGGATTGACGCCGGAGCATGCGGAGGTCGCCATGATCCCGCTCACCACCGTGGTGCCGGATGCGGACAGTGCGGTGGCGGTGATCGCCTTGATCGACCAGCTCGAAGATCTGGACGATGTCCAGAACGTCTATACCAACGCTGATTTGTCGGCAGCGCCCTAGGTGATCTTCGTCGCGCCGCGCTGGAGGCTGCCGAGCGCGCACACATTGTTCTCTCGCTGGCATTGGAATTCGCCATGGCGGTGATATTGGGCATCGATCCCGGCTCCCGATGCACCGGCTTTGGTGTTGTCGAGAGCTCCGGCGCCAGCCCTGCCTACATCGCGAGCGGCGTGGTACGGCCGCCGGCCGCCACGCTTGCCGAACGCCTCGGCCATATTTTCAGCGGAGTCAGCGAGCTCATCGCCCGTTATCACCCGGATGCGGTGGCGATCGAGGACATTTTCTTCGCCCGCGATCCTCGTGCGGCGCTGCGCCTGGGCCAGGCTCGGGGCGCCGCCATTGTCGCCGCGGTCCATGCCGGTCTGCCGGTTGCCGAGTACAGTGCGCGCACCGTCAAGCAGGCCGTGGTGGGTAACGGCGGTGCCACCAAGGAGCAGGTGCAGTTGATGGTGAAGCAGTTGCTGAAATTGCCGGCGGTGCCGCCCGCCGATGCCGCCGATGCCCTGGCGGTGGCCATCTGTCATGTCCACGGTATCGCGACGGCGGCCCGGGTGGGCGCGGCCCATTACGCCCGCGGGCGTTGGCAGAGTTAGCGATGCCCATCGGTTGCGCATCCGGGTTCGTGGAGGATAGGCCGTGATCGGTTGGCTCAGCGGCATACTGCGGGAGAAGCAGGCCCAGGAGTTGCTGGTCGATGTCCAGGGCGTCGGCTACGAGGTACTGGTATCCCTCAACACCTATTTCGTGCTGCCCGAAGCGGGCAGCCCGGTTGTCCTGCATACGCACTTTGTGGTGCGTGAAGACGCCCAGCAACTGTTTGGATTCAGCGATGCCGCCGAGCGGCGGTTGTTCCGCGAGTTGATTCGCATCAGCGGCGTCGGCCCGCGGCTGGCGCTCGCCGTGCTGTCGGGAATGACGGTGGGAGAGTTCATCCATGCGATCCGCGCCGGCGATACCGCGCGCCTGGTCAGGCTGCCCGGGGTGGGGCGCAAGACCGCGGAGCGTCTGCTGGTGGAAATGCGCGACCGCATCGCGGACTGGGCCCCGGTGGCGAGCGGAGAGGGTAGCCCGAACGCGGCATCGCGCGGGCAGGACATCAGCGGCGAGGCCGAGAGCGCTCTGATGACGCTCGGTTACCGACCCGCGGAGGCGGCGCAGATGGTGACCGCGGCGCTGGCCGACTGCCCGGCGGCCGAGGCGGCCGACAGCGCGCAGCTGATCCGCAGGGCCTTGCGCGGCATGGTGAAAAAGTAGTCCGGGACCGGTATGCTGGCGGCCAATTTCCCGGGCTGGCCCGATGATTGAAACGGATCGTCTCGTAGCACCCCAGGCTGCCGCCCCCGAACAGCGCATCGATCGCGCGCTGCGCCCCCTGAGACTCGCAGACTACGTCGGTCAGACTGCGGTGCGGGAGCAGATGGCGGTGTTCATCGAGGCCGCATGCAGCCGCAACGAACCTCTGGATCACACCCTGGTATTCGGCCCGCCGGGGCTTGGCAAGACCACGCTCGCGCACATCATTGCCAGCGAAATGGGCGCCCGGTTGAAGACCACCTCGGGTCCGGTGCTGGAGCGGGCCGGGGATCTCGCGGCCCTGCTCACCAATCTGGAAGCAGGGGATGTGCTGTTCATCGACGAGATCCATCGCCTGAGCCCGGTGGTGGAGGAGATCCTCTATCCGGCGATGGAAGATTACCGGCTCGATATCCTGATCGGCGAAGGACCCGCCGCGCGTTCGATCAAGCTCGAATTGCCGCCGTTCACCCTGGTGGGTGCCACCACGCGGGCGGGTTTGCTGACGTCACCGCTGCGGGATCGTTTCGGTATCGTGCAGCGCCTCGAGTTCTACAGCGTCGAGGAACTGGGCGCCATCGTTACCCGCGCCGCCGGGATTCTCGGCGTCGAGATCGATGCGGACGGCGCCATGGAAGTGGCGCGCCGGGCGCGCGGCACGCCCCGCATCGCCAACCGGCTGTTGCGGCGGGTGCGCGACTACGCCGAAGTGCGGGGCGACGGTCGTATCCTGATGGAAGTCGCGAATACTGCTCTGGATATGCTCAAGGTGGACAAGTCCGGATTCGATCATCTCGACCGGCGCCTGCTGCGCAGCATCATCGAAAAATTCGATGGTGGGCCGGTGGGGGTGGACAGTCTCGCGGCGGCCTTGAGCGAGGAGCGCGACACCATCGAGGACGTGCTCGAACCCTATTTGATCCAGCAGGGCTACCTGGCGCGCACGGCGCGTGGTCGGATTGCGACGCGACTTGCGTACGAGCATTTTGGTTTGCGACCGCCGGCGACCGGCGGCGCCGGATCACAGCCGGGGCTGTTGCAGTCTTGAGCGCGATTTTCGAATTGCCGGTCCGGGTTTATATCGAGGATACCGATGCCCAGGGCATTGTCTATTACGTGAATTATCTGAAATACATGGAGCGCGCGCGTTCGGAATGGCTCCGCCACCATGGGTTTGCGAATCCCGCCTTTTGGGGCGATGACAGTATTTTTGTGGTGCATTCACTCAACGTTCGTTACCACCGCCCGGCACGACTCTATGACGACCTGGTCGTTACCGCCTTCGCGGCGGCGCATGGTCGCGCCTGGTTTGAGGTCGAGCAGAGTGTTCACCGTGGCGGGGAATTATTGTGCGCGGGGCAGGTCAAGGTGGCCTGTGCCGACCGCCGCACCATGAAGCCGGTGAGAATGCCGGGCGCGATGCTCGAAAGAATTTTTGCCAATGCCTGATAGCTGAGGAGTCACGGGTGACAAACGAAATGTCGTTCTGGGTGCTGATCGTCGGTGCGACCGTGCCCGTCAAATTGGTGCTGCTGATCCTGTTCGGTGCGTCGGCGCTGTCCTGGGTGATGATCATCCAGCGCGGACTTTATCTGCGTGGCGCCGGAGCCGACCTCAAGCGGTTCGAAAGCACTTTCTGGTCCGGCGGCGACCTCAACCAGTTGTTCAATGATGGTAACCAGCGTTTGCAGGACAACGAGCATATCCCCGGCGTCGAGACCGTGTTTCGTGCGGGGTTCCGGGAATTCAACCGCCTCAACCAGCAGCGTGGTGCGGACCCGGATTCCATCGTTGCCGGCGTCGAGCGGGCGATGCGGATTGCGCTGTCCCGGGAAGAGGAAAAGCTCAATACCCATCTGCCGTTTCTCGCCAGTGTTGCCTCGGTGAGCCCCTATATCGGGTTGTTCGGCACGGTGTGGGGCATCATGCAGGCGTTCCGGGGTCTTGCAGGCATGCAGCAGGCGACCCTGGCAGCGGTCGCCCCCGGCATTGCCGAGGCGCTCGTCGCCACCGCGATGGGCCTGTTTGCGGCGATTCCCGCCGTTATCGCCTACAACCGATTCGCCACTCGCGTCGAGCAGGTGTACGGCGGGTATCAGACTTTTGCAGAGGAGTTCTCGGGCATCCTGCACCGCCGTATTTACAGTACCGGCAAGTAGCAGGTCGGGCTCATGGCATTCAACAAGAAGCAAAAGCGCGCTCTGGTGGCGGAAATCAACGTCGTCCCCTATATCGACGTGATGCTGGTGCTGCTGATCGTCTTCATGGTCACCGCGCCGCTGCTCACCACGGGCGTGAAGGTGGATCTACCCAAGGCGACCGCGCAGCCGGTGGAGGACAAGGAGCCCATCGAGGTCGCGATTGACGAGGCGGGCGTGTATCACCTCGATCTCGGCAACGGCAAAAGTCAGCCCGAAGCACTGGATGCCATTGTCGAGAAAATCCGCAAGGTGTTGAGCGAAAAACCGGATACCCCGGTGCTGGTGCGGGGTGACCGCACGGTTGATTACGGCACCGTGGTCGGGCTCATGGCCAAGCTGCAAGGGGCCGGAGTGAAGGGCGTCGGGCTGGTCACCGATCCGCCATCGGGACGACGGTGAATGACACGACGCGGATCCGGGTATCGGATTGCGGTGCTGTGCAGTGCCTTGCTGCACGGCGGACTGCTGTATCTGCTGATCAGCGGCTGGTACCCCGAGTTCCGCCGGAGGGAGCTGGCGCAGCCAAGCTATATCGAAGCCACCTTGTTGCAGGTCGAGCGTCCGGCGTCGGCCCAACCGGCGCCGGCAAAGGCCCAACAGCCCAAACCGGAGCCGGCCAAACCAGAGCCACCAAAACCGGAGCCTGCAAAGCCGGAGCCTGCAAAGCCGGAGCCGCCCAAGCCCAAGCCGGTGGCGAACGACGCCGACGCGAAGCGCGCGGAACAGGTAGCGCGCGAAAAGGCGGCGCAAGAAAAGGCGGCGCAAGAAAAGGCGGCGCGGGAAACCGCCGTCAAGGAGAAGCTGGCGCTGCAAAAAGCCGCTCAGGAAAAAGCCACCAAGGAAAAAGCAGCGAAGGAGAAAGCGGCAAAAGAGCAGGCCGCCAAGGAACAGGAGAAGGCGGCTAAGGAAAAACTCGCGAAAGAAAAGGCCGCGCGAGAGAAAGCCGAGCAGGAGGCGCGCGCCCAGCGCGAGCAACAACAGGCCGCGCAGCAGGCCGCCGAACAGGCGCAGGCCGCGGCGCGGCAGTCGGTCTCGACCTATGAGGGGTATGTGCGAGACCGCATTGCGGGGAACTGGAGCAGGCCGCCGAGTGCGCGTCGCGATATGCAGGTGGAGCTACAGATACGGATCGTGCCCACCGGCCAGGTGATGGGCGTTGTAGTGACGCGCTCGAGCGGCGATCCGGCGTTTGACCAATCCGCGATCACGGCGGTTGAGCGGGCTGGGCGCTTTGACCGCCTGCAGGAATTGGCGCGCAAGGATCCATTGTTGTTTGAGCAGAATTTCCGCAAATTTACCCTGGTATTCCGACCCGAGGATTTGAGGCTCTAATGGAAAAATATCCGAGCATTGTTCCGTTGAATGTCCGGCGTTGCTGCCGGAACTGGTGGTCCATTGCGGCGCTGTTTGCGCTGCTGTGCACGTCGTTATCCGCGCGCGGGGAACTCTCGATCGAGATTACCAGTGGCGCGGACAACCCCACCCGCATCGCGGTGGTGCCGATGACGCTGGCCGGCGGACAGCTGCCGGGCGATATCAGTGCCATAGTTTCCGCCGATCTCGATCGTAGCGGGTTGTTCCGGACCATGGCGCGGGAAAACATGCTGTCGTTTCCCCGGACCATGGCGGAGGTCTACTATCGCGACTGGAGTGTCGCGGGCATCGAGTACCTGGTCGTGGCAGATGTCCAGCGTCCAGTGGCGGGTCGTATCAAGGTCACTTTCAGTCTGGCTCAGGTCGCGGGCGAACGGCAGGTATTTACCAAGGTTGTCGAGGGCAGTGACAGTGAGCTGCGCGACATTGCTCACCACATCAGCGATGTGGTGTTTGAGGCCATTACCGGGATTCGCGGCGCTTTTTCCACGCGCATTGCCTATGTCACGGCGACACCAGAAGGTGGGAAGCTGGCGTATCGTCTGCTGGTTTCCGATGCCGACGGCGCCCGCGAACGGCTGATGCTGAAATCGAAGGAGCCGATCCTGTCGCCGCGCTGGTCTCCGGATGGCCGCGAACTGGTCTATGTCTCCTTTGAAACCCGTCGCCCAGCGGTCTTTCGCCAGCGGCTATCGGACGCCCAGCGTGAACAGGTGACAAATTTCCGCGGCTTGAACGGGGCGCCCGCCTGGTCGCCCGATGGCCGCAGTCTGGCCCTGGTGCTCTCCAAGGACGGCAATCCCGAGATCTATCTGTATACCTTCGCGACCAAGGCCTTCACCCGGCTGACGAACCATTCTGCAATTGATACCGAGCCTACGTGGACGCCCGACGGCAAGGCAGTGCTGTTTACGTCCGACCGTGGTGGATCACCGCAGATCTACAAACTTACACTGGCGGGCAACCAGCTTACGCGCATCACCTTCAACGGGAGGTACAACGCACGACCGCAGCTGGCGGCCGATGGCCGTACCTTGGTGATGGTACATCGCGGCGAGGGCGGGGGATTCGTTATCGCCAGTCAGGATCTGGTGACCAACGACTTTCGGGGGCTAACCCAGTCCGCGCTGGATGAATCGCCCACGGTGGCACCGAACGGCGCCATGGTGATGTATACCTCCAGGCAGGGTCGTCGTACCGTGCTGGCGGTGGTTTCGATCGATGCACGGGTGCGTTTTCTGTTGCCGTCGCAGTCGGGTGATGTGCGCGAGCCGGCATGGTCACCCTTTCTGAAGTGATCCCGGGGAATATTGTTAGCATTTTGCTAATGAACCGGATAAATTGTGCGCGGCTTTATGCCCCTACAACCCCAAGGAGCTTTCCTTTCTCATGAACACGAAATCCTTCACTAATTTGTTTTTTGCCGGTTTGATGGCGATGTTTCTGGCTGCGTGTTCCAGTACTTCCACCGACGGCGATACGGCGGGTGCCGGCATCGGCGAAAGTGGTTCTGGCACCGGCGTAGCGACCGGGGTGGTCGGCGACGGCTCGATCGGCGGGTCGGACGTTTACGATGCCGGCGGCTTGGAAACGGTGTTCTATTTCGATTTCGACAAAGCCACGCTGCGCCCCGAATCGCGTTCCGCGCTCCAGGGCCACGCGGCCAATCTGCGCAGCAATCCCAAGCACATCCGGCTGGAAGGCCACACCGACGAGCGCGGGACGCGCGAATACAACATGGCGCTGGGCGAGCGACGCGGCAATGCGGTAAGGGATTTCCTGGTGCTCAACGGTGTTGATTCGGCTCTGGTCGAAGTTATCAGCTACGGTGAGGAAAGCCCTGCCGCGATGGGGGGCGATGAGTCGTCGTGGGCGATGAATCGCCGCGTGGAGCTCAAGTAGTATCCGATGATGAGGTTCAGGCCAGCGCGATCTGGAAGTCGGCGGGCAGCTGGCGCAGTCTTGCTGGCAGGGCTTGCCCTGCCGGCCATCGCGGCCCCGGTGCCCGTGGTCGAGCTAAGCGGCAGGGCCGCGGAGCCTGCGGGCACTGCGCCCGTTGCCAGCGCATCAGGCCTGTCGGAGTTGTTCGCGCAGGTGCAGGCGCTGCAAGAGGAATTGCGCGATCTCCGCGGGCAGCTCGAAGAACAAAGCCATCAAATCCAGTTGCTGCAACAACAGCAAAAGGACAATTACCTCGATCTTGATGGCCGCTTGTCCGCCGTCATCACGGGCGGCGCCGCGGCGGCGGGACCTTCATCCGCGCCGCCGCCAGATTCGGCGGATCGGATGCAGAGTCCTGCGGCTCCCCCGGGCGGCAGCCAGGCGCCGATGACGGCGGCCCCGGGCAGTCCGGTTCCCATGGTGCCGCCTCCAGCGCCGAAACAGGGCGAGCAGACGGCCTATGAAGCCGCCTACGAACAGTTGAAGCAGGGCAAAATGGACGATGCCTTGGCTGATTTTCAGGCCTTCGTCGCTGCCTACCCAGGTAGCGGCTACGTCCCCAATGCGCTCTACTGGATGGGCGAGATCGGTCTGGTCAAGAACGACACCCAGGGTGCGCTGGCCCAGTTCAAGCGGGTGGTGGACAGCTACCCCGCGCACTCGAAGGCTGCCGATGCGCACTACAAGCTGGGTACGCTCTACACGCAACTGAACGACAAGGCGAAAGCGCGCGCGCATCTCGAGAAGGCCATTCTCGCCGGTGGCAGCGTCGCGGCACTGGCGCAGCGTTATCTGGACACGCATTTCTGAAATTTTCCGCGCCGGTTTTCCCGTATCCTTGTTCTCGGCGTCCTGGCGTATCGCGGTCCTGCTTCTGAACCATGACTGAACCCCGGTTGCGCATCACCGAAATTTTCTATTCGCTCCAGGGTGAAACCACCACCGCCGGGTTGCCGACGGTGTTCGTGCGCCTGACGGGCTGTCCCCTGCGTTGTCACTACTGCGATACGCAATACGCCTTTCATGGTGGCGAACGCAAGGCGCTCGCGGATGTGTTGGCCGAGGTGGAAGCTTTCCATCCGCGCTACGTCACGGTGACGGGGGGCGAGCCCCTGGCGCAACCGGAATGTCTGCCGCTATTGAAAGCACTTTGCGACCGTGGCTACCGGGTATCCCTGGAAACCAGCGGGGCACTGCCAGTCGCCGCCGTGGATCCGCGCGTACGTATCATTCTGGATCTGAAGACCCCGGGTTCCGGCGAAGTCGGGCGCAATCTCTGGTCGAATATCGCGCACCTCAGCGCCAAGGACGAGATCAAATTCGTGATTTGCGATCGTACCGATTACGAATGGGCGCGACTCAAAATCGATGAGCACAACCTGGCCATCACCGGGGCGGAGCTGTTGTTTTCCCCGAGCCAGGGTCAGCTCGAAGCGCGTGCGCTGGCGGACTGGATGCTCGCCGATCGTCTGGCGGTGCGTTTGCAATTGCAGTTGCACAAATATCTTTGGGGCGATGTGCCGGGCCACTGAATGATCGCAAAGACTTCTGCTACCGCCGTGGTGCTGGTGTCCGGCGGACTCGACTCCACCACCTTGCTGGCCCTGGCGCGCGCCGCGGGCTATCGCTGTTACACGCTCAGCTTCGACTATGGGCAGCGTCATCGTGCGGAGCTTGCCGCCGCGGCACGGATCAGCGCGGGTTTAGGCGCGGTGGAACACAAGACGATGGCGCTGGATCTGCGCGCCATCGGCGGTTCCGCGCTCACCGACGACAGCATTCCCGTACCCACCGCTGGGGACAGCGCGGGGATTCCGGTCACCTATGTGCCGGCGCGCAACACCATTTTTCTCGCCATTGCGCTCGGTTGGGCCGAAGTGCTGGACGCCCGCGACCTGTTCATCGGTGTCAACGCCGTGGACTATTCCGGCTATCCGGATTGCCGGCCGGAGTTTATTCGCGCCTTC
Organism: Porticoccaceae bacterium; assembly: GCA_036677085.1. GTDB lineage: Bacteria > Pseudomonadota > Gammaproteobacteria > Pseudomonadales > Porticoccaceae > JAGPUQ01. The sequence continues at coordinate 32,080 of JAKFFI010000064.1, forward strand.
GAAGTTACCGCCAATCTCGCGACCCGGGCTGGCGTCGAGGGACGCGGGTTTTCCATCCACACGCCACTGATCGACCTCAGCAAAGCCGAAATCATCGCGCGCGGTATCGAACTCGGTGTCGATTACGCCCTGACCGTATCCTGTTACCTGGCGGATGCGGTCGGTCGGGCCTGCGGACGCTGCGACAGTTGCCGGTTGCGTGCTGCGGGGTTTGCGGCGGCTGGGATTGCCGATCCGACCGCGTATCAGGGCTGATGCCGCAGACGCTTTGGTTCGCACGCGGGGCGGCCAGCGGTGGTGTTCGTGCCCGAATCGCAGTCGGTATGTGCGATTTTGCCGGTTATCCGCGCTGATTTTGCCTGTGGCGGCTTGACCTTTGGGGGACTGGCAGTAAGATAGCGCCTCTTTTTCGGGCCGTTAGCTCAGTTGGTAGAGCAGTTGGCTTTTAACCAATTGGTCGCTGGTTCGAATCCAGCACGGCCCACCAACTTTCCCTCTCTAAATCCTCTCTGTCCGGCGTTGGCGCTGCCCCCGCCGGGCCGCTTTCCAGGTACTGAGTCCGATCCGCCGCCATACCCCCGCGCGTCGCGCCCGTCGGCTCCGATGGGTGGTTTGAGTCCCTGTGCTAGAATCCGCCGACACCCGCCAATCCGACTTTCCCATGTCTGATTCTTCACGTCTGGCGATCGCCGACGGCGCCCGGTTTCGGGAAATCGTGATCCAGCATCTCGACCGGATGCAGGAACCGGCACACGAATCGCCGGTCGCGCGTGCCGCCGACATCGCCCGTATCAAGCGGCTGCTGGAGGCCAAGAACGCGGTCATCGTCGCCCATTACTACACGGACCCGGCGATCCAGGCGTTGGCTGAGGAGACCGGTGGCATCGTGTCCGACTCCCTCGAAATGGCGCGCTTCGGCAAACGGCATCCGGCCTCGACCCTGGTGGTGGCAGGGGTGCGTTTCATGGGGGAAACCGCCAAGATTCTGACGCCCGAAAAGACCGTGCTGATGCCGACCCTGGAGGCGACCTGTTCCCTGGATATCGGCTGTCCGGCGGAGGCGTTTTCAGCTTTTTGCGATCAGCATCCCGACCGCACCGTGGTCGTTTATGCCAATACCTCGGCGGCGGTGAAAGCGCGTGCCGACTGGGTGGTGACTTCCAGTATCGCCCTCGACGTGGTCGATCATCTCGACGGTGAAGGGCACCGGATTCTGTGGGCCCCGGACAAGCATCTGGGCCACTACGTCCAGCAGCAGACGGGCGCCGATATGCTGCTCTGGGACGGCAGTTGCGTCGTGCATGAGGAGTTCAAGCTGCGCGGTCTGCTGGATCTGAAGCAGGTGTATCCGGATGCCGCCATCCTGGTGCATCCCGAGTCGCCGGCGGCGGTGATCGCCATCGCCGACGCGGTGGGCTCCACCTCGCAGTTGATCGCGGCGGCCAGAAACCTGCCCAACCGGCGTTGTATCGTCGCCACCGACCAGGGCATTTTCTACAAGATGCAGCAGGCCGCGCCCGACAAGGAATTGATCATCGCGCCCACCGCGGGGCAGGGCGCCACCTGCCGCAGCTGCGGCCACTGTCCCTGGATGGCGATGAACCATCTGCGCAATCTGGCCGATTCGCTGGAGCGTGGCGACAACGAAATTCTTGTGGACGTGGAACTGGGTCGCCGCGCCATGGTGCCCTTGCAGCGCATGCTGGACTTTCGCGAGCGCCAGATCGCCGGGGACTGACCCGGCGCGGGACGGTTCGCGCTTTACTCCACGAAGCGCACCTGTTCCGACAGCGTCGCGCGCGGCACCCGGGTGCGGTTGGCCGGCACCGCAGGGTCCTCGTAGCCGAACGACAGCCCCATCAGAATGCCGATATTGTCCGGCAGCCCGAAATGCTCCCGCGTGACTTCCGGAAAGCGGCTCACCGCCGCCTGGGCGCAGGAGCCAATGCCATAAGCCGTCATCGCCAGCATCAGGGTCTGGGCGTACATGCCCACGTCCAGCGCTACGGTTTCGTGAAACATCCGGTCCATGCCGATGAAGGCGATATGGGGGGCGTCGAAAAACTCGTAGTTGCGCAGCATGGCCCTCCGCCGCCCGTCGCGGTCGTCGCGGGCGATGCCCATGTGGCCGTAGAGGCATACGGCGGTATCGATCTGACGCCGGCGCATGACGCCCGGAAATTCCTCGACGCGCTGGTAGTCGCTGGTCACCGGCCGGCCGGAGGTCGCGGCTTCGACCAGCTTGCGGCTGATGGCGCGGCAGGATGCTCCGGACGCGACCACCACCTGCCAGGGCTGCACATTGCAGTTGGAGGGAGCAAGCTGCGCCAGCTCGAAGACATGGCGCAGGACATCCTCGGGTACCGGGTCCGGCAGAAACCCGCGCACCGAGCGGCGCGCGCGGATGACCTGTTCGAAGTCGCTGATACGGGGGTGCAGCGGGGTTGTGGACTGGTTCATGGCAACTCCTCGTCGATGGCCCCGATTGTATCCGCAGGCGTTGTACCTGTGGGGAAGCGGGGCACAATTGCGGCCCGGTGTCGATTGGAATTGAAGTGCTACAATCCGGACGCTCGCATTTTGCAGACGCTGCGCCAAGCAGAGTCGCAGTACGACGCACAGACATAACACGACTTGCAGACACAACACGACTCACAGACACCACACTACGGAGGATGGCGCGATGGCCGGTTTGCATTTTGAAGATTTCGTCGAAGGGCAGGTGTTCGATCACGAGGTGCGGCGTACCGTCTCCGAGTACGACAACACGCTGTTCAGCTGCCTGACCATGAACACCCAGCCGCTGCACCTCGACGCCGAATTCTCCAAGAACAGCATCCATGGCCAGCGCATCGTCAACAGCATGTTCACGCTGGCGCTGGTGGTGGGCGTCCAGGTCACCGAGCTGACCCTGGGCACCACGCTGGGCAATCTGGGGATGACCGACGTGGCGTTTCCGCGTCCGGTATTTCACGGCGACACCATCCGCGCCCGCACCACGATACTGTCCAAGCGTGTCAGCCAGAAACGCACCGATTCGGGCATCGTGAATTTTCTCCACGAGGGCTTCAATCAGCGCGACGAACTGGTCGCGACCTGCAAGCGCACCGCGCTGATGAAAATGAAATCCGCCTGAGTCGGGAGAGAAGATCATGCGTTCCATGCTGTTTCTGCCCGCCGACAGTGAGAAGAAGATCGCCAAGGGCGAGGGCACCAACGCCGACGGCCTGATCCTCGACCTGGAGGATTCGGTCGCCCCCTCGCGCAAGGAGGAGGCACGCCGGCTGGCGCGGGCCTATCTCGACGCGCGTCCATTGGGTGCCCGCGGCAAGAAATTGCTGGTGCGCATCAATCCCCTTGACGGCGCCATGACCCTCGACGATCTGGCCGCCGTGGTGGGTGGCGCGCCCGATTATGTGCTGCTGCCCAAATACCGCACCCGCGAGGACGTGATCCGGCTCGACCATTACCTGAGCGCGCTGGAAGTGCGCGAGGGCGTGCCGCGCGGACACATCCGGATTCTGGTGATCGGCACCGAGACCGGGCAGGGCCTGCTCAATCTCGCCGGCCTGACCGGCGCCAGTCCGCGCCTCGCCTATGTGAGCTGGGGTGAATTCGATCTGTCGGCCGATGTCGGCGCTGAAACCCATCTGCTTCCGGATGGTACCTGGGATGACCTGTTCCGGACTGCGCGCGCGTTATGTCTGGCGGCCGCGGCTTCCGCTGGCATCGAACCCTGCAACACCGTATTCACCGACTACAAGGACGATTCCGGACTCGAGGCTGCCGCCTTGGGCGCGCGCCGGGCCGGATTTACCTGCATGATGGCGATTCACCCCAACCAGGTCGACACCATCAACCGGGTGTTTTCCGTCGGTGAGAAGGAGCTCGAGTGGTCGCGGCGAGTGGTCGAAGCCTTCGACGCGAGCCCCGATGTCGGCGTGGTGGGTCTTGACGGTATCATGCTCGACAAACCGCACTATACCCAGGCCAAGCGTATCATCGCCCGTGCCGCCGCTTATTGATGGGGCGGCCGGGTTTCACCAACTGAAATCGCGAGGGAACTGCCATGACCGATCCAGTCCGCGCCTCGGATACCCCGTTTGCGGTGGCCGTCGAGGAAGGTAAAGGTTATTACTGGTGTGCCTGCGGCCGCAGCGCGAAACAGCCGTTTTGCGATGGTGCTCACGCGGATACCGGCATCAATCCGGTCAAGTACGAGGCCTCGGCTTCAAAAACGGTGTATTTCTGCGGCTGCAAGGTGACGCGCAACCAGCCGCTCTGCGACGGCAGTCACAAGGGCTGACGGCAAGGCCGCGAGACCGCCGCTACCTCCTGGATCGGTCGGGACCGCCGAGCTGGCGTTCCAGATGCTCCAGATCCTGCAGGCGTTGATCGATCAGGGCGAGCTGCCGGAAATTCTGTTGCTGTAGCTTGCGCGCGTAGCGCAAGTGATCGCGCGCCTTGTCGAAGATACCGTTGAGCATGAAATACTCGGCGCGCGCCATGTGCACGGTTGGGATATCCCCCGCCAGGCCGCTTACTTCGGCGAGTTCGAACCACACCTGGGGGTCGTTGGGACGGTCGCGGGAAAGTTTTGCCAGCACGGTTTCAGCCTCGCCGACCCGGTTGGCGTTGCGCAGGCTTTGCGCCAGTTCCATGCGCACGGGGTAGTGATCCGGGACTTTGGCCATAAGTCGCTCGGCCTGTTCGATGGCGGCATCATTGGCGCCGGCGTTGCGTTCAATGGCGACGGCGGTCAGCCGGTAGGTCAGGCGCTCGGGATCGTCCGCCAGGAGCTCGTTGATCTGCGCGCGCGCACCTTTGTGGTCGGCCATGGCGCTGAGCGCGAGCGCCAGGCCATACTGGGCGGCGCTGCGGGAGAGCGAGCTGCCGGAGAGTTCGTCGCGAAAATGCGCGGCGGCCAGCTCGGGGCGCTCCGCCGAAGTTACCCGGATGCGGGTCCGCATCAGGTGATACTCCAGATTATCCGGATATTGGCGCGGGGAATATTTGGTGACGCGCGCCCGGATGTCCGATACCCGTGACTCCGTCAGTGGGTGGGTCAGCATGAATTCGGGCGGCCGCTGGCCGGTGTAACGGGTTGCCGCCAGCATCTGCTCAAACATTTCGGCCGCCCCCGCCGGATCCATGCCGGCGCGGTAGAGCGTTTCGATGCCGACCCGGTCCGCCTCCTGTTCGTTCTGCCTGCTGTAAATGAGGGACTGATCGATCATGGCGGCCTGGGACGTCGCCATCGCCGCCATCCCGGCTTGCGCACCCCCGGTGGCGGCGAGCACCAGGCCGGCGAGCAGCCCCGTCAGTCCCACGATCGTCGACTGGCGCTGGCTCTCGACGCGGCGGGCGAAATGGCGCTGGCTAAGGTGTGCGAGTTCGTGCGTCAGTACCGAAGCGCATTGATGTTCGGTGCGGGCGTGCAGCAAAAGTCCGGTATGAACGCCCACGACGCCGCCTGGTACCGCAAAGGCGTTGATCGAGTCATTGCGCACCAGCACCAGCTGCAGATTCCGGTCGACCAGTTCGCTGCCGCTCGCGAGGCCGGATATCAGCCGTTCCAGATAGTCCTGCACCAGCGGGTCGTCGTAAGTGCGAACCTGGCGGCGAAACGCCATCAGCCAGGCGCGCCCCAGATCCTGTTCCTGCTTCAGGCTGACCACTCCGGAGCTACTGTCACCGAGCTCCGGCAGCCGAATATCCGCGCCCGCGACCAGGCTGGAGAACAGCATCGCGAAAAGCAGGGACGGGACGGTAAGCCCAAGGGCAAAGTAAGATGATGTCTGCAACTTGCACATTCCTCGATAGCCGCGCGCCAGTAACCGCGGCGCTAGCGCAATTTGACCGCGGATGGTAGCACCGGTTCATGATCCGGGGAGGCGCTGCCTGGCCCGCAGGGAGGTTGGCCGTCTCCCGCGCGAATGAGGTTGGCAGCAATCCCCCGAAAACAGAGGTACTCCTATGTGGAAAGTATTGGGCAACTGGATTCATCGCTACCTGGGCGACGAGGAGGCTGTGCTGCTGGCGGTGCTGATGCTGGCGGTCCTGGTGGCAATTATCGGGTTTGCAGACGTGATGGGCCCGTTGCTGGCCGCGCTGGTGCTGGCGTTTCTGTTACAGGGGATCGTGGCGCGCCTTGAGCGCCTGCGCATTCCTCACATACTGGCGGTGTGGATTACCTTCCTCGGCTTTGTGGGGCTGTTGTTGTCCTGCGCCGTATTGTTGTTCCCCATTCTGGTTCAGCAGTCAACCAATTTGCTGACCGAACTCCCGGCCATGATCCGCCACGGACAGGCGGCGGTACTGCAGTTGCCGGAGCGCTATCCCCACCTGATATCGCAGACGCAGCTGGAACAGCTGATTCAATACGTGACTCACGAAGCCACGGGTTTCGCCGAGACCGCGCTGTCATTTTCATTGAGCCGGTTTGCCGATCTGGTGGGGCTGCTGGTCTATCTGGTGCTGGTCCCGTTGATGGTGTTCTTCATGCTCAAGGACAGCAAGGAGCTGATTGAGCAACTGACCGGATTGCTGCCTCGCAACCGGCCCGTGATGAACCTGGTGTGGCAGGAAATGGATGTCCAGATGGCCAATTATGTACGCGGCAAAGTGATTCAAATACTGATCGTGGCAGTGGTCAGCTATATCGTGTTCGCCTGGCTCGGACTGCGATACGGGGCGCTGCTGGCTCTGGTGGTGGGATTGTCGGTGCTCGTACCCTACATCGGCGCCACCGTCGCGACGGTGCCGGTGTTGTTGGTGGGTTATGTGCAGCTGGGGTGGGGCAGTGATTTTCTCCTGCTGATGGCGGCCTACGGCATCATTCAGTTCCTCGACGGCAACGTGCTGGTCCCCCTCCTGTTTTCCGATGCCGTGAATCTGCACCCGGTTGCGATCATTCTGGCGGTATTGCTGTTCGGGGGTCTGTGGGGTTTATGGGGCCTGTTCTTCGCCATCCCGCTCGCCACCCTGATCAAGGCGTTGCATAACGCCTGGCCGCGGAACGAAGTCGAACCGGACGGGTCGGAGGCTTCCGAAGCGCCGTTGGCCAATCCGGCGGCGGGAACCACTCCGGCGGAGACCCCCTGATGTTGACACTGTTCCGACCGGGAAGCCCCCGACTGGTCTTCTGGTTTTTGTTGTGGTCGCTGGCCGCCCCCGCGTTTGCAGCCGACTGGTGGCAGCCGGCGCCGCTTGCGGACGGTGGCGAGATCGCGGTAAACCGCAGCCCGGCCGACGATCGCCAGTACCGCTATCTGAAACTCGATAATGGCTTGCAGGTAGTGCTGGTCTCTGATACCGCCAGCGACAAGAGCGCGGCGGCGCTGAGTGTCGGCGTGGGGAGTTTCGACAATCCGGTCGAGCGCCCGGGCCTTGCGCACTTCCTGGAGCACATGCTGTTTCTGGGCACCGAGAAATATCCCGCGGCAGCCGAGTACCAGGCGTTCATCAGCAGTCACGGCGGTAGTCACAACGCCTACACCAGCCTGGAGCAAACCAATTATTTCTTCGACATCGAGCCAGCTTTCCTGGATGAGGCGCTGGATCGCTTCGCGCAGTTTTTCATCGCGCCGCGCTTCGATCCGGAATACGTCGAACGCGAGCGTCAGGCGGTGGAAGCCGAATATCGTCTCAAGCTGCGCGACGACGGTCGTCGGGAGCAGGATGTAATGAGCGAGGTGATCAACCAGGAGCATCCGCTGGCGAAGTTCTCGGTGGGCAACCGCGAGACCCTTGCGGATCGGGACGACCGGCCGGTGCGCGACGATCTGATCGATTTTTACCAGAGTCACTATTCCGCGGATCGGATGACCCTGGCGGTGGTAGGGCGACAATCCCTGGACCAGTTGCAGGCCATGGTCGCGACCCGCTTTGGCGCCATTCCCCAACGGTCGGCGGACGTTGCCACGGACCAGGTCCCCCTGTTGCCGGCATCCGGACCGCGGCTGGTTGAATTGCGCCCCGACAAGGACCGGCGTCAGCTTGGACTGCTGTTTCCTCTGCCCTCCCAGCGGGAGTACTGGCAGGAAAAGCCGGCGCTGTTCCTAGGGCACTTGCTGGGGGACGAGAGCCCGCACAGTCTGCTGGCCGAGCTCAAGCGCCAGGGCTTCGCGGAGAGCCTGAGTGCGGGCCCCGCCTACGATTCGCGCCGCGGCGCCGCCTTTGCGATCAGTATCGCCCTGACGCCGGCGGGTGTTGCCGCGCGCGACCTGGTACTCGACCAAGTGTGGGCATGGATCGCCACGGTCAAAGCGTCCGGCATCGAGGCGTGGCGGTATACCGAGTTCGGCGTCATGCAGCGGGCCGAATTCCAGTTTCTCGAAAAATCCGCTGCCAGCGACCTGGCGCTTGCCCTGGCTGCGGCGCTCCACGACTACCCTCCCGCGGAAGTGCTGCGCGGTCCCTTTCTCTACGAGCATTTCGACGCCGAGCTGTTGCGCGCGACAGCGGCCCTGCTGCGGCCCGATAACGCGCTCATCACCCTCATGGCGCCGGAATTCGATCAGCTGAACCGCACCTCCCGCTACTACCAGACGCCCTACGCGGTAGTCCCGATAGCGGCGGAGCGAGCGGCGGCCTGGACTGCCGCTCCGGAGACCAGCGTGTTGCGGCTGCCGGACCCCAATCCCTACATTCCCGAGCACTTCCCGGTGACGGAGCGGGGCGGGGTTTCGTCGCCGCCGACGCTGCTGATCGAGCATCCGGCGCTGCGCCTCTGGCAATATCGCGACGCGGAATTCGGTACGCCGCGCGCGGTGTTCAGCGCCCGGATCCTGACACCCCGCGCGGTCAGCCACCGGGGTGCCGCGCTGACCGAACTCTATCTCGCGCTGGTCAGCGACGAACTGAGCGCGGAGGTCTACCCGGCGTTTCTGGCGGGTCTCGACTTCAGCTTGAAGCGCTGGGAGGGCGGCGTCGAACTCGGCGTCAGTGGTTACGCCGACAAACAGGAGGTTCTTCTGCAGCGCTTGCTGGCCGTTCTGGCGGAGCCGAAGTTCGATACCACGCGTTTTGCCCGCGTCAAGGAAACCCTGATCCGGGGTTGGCGCAACAGCCGCAAGGAATGGCCGGTGCGGCAGGCAATGGACGAGATTGCACCGTTACTGCGCGGCGCGCCCCGGGCGCTGGAACTGGCGAAGGAACTGGAGCCGGTCGGCCCGGATGCGTTGCGCACCTTCGTCGCCGGACTCTACCGAGACGGCAGCGTCAAGGCCTATGCCGGCGGCATGGTTGATGCGGAAACCGCCCAGCGCATGGCCAGCCGGGTGTTGGCGCGCCTCGCGATAGCGCCCGACCGGCCGCCCCGTCTCAGTCATGAGGTGCGCCGGTTGCGTCCGCAGTCCCGGTTGCCGGGCTGGGATGTGGTGGTGAAGCAGCCGGATCGCGCCGCGATACTCTACCTGCAGGGCGGTTCCGATACCCTTGCCGAGCGCGCCCGGTTCGCACTGTTGCAGAAGATCACGGAAGAGCCGTTTTACACGGAAATCCGCACCGAGAAGCAATTGGGCTATGTCGTCGGCAGCCAGCTCATGCCGTCGAACCGGGTGCCCGGGATGCTGTTCTACGCGCAGTCGCCGCGCGCCGACGCGACCCGTCTGATGGTGGAGATGGAGCAGTTCCTGTCCGCGCGCTGCCGGGTGCTGGACACCCTGGATGACGCGGAGCTCGACCGCTTCAAGCAGGCCACGTTGGCCGCTATCGAGGAACGACCCAAGAACGTGCTCGAACAGGCTGCGCGCCACCAGGAGAGTCTGGCGCTCGATTACCGCAACTTCGACTTCCGCCCGCGCCTCGCCGCGGCGGTGCGCGCCGAGACGCTGGTCGATCTCAAGGGCGAATGCGGGCGGGTGTTCGGTCCGCAGCAACGCCGGGGGCTCTGGATCGCGACGGGCGATCGTGCGGCGGCGGGTTCGGATGCCGCACGGCGTCTCGACCGCGCCAGTGACGGTCGCTACAGCTATCCTTGGTGACCGACCGACCGACCGACCGACCGACCGACCGACCGACCGACCGACCGACCGACCGACCGACCGACCGACCGACGCGGCATGGCGTTCGCGACGGATGTCCGTTGAACGGCGAGGCCATTTCACCTAGTGTGCAAAACATCGGGGCAGATACCATGGGCGCAGCAGGAAATCCTATGAATGAACCGCAACAACCCGATGTCCCGGAGGTGTTGACGCTGCCGGACGACGCCGATCCCACGGAAACCGGCGACTGGCTGGATTCCCTCGATGCGGTGCTGCGTTTTCAGGGGCCGGAGCGGGCGGCTTTTCTGCTGCGCCGGCTGATCGATCGCGCGGCGCGCAACGGCATTCCCCTGTCGGGTGGCGTCACCACGCCGTTTTGCAACACGATTCCGGTCAGCCGCGAAAAACGCATGCCCGGCGATCTGTTCATGGAGCGCCGCATCCGCTCCCTGATCCGCTGGAACGCGCTGGCGATGGTGATGCGCGCCAACAAGAAATACGAAGGCCTGGGTGGCCACATCGCCACCTTTTCGTCGGCAGCCACGCTCTACGATGTCGGTTTCAATTATTTTTTCCGCGCGCGCCGCGAGAGTCAGCTTGAAGATCTGATTTATTACCAGGGCCACAGTTCACCCGGCATCTATGCGCGCTCCTTTCTCGAAGGCCGCATAACCGAAGAACAGCTCGATCATTTCCGGCGCGAAGTCGATGGCAAGGGCCTGTCGTCCTACCCGCATCCCTGGTTGATGCCGGATTACTGGCAGTTTCCCACGGTGTCCATGGGCCTCGGCCCCATTCAGGCCATCTACCAAGCCCACATCATGCGCTACCTGTCGGCGCGGGAATTGGTGCCGCGCGGCGATCGCCAGGTCTGGGCTTTCCTAGGTGACGGTGAATGCGACGAGCCGGAAACCCTGGGCGCGATTTCCCTCGCCGGGCGCGAGCAACTCGAAAATCTCACCTTCGTGGTCAACTGCAACCTCCAGCGCCTCGACGGTCTGGTGCGTGGCAACGGCAAGATCATTCAGGAGCTCGAAGGAGTGTTCCGCGGCGCCGGCTGGCATGTCATCAAGGTGGTCTGGGGCCGGCTCTGGGATCCGCTGCTGGAGCGGGATGGCACCGGACTGCTGCAAAAACGCATGGACGAAGTCTGCGATGGCGAATTGCAGAACTACAAATTCAATGGCGGCGCCTACACGCGCGAGCATTTTTTCGGCAAATATCCCGAGCTGGCCGCGCTGGTCGCCGACCTCAGCGACGACGACATCATGTATCTCAATCGCGGTGGCCATGACCCCTACAAGGTGTACGCCGCCTACGCCGAGGCCGTCGAAACCCGCGGCATGCCGACCGTGATTCTTGCCATGACCGTCAAGGGTTATGGGCTTGGCAGCTCCGGAGAGGCGTCCAACAACACCCACTCGGTCAAGAAAATCCAGCTCGAAGACCTGAAGAAATTCCGCGATCGCTTCGGCCTGCCGATTCCGGATGAGCATCTCGAAGACACGCCCTACTACCGGCCGCCGGAAGACAGTCCCGAACTGGCGTACATGCGCCGGCGGCGCGAGGAACTGGGCGGCTACCTGCCGGCCCGCCATGGCGACTTCCAGCCGCTGGAAATTCCCGCGCTGGAGACCTTCGGCCGGCTGCTGGAAAGCACCGGCGAGCGCGAGATCTCCACCACCATGGCGTTCGTACGCATGCTTCAGCAACTGGTGCGGGACAAGGCCATCGGCGCCCGCATCGCGCCCATCGTGCCCGACGAAGCGCGCACCTTCGGCATGGAAGGCATGTTCCGCCAGCTCGGCATCTATTCTTCGGCCGGGCAGCGCTATGTGCCCCACGATGCCGATCAGATTCTCTACTACAAGGAAGACAAAAAAGGCCAGATCCTGGAGGAGGGCATCACCGAAGCCGGTTCGATGGCGGCCTGGATCGCGCTGGCGACGGCCTACAGCTGCTACGATCTGCCGATGATCCCGTTTTACATTTTCTATTCGATGTTCGGGTTTCAACGGGTGGGCGATCTGGCCTGGGCCGCCGGCGATGCCCAGGCGCGCGGCTTCCTGATCGGCGCGACCTCGGGCCGCACCACGCTCAATGGCGAGGGCTTGCAGCATCAGGACGGCCACAGCCAGCTACTCGCCGGAGTGATTCCCAACTGCCGCGCCTACGATCCGGCCTACGGTTACGAGTTGACGGTGATTGTGCAGGACGGTCTCAAACGCATGTTCGCCGACCGGGAGAACTGCTTTTACTACATCACCACACTCAACGAGAACTACCCGCACCCAGCCATGCCGGACGGCGTCGCCGAAGGCATCGTGCGCGGCATCTATCTGCTGGAAGCGGCGCCGCGGGCCAAGCTGCGGGTACAGCTGTTCGGCGCGGGCGCGATACTCAACGAGGCGCGCGCCGCGGCGAAGATCTTGCGCGAGCAGTTCGACGTCAGCGCCGATGTGTGGAGCGTCACCAGCGTCGGCGAGCTGGCCCGCGACGGTCAGGCCGCGCTGCGCTGGAATCGTCTCCACAGCGACAAGAAGCCCCGGGTGCCTTACCTGACGCAGCAGTTGAAGGGACACCAGGGCCCGGTGGTGCTGGCGACCGATTACCTCAAGGCGCTCGGCGAACAGCTGCGCGGCTTCATTCCCGGCGACTACCAGGTGCTGGGCACCGATGGTTTCGGGCGCAGCGATACCCGCGAGCGGTTGCGCGATTTCTTCGAAGTGAACCGCAACCACATTGCACTTGCGGCCCTGCACGGCTTGCAGCGCAGCGGCGCGATCGAGGCCAGCGTAGTGAGCGCGGCGATGGCCAAACTGGGCATTGCGCCCGACAAGGCCGACCCATTGACGGTATGAGCGGTGCGGCCCGGTGCGTGCGGGTTGCGGATTGACGGACTTCAAGGAAGCACATTCAGGTGACAGTCGAAACAGTACGGGTGCCGGATCTCGGTGGTGCCGAAGAAGTCGAGGTGATCGAGATCTCGGTCGCCGTGGGCGACCGGGTGGAGGTCGATCAGACCCTGCTGGTGCTGGAGTCCGAAAAGGCGACCATGGAATTGCCATCGCCGGTGGCGGGAGTGGTTGCAAGGTTTCTGGTCGCGGAAGGCGACAAGATCAAGAAAGCCGGTGTTCCCCTGCTGGAAATCACCACCGATGGTACGGTTGCCGCGCAGGCTGCCGTTGAAAATGGCGGGTCCGTCACCCCGCAGGGCGCGGACAAGCCCGGTGCCGCGAAGCCGGCCAAACCGTCGGCTCAGGTCGAGAGCCCCAGGCCGGCGTCTGCGCACAAGGTCGCTCCAGCCGTTGACTCCGCACCTGAACCCGCTGAGTCCGCTCTTGAGGAGCCCATGGCTCCAGCGGCACCCGCTGTGGCAGAGCCGGCGCCTGCCGCCGAGGCCGGAGTGGCAGCACAAGCCCCGCCACCTGCGGCAACCGGGGCCGAGATCTACGCCGGCCCCTATGTGCGGCGCCTGGCGCGGGAACTGGGTGTGGATCTGGCCCGGGTGTCGGGTTCGGGGCCGCGCCAGCGGATCCTGAAAGAAGACGTGCAGGCATTCGTGCGTCAGCGCCTGGCGCAGCCTGTCGCAGCGGCGGGCGGCGGCGCCATCCCCGCGGTGCCCGAAGTGGACTACGCCAAATTCGGGCCGGTGACCACGGGCGAGCTCAGCAAGATCGGCCGCCTCACGGCCGCCAACATGCACCGCAGTTGGCTCAATGTACCCCACGTCACCCAGTTCGACGATGCCGACATCACCGAACTCGAAGCCTTCCGCCAGATCCGCAAGGGCGAGGCCGAAGCGCGCGGCGTCAAGCTGACCCCGGTGCCGTTCATCCTCAAGGCCTGCGCCATCGCGCTGCGCGACAACCCGGTGCTCAATCGCTCCCTCGCGCGCGACGGTTCACAGTTCGTGCAAAGGCAGTTTTTCCACCTCGGCATGGCGGTGGATACGCCGCGCGGTCTGCTGGTGCCGGTGGTGCGCGATGTGGATCGCAAGGGCATCTGGGAGCTGGCCGCCGAAGTCGCCGCGCTCGGCGACAAGGCGCGCGCGGGCAAGTTGACGATGAACGAGATGCAGGGCGCCTGCTTCACGATATCCAGTCTGGGCGCCCTCGGCGGGCGCGGCTTTACGCCCGTCGTGAACACCCCGGAGGTCGCCATTCTCGGGGTCTCCCGTGCCGCCGTGCAGCCGGTCTGGAACGGCCGCGAATTCATGCCCCGCACCCTGCTGCCGCTGTCGCTTTCCTACGATCACCGCGTCGTCAACGGCGGCGACGGTGGCCGTTTCCTCACCCAACTGGTCGCGCTGCTGTCCGATATCCGGCTGTTGCTGATGTAGTCGGAGGCAGCCCGGTCTGGGCGCTGGACGGCAGCCAACCGGGACGGATCACCGTCGCGGGCTACCGGGCGATGAAATTCACCAGCACGATCAACGCCGTGATGACCAGCACAAAATACAGCACGGCAACGGCGAACACATACACGCCGTTGGCTCTGGCAAAATCCTCCTTGCGTTTGCTGCTGGGCCGGACGCCCAGGTGGCCGCTCAGTACGATCACCAGCGTGCGCCAGAAGCCGTAAGGCTCTGGTTTACGGTCTTTTTCGGTGTCGTCGACTTCTTCAAGATCGGCGTTATCGGCCACTGGTTCGATTCGCTCCTGTAATGGCACAACCTGGTTGTCGCAGGCCACGGACGTCGTCGCTGACCCGTACCGACCAAAAGAGTTTATCCCGGCGCGGTCCAGCTTGTGCAGGGTCATGCCCGGATTGGCGGGATTCAGTTGAAGGTCGAAGGCCGTGGTCTTGGCGGCCTTGTGCTCATCGCCCGTCCGCCGGGTCGGGCTGGCGGTGGGGGACGGGCCGTGGCGCTCGCTTCACGACGCTTCGTCCGTCGCAGCGCCGGTCTTCTTGCCCGTTACGCGCTCGACGACGAGCCCGGCGGAAAGCCCATGAAAGATGGTCGAGAGCAGGATCGTGATTGCGACCGTCGACCACAGGTCCTCCTCGTTGATCCAGTCGAGATGCGCGCCGGCATAGGCGATGTAATAGATCGAGCCGATGCCGCGCACGCCATAGACGCTGACGACCAGCCGCTCGCGCGGGCTGAAGCCGGTGCCAGCCAGCGAGACCCAGGCGCAGAGGGGCCGAATGGCGAAGATCAGCGCGGCGCCGACCGCGACATTTCCCCAATGGGCCTCGGCCCACAGGGCGGGCAATGCCAAGCCAAGCGCCACCAGCAGGAGCGCCGTCAGGCTGTGCTCGATCGTCTGGGTGAAATCATGCAGGCGGCGATGGAAGGCGTGCTTGGCCTCCGAGCGGCGCAATGTCATGCCGGACACGAAGGAGGCGATGAAGCCATAGCCTTCGATCAGTTCGGTCACGCCATAACAGAGCAGCACGCCGGCGATCGCGACCACGCCGGCCTCGGTGCGCGCCAGCGGATTGCGCGGCGGGAACTCGAACAGAAGCTTGCCCAGCAGCCAGCCGAGGCCGATGCCAGCCCCGGCGCCGACCAGGATGCGATAACCGACATCGCGCCACGCCCAGTCCAGCAGGAGATCGCCCGTCACGGCGCCGACGGTGCCGATCGCGATCGCAAGATGCACGAAGGGAAAGGCGAGCCCATCGTTCAGCCCTGCCTCGGTGGTCAACGTGAAGCGGACCGGGTGCTCTTCACCCTCGAGCGGTGGCCCGACCTGAACGTCGCTCGCCAGCACCGGGTCGGTGGGCGCCAGAACGGCGCCGAGCAGCAAGGCGCCGGCAAAGGTCATCCCGGCCAGCCCGGCGCCAAGCAGGGTGATCGCGCCGATGCAGAGCGGCATGGCAATGGCGAGCAGACGGATGGTCGGCTGCCAGCCGCTCCACCCGACCAGGCGGTCGATCCGCAGGCCGGTGCTGAACAATCCAACGATCAGGGCGATCTCGCTGCAAATCTCCCAGGGCTTCGGGTATCGCGTCGGGTCGATCTGTTCGGCGAGGCCCGGGATCAGTTGGCTTGCGCCAATTCCGGCGAAGATCAGCAGCGCCGATGCGGCCGGCTCGCGCCCCGAGACAAAGCGCGGCAGCCAATAGGCGAGAATGATGCCCATACCCAAGAGGGCTAGGCCGAGATGGAAAGTCGAGAACTCGTACACGCTCAGCCCCTTTGCTCTGCCCGGCGCGCGTCGCCGATGCGTAAGTCCATCGTGCTCAGGCCGGCAACGGAAACAGGCGCAGACCCTGGCTGACGAAGGGCTCGAAATCCGCACCGTTCAGGGTGACGAATTCGGTCTTGGCCCGGATTGCCATCGCCGCAATGAGCGCAACCGTCTTGAGTGTGCGTTTGCGGCCGGCGGCATTGAGCAGCTCGGCCGCCAGCTCGGCGGCGTCCTCACCGACTCAGGATACGTCCTTCGAGGAATGCGCGCGCCAGAATGGCTTCCGTTTCAGCCAGCGGGCCAGCAAGAAACTCGTTCCAGACCGGCGCACTGACGGCGACGGCTTTCCCCAACAGGACGCGCGCAACAGCCGGATGCTCCTCCCGCGCCCAGTGCAGCAGCGCGATCAGGGCGTTGATGTCGAAATGGAGCACCCTCAGGATTTTCCGGCGCGGTGCGCGTCATCCGCATGTCGCGCAGCGCGCAGCGAGGCGATCAGCCGGCGTGTTGCGCCTCAGTGCGCGGCAACGGCTGACGCTGATAGTGGGCGACGACCTCAGCCGGCGACGGTGCAGCCTCAAGCTGCTGGGCAGCGGCGCGCTCCACAGAACGCCGGATCACTTCGGCCTGTGACACACCCCAAACCCGCGCCAGGTGTCGGATGCGCTGCGCCGTCTGCTCATCCAGCGCGTAGGTGGAACGGACGGACATTTGGGCCATGGTGACTCCAAAGCGATGGTATGGCGTCATGGTACGAGCCGGAATATACAGGGTAAAGCGCAGTGCACGGCCCGATCGGGGGTGCGCGCGCCGGCCCCGAAACGAGGCGGTTCAGTTGCAGATCGAAGACTGTAGTCTTGACGGCCTTGTGCTCGTCAGCAGTCAGAAAGGCCAGGCTGTCGGTGAAGGTGTCGGCGATGCGGAACTCCATAGTGTGATCCTACCCACCAACAACGGACACGCTGCTAAGCGGTTTGTTGTGCCTCAAACGCTTCCGGGCTGATGTTGCCGTTGGCGCTGTGTCGGCGGGTCCGATTGTAGTCTGTCTCAATGTATTCAAACACGGTGTTGCGCACTTGCTGGCGCGTGGTAAAGCGCTCACCGTGAATCGCTTCCACCTTCAACGTGTGGAAAAAACTCTCGGCACATGCATTACACCCCAAGGGTAGGCTGCACGCTCGTAACAATTCCCCTTGGCGCTCATACTGCTGAGCAGCTTGCTCGTTTTGATCAGGCGCTGAAAATCACCTGAACAATACTGACTGCCCCGATCCGAATGGAAGATAACACCCGCGGGTGAACGCCGGCACCACAGGGCCATTCGCAGGGCGTCGCACACCAGCGCCGCCGTCATACGCTCCGACATCGACCAGCCCACGACCCGGCGGCTGTACAGGTCAATGACCGTCGCCAGATACAGCCAACCTTCATCGCTCCACAAATAGGTGATGTCGCCGACCCACTTCTGGTTCGGCTGCGTTGCCGTGAAATCTCGTTGCAGCAAGTTCGGAGCAACCGGCAGGTTGTGTTTCGAGTTCGTCGTCGCCTTGAACTTCCTGGCGGCTTTGGCCCGGAAACTCTGCCGGTTAAGGCTCGCGGCCACCGTCTTGCGGTTGGCGGGCACGCCCGCGTCCACCAGGTCCGCTGTCAGACGTGGCGCCCCGTAACGCCCTTTGCGGGCGAGAAAGGCCTGCGCCACGCGCTGGTCGAGCACCTGGCGGACGCGTGTCCGGGTCGAGGGTTGCTGCTGGCGCCGGGACCAGGCATAAAAGCCGCTGCGCGACACGTCAAGGACGCGCGCCATCCGCTTCACCGAAAACTCCACGCGATGCCGGCTCATAAAGGCGTACTTCACCTCTGGTGCTTCGCGAAGTACGCCGCCGCCTTTTTTAGGATGGCCAACTCCTCGGTCTGTTCGGCCAGCTGACGCTTGAGGCGGACATTCTCAATCGCCAGCTGGCGCTCCGCCTCGCCGCGATCCTGCCGCTGGCGCGCTTGCGCTCGCCAGCTATAGATCTGTGAGTCATGCAGTCCGAGTTGCTTCGCCGCGTCGGCCACGCCGACCCGATCCGCCAATCCCAGTGCTTCTGCCCGGTACTCCGAAGAATGATGCCGGCGGGTTGTCTTGGGTTGTTTCGTTTGCTTTGCCATGGTCCACCTCTGTCGCGTAGTCTATTCGCTTAACAGAGTGTCCGCCGGGGATGGGTAGGATCAGTTTTGGACGATGTCGGAATTCGGGCCATGCTCAGTGCGCCTGCGGGTGATACGTGAGGTTCAGATGGCCGGCGACAGTCGCCAGGCGCTTGTCGCGGGTCCACACCCGAGCCGGGCCGGCGAGCGCCGTCGATGGCAGAAGGTGCACGTCCAGGTAACCGATGCCGCGGTCCATCAGTTGATGCCGGTCTACGAAACCCAGGACTTCGGCGTCGGTGGCCGCCGGCGCCGGCGGCAGGTCGCGCAGCAGGGCGAGCAGGTCGGCCCGGTTGTTGAGGTTGCCGCAGGCCAGCTCGCCCTGCACGAAGGGATGCATCAGCACCTGGCCGGCTTCCAGCGCCGAGCGCAGCGCCGCGTCTCCCTTGCGCAGGTGGTCGATCCAGACCGAGGTGTCCACCAGAACCATGCGTGCGGGATCAGGCCGGTTGGGAACGGCGTCGCGGCACCGGCTTGATCCGCGGCTCGCTGCCGCCCAGGCGGGCCAGCCGGCGGGCGCTTTCGCGCTCGATCAGGGCTTTGAGGCCCTCGCGGATCAGCGCGGTGCGCTCGGTCAGGCCGGTGATGCGCTGCGCCTCGTCGAGCAGGGCTTGGTCCAGGTTGATGGTGGTGCGCATGGGCGATACCTCGTCTCGGTGATGCTGGATGCTACATCATGTGGTGCTGTTGATGATGCCTGATATTGGTCAGCCCTACGGGGATGTTCTTGTGCGTGGCGTCGTCGTGGGTGAGGGTTTCAACGCGCTGGGCCCGCCTTACTCGAAAGGGTTGTGCAGCCTGGCGCCGGTCGCGGCGAAATCCCGCACATTGCGGGTCACCAGGGTCAAATCGTAGGTCAGCGCGGTGGCGGCAATCTGTTTATCCAGCGCATTCTCGGACTGGGGCACGCGCAGGCGGCCCCACACCTGGGCTTCGTCCCTGCCAAAATCCAGCATGTTGTCGGCGTAGTCGTCCAACAGGCTTTGCAACCAGGCCTCCAGCGCACGCGCCTGCGTCTGATCGCCCCGCTGGCGGATCAATTCGACGCCGCGGCGCAGCTCGCCAATGGTGATGACGCTGATATAGGCCGGTGTCTCCTGTTCGGCGAGCCGGCTGAAAAAGCGGGTGACGCCGGGGTTTGCCCGGTCCCTTTTGCGCAGCTCGCTGATCAGGTTGGTGTCGAGCAAATACATCAGTCGAACACATCCGCCGCCGGTGGGTCCGGTACCCGCGCAAAGTCTTCGTCCCGACCCACGTCGGGAATTTGCCGCAACACCTCAAGAAACGGTTTCTTTTTGGGGCGCATCAGGGCCTGTTCGAGAATGCGCCGGTGCTCTGCCTCGGCGCTGATGCCGTGCTGACTGGCCCGCACTTTCAAGGCATTGGCGATGGCGTCGTCGATATTGCGCACGATCAAATTGGCCATGGTGGCTTACCTCGGAGCGATGATGGCGTGCGAGGATGATATCAATGATGTCATTCTTTGCAACGGATATTTACCGGTCGCTCCCAGGCAGCGCACGTCGATTTCGGGTCGGGGCGCGGGCCTGCACCTCAAGCCCTTGCCGCAGAAAACCGATCGATCATGTCGTTGAACTCGGCTGCGACCCAGGCGGCGAAATCCACCTGCATCTGCCACAGGTCGGTGAACTCGGCAAAGGCCCAGCGGCCGTGGGTCTTGAGGTGGTTCACCCCGGGCACCCATAGGTGTCCATCGTTGATTTCTTTCCTTTTGCTTGCGCGGCGTGGGGATGGGGGTGATGAACTCGGCCGGCCGGCGGCTTGGCCGGATGACCTGCGTGGGCTGGCCGGTGGCGTCCAGTTCCCAGTGGCGGGCGGGATACGCGTAAGGCGAGTTCAGAATCGGGGCGTCGAAGAAGGGGTTGTCCATGGGTGGCCCTGAGTAACGGGAAGATTGACAGGGACTGATTGCGCGTGGCTCGACCTGCGTCACGCGATCCTCCAGGTTGCAGTCCAGCGCCCCGATCGCGGACGGTGCTGGTTCAGGTCGGCACGCTGCGCCTTCGACATTCAGGGGCGTCCATCTCGCGGGTGAAGGTCGTGGGTGACGGTGGGTGCGGATCAAGGCGAAAAGTATGTGGTTTGCCACCGCACGCGTCCAGCCATCAAATTTGTTTGACTTATCGGTCGGTTGGCAGGTGCCGTTGGCGTCGTGCCGCACCTTGGCAAGCGGTGCGAATACCTCGCATGGCAGCGGCGCGGTGAGGCCGGGATTGGCGGTGTGGCCCGGTTGCCGGTCCTGTAGGTTGGCGGGCCGCGAGTTGCAGGTCCGTGGAGTGATCACGATAATGGCCGCCCTTATTTCCCACAGCCATCAAGCCGGGGTGTTGCTCAGGTGAAACGACCGCAACCACAGGACTTTTTCAAGGACTGGAAAGCGCGCGAAGCGCTGGCCGAAGCCATGATCCCCCTGATCGGCAAGCTGTACCGGGAGAACAATGTCTCCCTCTATATGTATGGCCGCAACATGGTCAACCGCTCGGTCACGGATCTGATGAAGGCGCACCGCTTCGTGCGCCAGGTCGAGCAGAATGAGCTGTCGGAGTTCGATACCTTTCCGATGATCGAGGCGCTGGCCGGGATGGATCTGGGGCCGGCCCATGTCGACATTGGCAAGCTCACCGTGGGGTTTCAGGAGCAGGCCAACGGGCGCACGCCGCGGGACTATTTGCAGCAGGTGATCGGCAACGACATCGGCGCCATGCGCAAGCCGTTGCCGCAGCCCCAGGATGTGGTGCTCTACGGCTTTGGCCGCATCGGCCGGTTGCTGGCGCGGATCCTGATCGAGAAGACCGGCGGCGGGGATACGCTGCGGCTGCGCGCCATCGTGGTTCGCAAGGGCGGTGGTCCGGACGATCTCGACAAGCGCGCGAGCCTGTTGCGGCGCGATTCCGTGCACGGGCCGTTCCGCGGCACCATCCGCGTGCTGGACGAAGAGCGCAAGCTGATTTGCAACGGCAACGAAATTCACGTCATCGAGGCGAATTCGCCCGCCGAGGTCGATTACACACAGTACGGCATCAGCAACGCCATCGTGATCGACAATACCGGTGCCTGGCGCGACGAGGCCGGGCTGTCCAGGCACCTGGAGTGCCCGGGGGCCGCCAAGGTCATCCTCACCGCGCCCGGCAAGGGCAGGATCCCCAACATCGTCTATGGCGTGAATCAGGCAGAAATCACGCCCAACCAGAAAATTCTGTCGGCGGCGTCCTGTACCACCAACGCCATCGTGCCGGTGCTGAAGGCGGTGCTGGACGAATACGGGATTCGCAGCGGGCACGTGGAGACGGTGCATTCCTACACCAACGACCAGAACCTGATCGACAACTACCACAAGGGCGCGCGGCGCGGGCGCAGCGCGCCGCTCAACATGGTGATCACCGAGACCGGTGCCGCCAACGCGGCGACCAAGGTCTTGCCTGAGCTTACCGGTAAGCTCACCGGCAATGCGATCCGGGTGCCGACGCCGAACGTGTCGCTGGCGATTCTCAATCTGCAATTGGGGCGCTCGACCACGGTTGCGGAAATCAACGAATTCATGCGGCGCACGGCGCTGTTTTCAGCGCTCCAGCAGCAGATCGGCTACACCATTTCCAGCGAAGCGGTATCGACCGATTTTGTCGGCGACCGTCACGCCTGCGTATTCGACTCGCAGGCCACGATCGTCAACGGCGACAACTGCGTGCTCTATTGCTGGTACGACAATGAGTTCGGTTACAGCTGCCAGGTCGTGCGCTGTCTGGAGGAAATGGCCGGCGTCCGCTGGGCCATGTATCCGGCCCACGCCTGATATCCCGAACTTCGCGCGGATTTCTCCTGTAGGTCAGGCGGTACCCGGCGTGCGCTATTGCGCGCCGGTACCGCACTTTTTTCTTTGTAGCAAAAGTTCGTAGCAAAAGTTCGTGGCAAAAGCGATGGCGCGAGTATGAGTATCACTGAACGTGCGACAGCCCGGTTGCGGCTGATTCGGCGGTCGATTTCGGAGGTGGTCCGCGTGACCGCCGCCGCTATCCGTTATCTGGAGGGCATATGCTGATCGGGCTTCTGAAGGAAACGCTGCCCGGCGAGCGCCGCGTGGCGCTGGTGCCGGCGCAGCTCGCGCTGCTCGCGAAGCAACGCCATGAGGTGCTGGTCGAACGGGATGCCGGCGCCGCGGCCGGCTATGCCGACGCGGAATATCTTGCCGCAGGGGCCCGCATCGTCGAACGGTCCGAGGTGTTCGCGGGCGCGGAAATCCTTGCGACCGTGCGAGGTTCGGCCCTTGCCGAAGCGGAGGCCGCGACCGACTTCGCGCGGCTACGCGCCACGCAGATCCTGATCGGGCTGTGCGAGCCGCTGGCGCAACCGGCCGGAGTGCAGCGCCTGGCCACCACCGGCGCCACGGTGTTTGCGCTCGAACTGTTGCCGCGCACCTCGCGGGCGCAGGCGATGGACGTGCTGAGCTCGATGGCGAACCTGGCTGGCTACAAGGCGGTGCTGATGGCGGCGAACCAGGTGCCGCGCATCCTGCCGATGATGACCACCGCCGCCGGCACGCTCACTGCCGCCAAGGTGCTCGTGCTCGGCGCCGGTGTCGCCGGCTTGCAGGCGGTTGCCACGGCCAAGCGGCTCGGCGCCGCGGTCGACGGCTACGACATCCGGCCCGAGGTGGCGGAGCAGATCCGCAGCGTCGGCGGTAAATTCGTCGATCTCGGTCTGACCGCGGAGGCCGACAAGGGCGGCTACGCAAAAGCGCAGTCGGACGATTTCATCGCCCGCCAGCAGGAGGCGCTCGCGCAGTTCGTGCGCGCCGCCGACATCGTCATCACCACCGCGCAGGTGCCGGGCCGCAGGGCGCCGGTGCTGATCACCGCAGCCATGCAGAAGGGCATGAAATCCGGTTCCGTGGTGGTCGACCTCGCCGCCGAATCGGGCGGCAACTGCGAACTCACCCAGTGCGGGAAGAACGTGCTGGTCGACGGCGTCACCATGATGGGTCCCGCCAACCTGATCTCCGAGCTGGCCTTCCACGCCAGCCAGCTCTACAGCCGCAACATCATCAATTTCATTCTTAATCTGACCACGCGCGAAGGGGTGCTGGCGGACAAGGAGGACGACGACATCGTGCGCGAGACGCGCGCGGCGCGCGGCGGCGAAATCAGCAGTGAACGCGTCAAGCAGGCGCTTGGCTCAACCTGAGGAACGGTCATGGAATCACTCAACCTTATCGACAGTCTGTTCGTCTTCATGCTCGCCGCCGTGGTCGGCTATCACGTCATCCACAAGGTACCGCCGCTGCTGCACACCCCGCTGATGTCGGCGACCAACGCAATCTCCGCGATCGCCGTGGTCGGCGCCCTGCTGGTGGCCGGCGCGGAAGGCAGCCAGCCGGCGACCATCCTCGGCACGATCGCCGTGGCCGCGGCCGTCACCAACGTGGTTGGCGGCTTTCTGATCACCGACCGCATTCTCAAAATGTTCAACAAGAAGAAAGCCAAATGAGCATTCAGGCCTTCATTCAACTGATTTATCTGGGCGCTGCGGCGCTGTTCATCTTTGGCCTGAAAGCCATGAGCTCCCCGCGCACAGCGCGGCGCGGCATGTTGATGGCGGCGGCGGCGATGATCGCCGCCATCGTGGGCACCATCCTCGATCCGCGCGTGGTGAATTACGAATGGATCCTGGTCGGCATCCTGATCGGCAGCCTGCTCGGCGGCTTGATCGCGATCGTCACGCCGATGACGCACATGCCGCAGCGAACCGCGCTGTCCCACGCCTTCGGCGCGCTGGCTGCTTCGCTGGTAGGCATTGCGCACTACTACGATCACGCGCTCACGCTCGGCGTGGTGGAGCGGGTCGCGCTCGGCCTCGAAGTGGTGCTGGGCAGCCTGACCGTCACCGGCAGTCTGCTCGCCTTCGCCAAGTTGCAGGGTTGGGTGGGCGGCACCCCGGTGGCCTATCCGGGACAGAACGCCGTAAGCCTGGTGCTGGGGGCGGTCATTCTGATACTCGCCGGCTGGTTCATCGCCGATCCCTCGGCCACCTGGGCCTTTTACGGCATGGCCGCGCTGGCGTTCCTGTTCGGCATCACCCTGGTGATGCCGATCGGTGCCGCCGACATGCCGGTGGTGATTGCGCTGCTCAACAGCTACGCCGGCCTGGCTGCGGCGGCCACCGGCTTTGCGCTCGATAACAATATCCTGATCGTCGCCGGGGCGCTCGACGGCGCGTCCGGCCTGATCCTCGCGGTGCTGATGAGCAAGGCCATGAACCGCCCGCTGCTGAACGTGGTGTTCGGTCGCATCGAGGCGAGCACGGCGGCGAGCGCCGACGATGTCTACGCCGGTAAGGTGCGCTCGACCACCGCGGAAGAGTTCGCGCTGCTGCTCGAAGACGCCCGTCGCGTGGTGATCGTGCCCGGCTACGGCATGGCGGTATCCCAGGCACAGCACGCGGTGCGCGACCTTTACCTGGCACTGGAGAAGCGCGGCGCCACTGTCGAGTTCGCCATCCACCCGGTGGCTGGCCGCATGCCGGGGCACATGAACGTGCTGCTTGCCGAAGCCGATATTCCCTACGAGCGCATGATCGAGATGGACACCATCAACCCGACTTTCGAGACGGTGGATGTCGCGATCGTGATCGGTGCGAATGACGTGGTGAACTCCAACGCCCGCGCTTCCGACAGCCCCATCGCCGGCATGCCGATCCTCGATGTCGACAAGGCGCGCATGGTGATCGTGGTGAAGCGCTCCATGAGTCCAGGGTTTGCCGGGATCCCGAATCCGCTGTTCGCCGCCGACAACACGCTGATGTACTTTGCCGACGCCCAGGCGGGCATCCTCGACGTGGTGCGCGAGGTCAAGGCGCTCTAGGCAGGTTGCCAGACGCCAGCCCCCGATGGTCGCGCCGATCCAGGGTCTGGCCGAGTGCCGAGCATCCCCCTATGATGAAAGGCAACTGGTGCTGCTTGATACCGGGCAGAGCTATGGTGGGTCCAGGCAGTGGTTGCAGGCCGCGCGGGGAGGATGAGCAAGTGGCACTCACCAATCGGACTGCGTGGGCGTTGCTCGCAGTCGTGCTGAGTTTTGCGCTGGCTGGTTGCCAGTCCTTGCTGCCGCGGGCCTCCAGCGAGTTGCGGGACACCTGGGGGAGCTTCGATGAGGCGCAGGACGCAATCAACCGCATCGTCCCGTACCAGACCCAGCGCGCCCAGCTCGCGGCGCAGGGACTTGAGCCCGGGACAAACCCGGCGCTTACGCTGTTGAGCTTTGCCGACGTGTCGCAACGCTTTTCGCTCGGCGCCACGGTGACGGCGGATGCGCTCGACCCGGGTCTGCGCGAATGCTTCGCCGCCGGCAAGCGCTGCACTGCGTATGCGATTGCGATACGCGATGTGAAACGCCGCCGGGTCGGAAACTTCTGGCTCGACACGTTCAACTTCGTGCGCATCACGGATTCCACCGGCTGGACCTTCAACGCGTTGATCGTTTTTGTCGATGACCTGGTCGTCTATACGCTCACCGGCGGTCAACCCCGGATCAGCGAGCGCGATCGGGTCCGCAATCCGCTGGGGCCGCTGCAGGCCTGGGGAGACATCCTCGCCAAGCACACGCTGGAGTAATGCCGGCCGGGAGCCTGTCGGTGATTGCATCGGCAGGTGTTGAACCAACATCAGTGGAGCCGTTCCCACGGCATCGGTTGGTAACCTGCCAGCCGAAGAGCCATCGAGGCAGGTTTGTCGATCCTCTCGTCGACGGCCATGCCGGGCGGATTGCGCCTGGTTTGGGAGGTCATGGGGTCCATGGCACACCCGCGCTCGCCCGATACGCTTTGCTCCGGGCGGCGGTGGCTCTATACTCCACACCGGTCCAGGTCGCAGTTCCAGGCCGAGGTTGATACGCGCTTCGCTTTCGAACCAGCTCAGGTCCTGCCCAATTAAACTAAGCGCACCCCGGCCAGAACGGCGAGTGCGAATCCGTCAATTTTGTCCGCGAGGTTTCCCATGATCAAAGTCCGTCGCGGATTGGATTTACCGATTGCCGGTCAGGCACCGAAGGAAATCCACGCCGGCCCGGACATCGGCTCCGTGGCGCTGATTGGCGGTGACTATGTCGGTCTGCGCCCGACGCTCGCCGTGAAGGAAGGGGATCGGGTCCGGCCGGGACAATTGCTGTTCGCCGACCGCGAAAATGCCGACGTCCGCTTTACTGCTCCCGCCGGCGGCGTGGTGCGTGCCATCCATCGCGGTGAGCGCCGGCTGTTGCAGGCGGTAGTGATCGATATCGACGCCGCTATCGACGGCGCTGGCAGTGAGCCTCTTCCGGCCTGGTTGCCGGCGGAACTGCCGGGCCTGCGGCGCGATCAGGTGACCGATGGCCTGCTGCAGTCGGGCCTATGGACCGCATTGCGCACGCGGCCCTATTCGAAGATTCCCGCGCCGGGCTCCCAGCCGCATTCGCTGTTTGTCACCGCGATGGACACCAATCCCCTGAGTGCGGACCCGGCGCTGGTGATCGCCGCGGCGAGCACGGATTTCTCTGCTGGATTGCAAGTGTTGACCCGGTTGGTGGACGGCCCGGTGCATCTGTGCGTGGCGGCCGGAGCCGATATTCAGGGCGTGGAGGGCGTCACCCGGCACGAATTCGCCGGCCCGCATCCGGCCGGTCTGGTGGGCACCCATATTCATTTCATCGATCCGGTGAGCGCGGGGAAAACCGTCTGGCACATCGGCTACCAGGATGTCATCGCTATCGGCCGTCTGTTTTTGACGGGCCGTCTCGACACTGCGCGCGTCGTGGCCCTGAGCGGTCCGAGCGTCGTGAATCCCCTGTTGTTGCGCACCCGGCTGGGCGCCAGCATTGCGGATTTGACCCGGGGCAGCCTGCGCGCCGGCGATATCCGCCTGATTTCGGGGTCGGTGTTGTCCGGACGTCGTGCCGAGGGCCCGCTGGGCTATCTCGGGCGCTACCACAATCAGGTTTCGGCACTGGAGGAGGGGGCTCAGCGGACGTTCATGCGCTATCTGTCGCCGGGCGCGGACGCCCATTCGGCGCTGCCGATCTATGTCTCCCGCCTCAAGCCGGCCAAGACCTTTGCCATGAACTGCAATACCAACGGCAGCGAACGCGCCATGGTGCCCCTCGGAAACTATGAAAAGGTGATGCCGCTCGATATTCTGCCGACGCAATTGCTGCGCGCCCTGATCGTCGGCGACACCGAGACGGCCCAGAAGCTCGGGTGTCTGGAGCTGGACGAAGAGGACCTCGCGCTCTGCACCTATGTGTGCGTCGGCAAGTACGAGTACGGCCCGATCCTGAGAGAAAACCTTTCGCGCATCGAGAAGGAGGGCTGAGCCGTGGCGTTGCGCAATCTGCTGGAACGTCTGGCGCCGCACTTCCATCCCGGCGGCAAATACGCGAAGTATTACGCCCTGTACGAGGCCGTCGACACCATCCTGTATTCGCCGGCGGCGGTGACCCGGACCGGCTCCCATGTCCGTGACGGGATCGATCTCAAGCGGGTCATGATCACGGTCTGGCTCGCGGCCTTCCCGGCGATGTTCTACGGCATGTACAACCTGGGTTTTCAGGCCAATACCGCGCTGGCCGCGGGAGCCGAAATCGAGGGTTGGCGCGCGGCGCTGATCGGTGCTTTCGCCGGCCACGACCCGGGCAGCATCTGGGATTGTCTGTGGTATGGCGCCGTGTATTTCGTGCCCATCTATCTGGTGACCTTCGTGGTGGGGGGCTTTTGGGAGGTGGTGTTCGCCACCGTGCGCGGTCACGAGATCAATGAGGGCTTCTTCGTCACCTCGATCCTGTTTGCGCTGATTTGCCCGCCGAGCGTCCCGCTGTGGATGGTCGCCCTGGGCATCAGTTTCGGGGTGGTGATCGGCAAGGAAATCTTTGGCGGGACCGGCAAGAATTTTCTCAATCCGGCGCTGACCGGTCGCGCCTTTCTGTTTTTCGCCTATCCGGCGGCACTGTCCGGCGACGCCGTGTGGACGGCGGTCGACGGCTTTACGGGCGCGACCGCATTGGCGGTGGCTGCCGCGGACGGCATGGCGGCGGTGCAGGCGCAGATGACCTGGATGGATGCGTTCATCGGCCGTGAGCAGGGATCGGTCGGTGAGGTCTCCGCGCTGGCGATCTTTATCGGCGGCGTGCTGCTGTTGGTAACGCGGATTGCTTCCTGGCGCATTGTGCTGGGGGTGATGGCCGGCATGGTGGCGCTATCCCTTCTGTTCAATAGCGTCGGCTCCGATACCAACCCGATGTTTGCCATGCCCTGGTACTGGCACCTGGTGCTCGGCGGTTTTGCCTTCGGCATGATTTTCATGGCCACGGATCCGGTGTCGGCGGCGATGACGGATACCGGCAAATTCTGGTTCGGTGTCCTGATCGGCGTGATGGTGGTGCTGATCCGGGTGGTCAACCCCGCCTTTCCCGAAGGCATGATGCTGGCAATCCTGTTTGCCAATATCTTTGCGTCACTGATCGATCACTTGGTGGTGCAGGCCAATATCCGACGGAGGCTTGCCCGTGGCTGACAACGAGTCCGTCAAAAAGACGCTTCTGGTAACGCTCGCCCTGTGCGTGGTCTGTTCGGTGGTGGTCGCGACCGCAGCCGTTACCTTGCGGCCGCTACAGGCGGCCAACCAGGCGCTCGATCGCAAGCAGAATATTCTCGCCGCCGCCGGTCTGCTGCAGGTAGGCGTGGATATCGAACAGCAGTTCGGTCCGGTCCAAACCCGGCTGGTTGATCTGGAAATTGGAAAATTCACCGATGCCCTGGATCCCCTGAGTTACGATCAGCGCAAGGCGGGCAAGGATCCTGCCCTGTCGGAGCGGGTGGCGCAGGACCAAGATATCGCCAAGATCCAGCGTCGCGTGAAATACGCCCAAGTCTATGTGGTGGCGGGGCCGGACGGTGGTATCGACAAGGTGATTCTGCCCGTCAAGGGCTATGGCCTGTGGTCCACGCTACACGGCTTTATCGCGCTGGAGCGGGATCTGAATACCGTCGCCGGGATCGGGTTTTACGAGCACGCCGAAACTCCGGGCCTGGGCGGCGAAGTTGACAATCCGGTCTGGAAAGCATCCTGGCATGGCAAGCAACTTTATGACGCCGACGGAAAGGTGGCACTGAAAGTGATCAAGGGCCGGGCGGATAACAGCAAGCCGGAGGCCGCTTACCAGATTGACGGTCTGTCGGGCGCCACGCTGACCAGCCGCGGTGTCCAGAATCTGATTCATTATTGGCTTGGCGATCAGGGTTTCGCACCCTTCCTCGCCAATCTTCGCGCCGGGGAGGCATGATCATGGCGGAAAAGACCCGAGACATACTGCTGAAGCCCATTCTGAGCAACAACCCCATCGCGCTACAGATTCTCGGGATCTGTTCCGCGCTCGCGGTCACCTCGAAGATGTCGGTGGCCTTTGTGATGTGCATTGCGTTGACGACGGTGACCGCGTTCTCGAATCTGTTCATCTCGTCGATCCGCAACCACATCCCGTCCAGTATCCGCATCATCGTGCAGATGACGGTGATCGCATCGCTGGTGATCGTGGTGGATCAGATATTGCGGGCGGTTGCCTACGACATCAGCAAACAGCTGTCGGTCTTTGTTGGCCTCATCATCACCAACTGCATCGTCATGGGGCGGGCGGAAGCCTATGCGATGAAGAACCCGCCCGTGCCGAGCTTTCTCGATGGCGTCGGCAATGGGCTGGGTTACAGCGCGGTGCTGATGGCGATCGCCTTCATCCGCGAACTGTTTGGCTCGGGTTCCCTGTTCGGGGTCACCATCCTGCCGGTGGTGACCAATGGCGGCTGGTATGTGCCCAACGGTCTGTTGCTGTTGCCGCCCAGCGCCTTCTTCCTGATCGGGGGCCTTGTCTGGGCGCTGCGTTCGGTCCGGAAAGAGCAGATCGAGGTGCCGGAATACCGGCTGGCGCCCAATACGGTCGCGGGGGCGGTGTGATGGAACATTACCTCGGGTTGCTGGCGCGGTCGATTTTTATCGAGAACATGGGCCTGGCATTTTTCCTGGGCATGTGCACATTGCTGGCCATTTCCAAAAAACTGGAAGCGGCCATCGGGCTGGGGATTGCCGTGGTCGTGGTGACGGCGATCACCGTGCCGGCGAACAACCTGATTCTGCACTATCTGCTGGCGGAGGGCGCGCTGGCCTGGACCGGGATCGATGCCTTGAAATCGGTGGATCTCACCTTCCTCGGTTTGCTCAGTTACATCGGCGTCATCGCCGCGATCGTGCAGATTCTCGAGATGGTGCTCGACCGCCATGTGCCGGCGCTCTACAACACCCTCGGCGTGTTTCTGCCCCTGATCACCGTGAACTGTGCCATTCTCGGCGCCTCCCTGTTCATGGTGGAGCGCAGCTACAACTTCGCCGAAAGCACCGTATACGGGCTGGGCGCCGGGCTCGGCTGGGCGCTGGCCATCGTCGCGATTGCCGGGGTGCGCGAGAAACTGAAGTACAGCGATATGCCGGAAGGGCTGCGCGGACTGGGTGGGGCCTTCATGATTGTGGGGCTGATCTCGCTCGGCTTCATGTCGTTTGGCGGCATTGATATTTAGGCACTGGGCGAGGACGACAGACATGACCATGGAAACCCTGACCATCGCCCTGGGCGTCGGGATGTTTACCGCCATCGTGCTGGGGCTGGTGTTTTTCATCCTCGGCGCGCGCTCCCGCCTGGTCAGCACCGGGAACGTCGAGATTCTGGTGAACGGTGAGAAATCTGTTGTGGTGTCCGCTGGTGGCAAGTTGTTGCAGACCCTCGCGTCCGAGAACCTGTTTCTCGCCTCGGCCTGCGGTGGCGGCGGCAGCTGCGCGCAGTGCAAGTGCATAGTGATGGAAGGCGGCGGGTCGATCCTGCCGACCGAGCAGGCGCATTTCACGCCGCGCGAGGCCAAGGCCGGATGGCGTCTGTCCTGTCAGGTGCCGGTCAAGCAGAACATGAAAATTCAGGTTCCCGAGGAGGTGTTCGGGGTCAAGCAGTGGGAGTGCACTGTGGTGTCCAACCCCAATGTCGCCACCTTCATCAAGGAACTGACCCTCCAGCTGCCCGAGGGGGAGAGTGTCGCCTTCCGTGCCGGCGGCTATGTCCAGCTCGAAGCGCCGCCACACCAGGTGAAGTTCAGCGACTTCGATGTCGACGCGGAATATCGCGGCGACTGGGAGCGGTTCGGATTTTTCAATCTGGAATCGAAACTGGAAGAGCCGGTGATCCGTGCTTACTCCATGGCCAACTACCCTGACGAGCGCGGCATTCTGAAATTCAATATCCGTATTGCCACGCCGCCGCCGCGCACTCAGGGTCTGCCGCCCGGCCAGATGTCGTCCTATGTGTTCGGTTTGAAGCCCGGCGACAAAATGCGGGTATATGGACCCTTTGGCGAGTTTTTTGCCAGGGACACCGACAAGGAAATGGTATTCATCGGCGGCGGTGCGGGCATGGCGCCCATGCGCTCGCACATTTTCGATCAGCTCAAACGCATCCAGACCACGCGCAAGATGACCTTCTGGTACGGCGCGCGCAGCCTGCGGGAAATGTTTTATCAGGAAGAATACGATGCGCTCGCGGCGGAAAATCCGAATTTCCAGTGGTTCGTGGCACTCTCGGAGCCGCAGCCGGAAGACAACTGGCAGGGTTACACCGGCTTTATCCACAATGTGCTGTACGAAAATTATTTGAAGGATCATGAAGCGCCCGAGGAGTGCGAGTACTACATGTGCGGGCCGCCGATGATGAACGCCGCGGTTATTGCCATGCTCCACAAGCTGGGGGTGGAGGACGATAATATTTTCCTCGACGATTTCGGTGGCTGAACGCGGTACCTCCGCGATGCTCTGGATGCGTCGGGGTGGTTGGATCGGCGTATGCTTCCTGCTGCTGGTGGGTTGCGACCGGCGCCCGGAGCAGATTGCATTTTCCGGCACGGCGTTTGCCACATCCTACCAGGTCAAGGTCGTGGATCCGGGCGCCGCTTTCTCGGCGGAAATCGTTCCCGGAGCGGTACAGGCGCTGCTCGACGAGCTCGACTTGACGCTCAGTACCTACAAGCCGGATTCGGAGCTGAACCGCTTCAATCGTCAGCCGGTCGGCACGCCTTTTGTCGCGAGCGAAACCTTGTGGCGGATACTCGAAGTAGCCAAGCGGATGTACGACCTGTCGGATGGTGCCTTTGATCCGACGGTAGGACCGCTGGTGGATCTGTGGGGATTCGGTCCGGTCGATACCGGCGACCGTATTCCTACCGATGCCGAGATTGCAGAGCGGAAGAAGCGGCTGGGCTTCGACAAGGTCGAGTTGCATGCCGGCAATGTCCTGGTGCGCCGGGCCGATGTCGCCCTCGACCTGTCGGCAATCGCCGAGGGTTACGCGGCGGATCGCGTGGCGACGCTGCTGGAAACCCTGGGCGCGACCGATTACATGGCGGGAATCGCCGGCGCGATCCGGGTGCGGGGAAGCAATCGCGAGGGTCGCCCGTGGCGGATCGCGGTTCAACGCCCGACCTCGAGCCAGGATGAGGTCGAGCAGGTGCTGCGGGTGAGCGATATAGGGCTCTCGACATCCGGTGACTACCGCAATTATTTCGAGCGCGACGGCGTGCGTTATTCCCACGAGATTGACCCCCACACCGGGCGGCCGATCACCAACAATCTGGCATCGATCACGGTATTTGCCGCGACCGCGGCTGAAGCCGATGCCCTGGCCACCGCGTTGATGGTGATGGGGCCGGAGCGCGCCCGGCGCTTCGGCGAGGCCAACGACCTCGCGCTGTTTCTGGTCACGCGGGAACGCGATGGCTTCGCCGTAAGTCATACCAGCGAACTCAAGCCCTATCTGGACGCGGCGCAGCCCGGTGCGGGGCAATCACGGGAGGAACGCCCATGATCGAATTCCTGCTCGCCCTGGGACTGCTGGCGCTGTTGATCGCCGGCATGTCGATCGGCGTACTGATGGGGCGCAAGCCGATTGCCGGTTCCTGCGGTGGCATGGCAGCCCTTGGCATGGAGGTCGAGTGCGATATCTGTGGTGGTGATACCACCAAGTGCGTCGAACCGGATGCTGCTCCGGAGGCATCTGGGCAGCAGCTGGCGTATGACGCAGCGGGAAAACCCTGACCGCCCACCAATCCCCGCAGGGACCAGCAGTCCGATTGATGCGTGTTTGAGGGATGGGGAGGCGGATGAAAATCCCGGGTTCCGCCGACCTCAGTTGGACGGTGCCGGCGTCGCGGTTCCCTTCAGCACGGTGTGGAGGACGAGCTCGCGCTCAAAATAGACGCGGTAGTTTTCGTAATCCCAGGACGAAATCGGGGGATTTCCGACGGCGGGCGCTTGCGCCAGGGGAGCGCCGAAGCGTCGCTCGACCTCGGTTTTTGTGATGCCCCGTCTGGGCACTTCCAGTACGCGCTTTTCGGGCGCCTGTTGTCCGACCGGAACCTGGATGACTTCCGCGGCAGCGGGCGTGGCGAATCCCGTCGCCACCAGCAGTGTGCTGCCAAGTGCCAGCAGCGTGGCGCCAAGTGCCAGTCGCGTGGTGCCAACTGAGAGTGCAGCCAGAGCAACACCAGTCCGTCTTTTCATGAGATTCCTGCCTCGGGGCGCCGATAGGTTGTGATGGCGAGGCCGATTATAGCTATCCGCAGCAGTGGAAGTACAATCTGCACGGCGCGTTGCAAGTGCTGGAAGTAGCACAATTTCACGGAGTTACACCCATGTTGTCATCGAATTCGGAGTTCGGTGGCGCGGGTCTTGGGACCGGCGTCACAAACGCCCGGACCCTGCCGGTATGCCCGTGCTGACTCAGGCACGTCTCGCGCTGTTCATCGGTCTGCGTTATGCCTTTGGCAGCCGGGGTCAGGGCTACCTGTCGTTCGTATCGGTTTTTTCGCTGGCGGCGATGACGCTCGGGGTGGCCATCCTGATCGTGGTGCTCTCCGTCATGAACGGGTTCGAGCGGGAAATAAAGAGCCGCATGCTCGATGTGGTGCCCCAGGCCAGCTTGTCAGTGCCCGAGGGGGTCGCCAACTGGCGGGCGCTCCGCGACGAGATCACGCTGAGCACGGTCATGG
Organism: Porticoccaceae bacterium; assembly: GCA_036677085.1. GTDB lineage: Bacteria > Pseudomonadota > Gammaproteobacteria > Pseudomonadales > Porticoccaceae > JAGPUQ01. The sequence goes on from JAKFFI010000064.1 coordinate 66,509, forward strand.
CGGTGGAGCCCTATGTGGAAGGCCAGGCGCTGCTTGGCTTCGGCCGTGGACTCGTGCCCGCGGTGGTGTACGGGCTGGAAGCCGCCGCGCTGGCCGACCGTATCGGGCCACACCGGGTGGCCGGCGACCTGCAGGCGTTGGCGCCCGGCGAGTTCGGCATCGTGATCGGGCAACTGCTGGCGCGCGAGTTGGGTGTGGTGCCCGGAGACAAGCTGCTGATGACCCTGCCGGAGCTCTCGATAACGCCCGCCGGCGCGTTTCCGCGCGTGAAGCGGGTCACCCTGGTCGGGGTGTATCGCGTCGGCGGACAGCTCGATAACGGGGTGGCGTTTCTGCAACTGGCGGACGCGCAAAAACTCTTTCGGCGCGGTGATCGCGTGGATGGCCTCCGCCTCACGCTGACCGACCCCTATCGGCTGGAAGGTATCGAGGCGTTGCGCGAGCGCTATCCCGAGTACCGGGTTTCCACCTGGCAGGAGGACGCGAGCGATCTCTTTCACGCCCTGCGCATGGAGAAGACCGTGGTCGGGTTGCTGCTCTCGGTGATCATCGGCGTGGCCGCCTTCAATATCGTTGCCGCGCTGGTACTGATGGTCAACGAGAAGCGCTCCGCCATCGGTGTGCTGCGCAGTTACGGCGCCACCCGCAATACCATCGCCGCGATTTTCAATGTCCAGGGCTGCGCTTTGGGCCTCACCGGCATCGCCCTGGGCGCGGCGTTGGGTGGAGCCCTCGCGCTTGGGCTCGCGGATCTGATCGCCTGGATCGAGGATCTGTTCGGTTTCCGCATCTTCGATCCGGAGCTTTATTTCATTACCCGGCTGCCGTCGCGGTTGCAGTGGTCCGATGTGGCCTGGGTGTGCGTGGGTGCCGGTATTCTCACGCTGGTCGCGACCCTGTACCCGGCCTGGCGCGCCGGCCGGCTCGATCCTGTGGAGGCACTGCAAGGTGCACATTGAAAATCAGTCAGTTATGGTTATTAGTTGTAGTGAAGTGGGAAAAAGTTACTGGCAGGGCTCGCAGCAGGTGCAGGTGCTCCGGGATCTGACGCTGGAGGTAAAGGCCGGTGAAATGATCGGCATCATGGGCGCTTCCGGGTCCGGCAAGTCGACCCTGCTCAATCTGCTGGGTGGCCTGGATCGCGCCGATACGGGCCGCGTCGCGCTGCTCGGCCGCGATCTGGCCGCGCTGTCGGATCGCGAGCTCGCCCAGGCGCGCAATCGCCATCTCGGCTTTGTGTACCAGTTTCACCACCTGTTGGGCGAGTTCAGCGCCGTCGAAAATGCCGCCATGCCGTTGCTGATCGCCGGGCTGACCCGGCGCGAAGCCTTGCGGCGCGCGACCGAGCTGCTGACGGCGGTCGGTCTGGCTGGGCGGCTCCAGCATCGGCCGGCCCAGTTGTCCGGCGGCGAGCGCCAGCGCGTTGCGGTGGCGCGCGCCCTCGCCAACCGGCCCGACTGTGTCTTCATGGACGAGCCTACCGGCAATCTCGACCGCGGCAGCGCGGATCAGGTGGTGGCACTGCTGCTGGATCTCAATCGCGAGCTCGGCATCAGTTTCGTCGTGGTCTCCCACGACGAGCGGGTTGCGGGACGGATGCATCGGGTGCTGACGCTGGAGGACGGTCGCTTGCACGAAGCACCCCTCAACCTGGCCTCTCACCAAGAGATCGGCACTTGATGGCCAGCTATCCATTGTTGATCGGCTGGCGGTTTTTCCGCGCCGGCAGCGGCAATCGCCTGGTGTCGTTCGTCTCCCTGCTGGCAGTGGCGGGTCTGGTGCTCGGCGTGGCGCTGATGATTCTGGTGCTGGCGGTCATGAACGGCTTCGATCGCGAGATGCGCACCCGGATTCTCGGTCTGGTGCCCCATGTGCAGCTGTCGCGCGACGGCGGCATCGTCGACTGGCAAACGCTGGCGCCCCGGCTGCGGGAAGATCCCGCCATCCTGAGCGCCACGCCCTTTGTGCGTCTCGGCGGTATGGTCAATTTCCACGGTCGGGTGGTCCCGGTGGAGTTGCTCGGCGCCAGTGCGACCGGCAGCCGTTACGCGGCGCTGGGTCCGCTGGTGCGGGAGGACGGCCTGCTGCTGTCGCGCCGGATCGCGGATCGTCTGGGTGCGAAAGAGGGCGATGCGCTGACGCTGTTCGTGGCGGGGAACGATAACGCTGGCCGTGGCGCGATGCCCGTGGCGCGGGCGTTTCGGGTGACCGGCATCTTCGCCACCCACACCACGCTCGACAATGCCCTGGTGGTCACTCGCCTGGAAACCGCCGCCGCCCTTGCCGGTCTGGACGGGCGCGTGCAGGGCTTGCAACTGGAGCTCGCTGATCCCTTCGCGGCGCGGGACATGGCGTACCGGTTGCTGGCAGAACTGCCGGCGGGCTATCGCTTCACCGACTGGCTGCAAACCCACGGCAACCTCTACCAGGCGATCAACATGTCGCGCAGCCTGGTCGGCACGCTGGTGTTTGCGGTGATCGCGGTCGCGGTGTTCAACGTGGTGGCGCTGCTGGTGATGACCGTTGTCGAAAAACGTCCAGCCATCGCGATCCTGAAAACCCAGGGCGCGACGCGGGCGGGGATCATCGGCGTCTTTGTCACCCAGGGCAGCCTGATCGGACTGCTCGGTGTCGGGGTCGGCACGCTGCTGGGTTGCCTCGGCGCCCTGGCGCTGGGCGATGCCGTGAACTGGCTGGAAAATCTGCTGGATTTCCGCTTCCTCAATCTCGCCGTGTACCCCATCGATTACATCCCGACGGACTTGCGCGCGCGCGATGTCATTGCCGTGGCCCTGGTCGCCCTCGGTCTCAATTTTCTGGCGGCGTTGTATCCGGCCTGGCGCGCAGCGGCAGTGCCGCCGGCGCAGGTGCTGCGTTACGAATAGCCTCGCTGCGCGCTGCTTTGCGCTGCTCCCAGCGGCGCACTGCCTGCCAGCGCCACAGCCCCCGGATCGCGGCATAGCCGAGCAGGCCGGCGCTGGCGCCGATCAGCAGGCAGCCGGTCAGAAAGGGTGGCAGCAAATGCGCGCCCTGAGTGCTCAGCCACGCCCAACTGAATTGCGGGTTGAAGGGTACCTCCGGGCTGCCCAGGATCAGGGTACCGACGCGATAGCAGAGCAGGGTGAGGGGAGGGATGGTGACCGGATTGCTGATGAACACCAGCGCCATGGTGAGCGGCAGATTGCAACGCAACGCCAGCGCGAACAGCGCGGCGATGAGCAGCTGTCCCGGCACGGGGATGAATGCCGTGAACAGTCCGAAACCGAATGCCAGGGAAACCGAGCGTCGGTTGAGGTGAAAGAGGTCGGAGTCCTTGCGGCCAAGCCCGATCCAGCGCAAACGGCTGTCGCTCAGCACCGAATGGATATCGGGCAGTTTGCGTTTGAGGAAGCGTTTCGGCACGGCCGTGATCCTGGGCGGGATCGGCATTATCCCGAACTTGCCTGGGTGCGGCCAGCGCCCGAGTAGAGCCTTTTTCTTGGCCGCCGCAACCGGGCTGGGTACACTGCGCGAAATCTTGCAGGTCCATCCCGTTGCGCGCACCTGACCGCCCAACCCCGGCGTCGCCAGCGCGGCAGCGCGGGCTGCTGCGTTCCAGCCTGATCGTGGGTGCCATGACCGGGCTGTCGCGGGTCGCGGGGCTGGTTCGGGACATGGTGTTGGCCCGCACCATCGGCGCCGATGGCCTGGCCGATGCCTTCTTTGTTGCCTTCAAACTGCCGAATTTTTTACGCCGGCTATTTGCCGAAGGCGCCTTCAGTCAGGCCTTCGTGCCGGTGTTGGCGGAGTACCGGGAAAAGGGCTCCCACGCGGCGGTACGCGAACTGCTGGACCGGGTCGCCGGCACCCTGGGCGCGACCTTGCTGGCGCTCACGGTGCTCGCGACCCTGGGCGCCCCCGTACTGGCCTGGGTGTTCGCGCCCGGGTTTGCCGCCGATCCGGCCAAGTTCGCGGTCACCATCGAGCTGATCCGCATCACCTTTCCCTATCTGCTGTTCATCTCGCTGGCCGGCTTCGCGGGCGGCATTCTCAACAGCTACGACCGCTTTGCGATACCGGCTTTCACCCCGATCTGGCTGAACCTGTGCATGATCGCGGCGGCCCTGGCGGCGACGCCCTGGTTCGCCCGCCCGGTCTATGCGCTGGCCTGGGGAGTGTTCGCGGCGGGTCTGGTGCAGCTGCTGTTTCAGCTGCCGTTTCTCGCGCAGCTGCATCTGTTGCCGCGGCCGAAGCTGGGCTGGCATCACCCTGGGGTACGGCGCATTCTCAAGCTCATGGTGCCGGCGCTGTTCGGGGTCTCGGTCAGCCAGATAAACCTGCTGCTCGATACCATCATCGCGTCCTTCCTGCCGGTGGGCAGCGTGTCCTGGCTGTATTACTCGGATCGCCTGGTGGAGCTGCCGCTCGGGGTGTTCGCGGTGGCGGCGGCGACCGTGATCCTGCCCCATCTGTCGCGCCTGCACAGCGGCGCGGATCCGGCCCGCTTCCGCGCCACGCTCGACTGGGGACTGCGCTTTGTCCTGTTGATTGCCGTGCCGGCCACCATTGCACTGGTGGTGTTGGCGGAGCCGCTGCTGACCACGTTGTTCTACAACGGCGCGGCGATGGGGCAGCGCGATATCGCGATGGCCACGTTCAGCCTGCGCGCATTTTCCCTGGGGCTGGTGGCCTTCATGTGCATCAAGGTGCTCGCCTCCGGTTACTTCGCGCGTCAGGACACCCGCACACCGGTCACCATCGGCATCATTGCCATGGTCACCAACATGGTGCTGAATCTGGTGATGGCATTGCCGCTGCATCATTATTTCCGTCTCGGTCACGCCGGGCTGGCAGGGGCCACCGCGCTCGCCGCCTGGGTGAACGCCGGCCTGCTGCTGCGCGGCCTGCTGCGCGCCGACGTCTATCGACCGGGGCGCGAGTGGCGGCGTTTCGGCGCACTGCTGGGCATCGCGAATCTGGCGATGCTGCTGTGTCTGCTGGTGCTGCGCGATGTCTGGGGTGACTGGATTGCGCTGGCATTCTGGCCCCGCGCAGGGGCCTTGCTGGTGGTCTGCGCAGCCGGCCTGAGTGTCTATATCGGCGCGCTGTTGGCCGGCGGATTGCGGTTGCGCGATCTTCGCGAAGTGCGTTGAAGCCGCGCCCGCGGGCGCCCCTGCCGCGGGACGATTCCGTCGCGTTCCCGCGCCGGTATATACTCCGCGCTCGTTTTTGTCGGTGCGCAACAGCGCGCGCGGTTGGAGTCATCTCCGCGCGATTCCGGCTGAACATGCGCGCCAACCCCCGTCCTCGCGAGTTGCACTGTGATTATCAAGGCAAAGGATTTTCTGATCCGTGGACTCCACAATCTGCGCCCGGAACATCGCGGCGCGGTGGCCACCGTGGGCTCGTTCGACGGCATTCATCTGGGCCACCAGGCGATCCTGGGGCAGCTCAAGGAGCGCGCGGCCTATTACCGCGCGGCCTCGGTGGTGATGATGTTCGAGCCGCAGCCGCGCGAGTATTTTGCCCGCGAGCAGGCGCCGGCGCGGCTGATGCGCATTCGCGAAAAGGTCGAAGCCCTGGCGGGTACGGGCGTCAAACGGGTGTTCTGTCTTCAGTTCAATCGCGCCCTGCGCAGCCTGTCGGCGCAGGAATTTGTCGAGCGGGTACTGGTACGCGGGCTCGGCATCAAGTGCCTGGTGGTGGGTGACGACTTTCATTTCGGGCGCGACCGCAGCGGCGACTACGAAATGCTGGTGCGCATGGGTGCGTGCCACGGCTTCGAGGTGCTGGAAACCCACAGCATCCAGATGGACGGCGAGCGCATCAGCAGCACCCGCATCCGGCGCGAACTCGAACTCGGCAATTTTGCCGAGGCCGCCAAACTGCTGGGCAAGCCGTTTCGGATCGCGGGCCGCGTGGTGTACGGCCAGCGCTTGGGCCGCCAGTTGGGAGTGCCCACGGCGAACGTGAATCTGCATCGGTACCGCGCGCCGCTGCAGGGCGTCTTTGCGGTGGAAGTGGCGCTCGACGGCGAACGCATTCCCGGGGTGGCGAATGTGGGGGTGCGGCCGACCGTGGGCGACCTGATCAAGCCGGTCCTCGAAGTCCATCTGCTCGACTGGAGCGGCGACATCTACGGCCGTCGTATCCATGTGGAGTTCAGGCACAAATTGCGGGAGGAAACGAAATTTGCCTCCATCGATGAATTGGTGACCCAGATTCAGGCGGACATCGTCGCTGCGCGGCGCTATTTCGCGGCATCTCAGGGGTCCGAACCTGCGGCAGCGGTATGACCGATTACAAAGCGACGCTCAATCTTCCCAACACCAGCTTTCCGATGAAAGCCAATCTCGCGCAGCGCGAGCCCGGCATTCTCAAGCAGTGGCAGGAAGCCGACATCTACGGCCGTATCCGCGCCGCGCGCGCCGGACGCGAGCAGTTCATTCTTCACGACGGCCCGCCCTATGCCAACGGCGATATCCACATCGGGCACGCGGTCAACAAGATCCTGAAGGACATCATCGTCAAGGCGCGCACGCTGGCGGGCTACGATGCACCCTATGTGCCGGGCTGGGATTGCCACGGCCTGCCCATCGAGCATCAGGTCGAGCAGAAGTGGGGCAAGGCCGGGCACAAGCTCGACGCCAGGGCGTTTCGCGCGAAATGTCGGGAGTACGCCGCGAGCCAGGTCGAGCGCCAGCGCCTCGACTTCATCCGCCTCGGCGTGCTCGGCGATTGGGACCATCCCTACCTGAGCATGGACTACCGCTACGAAGCCGACATCATCCGCGCGCTCGGCCGTGTCGCCGCCAACGGGCATCTGGTACGCGGCTACAAGCCCGTGTACTGGAGCGTGGTGGGCGCCTCGGCACTCGCCGAAGCCGAAGTCGAATACCACGACAAAACCTCGTTCGCCATCGATGTCGCCTTTCCGGTCGCGGACGTGAAGGCGCTGGCCGATGTGCTCGGCGGCCTGAATGGGGAAGGGGAGATTGCGGTCGCCATCTGGACCACCACGCCCTGGACCCTGCCCGCCAACCAGGCGGTCTGTGTCGGTCCCGATATCGACTACGCCCTGGTGCAGTGCCGCATCCAGGGTGCGCCGCGCCGCCTGCTTCTGGCGCGGGAACTGGTGGCCGGCATCATGACGCGCGTCGGCGGCACCGACGCCCTGGTGCTCGCCACCTGCAAGGGCGCCCGTCTCGAAGGCCTGCGCCTACGGCATCCGTTTTACAACCGTGAAGTACCGGTGATTCTCGGCGCGCATGTCACCCTGGATGCGGGCACCGGCGCCGTGCATACCGCGCCCGATCACGGCGTGGAAGACTTCACGGTGTCCGTGCCCCATGGTATCGGCACCCTCGATTATCTCGACGACCACGGTGTGTTCCGCGACCGGGTCGAATACTTCGCCGGCCAGCACGTCTACAAGGTGGACGAACCCATCGTCGAGTTGCTGCGCGAACGCGGCACGTTGCTCGCGTGTGAAAAAATCGTCCACAGTTATCCCCATTGCTGGCGCACCAAGACGCCGCTGATCTACCGGGCGACGCCGCAGTGGTTCATCGGCATGCATGTGCACGGCCTGCTCGACACCGCGTTTGCCGAGGTCGCCAAGGTGGCCTGGTATCCCGATTGGGGCCGGGCGCGGATGGAGGCCATGCTCGCCAACAGTCCCGACTGGTGCGTGTCGCGCCAGCGCACCTGGGGCGTACCCATCGCGCTGTTCGTGCATGCCGACAGCGGCGAACCCCACCCGGATACCCAGCGCCTGATCGAGGCGGTGGCGCTGCGCGTCGAGCAGCACGGCATGGATGCCTGGCACGATCTCGATCCGGTGGAACTGCTGGGCGCGGACGCCGCCCACTACCGCAAGGTCACCGATACCCTGGATGTCTGGTTCGACTCGGGCGTGAGCCACGCGGCGGTGCTGGCGCGCCGGCCCGAACTGCGCTATCCCGCGGATCTTTATCTGGAAGGCTCCGACCAGCACCGCGGCTGGTTCCAGTCGTCCCTCAAGACGGCGGTCGCCATCAACGGCAATGCCCCGTACCGCGCGGTGCTCACCCACGGCTTCACCGTCGATGCCCAGGGTCGCAAGATGTCGAAGTCGCTGGGCAATGTGGTGGCGCCCCAGCAGGTGATCAACGAGCTCGGCGCCGATGTGCTGCGGCTGTGGGTGGCGGCGACGGATTTCAGCGGCGAGCTGTCGGTGTCCGATGAAATCCTCAAGCGCACCGCGGATTCCTATCGGCGCATTCGCAACACCTTGCGTTATCTGCTTGCCAATCTGGAAGGCTTCGATCCCGCGCGCGACACCGTGCCCTTCGACCAGCTTCTGCATCTCGATCGCTGGGCGGTGGATCGCGCGCGCCTGCTGCAGGACGAGATCGCGGCCCGCTACGAGGATTACGGCTTTCACCACATTTATCAGAAACTGCACCAGTTCTGCGTCGCGGATCTGGGCGGTTTCTATATCGACATCATCAAGGACCGCCAGTACACCTGCCAGCGCGACAGCCTGGCGCGGCGCTCGGCGCAGACCGCGCTGCACCAGATCGCCGAAGCCCTGGTGCGCTGGATCGCGCCGATCCTGAGCTTCACCGCCGAGGAAGTCTGGCAGTGCCTGCCGGGCGCACGCGAGGAATCGGTGCTGCTGGCGGAATGGTTTCCGTTACCGGGTCTGGGGGCCGACGAACTCTTCTCCCGCGACGACTGGGAGCAGGTGATACGGGTCAAGGAAGCCGTCAACAAGGCGCTGGAAGAACAGCGCAATGCGGGACTGGTGCGCGGCTCGCTGGATGCCGAAGTGGTCCTTTATGCGGACGCCGCGCTGCATGCCCGGCTCGACAAGCTGGGCGATGAATTGCGCTTCGTGCTGCTGACTTCGGCAGCCAGCGTGCAGCCGCTCGCCACGGCGCCGCCGGGCAGCCATGACACCGGTCTGTCCGGGCTGAAAGTGGCGCTGGCGCCGTCCACGCACGCCAAATGTGTGCGCTGCTGGCATCGCCGTGACAGCGTCGGCCTGTCCGCCGAGCACCCGGAACTCTGCGACCGCTGCGTGACGAACGTCGCCGGCACCGGCGAAGCGCGGCGCGCCGCCTGAATGGGTGCTTCAATGGATTCGACCGCGACTTTCGGCAGAGCGCAACGGCTGGGTCTTTATCTGGTTGTTGCGCTGGTAATCCTGCTCGACTGGTGGACCAAGAGTCTGGCGAGCAGCCTGCTCGACTATGGCGTGCCGCGCGTCATCACGCCGCTGTTCAATCTCACCCTGCTGCACAATCGCGGCGCCGCGTTCAGCCTGCTCAGCGAGGCGGGCGGTTGGCAGCACTGGCTGCTGAGCGGCATCGCGCTGGTGGTGAGCGTGGCCATTGTCGTGGTCTTGCGGCGTCTGCCGCGCACCGAGTGCCGGCAGGGTCTGGGTCTGGCGCTGGTGCTGGGCGGCGCCATCGGCAATCTCGGTGACCGGTTGCGATTCGGCCATGTGGTGGATTTCATCCAGGTCCATTATGGGGATCTCTATTGGCCGGCATTCAACGTGGCGGACTCCGCCATTACGGTCGGTGCCGCGCTCCTGATCCTGGATGCCTTGCGGAGCCGACGGAAACACGCATGAGCGACGGTGGCCGAGTGACGATTGGACCGGGTTCGGCGGTCCTGCTGCATTTCGCCATCGAGCTGACCGACGGCGCCGTGGTGGACAGCAATTTCGCGCGCGCGCCCGCGCAACTCGTGATCGGCGACGGCAATCTCCCGGAAGGTTTCGAGCGTCTGCTGCTCGGTTTGCGCGCCGGCGACGAACGACGTTTCGAAGTCCCCGCGGAACAGGGTTTTGGCGCTCACCAGCAAGCCAATGTGATGACCTTGCCCAAGCGCCGCTTTCCCGCCGAAATGGTGTTGACGCCCGGGCTGGTGGTCACCTTTACCGATGCCGCATCCGGCCAGTTGCCTGGCGTGGTGATGGCGGTGGCGGGGGACCGGGTCACGGTCGACTTCAATCATCCGCTGGCCGGCAAGACGCTGGTGTTCGCCGTCGCGATACGATCGGTCACCGCGGCGGAGCCGGTGGCGTCGTGAAACTCCTGCTCGCCAATCCCCGCGGTTTCTGCGCCGGCGTGGATCGCGCCATCGAGATCGTCGAGCGCGCGCTCGACCGCTTCGGCGCGCCCATTCATGTGCGGCACGAAGTTGTCCACAATAAATACGTCGTGGACAGCCTGCGTCAGCGCGGCGCGATCTTTGTCGAGGAACTGGACGAGGTGCCGGCGGAGGGCACCGTCATTTTCAGCGCCCACGGTGTGTCGCAAGCCGTGCGCGAAGAGGCCGGCGCGCGCGGGTTGCGCGTATTCGACGCGACCTGCCCATTGGTGACCAAGGTTCACCTGGAGGTGGCCGCCTGCGCCCGCGAAGGACGCGACTGCGTGCTGATCGGCCATCGCGGCCATCCCGAGGTCGAGGGCACCATGGGTCAGTACCGCAGCGCGCGCGGCGTGATCTATCTGGTCGAGGACGAGGCCGATGCCCAGAGCCTGGAAGTCGCGCAGCCCGGCAATCTCGCCTATGTCACCCAGACCACCCTGTCGATGGACGACACCGCACGCATCGTCGCCATCCTGCAAGCGCGCTTCCCCGCCATCGATGGTCCGCGCAAGGACGACATCTGCTACGCCACGCAAAATCGTCAGGACGCGGTCAAGCAGCTCGCGCTGGAATGCGAACTGGTATTGGTGGTGGGCTCGCCCAACAGTTCGAACTCGACGCGGTTGAAAGAACTCGCCGAACGCTGCGGCGCCCGCGCCCATCTGATCGATGGCGCCGCCGAGATCGATCCGCGCTGGCTCGCCGGCGTCACCAGCATCGGGCTGACGGCGGGCGCTTCGGCGCCGGAAAAACTCGTGGGCGACGTGGTCGCCCGCCTCACCGAACTGGGTGTGGACCAAGTGTGCGAAAGCGACGGCGGCCGCGAAGGTATCCGGTTTTCGCTGCCGCCGGGTTTGCGCTGACCAGCCGCGCCCGCGTCCCGGTTTCTGTGGTCCGGGATCCGCGCCATACACCGATTATGGGAAATGTACGATGACACCGGCGGCGTTCCGTAACCGGCCTGCATCGGGGGTGCTGGCGGCCCTCGCCGCCGCCGCCCTGTTCGGCGCCAGCGTACCCTTCGCCAAGCTGCTGCTGGGCGCCATGAGTCCCTGGTTGCTGGCCGGTCTGCTGTATCTCGGCGCGGGTTTTGGCCTCTCGCTGATGCGCCTGGCCCGGCCCGGAGCAGCGATTCGTCTGGAGCCCGGCGAGTGGCGCTGGCTCGCCGGTGCCATTGTCGCCGGCGGCGTGATCGCGCCGGTGCTGCTGATGTACGGATTGTCGGCGATGCCGGCTTCCGGCGCGGCCCTGCTGCTGAATGCGGAAACCCTGTTCACCGCGCTGCTGGCGTGGTTCGTGTTTCGCGAAAACTTCGATCGCCGCATTGCGCTCGGCATGGCGATCATCGTCGCCGGTGCGCTGGTGCTGAGCTGGCCGGGCGAGGCGCGCTTCAGCGCCCTGTGGCCGGCGCTGGCGGTACTGGGCGCGGGCCTGGGCTGGGCGCTCGACAACAATCTGACGCGCAAGGTAGCGCTCGCCGACGCGACCTGGATCGCCGCCTGCAAGGGTTGGGCGGCGGGGGTGGTCAACCTGGGCATCGCGGTGCTGGTGGTGGATCGCTGGCCACCGGCGGCAACCCTGGCGGCGGCCGTCGTGCTGGGCTGGGCCTGCTACGGATTGAGCCTGGTGCTGTTCGTGGTGGCCCTGCGCCAGCTCGGCACCGCGCGCACCAGCGCCTATTTTTCCGTCGCGCCCTTCGTGGGCGCGTTGATCGCATTGCCGCTGTTGGGAGAGGCGCTGACGCTGCGCCTGCTGTTCGCCGGCGCCCTCATGGCGCTGGGGGTATGGCTGCACCTGACCGAAAAACATCGCCACGAACACACCCACGAAGCGCTCGAGCACGTACACGAGCATGTCCACGATCTCCATCACCAGCACGGCCACGAAGTGCCGGTTGCGGCGGAAGTCCGTCATACGCACCGCCATCGCCACGCCGCGCTAACCCACCAGCACGCGCATTTTCCCGACGCCCATCATCGGCACGGCCACCCGTAGCAGGCTGTGTCCGGGTTGTGATTCGCGATTTTGCTTGTTACCAAAATGTCGAAGCGATAGGCTGCGCCCATGCGTCGCTGGCTCATCCTGTTTCTGCTCTCTCTGTTGCCGCTCCAGGTTTCCTGGGCGGCAGCGGCGACCGTGGACCATTGCGCGCACGACGCTGATCAAACTGCAGCGCATTTTGGTCACCATGAGGATGCAAACGCGCACGAGCATGACACGCCCGCAGCGGAGGCCGAAAAATCCCACGGCGATGCCGGACCTACCGGACCCTTGCATCTCGATCACGAGCACAACCATCTGTCGGGTTTTCTCGGCTTGTTGAGCGCTGTTGATATCTCCGCCCGCAAATTGCCGCCGCTTTTCCCGCGCGGCAATGCCTTGATTTACCTTTCCCTGCCGCGCGGCAACCTCGAACGTCCCAACTGGTGCCATCTCGTCTGACCAGGCGAGATCGGACCGCGGTTTACAGCTAACCCTTCAGCTTGAACGGGCCTGTCTCGCCGAACGTTTTCCATTTTGAGGAGACAGTTCGATGCGATCGTATTTTTTGCCGTGCGGATCGGCGCGGAGTTCGGTACACGAGGTTACGAAGCAGTGGTTGGCGACGGCGCTGATTGCGCTGGTGGCCCTCGGGTGGCCGCTCCCTGTCATGGCGCTCGACGCGCCGCCACCGGCCGCCGCCGCGGGGCTGACACTGCGCGAAGCCATTACTCGAACCCTGGCGCACCATCCGGATCTTGCCGCCTTTGGGTTTTCGCTGCGCGCGCAGGATGCGCTTAGCCGGCAGGCGGATCTGCGGCCGGCGCCGACGCTGAATGTGGCGCTGGAAAACCTGGCCGGTAGCGGTGATTTGCAGGGCGTGGACGCGGTTGAGGCGACGTTTTCGCTGGCCCAGGTGATCGAGCTCGGCGGCAAGCGCGCGGCGCGCGGCGCGGTTGCGCAGTCCGGACGCGACGCGATCATGGTCGCACGTCAGGCCGCGCAACTCGACGTGCTGGCGGAAGTCACCCGCCGTTTCATCCATGTTGCCGCGGATCAGGAACAGATCGCACTCACCCGTACCGCGACCGAGCTGGCGCTGCAAACCGTCGCCGTGGTGGAGCAGCGCGTGAATGCGGCAAAGTCTCCGGCGGCCGAGCTGCACCGCGCCCGCATCCTGCTGGCGCGGGCCAGAGTCGAGCAGGAGCATGCCGAGCACGAACTGCTGACTTCCCGGCGCAAACTCGCCGCTCAATGGGGTGAAAATCGCGCCGACTTCGGGCCGGTTACGGCCGATCTCTACGCGCTGCCAAAGCCCATCGCCTTCGCCGCCCTGGTGGAGCGCTTGCACACCAATCCGGATTTCGCGCGCTTCGCCAGCGAAGCGCGGCTGCGCGATGCCGAGCTCCGTCTGGCGCAGACCCGGCGTACGCCCGACGTGCAGATCAGCGGGGGTATTCGCCGCCTGGAAGGGTCCGACGACCAGGCCCTGGTGTTCGGCATTTCGGTGCCGCTGTTTGCCGGGCGTCACGCCGAGCCCGCCATCGCCGAGACGCAAGCGCTGCGCGAGCGCACCGATGCCGAACGCCGCGCGGCAGAGGTCCGGGTTGAGGCACAACTGTTCGAGCTGCATCAGGAATTGAAACACGCGATCACCGAGACCGAGCTGCTGCGCGACACCGTGCTGCCGGAAATGAACGATGTGTTGGCGCAAACCCGCTACGCCTACGAGCGCGGCCGTTACGGCTATCTCGAATGGGTGGCGGCGCAGCGCGAATTCATCGACGTGCAGCGCAGCCTGATCGAAGCGGCCGCCAACGCCCACAACCACCGTGCCGAAATCGAGCGCCTTACCGCGCTGCCGCTCGCCGACACCAACTGACGAGATCGCCCATGAACCACCGACTGTTTTCCCTTGCCCTGTTGTTCGCCTTGCCGCTGTGGCTCGGCGCCTGCGATGCCGGCAATAACTTGAAGGGTGAAGCCGCACACGGCGAAACAAAGGTCGCCGCTGCCGTCGTCAAAGGTCCGCACGGTGGACGCATGCTCACCGACGGTGACTTTGCGCTCGAAGTCACCATTTTCGAACGCGGGGTGCCGCCGGAATTTCGGCTTTACCCGCAGCAGGCGGGCAAGCCGCTGCCGTTGGCCGAGGTGCAGGCGCGGATCGAGCTGCGCCGTATCGATGGCCTGCCGGGCGGCGCGATCGATACACATGTTTTCGCGCCGCAAGACGATTATCTGCTGAGTCCGGCTGAAGTCTACGAGCCGCATTCATTTGCGGTGCAGGTAACCGCGACCCATGCGGGGACCGCGCATGAATGGCGCTACGACTCGCCGGAAGGCGCGGTGGTCATCGCCGCGGACATGGCCGCTGCCGCCGGCATGGAAACCGCGCCGGCTGGCGGCGGCGTGCTGCGCGAGACCCTCGCCCTCTACGGCAGCATTCAGCCCAACCCGGAGCGGATGCGCGAGGTGACCGCGCGCTTTCCCGGCATTGCGCGCAGCGTCGCCGTTCGGGTTGGCGATCGCGTTCGCGCGGGACAGACGCTGGCCACCATCGAGAGTAACGAGAGCTTGCAGGTGTATGCGGTGGTGGCGCCGATTGCCGGCACTGTCGTCGCGCGCGCGATCAATCCCGGTGAATCCGCCGGCGCCGCGCCGCTGTTCGGCATTGCCGATTTCTCCAGCGTACAGGCCGATCTGAATGTTTTCCCGCGCGACCGCGGGCGTCTGGGCAGCGGTCAGGAAGTCGCGGTCGCGGCGGCCGATGGCGTGGCGCAAGGCAGCGGCCGGATCGGCTATGTCGCACCGCTCGGCACCGGCAATCAGGCACTCTCCGCGCGTGTCGTTCTGGATAACCCCGATGGGCGCTGGACACCGGGGCAGTTCGTCAACGCCCAGGTCACTGTCGGCGCGACCCCGGTGGCGCTGCTGGTGCCGGTTGCCGCGCTGCAATCCTTTCGCGACTGGGATGTGGTGTTCGTGGCCGATGGCGACCATTTTCAGGCGCAGCCCGTGGCGCTCGGCCGCTCCGACGGAGTGAACGTCGAAGTGCTGAGCGGCCTCAAGCCCGGTGCCCGCATCGTGATCGCCAACTCCTATCTGGTGAAGGCGGACATTGAAAAGTCCGGCGCTTCGCACGATCACTAGGATCTGTTCACTAGGAACAAGCCATGATTGAACACATTCTGCTTTTTTCAATTCGCCGGCGCTGGCTGGTACTGGCCGCGGTGCTGATCGTGGCCGCTTTCGGCGTCTACAATTTTTTCCGCCTGCCCATCGATGCGGTGCCGGACATCACCAACGTCCAGGTGCAGATCAATACCGAAGCGCCCGGCTATTCGCCGCTGGAAGCCGAGCAGCGCGTGACCTATCTGGTCGAAAACGCGATGGCGGGCCTGCCGGGCCTCGAATACACCCGTTCGCTGTCGCGCTACGGTCTGTCGCAGGTAACCGTGGTATTTCGCGACGGCACCGATATCTATTTTGCGCGCCAGCTCGTCGGCGAACGGGTCCAGCAGGTGAAGAGTCAGTTGCCGGCCGCTCTGGAACCGGGCCTGGGGCCGATTGCGACCGGCCTCGGTGAAATCTTCATGTTCACCCTGGACCGCACTCGGGATGCGCGCGCGGCGGACGGCCAGGCGCTGACGGCGTTCGACCTGCACGACGCCATGCGCTGGATCGTGCGCCCGCAGTTGGCCAAGGTACCGGGAGTCACCGAAGTCAACAGTATCGGCGGCCAGGAGCGCCAGGTACTGGTGGCGCCGCTGCCCGCCCGTCTGCTCGCCTACGGCTTGACGCTGGACGATGTGACGACGGCACTCGCCAACAACAATGCGAGCCGGGGCGCGGGCTATATCGAACGCAACGGCGCGCAGTATCTGATCCGCTCGCCGGGCCAGGTGACCAGTCTCGACGATCTGCGCCGGGTGGTGGTGACCATCATCAATGGCGCGCCCCTGACCCTGGGCGAAGTTGCCGAGATCGGTTGGGGCGGGGCGCTGCGTACCGGCGCCGCCACCATGGACGGCGAGGAAGTGGTGTTGGGCACGGTCTTCATGCTGGTGGGGGAAAATTCCCGCACGGTGTCCCGCGCCGTGGCGGCGCAGCTCGAAACGATTCAGAAGAGTCTGCCGCCCGGGCTCGCGGCACGCGCCGTCTACGACCGCACCACGCTGGTCGACAAGACGCTCGACACCGTCACGAAAAACCTGCTTGAAGGCGCCTTGCTGGTGGTGGTGGTGCTGTTCGCGCTGTTGGGCAATCTGCGCGCGGCGCTGATTACCGCCGCGGTGATTCCGCTGGCGATGCTCGCCACGATTTCCGGCATGGTGCACAACCAGGTCAGCGCCAACCTGATGTCGCTCGGCGCGCTCGACTTCGGTTTGATCGTGGATGGCGCCGTCATCATTGTCGAAAACTGTATTCGGCGGCTCGCCGAGGCACAGCGGGGCAACGCCGCGCTGACCCTGAAGGAGCGGCTTGCAACAGTGTATGAATCCACCAGCGAAGTGATTCGGCCGAGCCTGTTCGGGGTGGGCATCATCACTGCGGTCTACATTCCGCTGTTCGCGCTGACCGGCGTGGAAGGCAAGATGTTCCATCCCATGGCGGCCACCGTGGTGATGGCGCTGGTGGCCGCGCTGGTGCTCGCGTTCACCTTCGTGCCAGCCGCCGTGGCGCTGTTGCTGAGCGGAAAGATTTCCGAGCGCGAAAACCCGGTCATGCGCCTCGCGTCCCGCGTTTATGCCCCGCTGCTGAACGCCGCGCTGAAAGGGCGCGTGGTACTGGCGCTCGCCGCCGTCGCCCTGGTGGTGGCGTGCGGACTGCTGGCGGCGCGCATGGGCAGCGAATTCATTCCCAGTCTGGATGAAGGCGATATCGCGCTGCATGCCCTGCGCATTCCCGGCACCTCCCTCGGGCAGGCGGTGGGGATGCAACAGCTACTGGAAGCGGAGATCAAGAAACTTCCGGAAGTGGCGCGCGTCTTCGCCAAGCTGGGCACCGCGGAAGTGGCGACCGATCCGATGCCGCCTTCGGTTGCCGATACCTTTGTGATACTCAAACCGCGCGCGCAATGGCCCGATCCGCGCAAGCCCAAGGCGCAGGTGGTCGCGGACCTGGAGGCCAGGGTCACGCGTGTGCCCGGCAACAATTACGAATTCACGCAGCCAATCCAGATGCGTTTCAACGAACTGATCTCCGGCGTGCGCTCCGACCTCGCGGTGAAAGTGTATGGCGACGATCTCGATGTGCTGAACGCAGCCGCGGAGCAGGTGGAAGCGGTGCTGTCCCGGGTTTCCGGCGCGGCCGATGTGAAGATCGAGCAGACCACCGGGCTGCCGGTCATGACCATCACACCGCGCCGGGCGATTCTCGCGCGCTACGGGATTTCGGTGGCGGATGTGCAGGCGGTGGCCGCCACCGCCTTTGGCGGCAGCGACGCCGGCACGCTGTTCGACGGCGACCGGCGCTTTCAGATCGTGGTGCGCCTGCCCGATGCCCTGCGCGCCGATCCGCGCACCCTGGAGCGGCTCACGGTGCCGTTGCCCAACGGCGGCTATGTGCCGCTGCAGGAAGTGGCCGACGTCGCCATCGCGCCCGGCCCCAACCAGATCAACCGCGAGCAGGGCAAACGCCGGGTGGTGGTTACCGCCAACGTGCGGGGGCGCGATCTCGGCAGTTTCGTGGCGGAAGTCCGGCAGCGGGTCGACGGCCAGGTGGATCTGCCCGCGGGTTACTGGCTGGACTATGGCGGCACCTTCGAGCAGCTGCAATCCGCGTCAAAGCGACTGTCGATCGTGGTCCCGGTGACGTTGGCGCTGATCCTCGGCCTGCTGTTGCTGGCCTTTGGTTCGCTGCGCGATGCACTGGTGATCTTCAGCGGCGTGCCGTTGGCGCTGACCGGCGGGGTGCTGGCGCTGTGGCTGCGCGATATTCCCCTGTCGATCTCGGCAGGAGTGGGTTTTATCGCGCTGTCCGGTGTTGCGGTGCTCAATGGCCTGGTGATGGTCAGCTTCATTCGCAGCCTGCGCAGCGAAGGCCGCGCACTGGATGAAGCCATTGTCGAGGGTGCGCTGACGCGCCTGCGTCCGGTACTGATGACGGCGCTGGTGGCGGGACTGGGCTTCGTGCCCATGGCGTTCAATACCGGTATCGGCAGCGAGGTTCAGCGCCCGCTGGCGACGGTGGTGATCGGCGGCATCCTCTCGTCCACAGTGCTGACGCTGCTGGTACTGCCGGGTCTGTACCGCATGGCGTGGCGCGCCGGCCCCGCCGCCGTCGGCGCACTGGCATCCCGTTCCTGAAACGGCGTGCGGCGGGCGCGGAATGGCGCCCGGACCGGATGTATCGCGGTAACCGGATTCCCGTCACCCCGGCGCAGGCCGGGGTCCAGGGGCCACCAGGGTCTGAGTTGGCGCGGTAACTGGATTCCCGCGTGCGCGGGAATGACGCCGGCTGGTAAATGTATCGAAACGTGCGTGCCGTGGCGCTAGCCGTCGAACACACCGAAGGTCAGGCGGCTGAGCATCGTAGGGTGGGCAAAGCGCAGCGTGCCCACGGGGATCTCTGCCCGGCACCGCGCCCTGTCCCGCGTGGGCACGGCCTATCGGCCTTTGCCCACCCTACAGTCTGCCAGGCCTGTATCGCATGGCGTGGCGCGCCGGGTGCCACGCCGGCCCCGCCGCCGTCGGGGCACTGGCATCCCGTTCCTGAAACGGCGTGCGGCGGGCGCGGAATGGCGCCCGGACCGGATGTATTGCGGGATGTATCGCGGTAACCGGATTCCCGTCACCCCGGCGCAGGCCGGGGTCCAGGGGCCGCCGGGGTCTGAGTTGGCGCGGTAACTGGATTCCCGCGTGCGCGGGAATGACGCCGGCTGGTAAATGTATCGAAACGTGCGTGCCGTGGCGCTAGCCGTCGAACACACCGAAGGTCAGGCGGCTGAACCACGAGCGGTGTTGCCGTGGCGCGGTTTCCGGATCTTCCGGAGGCGGTGGTTCGCGAGCGCCGATCGCGCCTTCGCCGAACAGGGGACGGGAATCGAAGTAGGGCGGTTTGTCCGGCGTGTAACCACCGAGCGTCAGGGTGTGCCACCAGGACTTGCGGTCGAAGACGTCGTCCTGGTACAGAAAATTGCCCTCGCCGTCGAGCGCGGGGTGCTGGGGAAAGTTGAGCGCCAGCGTCCGGGCGGCGTTGTCCGCCAGTTCCGGCAGGCCCAGCATGTGATAGCCCTGCGCCATCACCGCCAGCCCGTCGGCAACCGCCGGCGTGCGCTCGTAGTTCTCCACCACGTGCCGGCCGCGATTGACCGCCGCCAGATAGGCGCCGCGCTTGAAATAATAGTTGGCGACGTGGATTTCCTGGCGTGCCAGCAGATTGCGCAGATGCACCATGTGCTGGCGCGCTTCGGGGGCGTAGGCACTGTCCGGAAAACCGGTGATCAGGTCATTGAAGGTATTGAAGGCGAGTCGCGCCGAGCCGGGATCGCGTTTGGTCTCGTCGCGGGGCAAGTATTCGTCGAACAGGCCGCGGCCGGAGCGCAGCAGCGCCATCCCCTTCACATAATAGGCGTAGTCCACGCTGGCGTGGCGCGGGTGCAGGCGAATGAAGCGATCCGCGGCCGCGATCGCCGCCTCGAAATCCAGGCTGCTGTAGCGGGCATAGATGAGTTCGAGCTGCGCCTGGTCGGCATAGGTGCCAAACGGGTAGCGTGCCTCCAGGGCATCGAGATTTTCGATGGCCTTGGTCCAGTCACGCGCAGACAGATCGCGCTGGATGTGGTCGTAAAAATCCTTTTCGGTGTAACGGCTGGTGCGCTCTTCCGCTTCTTTCTTGGCATCCTTGGCGGAACGCGTCCACGAGCACCCGGCGAGCAGGCTTATCGCCAAAGCCACCACCAACAATCGCATTGCTTGTACCAGCATCATACTTACCAGTGGGCGCGTGGCAGGCTTGATCCAGCGCGGGTAGACGTGGGGGCGCGGGATTGAGTGACCCCGCCAGCCCTGTTAAAAAGGCGATCATTTAACCACAGTCGAAATGCGGGCAACACACGACATGGCGGTAGGCGAAAGGGTGCAGCGCAAGGCACAGGTTCCCCGCGAGCTGGAAGGGCAACGGCTCGACCAGGCGGCGGCGGCGCTGTTCGGCGATTTCTCCCGTGCCCGCCTCCAGCACTGGATCGGCGCCGGCGACTTGCGGGTGGACGGCGCGGCGCGACGCTCGAAGGACCGCCTGGCTGGCGGCGAATGGCTTTGCCTCAATGCGTCGTTGGAGCCCGCCGGCGACTGGGTCGAGCAGGCGGTGCCGTTGCGCGTGGTGTACGAGGACGCCGAACTGCTGGTGATCGACAAACCGGCCGGGTTGGTGGTGCATCCGGGCGCGGGCAATCCGGACGGCACGCTGCTCAACGGCCTGCTGCGCCATTGTCCGGGGCTGCGGGCGCTGCCCCGCGCGGGCATCGTGCATCGCCTGGACAAGGACACCACCGGGCTGCTGGTGATCGCCAGGACGTTGCGCGCCCACGCCGATCTGGTCGCGCAGTTGCGGGAGCGCAGCGTGTCCCGCGATTACGACGCCCTGGTGCGCGGTCTCGTCATCAGCGGCGGTACCGTCGACGCGCCCCTCGGCCGGCACCCCACGGCGCGCACGCGGATGGCGGTGGTCGCCGGCGGCCGCGCGGCGGTAACCCATTACCGCGTGGCCCAGCGCCTGCCGCGCCACACCCTGCTTCGGGTCAGCCTCGAAACCGGACGTACCCATCAGATTCGCGTACACATGGCCCATATCGGACATCCGGTGGTGGGCGATCCGCTGTACGGCGGTCGCCTGCAACTGCCGGCCGGCACCGGCCCCGCCTGCGCGGCGGCGCTCACCGGGTTCCGGCGCCAGGCACTGCACGCGGCCCGGCTCTCGCTACGCCATCCCGCGACCGGCGTCGTCCTGACCTGGGAAGCGCCCTTGCCGACCGATTTTGCCGCGCTGCTGGCGACGCTGAGTGCCGATGTCTGAGCCGGCGCCCGGCCTGCTGGTGCCGGACTGGCCGGCCCCGCCGGGGGTGCGCGCCGTCGCCACCACCCGGATCGGCGGGGTCAGTCAGGGCCCCTGGGCCAGTTTCAATCTCGGCGAGCGGGTAGGCGACGACCCCGCCGCCGTCCACGCCAACCACCGGCGACTCGCGGATCGGCTCGCGCTGCCCGGCCCGCCCCAGTGGCTGCTGCAGGTTCACGGCGCCCAGGTCGTGGCGGCCGCGGGCGATGGGCTGATCCGGACCGGCGACAGCGCCTGGACCCGCGACGCGGGTGTCGTGTGCGCCGTGCAAGGCGCCGATTGCCTGCCGGTGCTGCTGTGCGACCGCGCCGGGTCGGTGGTGGCCGCCGTCCACGGCGGCTGGCGCGGCCTTGCCGCCGGCGTCATCGCGCACGCGATCGCCGCAATGGCCGCGCCCCCCGATACCCTGCTGGTGTGGCTGGGTCCGGCCATCTGCGGTGCCTGCTACGAGGTCGGCGACGAAGTCCGTGCCGCCTTTGTCGGGCATCTCGATGCCGCCGCGCTGGCGACCTGCTTCACCCCGGCGGACAGGGTAGGGCACTGGTACGCCGACCTGCCCGCCATCGCCCGCGCCCAGTTGCGTGCGCTCGGCGTACCCGCCGCCGCTGTTCATGGCGGCCAGCACTGTACTTTCGAGGATGCCGCGCGGTTTTATTCCTGGCGCCGCGACGGCATCACCGGGCGCCAGGCGGCGCTGATCTGGCGCGAACCCTGAGCCCGTCGAAGGGTTCGGAACAGGCTTTGCGCGTCCGGGGGTTTACAACATGGCGTACAAGCGCGACGGCCGCGCGGTGCAGGTGGATTTTCTGTTCGGGCGGTGAGCGTCGGGCCTCGGAAGGGGGAGGGAATTGAGCAATTCGGTTTGTGCAATTCAGCTTGTTGAGACATTTCCCCCCGTTCGCTATCCTTACTTGGTATTACTTGGAGGCGTCCATGGAAACAACGACGGTAACGAGCAAGGGACAGGTCACCATCCCCAAATCGGTTCGGCAACGGCTAGGTCTGCGGTGCGGCAGCAAGGTGGAGTTCGTGGTGGTCGGGGACCGGGTCGAGCTGCGTATCCGGAGTACGCTGGTAGAGGTGCCGGCCGACGGTTTCGGCATGATCCGAAGTCGCTTGGCGGCGGTTCCAGCAGATTTCGATCCGGCGGATATCATCAAGCCATGATCGGGCTGGATACCAATATCCTCGCCCGCTACTACATTCAGGACGAAGTCGACGAGGAGGCCGCCGGGCAACGCGCGGCGGCCCGGGCGCTGGTCGAATCCGGCCAGCCGCTCATGGTATGCAAGACGGTGGTGCTGGAACTGGAGTGGGTGATGCGGGGGTATTACCGTTTCGAGCCACAGCAGGTCGCGGCAGTCCTGCGCCATTTGCTGAGCCTGCCCCAAGTGACCATCGAGGACCGGGAAGCCGTCGCGCTCGCCGTTTCCGCCAGCGACGCGGGTTTGGCTTTTACCGACGCGCTGCACCACGCCTGTTATCGGGACTGCAAGAGCATGGCGTCGTTTGATGATCGCAAGTTTGCCCGCCGGGCCAAGAGACTGGGTTTGGCGCCTGCTGTGATCGTTCCGCGTCGGTGAACGGGCCGCGCTGTGGACGTGCGGCACTCCGAGTTACAGGCGCTGGCTGGTTGCGAGGTGCTGCTCGATCACTTCGCCGGGTTGCGGGACCGCGCGGGCACGGCCCATCGGCCTGTGTTTCCAGCATTTCCGCCATCCATGGCGGTCCCGCGGGAATGACGGCGGTCGGGTCTCCGTCATCCCTCGGGTGAGGGGCAGGCGCGCAATGGCCGTCGCCCACGTCGCATCACCGAACACCGATCCCTCCCCGCGCGACGAACTGTTTCCCTCATGGCGGGTTCCGTTATCATGAAACCGGATTTCCAGTAGAAGCGAAGGCATGAAGCCATCAGTTGCCCTTGACCAGAAGCGAAGCGCCGTGCGCGGGTTGGCGGGGCGTTTTCGTGCGGACAATCTGCGGATTTTCGGATCGGTGTTGCACGGTACCGATCAGGAAGGCAGCGACCTCGATTTGTTGGTGGATGCACTTCCCGGCGCCACGCTGTTCGATCTCGGCGGCTTGCAAATAGAGTTGGAGCACCTGCTTGGTGTACCTGTCGATCTACTGACGCCCGCTGACCTGCCGCCACCGCTGCGCAAGAAGATTCTTGCGGAAGCCCAGCCGGTATGAGCGAAAACCGTCTGCCGGACTACCTCGATCACATGGCTCGGGCCGCGCAGGATGCGTGCGGCTTTGTCGATGGCTTGAGCAAAGCGGACTTCCTGGCTGACCGACGGACCCAGCAGGCGGTCATCATGAGCCTGATCATCATTGGTGAGGCGGCGATGAGAGTCATGGATCGGTACGCCGGGTTCGCGCAAAAGTACGCGGAAGTGCCCTGGCGGAGTATGCGTGGGATGCGTAACCGCATCGCTCACGGCTACTTTGATATCAATCTCGACGTGGTTTGGGACACTGTGGTGACAGCATTGCCGGAGTTGCTGGAGCAACTGCGCGATATCCGCAGCGACGCGGACCAATGAAGACCGAAACGACGACGGGATGAAACTCTGAGTCTTTCACGCCCACTCTGTCTCCCCCCGCACGCCCACACCAGCACATCCCGGTTGCACCGGGGTCCAGGTCGGGACGGACAAGCCGTCACCCCCGCGCAGGCGGGGGTCCAGGCGCCACCGGGGTCGGAGATATCGTGGTATCTGGATTCCCGCTTTCGCGGGAATGACGGCGTTTTTGTCTCCCTCGCACGCCCACACCTGCACATCCCGGTTGCGCCGGGGTCCAGGTCGGGACGGACAAGCCGTCACCCCCGCGCAGGCGGGGGTCCAGGCGCCACTGGGGTCGGAGATATCGTGGTATCTGGATTCCCGCTTTCGCGGGAATGACGGCGGTTTTGTCTCCCTCGCACGCCCACACCTGCGCATCCCGGTTGCGCCGGGGTCCGGGTCGGACGGACAAGCCGTCAACCCCGCGCAGGCGGGGGTCCAGGGGATTGCGCTTCGTCCAAAACCAGCAGCGATCCGTCACCCCCGCGCAGGCGGGGGTCCAGGCGCCACCGGGGTCGGAGATATCGTGGTATCTGGATTCCCGCTTTCGTGGGAATGACGGCGGTTTTGTCTCCCTCGCACACCCACACCTGCGCATACTGGTTGCGCCCAGCCCGGCGCTGTCATCCAATGGCGCGAATTTTCGGAACTACCCCGTTCGGAGCTGACCCATGACCCCGACTGAACTGATCGAAAAACTGCGCGCCGCGCCGGCGACCGTGGCGTTCGACGAAGTGATTGCCGTCATCGACGCCCACTACCGCTTTACCCCGACCGGTTTTGCCAATGGCCGGGATGCCGGACGCCTGTGGAATCCGGTGGGAACCAACGAAGGCTCGTGCCGCATTTTCGCCTTTGGTCGTCTCCATGACCTCAGCGAAGCCGAAACCCTGGCCTGTTTCGGCGCCCATTACCGCGCGGTACTGGCCGATCCCGGGGGCACGGCGCACGGCAACATCCGCGCCTTCATGCGCGACGGCTGGGCCGCCATCAAATTCGAAGGCACTCCGCTGGTGCTGAAAGACGATGCTGAAATGACGGTGCTGAAATGACCAAAACCGCGCGGATTTTTGCCCCGGACGGGGTCTGGCATTCAGGGTGCACCACCCGGATCGCGTCCGGCTGTCGGAAAAACGCACCGCCTGTCCGTGTCAACTGTTATTCATCGCCCTATATGCCCGCTGGTCGGAAATCGCGAAACTATTCTTTTCGCTCTGTTAACAAGGCGGGCATGGACAAAAACAACCCACAACAGGGCCGGTCGATCCGCAATCGCGGCTTCACCCTCATCGAGATGATGGTCACCGTGGCCATCCTCGCCATTCTGATTGCAGCGGTAACACCCTCGTTTCGCGGTCTCCTGCGCGACAACCAGGCGGCCACCCAGGCCAACGCTTTGGTGACCTCGCTCATGTTGGCGCGCAGCGAGGCCATCAAGCGCAATGCCCCGGTGGTGATGTGCCGTTCCGACGATGGCGCGAGCTGCGCGGGGAGCGACTGGGCCGAAGGCTGGATTCTGTGGGCCGATACCGACGGCGACGCGACCGTCGACAGCGGAGAGATCGTTCAGGTCCAGGAAGATCTTGCCGGCAACTTCACCCTGACGGCCACCGGCTCCTCCTTCACCTATCGTCCCGATGGTTCGGTTTCAGGTGACGCCGACAGCTTCGAACTCCTGCCCCCCGATGGCAATGCGGATTACGGGCGCTGCGTGGCGGTGGATGTCACCGGTCGTCCCAACGTGACCAAAGGAGCCTGTCCATCACCATGAAAGGCATGCCGCGTCCAACGCCTCGCTGTGCCGCTCCAGCCGGCCACGGCAACAGGGGCGCCACCCTGATCGAAGTCCTCATCGCAATACTGGTGCTTGCGGTGGGCATCCTGGGTCTGATGGGCCTGCAGATCAACGGCAAGCGCACCAATTACGAAGCGCTCCAGCGCAGTGCCGCCGTGAGTCTGGCGCAGGACATGATCAACCGCATGCGCGCCAATCCCAATGTTGCGCCCACCGTCACTTTTCTGGATACCAACTATGACACCGGCACCACCTACACCGGCGGCGGCGTCGGCGGCGGCCAGGTCGCCGCCCCGACCGACTGTGCCGCCGCGGGTGCCGCCTGCACGCCGGCCCAGTTGGCGGCCTTCGACCTCTCGTCCTGGGAGGCCCAGCTCGACGACGCCGTCACCAGCAATGGCCTGGTCAACCCCACCGGCTGCATCGATGTCGATACCAGCGCCGCCGACGGCAGCCTGGTGACCGTGATGGTGGCCTGGGAGAGCCGGATCGACCTGGATCAGACCGCGCTGCTGGCGCGCATGCCGGTGGATTGCGGCGGTACCGACAAATACGGCACCGGCAATACCCGCCGTCAGGCGGTCGTCATCGCCACCTTTCTGGCCAATCGCTGAGGATCCGGCATGGCAGCTCCAGCGTTCCCCGCCCGCACCCAGGCCGGCTTCTCGTTGATCGAGCTGATGGTGGCGCTGCTCCTCGGCCTGTTGCTGATGAGCGGCATCATCGCCGTGTATCTGGAGAGCAAACGTGGCTTCGTGCAGGACGAGGCCATTTCCCGGGTGCAGGAGAACGGCCGCTACGCGCTGCGGCTGTTGTCCCGCGAGATCGCCATGGCCGGGTTCTTCGGCGGCGTCACCGAGCTGGACAAGATCACCTCCCCGGCGGGGAGCACCGCCTGCCAGACCTGGCTGCTCAACCCCGATCAGGTGATCGAGGTCTACGACGCCGCCGATGGCGGCGAGACCGGTGCCTTCAACAGCTGTTTTGCGGCCGCCATCGACGGTGTCGGCACCGATATCCTCGCCGTGCGGCGCGCTTCGGACGCGCCCCTGATCCATGAGGGCGAATGGGAGACGGGTTTCAGCAGCCTCACCGGCGGCCACTACTACCTGCACAACGAATCTTCCGGGCTGGGAACCGCGGAGATCGCGGTGGATACGGACATCGACACCAGCGCGCTGACTTCAGTGGGCTCCGGCGCGGACCTCTGGGCCTACTACGGGCGCATCTACTACATAGGCAACGAGAACGGGGTGCCCAGCCTCTGCGTGCGCAGCGTCGAAAACCCTGCACAGACCTGCCTGGTGAACGGTATCGAGAGCTTGCAGGTAGAACTGGGAGTGGACACCGATGGCGATGCGATTCCCGACGAATTCGTCTCCGACCGGGTCGCCGATGTGGCCGGTGCCGTGGATGCCGACACCGTGCTATCCATGCGCGTCCACCTGCTGGTGCGCAGTCTGGAGCCGGTGCGGTCCAGTGCGACCGAAAGCCGCACCTGGAACCTGGGCAACCAGACCTTGACCACCAACGCGACCCCAGACGACCAGTACTACCGGCGCGTCTTCACCACCACGGTACCGCGCAACAATCAGGTGTTTACCACCTTTCAATAGGACGGACAGCGAAGAAGAGGATTTCAGAGTGAACCGTCGAACCATTGCAGACGTAGGCCGGGTAAGCGCAGCGCACCCGGCGCCGGAACCGGCAGCCCATCCGACACCGGCATTGGCGGATGCGCTGCGCTTATCCGCCCTACGACGGGTGTCCGCCCTGCGACACCGGCATGCCCCCGTAGGCCGGGTAAGCGCAGCGCACCCGGCGCAGCCGTCTTCCCCTGTGCGCGCCCGCGCGTCTCGGGCAATGGCGGATGCGCCTGCGGCTTATCCGCCCTACGTCCACGTCCACGTCCACGTCCCCGTGCGCCAGCGCGGCGCCGTGCTGGCGGTGTCGCTGATCTTTCTCTTGCTGCTCAGCATCCTGGCCATCAGCGTGATGCGCTCGGGTCAGCTCGAAGTGCTGATGGCGGGCAATAGTCAGGCCCGACTCGATGCCTTCCAGCTCGCCGAGGGTATCGCCGATGCGGTATTGGGACGCTGGGAGAACAACCTGGATACCGAGGCAATCGTCTGCAGCAATGGTCACCCGGATCCGGATAGCGACTGTGACCGCTTTAACCTTGCCTGGGATCCGCGCCTGGACCCGACCAGCACCACCCCGGCCCCGCTGCCCGCGGTCGAGGGCGCCACCGTCACCGGCCGCGCCCGGCCGCTCAACGACGGTCAGCCCGCCTGCGTGCCGGCCTTCATCACCGGCATTGCCCACGGCACCTGGGCCTTCTTCTTCGATGTCGAGGCGACATTCGACAACACCGAGGCGCGCCAGGGCGCCAGTCAGGTCAATCGCGGCGCGGTAGTGGTAAATCCCGTGAGCAGCGACTGCTTTTCGAACCCGCCGCAAGGCAACCTGGACAAATATGCCCATGTGCCGGCGGTGGGCTAGGCGAACCGGGCCAGGCGAGCGAGAAGGAAACCATGAAGAAACAGGAAGCTGGAGGCTGGACCATGAACCATTCGGTAAATCTGGGCGGCAAACGCCTGCTGGGAACCTTGTTGGCCCTGTTGCTGGCGGCGGCGTCGGTGCCGGTCCGGGCCGACGATACCGAGATCTACTTCAATGACGCGCCGCCGGATGCGCCGCCGCCGCTGGTGATGTTGACGCTGGATTTGCGCCCCAATTTGGGGAGTGCTTTCTGCTCCTCGGATGTCACCACAGCAGCCTGCAGAGACGAATTCTGTGGTTCAGATGAAGAAGATCCTGGCTGCGTTATTGGCCAAGGTATTTACGATGCCTTGTATCCGGGGGCGCCCCAAGTGGGTGGAATCTACACCGGTGCCGGGGGGGCGAGCGGGGCGGTCAATCAACGGCAGACCTTCGTCGCCGCCTTTCGGTACCTGTTGTTCAATCTGGGCACCTTCGATGACATGCGGGTGGGCCTGATGATGAACCACAACAGTGAGAACTGCGGTCCGGGCGATACCGGATGCACCAACGGCGGCTATGTGCTGCGCGGCTTCGAACTCCTGGAGGAGGGAAGCGACAGCAACGGCGCCAAGCAGGAGCTGCTGGATATTTTCGGCGCCTTGCCAGACATGAACGCAAGTGAAGTCCACAAATATCAGGGGCGCGAGCTGTTCTTCGAGCTGTACCGCTACATGGCCGGACTCGACGTGCTCAATGCCAAGCTGGGCTATACCGACTTCGGTGGCTCGACTGGCGGAGGAGGCAAGCCGCCAAAGCGGAACCTGGATTTTGAGTTTTCCACCGGGTTCGGCACACCTGCGACTAAATGCGACTTTACCTTCGGCGCCAATTCTGGCGATAACCGTCTCTGTCTGGATTACATTGCGCTGCCCGGTTATGGCACCACCTCTCCCAGGCCATCCCACCTGACGGCGGGTGGGGCTCGTATCCCCTCGGCCCTGACCTGGGATCCAACCATAATCACAACCGACGGCTCGCCGCCGCGGGATCGCTATATCAGTCCCTACAGCAACGGCGAGGACTGGTCGTGCAGTGGCGCCTACAGCATCAATATGCTGTTTGCTGTGTCGCAACAGCAGGACGAAAGTGATACAGCGCTTGCAAAGTCTCTTGCACTGCAAGGGCTGGGGGTGCCCAAGGCGACAGGGGGCGCGGACGGCTTTTCGCAAGTCATCAGAAAACTGAATCAGATAGACATCGCGGGGGGGCAGGCTCCCGGGGTCCCCAGCCCGGCTGGAACGCAGAACCTGAAGTCGTGGTTCTTGACAGCGGATAATGGTCCCGTAAGAAGCAAGGGGAACGATTATGCCACCGCAGGCGACACCGGAAATGCCATCCCTGCGCTGGGCAAGCCCGGTGAACTGGTGAAAGCACTGGAGGACATCGGGCGTCAGATCAATGCCGTCAGCAGTTCCTTTGTGGCGGTGACGGTGCCGGTCAATGCCGACAACCGCGTCACGTCGCTGCCCAATGTATTCGTCGCCCTGTTCCAGGTGGACGAGAACGGCAAGCCCCTGTGGCCGGGCAATGTCAAGAAGCTGGACGTGGTCACCACCACCCTGCTCGACGGCTCCAAGCAGCTCGATGTGGAAGACGCCCTGGGCAACCCCGCGTTCAACCCCATCACCGGGCGCATCGACGACAATGCCCTGACCCTGTGGACGGTCCCGACTGCCGCCGACGTGGTCGCCGCCGACGCCAGCAAGCTCGAGGTGTCCGGCCGCGACGGCAGCTCTGTGCGCCGCGGCGGCGCCGGCCACAAGATTCCGGGCTACCGCTCCGGCAGTGTCGGCGAGCGCAACGCCGACACCGGCGCGCGGCAGATCTTTCTCGAACCCGCGACGGTGGATGGCACGCTGGCCGCCGGGAATACGCTGGTGCCCCTGGATGCCAGCGCCGATGCCGGCGCCCTGCGCGAGAATGTCGACGTGCAGACCCGGTTCGGGTTTCGCGATACCACAGCCGCCTGCGGCGAGACCGACGGCACCTACTGTCTGAGCGCGATCAAGGAGGTGCTGGATGCGGCGGCAGTCAGTTACCCCGGCAGTCCCACAGCTGCGCAGAAGGAGACCATGGCCCAGGATGCCACCCAGGTTTTCTTGAAGTGGATCCGTGGCATCGACGTGTTCGACAGCGACGCCGACAGCAGCCGTACCGACACCCGCCCCTGGCTGATGGGCGACGTGCTGCACTCGCGGCCGGTGGCCATCAACTACGGCGCCCGCGGCAGCTACTCGGAGAAAAATCAGGATGTACGTCTGGTGTTCGGCGCCAACGACGGGGTATTGCGCATGGTGCGCAACACAATGCCCGGCGCCACCATTCCCTCGGCGGTCACCCAGCAGGGGGACGACTACGGGGAGGAGGTCTGGGCCTTCATGCCCCGCGAAGTGCTCAGTCATGTGCGTAGACTGGCCATGACCACCGGCAATGTCGGGGTCAACCGGCCCTACGGCGTCGACGGCGAGCCGACCCTGTTCACCATCGATACCAATCGCGACGGTATTGTCGATAACGACGGCAGTTGCACGGTGGGTGCCGACGACTGTGACCGCGCCTGGGTCTATTTCGGGCTGCGCCGGGGTGGCAAGGCCTATTACGCTATCGACGTCTCCAACCCGGATGCCAGCGCGCCCAAGCTGCTGTGGAAGATCGACGACAGCATGGCGGAGTTCACCGAGCTGGGCCTGACTTTCTCTACCCCGCGGGTGGGCTGGGTAAGGTTCGAGGATGACCCGGCGAACCAGTTCGATGATCCGGGTGACGATCCGGATCTGGGTGTCACCAATGTGCCGGTGCCGGTGGTGATCGTCGGCGGCGGCTACCACGGCCACGCCCTGGAGGCCGGTGATCACCACATCAGCGGTGCCGACAGCAAGGACAAGCTGTCCTACTTCGGCGACGATGCGGGCGAGGGCAATGCCGTGTTCATCGTCCATGCCCGTACCGGCGAGTTGATCTGGAAGGTGGCCGGCGGTGCCGCAACCGCTACCGCCACCGAGAGCTTCCATCCTGATATGGATCACGGTTTTGCCGCCGCAGTGGCGCCCATGGATGCCGATGGCGACAACATTCTCGATCGCCTCTATGTCCCGGACAGCGGTAGCCGGATGTGGCGCATCGACATCCCCCAGTATGTGCCCGGCGTCTCGCCGGACGATCACCGTGCCGCCAACTGGAAGGCCTCCGTTCTTGCGAACTTGCGTCCGGCAGATCTCGTCGCCACGCCCGAGGACGATCTGAGGTTCTTCCACGCCGCAACCATCGTGCGCCGCGCGCGCGATGGCATCGGCGTGTACGACGCCATCGCGGTGGGCTCCGGCGATCGCGAGCATCCGCAATCGGAGACCAACAAGAACAACTGGTTCTTCCTGTTCAAGGACCGACTTATTACCAGCGGCGACAGTGCGGTGGCTTCGCGCACCCCTTATGTGCCCGCCGATCTGCTGGATGTCACGGACGCCTGCTTCGTGGGCTCGTCCACGCCGGCGTGCGACGACAGCGATCCGACCAGCGATCTCTCCAAGGGCTGGCGTCTGGCGCTGGAGGAGATCGGCGAGAAGAACCTGTCGTCCCCGTTCATCGGCGGCAACGGCATCATCTTTACCACTTATCTGCCCGGGGGCAGCGGGCCGGACGACGACCCCTGTTCACCCCTGGGCTCCAGCCGGCTCTACCAGGTCGGGCTCGACAAGGGCGAGCCCTTGCGGTTCCTGCACGATGTGGTGGGTGATACCTTCAGCAAGACCGACCGCTGGATCAATCTATACTCCGGCATCGACGGCGGCGTGGTGGCGGTGAGCCCGGATTTCTGGATCACCGCGAGCGGCAAGAGCGGCAAGAACCCGCCCCAGAAGCCGATCCAGTTCTACTGGCGTGAAAGCGGCGTGGATGCGGTGAAATGACGGGTCTGATGTCATTCCCGCGGCGGCTGTTCCTGGATGTTTTAGTCCGGGAACGGGAGTCCAGGTGCCGCGCTGGTTCGGGGTGCGGTGGTGCCTGGACCCCCGCTTTCGCGGGGGTGACGAGGGAGAACGCGGGAGTGCCGCAAAGCGCCGGCGAGACAAACAGGGGATTTGACATGAAGCGAATGCAACGCGACCGCCAGGCCGGGGTCACCCTGCTGGAAATGCTGATCGTGGTGGCGGTCGTCTCGATCCTGGCGGCGGTGGTCTACCCGTCCTACACCGACTATGTGGTGCGCAGCAACCGGGCGGTGGGCAAGAGTGCGCTGCTCGAAGTCGCCGCGCGGCAGGAGCAGTTCTTTGCCAATAACGCCAGCTACGCGAGCACCACGGCACAGATGGGGTATCCCGCCGCCCATCACGTCGACCGCGACGGCGAGCAGGGCACGGCGGCCACCAGCATCTATCTGATCTCGGTGGCCAATGTCACTTCGGCGCCGATACTGGACTACAGCCTGACCGCGACGCGTCAGAACTTCCAGACCAGGGACACCGAATGCGGCAACCTGACGTTGAACGAGCGCGGCGTGAAGGGTCAGACCGGGAGCGGCGAGCGCTGCTGGGAGTAGGCCACGCGCAGGGATTGCCCACCGGGGAATATTTGGTGGATGCGCCTGTGGCTTATCCACCCTACGCCGGTGACTCGTAGGCCGGATAAGGCGGCTGTGAGGCCGCTGCATCCGGAGATTGGCCGCGCGCATGCCGATCGGGGAATATTTGGTGGATGCGCCTGCGGCTTATCCACCCTACGTCGGTGACTCGTGGGCGCTTGGCGGCGCTTGCCGATCGGGGAATATTTGGTGGATGCGCCTGCGGCTTATCCACCCTACGCCGGTAACTCGTAGGGCGGATAAGCGCAGCGCATCCGCCATTCCCTCGGGGCGTCACCCGGACGTCAGTCGATGCCCAGCTTCTTCAGCTTGTAGCGGATCTGGCGAAAGCTGAGCCCCAGCCGTTCGGCGGCCTGGGTCTTGTTCCAGCGCGCGGCGAGCAGGGTGCGTTCGAGCACCGCGCGCTCGATATTTTCCAGATAGGTTTCCAGATTGCCGGCCGCCAGGATGTCGGCCTCGCTGGGCAGGCTGTCGTGGGGCGCGGGCGACTGCCGCGGCCGCGTATCGCCCGGCGCGTTCGGTGCCGCCATCGGGTCCGCCGACAGGCGCAGGTCCCAGGGCTCGATGCGCCGGTTTTCGCACAGGGTGGACGCCCGTTCCAGAATGTTTTCCAGTTCCCGCACATTGCCGGGAAAGCTGTATTGCTGGAGCTCGGCGAGCGCGGCCGGGCTCAGCAGCGGCGCTTCCATGCCGGTTTCGTCGCCCAGGCGGTTGAGGAAATACGCGGCGAGCGCGGGGATGTCCTCGGGGTGATCGCGCAGCGCCGGCACCGCGATTTCGATGACGTTGATGCGGTAGTAGAGGTCCTGCCGAAAGCGGCCGTCGCTCAGATCCTGTTCCAGATCGCGGTGGGTGGCGCTGAGGATGCGGACATCGACATTCAGTTCGCTGCCGTCGCCGACCCGGCGAATGGTCTTTTCCTGGATGGCGCGCAGCAGCTTGACCTGCATCGGCAGCGGCAGCTCGGCGATCTCGTCGAGAAACAGGGTGCCGCCCTCGGCCATCTCGAACAGGCCGCGCTTGTCCTGGTGGGCGCCGGTGAAGCTGCCCTTGAGATGGCCGAAGAATTCGCTCTCCATCAGTTCCGCCGGGATCGCGCCGCAGTTCACCGGCACGAAAGGCCCGTCGGCGCGCGGACTCTGGCGGTGGATGGAGCGGGCGACGATTTCCTTGCCGCTGCCCGAGGGGCCGCGAATGCACACCGGCGCCTGGCTGCGGGCGACGCGGGCGATCTCGCGCCGCAATTTCTGGATGGCCGGTGAATCGCCGACGAATTCCTGCGCGGGGCCCGGAGGTTCGCTGGCGGCGAGCGGGCTCGCGAGCTTGAGGGCGCTCTGCACCAATGTGCGCAAGCGTTGCAGGTGAATGGGTTTGGAGACGAAATCGAACGCCCCGCGCTGCAATGCCTGCACCGCCAGATCGGTATTGCCGTAGGCGGTGATCATGGCCACCGGCAGTTCCGGGTATTTGAGCTGGATGTGGTCGATCAGGTTGAGGCCGTCGCCGTCGGGCAGGCGCATGTCGGTGATGCAGACCGCGAAGGACTCGGTTTTCAGTACGCCGATGCCTTCGTTCAGGGTCGCGGCGGTAGTGACGTCGAGGCCGAGCTGGTGCAGCGTCATGGTGAGCAGTTCGCGGATATCGGGTTCGTCGTCGACGACAAGTGCCTTGAGCATGATCAGGTCTCGGTGGTGCGTGGGCGCTGGTCGAGCATGCGACCGGGATGCGCGAAGCCGATCCGGAAGCAGGCCCCGGTGGCGGGGCCGGCCGGTGTCGGGGGCCGATACTCCAGCGTGGCGCGATTCATTGCGCAGAGTTCGCGGGAAATATACAGGCCGAGACCGGTGCCGGTGCGCGAGGTGGTGAAAAAGGGTTCGAACAACCGCTGCCGCTCGACGGCGCCGATGCCCGCGCCGCGGTCGCGCACATCCAGCCAGGGGCGACCGCTGGCGGCGTCTATGCCCAGTTCCAGGGTCGCCCGGCGCTCGCCACTGTGCATCTCGCTGTGGCGCAGGGCGTTGTCGAGCAGGTTGGCCAGCACCTGGGTGAGTTGCGACGGGTCGAATTCGACGAGCAGTGCGGGACCGGCGGTATCGGCCTCGATCGCGGCGGACGGTTCCGGCCGCTGGGCGAATTCGGCGAGGAATTTCTGCAACCAGCGCTTGAGGTCGAACCGCACGACTTCGGCGGGTTTCTGGCGCGACAACTGGAGCACGTTTTCGACGATCTGATTCAGGCGCTCGGAATGCCGGACGATGATCTCCGCCAGCTGCTGTACCGAAGCGTCGGCCGCGCCGCGCTCGCCGAGCAGCTGGGCGGCGTGGCTGATGGCGCCCAGGGGATTGCGGATTTCATGGGCGATGCCGGCCGTGAGCCCGCCCAGGGAGGCGAGCTTGAGTTGCTGGGCGCGCTGGGCACTGGCGCGGTTGTCTTCCAGAAAAATCAGCGTGCGCTGGCTGTCGCGCTGATCCAGGGATGCAAAGCTGGCCTGGATTTCGGTACCGCCGGCGGCAAAGGTCGGCAATTGCAGCCAGGGATAGGCCTTCCAGCGCTGATGGAGGCGCAGCAGCTCGGGGCTGACGCTGAGAAACTGGCGTGGCGCGAGCGGCCGCTGCGGCTGATGGCCGCCGAGCAGACCGACGGCTGCGGCGTTGATCAGCTCGATGCGTCCGGACGCATCGACGACCAGGATGCCGGTCAGCATGCGGTGGATGATCAGTTCATTGAGCTGTTGCAGTTGCGCGGCCGTGTCGGCATGTACCGCTTCGCGCTGCTGGGCGCTGCGCAGGCGGCTGTTGGCGCGCTGCACACTGATGGCGGTGGCGAACAGCAGCAGGCCCAGCAGGCCCGCCGCGACCGGACCGGGTTCGCCGCTCCGGGTCAGGGCGACGGCGACTTCCTGGCCGAGCACGGCGAGGCTGGCGATGGCGGCGAGCAGCAACACCAGACGCGCGCCAAAGGCGGTGCCGCCGCAGGCGACCGTGATCAGGAGCGGCACACCAAAGCCGCTCGCGACGCCGCCGCTGGCAAAGGTCAATGCGGTGATGCAGCCAATGTCCATCACCAGATGGGCGAACAGGACGCTGGGGCGGAGCGCGAAGCGACGCCACAGGGCGTGCGCCAGAAATACGGCGGAAGTGACAATGAAGGCGTAGATGGCGCCGGACTGGATCAGCGGCCGGGTGGCGGCGAACAGGTCGTGCGAGGCACGGCTGAGCAGGATCGCCAGAAACAACAGGGAGAACGTCACCCGGTAAAAGGCGTACACCCGGACCGAACCAATGGCCTGGCTGCTGTTGTCCGCGGTGCGGTCCGTGCTCATGGCCTCCGGCCGGTGGGTTTTTTGCTCGCGTCCGGATTTTAGCCGAAAATGCCGGATTCCAGCGGAATCAGGCGCGATACCATGAACCGGCTCACAGTGGCTCTGGCTCAGCTCAATCCGCTGGTCGGCGACATCCCCGGCAATACCGCCAAGGTCATCGAAGCGGTGCGCGCCGCGCGCGACGAACTGGGCGCGCAGGTCGTGCTGTTTTCCGAACTGGTGCTGATCGGTTATCCGCCGGAAGACCTGCTGCTGCGACCCGCGCTGCAGTCACGCATCGAGCGGGCACTGACCGAGGTGCAGGCCGCCTGCCGCGACATCGTCGCGGTGCTCGGCTATCCCTGGCGCGAACAGGGCAGGCTCTACAACTCGGCCGGCGTGATTCGCGACGGTGAACTGGTGGCGCGCTACGACAAGAGCTGTCTGCCCAATTATCAGGTGTTCGACGAACAGCGTTATTTTGCCGCCGGCAGCGCGCCCTGCGTGCTGGATATCGCCGGGGTGCGCACCGCGGTGACGATCTGCGAGGACGTGTGGTTTCCGGGGCCTACGGCTGCCGCAGCCGCAGCGGGTGCGCGCCTGATGTTGAACCTCAACGCCTCGCCCTTTCATCGCGGCAAACAGCACAGGCGTCAGCAAGTACTGGCGGCGCGGGCGCGCGAGGGCAGGCTGCCGATTGTCTATGTGAATCAGGTCGGCGGTCAGGACGAACTGATCTTCGACGGCGGATCGCTGGTGGTGGATGCGAACGGCACGCCCTGTTTTCAGGCGCCGCAGTTTGACGAAGGGCTCTATCCCGTGACGCTGGCAGTCGATGCCGGCGTGGTGAATGTGCCGGCGCAAGCGCTGGCGCCGCCGCTCGAACCCATCGCCTCGGTGTATCGCGCGCTGGTGGTCGGGGTGCGGGACTATGTGCGAAAAAACGGCTTCAGGGGCGTGGTGCTTGGCCTTTCCGGCGGTATCGATTCGGCCCTGACGCTGGCCATCGCGGTGGATGCGCTGGGCGCTGCGCAAGTCGAGGCGATCATGCTGCCGTTTCGTTACACCTCGCAGCTCAGCAAGGACGGCGCCCGCGAGGAGGCGGAGCGGCTCGGGGTGAGTTATCGCAGCATCGATATCGCCGGGGTGTACGACGCCTGCATGGATGCGCTGGCGGAGGAGTTCGCGGGCCTGCCCACGGACAAGACCGAGGAGAATCTTCAGGCCCGGGCGCGCGGCCTGCTGTTGATGGCGATCTCGAACAAGAAGGGCTATCTGGTGCTGACCACCGGCAACAAGAGCGAAATGGCGGTGGGTTATGCAACGCTTTATGGCGATATGGCGGGTGGACTCGATGTGCTCAAGGACGTCCCCAAGGTCATGGTGTTCGAGCTGTCGCGCTACCGCAACGGCATCGCGCCGGTGATTCCCGAGGACGTGATCACGCGGCCGCCCTCGGCGGAACTGGCGCCGGGCCAGAAGGACGAGGATTCGCTGCCGCCCTATTCGGTGCTGGATCGCATCCTCGAACTCTATGTGGAGCAGGATGCGAGCGCCGCCGATATCGTCGCCGCCGGCTTCGCGGCCGAGGACGTCTATCGCGTGATCCGCATGGTGGATGTCAACGAATACAAGCGCCGCCAGGCGCCGGTCGGTCTGCGCGTGAGCGAGCGCGCCTTCGGCCGCGACCGCCGCTATCCCATCACCAACGGTTGGCGCGCGGGCGACTGACGCCGCCCGGGAATTGTCGGATGCGCCGCTCCTACGGTGGATGTGCCTGTAGGAGGCCCGCCCCCGGGCCGATGGGGTGGGTGCGGTATCGGGATTGATCGCGGCGGGGGCGCCGCTCCTACGGTGGATGTGCCTGTAGGAGGCCCGCCCCCGGGCCGATGGGTTTGGCGCGGTATCGGGGCTGATCGCGGCGGGGGCGCCGCTCCTACGGTGGATGTGCCTGTAGAAGGCCCGCCCCCGGGCCGATGGGGTGGGTGCGGTATCGGGATTGATCGCGGCGAGGGCGCCGCTCCTACGGTGGATGTGCCTGTAGGAGGCCCGCCCCCGGGCCGATGGGTTTGGCGCGGTATCGGGGCTGATCGCGGCGAGGGCGCCGCTCCTACGGTGGATGTGCCTGTAGGAGGCCCGCCCCCGGGCCGATGGGTTTGGCGCGGTATCGGGATTGATCGCGGCGAGGGCGCCGCTCCTACAAGAGAGATCGCCGCCATTCCGCCGGGGCACCGGCGGCGTCAGGCCGGCGTTTCGGTTTCCGGTTCCAGCGCCAGCGTGAGCCCGGACCCGTTGGCAATGGCCGCGCCCTCCGGCGCGTCGAGCTGAATCCTCAGCCGCAGGTTGTTCACCGAATCCGCATTCTGCAGCGCTTCCTGAAGCGAAATTTTTCCTTCCTGGTAGAGTTGGTAAAGGGCGCTGTCGAAGGTGCGCATGCCCTGGGTTTCGGACTTCATCATCACTTCCTTGATTTCATCCACTTTCCCGTTCTTGATCAGATCGCATACCCGCGGCGTGCCCAGCAGGATCTCGATGGCGGCGGCGCGTTTGCCGTCGACGGTGGGAATCAGGCGCTGCGAGACGATCCCGCGCAGATTCAGCGACAGATCCAGAAACAGTTGCTTGTGCCGGTCCTCGGGAAAGAAATTGATGATGCGGTCGAGGGCCTGGTTGGCATTGTTGGCGTGCAACGTGGACAGGCACAGGTGCCCGGTCTCGGCGAAGGCGAGCGCGTGTTCCATGGTCTCGCGGCTGCGGATCTCGCCGATCAGGATCACGTCCGGGGCCTGACGTAAGGTGTTTTGCAAAGCATCTTCGTAGCTGTCGGTGTCGATGCCCACCTCGCGCTGATTGACGATGCTGCGCTTGTGGCGGTGGACGAACTCGACCGGATCCTCGATGGTGATGATGTGGCCGGCGGAATTGCTGTTGCGGAAGTCGATGAGCGAGGCGAGTGAAGTGGACTTGCCGGAGCCGGTGCCGCCGACGAACAGCACCAGCCCGCGCTTCTGCATCACCAGCTTGGGCAGGGTTTCGGGCAGCCCCAGACTGCGGTAATCGGGAATTTCGGTCTTGATGGTGCGGATCACCATCGCCACCTGGCCGCGTTGCTTGAAGATATTGACCCGAAACCGGCCGATGCCGGACTCGGAAATGGCGAGATTCATTTCCGGCCGGCGCTCGAATTCGGCTTTTTGCTCGGCATCCATCAGGGTGTCGGCGAGCGCCTGTACCACGTCGGGCGCCAGCGGTTCGGCGGTGATGGCGGTGAGCTTGCCCTGCACCTTCATGCTGGGTGGGGCACCGGTGGAAAAATACAGATCCGAACCGTCCTGCTCGACGATGATTTTCAGATAGTGCTGTAACTCCACGTGCTGGACTCCTCGGCCGGTGCTGACTCGCGCGCAAGGTAGCAAAGCGGTCCCATCCGGGGTTTGAACGGGTTCACACAATGCCGCGTGCCGCGGACGGGCGGGCGATTGGGGCGATGAGCTGCCGGGACATGTAGTTTGTCGCCCTCGCGAAAGCGGGGGCCCAGGTACTCTGAGTTATCGCGGTCACTGGATTCCCGCGTGACGACGGGTGTCGCCCCTCGGAGTCTCAGTCCGTGTCGGGCTCGAAGCGCGCCAGTTCGGCACCGCCGTCCACCAGATCGCCGACGCCGTAGAAGATTTCCGCTACCACGCCGTCCGCCGGGGCGCGGATGCTGTGTTCCATCTTCATCGCTTCCATGATCAGGATCGCATCACCCTTGGCGACCCGCGCTCCGGGTTCCACACGCACTGCGGTGACGGTGCCGTTCATGGGCGCGGTGAGCCCGCCGGTGGCGTCCTCTTCGCTGGCGCCCGCGTCGGTCCGCACTTCAGTGAAATGCAGCGCGCCGTCGCGGGTGAAGAGGCTGTAGCCGCCGTCGTGGGCGGTTACGGTGACCAGTTGGCGATGGCCGTCGAGGCTGGCGTGCAGCTCGCTGCCGCGCAGCGTGCCCGCGATCACGGCGCGACCCAGATCGCTGTGCAGGTGGTGGCGGTCGCCATCCGCCGTGGCAGTGAACAGGATTTCGCGGTCGTCGATCTGCAAATGAAACTGTTGCACCGGCGCGTCGTTGCAGCGCCAGCCGTGGGCGCTGTGCCAGGGCGACCAGGGGTCGGTGGTGGTGGCGGCGAATGCTCCCGCCGCCTGCTCGCGCCGCAACAGCAGGTAGAGCGCGGCGAGTGCTGCCAGTTTGGCATCGGTATCCGGGCTGCGCGCGAAAATGGCTTCGCGGTGGCGCTCGATAAAGCCGGTGTCCAGTTCCGCCGCGCGAAACGCGGGCGTCGTGATCAGGTTGTAGAGAAACTCGATATTGGTGACGGTGCCGGCGATGCGGTAGTCGCGCAGGGCCCGCGCCAGACGCGCGAGCGCCCGGTCGCGGTCCGCGTCCCAGACGATCAGCTTGGCGATCATGGGATCGTAGTGGACGCTGATGCTGTCGCCCTGGAGCACGCCGGTATCGACGCGCACATGGTCCGACTCTTCCGGCGGCTGCAAAAACGCGAGCGTGCCGGTGGCGGGCAGAAAATCGTGGTCGGCATCCTCGGCGTAGATGCGCGCCTCGAAGGAGTGGCCGTGGATTTCGAGCTGATCCTGGGCGAGCGGCAGG
This sequence comes from Porticoccaceae bacterium, assembly GCA_036677085.1. Classification (GTDB taxonomy): domain Bacteria; phylum Pseudomonadota; class Gammaproteobacteria; order Pseudomonadales; family Porticoccaceae; genus JAGPUQ01. Next base: position 107,093 of record JAKFFI010000064.1, read on the forward strand.
GGCTCGCCCGCCGCGACCCGCAACTGCCACTCCACCAGATCCTGCCCGGTGATCATTTCGGTCACCGGATGCTCGACCTGAAGCCGGGTGTTCATCTCCATGAAGTAGAACGAATCGTCGGTGTCGAGCAAAAACTCCACCGTGCCCGCGCCTTCGTAGCCGATGGCGCGCGCGGCAGTGATGGCGGCCTCGCCCATCTGTGCCCGCACGATGGGCGAGAGTCCGGGCGCCGGCGCTTCCTCGATCACTTTCTGGTGGCGGCGCTGCACCGAGCAGTCGCGCTCGAACAGGTAGACGGCGCCGCCCTGACCGTCGCAGAACACCTGGATTTCCACATGGCGCGGGCGGGTCAGGTATTTCTCCACCAGCATGGCGTCGTCGCCGAAGCTGTTTTTGGCCTCGCGCCGCGCCGCGGCCAGCGCCTCGCTGAACTCGCCGGCGCTCGTCACCACCCGCATGCCCTTGCCGCCGCCGCCGGCGGTGGCCTTGAGCAGCACCGGATAGCCCATGGCATCGGCGGCGCCGCGCAGCGCGGCCTCGTCCTGCACCTCGCCGTGGTAACCGGGCACCAGGGGCACGCCAGCGGTTTCCATCAGGCGCTTGGCGGCGGACTTGGAGCCCATGGCGGCGATGGCGTCCGGGGGTGGGCCGATGAAGACGATCCCGGCCTTGCGACAGGCGGTGGCGAAGGCGGCATTCTCGGACAGGAAGCCGTAACCGGGATGGATGGCCTGGGCTCCGGTGCGGCGCGCCGCGTCGAGGATGGCCTCCGCTTTCAGGTAAGAGTCGCGCGCCGGCGCAGGTCCGATGGGCACGGCTTCGTCGGCCATCGCCACATGCAGCGCGTGCTGGTCGGCTTCGGAGTAGACCGCGACCGTGTGGATGCCGAGCCGGCGCGCGGTGCGGATCACCCGGCAGGCGATCTCGCCGCGATTCGCAATCAGGATTTTGTCGAACATGGGAGCTCGCCTTGCCAGTAAGCGGGGCTGCGCCAGCGGCGGCAGCCGGGTGGGGTCACATGCGGAACACGCCGAAGCGCGATTCGCCGATGGGACGGTTCAGGGCCGCGGAAATCCCGAGTCCGAGCACGGTACGGCTCTCCGCCGGGTCGATGATGCCGTCGTCCCAGATGCGCGCCGAGGCGAAGTAGGGATGGCCCTGGCGGTCGTAGAGCTCGACGGTGGGCTTCTTGAAGGCCGCTTCGTCTTCGGCGCTCCAGGTCTCGCCGCGCGCTTCGAGTTGTTCGCGCTTGACCTGCGCCAGCACGCCGGCGGCCTGTTCGCCGCCCATCACCGAGATGCGCGCATTGGGCCACATGAACAGCAGGCGCGGATCGTAGGAGCGGCCGCACATGCCGTAATTGCCGGCGCCGAAGGAGCCGCCGATGATCAGGGTGAACTTGGGCACCTGGGCGCAGGCCACGGCGGTGACCAGCTTGGCGCCGTGCTTGGCGATGCCGCCGGCCTCGTACTGGCGGCCGACCATGAAGCCGGTGATGTTCTGCAAAAACACCAGCGGGATCTTGCGTTGCGCGCACAGCTCGATGAAATGCGCGCCTTTTTGGGCCGACTCGCTGAACAGGATGCCGTTGTTGCCCAGGATGCCCACCGGATAGCCGTGAATGCGCGCGAAGCCGCACACCAATGTGGTGCCGAACAGCGCCTTGAACTCGTCGAAGTCGGAGTCGTCGACGATGCGCGCGATCACCTCGCGCACGTCGTAGGGATGACGCGGATCACGCGGCACGATGCCGTGGATCTCGCGCGGATCGTAGCGCGGCGCGGCGGGCGGACGCAGGTCCATGGTCACCGGCTTGACGCGATTGAGCCGCGCCACGGCCTGGCGGGCGAGCTGCAACGCATGACGATCGTCGCGGGCATAGTGGTCGGTGACGCCCGAGGTGCGGCAGTGGACGTCGGCGCCGCCCAGTTCCTCGGCGCTGACGATCTCGCCGGTGGCGGCGCGCACCAAGGGCGGACCACCGAGAAAAATCGTGCCCTGCTGGCGGACGATGATGGATTCATCCGCCATCGCCGGCAGATAGGCTCCGCCCGCGGTGCAGGAACCCATCACCACGGCGATCTGCGGGATGCCCTTCGACGACATCACGGCTTCGTTGAAAAAGCTGCGGCCGAAGTGGTTGCGATCCGGAAAGACCTGTGCCTGCATGGGCAGAAAGGCACCGCCGGAATCCACCAGGTAGATGCAGGGCAGATGGTTTTCCTCGGCGATGGCCTGGGCGCGCAACTGCTTGGTGACGGTGAGCGGGTAGTAGGTGCCGCCCTTGACGGTGGCGTCGTTGCAGATGATCACGCACTCCTGGCCGGAGACCCGGCCGATGCCGGTCACGATGCCGGCGCCGGGCACGAAGTCGTCGTACACCTCCCAGGCCGCGAACTGGGAGAACTCCAGAAAGGGCGCGCCCGGGTCGAGCAACTGTTGCACCCGGTCGCGGGGCAGCAGCTTGCCGCGCGCGACATGGCGTTCGCGGGCTTTCGCGCCGCCGCCCAGCTTGATCTGCTCCAGCTTGGCGCGCAGATCGTCGAGCTGCGCCTGCATGTGGGTCTGGTTTTCGACGAATTCGGCGCCGCGGGTGTTGATCTTGGACTGGAGAATGGCCATGGAATCTCAGGCGTCGCGTTGCAGGATTTTGGGGAAGGTGGCGCGGTGAAAGCCATCGTAGGCGGCATTGTTGCGCTGCGCGCGCTGGATCTTGCGGCCGAGCGGCGAGCTCAGGCACAGCGAACTGCCGCCGTCCACCCGCAGCGTGGTGCCGTTGACGTAGCTGGCGCCTTCGGTCAGCAGGAAGCACACCGCCGAGCTCACTTCGGATTCGGTGCCGACCCGATTCAGCGGCACCGACTCGGGGAAGTGGGGGATGCATTCGAGCATCTCCGGATCTTCGTAGGTATCCAGCCCGGAAGAGGCGAGATAGCCCGGCGCCACCGCATTCACCCGCACCCCGGCGTAGGCCCATTCCACCGCCATGGTCATGGTCAGGTTCTCCATGCCGGCGCGGGCCGCGCCCGAGTGTGCCATGCGCGGCATGCCGCCGAAGTAGTCGGCGGTGATGTTGACGATGCTGCCGCCGTGTTCCTTCATCGAGCGCAGGAACACCGCTTTCGACACCAGAAAGCCGCCCAGCAGGTTGGTGCGCACCACGGCCAGAAAACCGTTGGCCGAGATGTTTTCCAGGTCGGACGGGAACTGGCCGCCGGCGTTGTTGACCAGGCCGTGAATGGGGCCGTGGTCGGCGACGAAGCGCTCGATCACGGTGTTGACGGCGGCGTCGTCGCGGATGTCGGCGCAGCCGTAGTCGCACACCGCGCCCGGGTTGTCGCTCTCGATTTCCGCCTTGACGGTGGCCAGTTTCGCCTCGGTGCGGCCCATCATCAGGATGTTGGCGCCGAGCGCGGCGAGTTCATGGGCGATGCAGCGGCCGAAGCCGCTGCCGGCGCCGGTCACCAGGATCGTCTTGCCGGCGAAGATTCCCGGTTTGAACACCGAGTTGTAGGACATGGGCAACTCCCCCGCGCGTGGCGCGCGTCATCTTGTGATTATCTGCCCGGCACACACAGAGGTCGGGTCAAGGCGACAGGTGTCGCCGCGCGCCACGGCGGGCGCGCTTGCGGATCAAGCACGCAAGCGCTTGATCCGGCCTTCAAAAGTCATCAGCGCGTCTCGGCGAACAGCTCCCGACCCACCAGCATGCGGCGAATCTCCGAGGTGCCGGCGCCGATCTCGTAGAGCTTGGCGTCGCGTAGCAGGCGCCCGGTGGGAAATTCGTTGATGTAGCCATTGCCGCCCAGGCACTGGATCGCCTGCAGCGCCATCTGGGTGGCGCGCTCGGCGGTGTAGAGGATCACCGCGGCGGCGTCCTTGCGCGAATCCTCGCCCCGGTCGCAGGCCTTGGCGACCGCGTACAGGTAGGCGCGCGAAGTGTTGATATCCACGTACATGTCGGCGACCTTGCCCTGCATGAGCTGGAATTCACCGATCGCCTGGCCGAACTGTTTGCGGTCGTGGAGGTAGGGCAGCACGATGTCCAGGCAGGCCTGCATGATGCCGACGGGACCGCCGGACAGCACGGTGCGCTCGTAATCGAGGCCCGACATCAGTACGCGTACACCTTCGTTTTCCCTGCCGAGGATGTTTTCCGCCGGCACGTCGCAATCCTCGAACACCAGCTCGCCGGTGTTGGAGCCGCGCATGCCCAGTTTGTCGAGTTTCTGCGCGCGGCTGAAACCCGGGTAGTCGCGCTCGACGATGAAGGCGGTGATGCCCTTGGGTCCGGCATCGGGGCGGGTCTTGGCGTAGATCACATAGACATCGGCATCCGGGCCATTGGTGATCCACATCTTGTTGCCGTTGAGGATATAGCGGTCGCCCTTCTTGTCGGCGCGCAGCTTCATGCCCACCACGTCGGAGCCGGCGCCGGGCTCACTCATCGCCAGCGCGCCGATGTGTTCGCCGGAGCACAGCCTGGGCAGGTACTTCGCCTTCTGTTCCGGGCTGCCGTTCTTGCGGATCTGGTTCACGCAGAGATTGGAATGGGCGGCATAGGAAAGGCCCACCGCCGCCGAGGCGCGGGAGATTTCTTCCAGCGCCACGACATGGGCCAGATAACCCATGTTGGTGCCGCCGTATTCTTCCTCGACGGTGATGCCGAGCAGGCCCATGTCACCGAACTTGCGCCACAGATCGGCGGGAAAGTCGTTGGCGAGATCGATGGCCGCGGCGCGCGGGGCGATTTCGTTTTGCGCGAAGCGATGGACCGCGTCGCGCAGTTGATCGACATCCGTGCCCAGATCGAAGTTGAGGCTTTTGTAAGGTGCGTTCATGAGCGTCCGCGACAGGTGGGCGGCGGGACTATAGCGAAGCCCGGGCGGGCGGGCAATTTGCCGGCCGGCAAAAACCGGCAGCGGGATCAGCGCTCGCAGGCCGGATAAGCTGCATCGCGGCGCATCCGGCAATCCCGGCCACCAACGGCATTTCACCGCCTGGGTATTTCGGCGGATGCGCTGCGCTTATACGCCCTACGATACTGGCATGCGCTCGTAGGTAAAGAACCGGCAGCGGCGTCAGCGGCCGCCGGCTGGCCGGGGCTTCACCGTCCAGCGGGTCATCATGCCGGCGGTCATATGGTCGCCGACGTGACAGTGATAGAGCCAGGTGCCCGGATTGTCGGCGACCATGTCCACCGAGACCATGGAGGCGGGGAGCAGCTCGACCACGTCGGTGCGGCGGCCGTGCTCCAGCACGGTTTCGCCATGCCAGTGGGCGGTGTGCAGGTCCACCTCGGAGCCCAGCGCCACCAGATGCCAGCGCACGCGCTCGCCCTGGACGGCGTCGAGCCCTTGCAGGTTGCCGAAGATGTAGCCGTTCATGGCGTGCTTGAGGCCGCCTTCGGCGCCGTCCTCCTCGTCGAACACCATGAACAGCGTGGTGAAGTCCCGGTCCACATCGCGCGGGCGCGGGTCGGCCCGGGAAATCGCCATGCCCTTGCGGGTGACCACGAGGGTGCCGATCAGGCCCCGGTAGATGTCGTCCACATGGTCCACATGGGAGTGATAGAGCCAGACGATCGAGGATGGATCGGCGGGGCCGGGGCCGGCTTTCTCGTCGATCACCCAGGTGTAGGTGTAGCTCTTTCCCGGGCCGATGCTCGCGCCGGCGCCACGGTGATCCGCGCCGTCATTGTCCTCGTCGTAACGCAGCCCGTGGGGATGCATGGAGAAGGGCCGGTCGGCGCGGTTCAGGAAATGTACCTTCAGGGTATCGCCGACCTCGCCCAATAACTCCGGCCCCAGGATGCCCCGCCATTCCGGCTGCGGGATGGGAGTTTTGTAGCTGGCGTCGGTGTAGCCGACAAAGCGGTACTTGGGGTAGCGCAGTCGCTCACCCCAGGCACCCATGTCCGCACCGGGGTGGATCAGGTTCTTGCCCGAGGGCGCGTAATCCCAGGTTACCGGCTCGGCGGCTACCCAGTACTCGCGATTCTGGCCGGCGTTGGCGCTTGGGGGCGCGGCAGCCAGTGCCAGCAAAACTGCCAGAAGCAGGGATTTCATGCCGGCGATGCCCTCCGGAATTGGGTGATGACGCAGACCGGCGGCGATTGTAGCGGTCTTTGCGTGATCTCCCAAATGATAATGAGTTGCATTACGGTCGAGGTCGATACTAGAATCCACCGCTGATTCACGACCCACCAAGCCACACAACCAATTACACAACCAAGCGACACGACAAGGAGACCACGATGAAAACAGTTCTGCGAGCGGCCGCGTTGGCGACCGCACTCGGCTTTACCGCGACGTCGACGGCGGCGCCCGAACCTTCCGCCGAACCCACCCTGGCTGAAGTGATGCGTCTACTGAAAGAGCAGCAGGCGGAGATCGAAGCGCTGAAGGCCCAGTTGCGCCAGACCGACACCAAGGTCGCGGAAACCGCAACGGCGGTGGAAGCCACCGCCACTGCGGTCGAAACCGCAACCGAACGGAGCGACAGCTATGCCAAGGTCGCCGACTGGGCCGAGCGCACCCAGATCGGCGGTTACGGCGAGATCCACTACAACAACCGGGAGAACGGCGGCACCGACCAGATCGATGCCCACCGTTTCGTCATGTTCCTGAGCCACGACTTCAACGACAGCGTGCGGTTTTTTTCCGAAGTGGAACTCGAACACTCGCTGGCCGGCGACGGCGAGCCCGGCGAGGTGGAACTCGAACAGGCCTATGTGGAGTGGGATTACGCCGAGCGCCAGAGCGCGAAATTCGGCCTGTTTCTGTTGCCGATCGGCATCCTCAACGAGACCCACGAGCCCAATACCTTCTACGGGGTGGAACGCAACAGCGTGGAGAGTCGTATCATTCCCACGACCTGGTGGGAATCCGGCGTGATGCTGGGTGGCGAAATGGCGCCCGGCTTGCGCTATGACTTGGGCGTGCACAGCGGTTTGGAGACCGCAGCCACGGGCAGCGGCGCGCTCGATATCCGTGGCGGGCGCCAGAAATCCGCGGAAGCCACTGCCGAGGAATTCGCCTACACGGGGCGGCTGCGGTACACCGGAATTTCCGGTCTCGAACTCGCGCTGGCGGCGAATTACCAGGAAGACCTGCTGCAAGGTCAGGTGGTCGGCGCCGACAAGGCGAGCAGTCTGCTCTATGAGACTCACGCCGTTTACCAGGCGGGACCCTTCGGGCTCAGGGCGCTTTATGCGGAGTGGCACATCGACGGCGACCTGGCCAAGGCGCTCGGCAAGGACGAACAGAACGGCTGGTACCTCGAACCGTCCTGGCGTCTTACCCCGAAGCTCGGTGTCTTTGCCCGCTACAGCGAGTGGGACACACAGGCTGGAGGTCATGACGACACCCAGGTCGAGGAGGTCGATTTTGGCTTCAATTATTGGCTGGTGGACAATGTGGTGTTGAAGGCCGACTGGGTTGATCAGCGTAACGCCAGGGGCGATGGCTTCAATCTCGGCGTCGGCTGGAATTTCTGACCCTTGGGCAGTCGCATTGGACACAGTCGCGTCGGGCACAGTCGCGTAAGTCCGTGCGGGATCGCGCTGTGACGGCGGTGCCCTGGCCGGGTACAGGGTCCCGTTCGCGGGCCGGCGCGCCCGCTCGGCGGTGGCTGCTGGTCGCCCTGTTCGCGCTGGGCCCGTCCCTGGTCGCGGCCGGGGAGGTCTATCTGACCGCGGAAGAATTCCGGGCCCAGGCTTTCGGTGGCGTTGAGCCGACACCCCAGACCCTGTGGCTGTCGGCGCCCGTCAAGGACGCCGCGGCAGAGATTCTCGGGCATTCCTTCGCGCAGTTGCGGGTGCGTTACTGGCGGCACGGCGACCGTACCGCCTGGGTGATCGACGAGATCGGCAAGACGCACCCCATCACCATCGGTGTGGCGGTGGAGCGGGGTACCGTTGCGGACATCCAGGTGCTGGAGTTCCGCGAGAGTCGCGGCGCGGAGGTGCGCCTGCCGTTCTTTACCGGTCAGTTCCGGGGCGTCGGGCTGCGGCCGGACGCTGGCCACGAGCTAGACCGCGCCATCGACGGCATCACCGGCGCCACCCTCTCGGTGCGCGCGATGCAGCGGGTGGCGCGGCTCGCGCTCTATTTTCACGGACAGGTTGCTCCCGAGGCATCGGGATCGGTTTCACATGCGGGTAACGCCGAATGAGTCTTCCCGAGCAGGGCGCTGAAAACGGTCAGAACAGCGGTCTCAAGCGCTGGCACCGCCGCATGGGCGTGACGGCGGCGCTGTTTGTGATCCTGCTCGCGTTCAGCGGGTTTGCCCTCAATCACCCCGAGTGGCTGGAGCTGGATCGTCTGGTGGTGCGTTCGCCGCTGGTGCTGGGCTGGTATGGCATCGAACTGCCCGACGCCATCGATGGCTTTGTTGTTGGTGAGCACTGGGTGAGTCAGGTGGGCGGCAAGCTGTTCCTGGATACCGTGGCGCTCGCGAGCTGCCGTGGTGACTTGGTGGGCGTCGCGGAAATCGGCGCGGAAATGGCCGTCGCCTGTCAGGGCGAGCTGCTGTTGTTCTCTGCCACGGGCGAATTGCTGGACCGGATCGACGCCACCTACCGCTTGCCGGTGCCGGTGGAAGCCCTGGGGGCGCAGGACGGTCAGCTGTTGTTGCGTGGCCAGGGCAGGGCGTTCCGGGTGGAGCCCGAGGCGCCTGCGTTTACGGCGCTGAGCGGCGCCGAGCCCGCCTGGTCAGTGGCCGCGCCGCTGACTCCGGCGCTGGTGGCACAGCTTGCGCCCCAGGCGGCCGGCGATGCGATCACTCTTGAACGGCTGGTCCAGGATATTCACAGCGGCCGCATTCTGGGGCGTTGGGGCGTGTACTGGATGGATGGCATGGCGGCGCTGATGGTGCTGCTCGCATTGACCGGGTTGAAGGCCTGGAGACGCGAACAGCGCTAACAGCCTGTTGAAAAACTGCTGCGGCAGCCATCTGCGTGGTGGCGCGGTGCTCGGCTTCAGTTGTTTTCGTCGCGCAGTTGCAGGTGGATGCTGCCGTCGTCGCCGATCTGCACCCACACCGACATCGGGCGGCAGCAGACCGGACAATCCTCGATGTAGGACTGTTCTTCGACGGAGCAGTCCACCACCAGTTCGATGGCTTCGCCGCAGTAGGGGCAGTCGGTGGTGGCGCAGTCGGTCAGGTTCATGGACGGGGCACGGCGGGCGCAGGCCCAGCAGTATAAATTGAACCGGCGCTGGTCCTGCGCTTAAATGGTCGCCCTTTACCCACTCGCCCCTCAGCAGGAGTTCAGCCATGGCGGAAGCCTATATCGTCGGTGCCCTGCGCACCGCTACCGGTCGCAACCGCGGCCGCCTGAGCAAAATCCACCCGGTCGACCTCGGCGCCATGCTGGTGGACGGCCTGCTCGACCAGGTCGGTCTCGATCCGGCCAGGGTCGATGACCTGATTTTTGGCTGTGTATCCCAGTACGGCGCGCAGACCGGCAACGTGGCGCGCAACGTCGCGCTGTCGTCCCGTCTCGGCGAGGCGGTGCCCGGCACCACGGTGGACCGCCAGTGCGGTTCGGCGCAGCAGGCGATTCACTTCGCCGCCCAGGCGGTGATGTCCGGCACCCAGGACGTGGTGATCGCCGGCGGCGTCGAATCCATGTCGCAGGTGCCGATGTTTTCCGCGGTTGACGATGCCGCCGAAAAAGGCCGTGGCAAACCCAAGGGCGAGCGCCTCGAAGAGCGCTATCCCGGCATCGAATTCAGCCAGTTCATGGGCGCCGAAATGCTCGCCAAGAAATACGGCGTCACCCGCGAGGAACTCGACGATTTCGGTTATGCCAGCCACATGAAGGCCACCGAAGCCACCGCGAATGGCAAGTTCCGTCAGGAAATCCTGCCGCTGGAACTCACCCTGGAAGACGGCCGCATCCTGATTCACGATGCCGACGAAGGCATTCGTCCCAATGCCAATCGCGACGCGATGAAAACCCTGGAGCCACTGGCGCCGGGCGGCGTGATCACGGCGGGCACGGCGAGCCAGATCAGCGATGGCGCGGCGGCCGTGATGGTCGCCAACGCAGCGGCCGTGGAAAAATACGGCCTCAAGCCGCGCGCCCGCATTTGCGCCCTGGCGGTGGTCGGTTCGGACCCGGTGATCATGCTGGAAGGGCCGATTCCCGCCACCCAAAAGGCGCTGGAGCGCGCCGGTCTCACCATCGACGATATCGACCTCTATGAAATCAACGAAGCCTTCGGGTCGGTACCCCTGGCCTGGGCCAAGGCGGTCGGCGCGGATCTCGCCAAGCTCAATGTCAACGGCGGCGCGCAGGCCAACGGCCACCCGCTGGGCTGCACCGGCGCCAAGCTGATGACCACGCTGCTCAACGAGCTGGAGCGCCGCAAGGGACGCTACGGTCTGCTCGCCATCTGCGAAGGCGGCGGCACCGCCAACGCCACCATTATCGAGCGTCTGGACAGTTGAGACGCTGTCTCCGGGTGCTGGCGAACGGCCGGCGCCCGGAGACCCGCGGATCGCCATCATGCACAGGGCCTGCCTCGAACAACTCTTCACCGTGCGCGATTTCGTGCGCTGGGGCACCAGCCGTTTCACCGAGGCCGAACTCTGGTTCGGCCACGGCACCGACAACGCCTGGGACGAAGCCGTGGTGCTGGTGTGTGCCGCTCTGCACCTGCCCCTGCAGTCGGGTCCGAATGTGCTGGACGCGCGTCTTCTGGACAGCGAGAAGCGCCGCGTGCTCGAGTTTCTGGAACGCCGCGTCGAGGAGCGCCTGCCGGCACCCTATATCACCGGCGAAGCCTGGTTTGCCGGGCTGAAGTTTCAGGTCGACGAGCGGGTGCTGGTGCCGCGTTCGCCCTTCGCGGAGCTGATCGAACAGGGTTTCAGTCCCTGGCTGGTGCGTGCGCCGGAGCGCATTCTCGACCTCTGCACGGGCTCAGGTTGCATCGGCATCGCCTGTGCGCTGGCGTTTCCCGACGCCGAGGTGGATCTGGCCGACATCTCGGTAGATGCCCTGGATGTCGCCGAAGCCAATATTGCGCAGCACGAACTGGAACGCCGGGTGCGCACGGTCGAGAGCGATCTGTGCGACGGTCTGGAAGAAGCCTACGACCTGATCGTCTGCAATCCGCCCTATGTGGATGCCGACGACTATGCCGCGATGCCGGACGAATACCACAACGAGCCCGCGCTCGCCCTCGCCGCCGGTCCCGACGGCCTGGACCTGGTGCGCCGTCTGTTGCGGGAGGCGCCCGACTGGCTGCAGGACGATGGTCTGCTGTTCGTCGAAGTCGGCAACTCCGCGCTGGCGCTGGAAGAACGCTATCCGGAAATCCCCTTCACCTGGGTCGAGCTGGAGCGCGGCGGCGACGGCATCTTTGTCTTGACCCGCGACGAACTGCTGGCGGCGCAGGCGTTCCTTGATTAGCGGGTCGGGACGAACCGCTGGTTGAAAAACGGGGGCTGTTCCGGACAGCCCGGTAACCCTGGTTCCCGCGCTCACGGGAACCCAGGAATATCAGGGCCTTGTGGATGATCGCTTCCGCGGGTGTGGTAGCGCCCGAGGCGCTGCGAGGCCCAACGCGGTTTCGAAGCCCCGCGCGCCCCTATAATGCAGGTTCATTGGCAAGGGAGTCCGGTGTGTCCGGCAATACCATCGGCAAACTGTTCACGGTCACCACGTTCGGCGAGAGCCACGGCCCGGCGCTCGGCTGCGTCGTCGACGGCTGCCCGCCCGGCCTGGCGCTCACCGAAGCCGATTTGCAGCCTGACCTGGACCGGCGCAAACCCGGGCAGTCGCGCTACACGACCCAGCGCCGCGAGGAGGATAGCGTCCGCATCCTGTCGGGTGTCTTCGAAGGCGTCACCACCGGCACGCCGATCGGCCTGCTGATCGAGAACACCGACCAGCGCTCCAAGGATTACCGCGCGATCCAGCAGTCGTTCCGGCCCGCCCATGCGGACTACACCTATTTCCAGAAATACGGCATCCGCGACCACCGCGGCGGCGGCCGCGCCTCGGCGCGGGAAACCGCGATGCGCGTCGCGGCCGGTGGCATCGCCAGGAAATACCTGCGCGAGCGCTACGGCGTCGAAGTGCGCGGCTACCTGAGCCGCCTGGGGCCGTTCGCGGTCGGCACGGTCGACTGGAATGAAATCGACAACAACCCGTTTTTTTGCCCGGATGCGGCGCTGGTGCCCGAGCTTGAAGCCTTCATGCAGGCGCTGGTGAAGGACGGCGATTCCATCGGCGCCGAGATCAGTGTGCGCGCTACCGGTGTGCCGCCCGGCTGGGGCGAGCCGGTATTCGACAAGCTCGACGCCGCCATCGCGGGCGCCATGATGAGCATCAACGCGGTCAAGGGTGTGGCCATCGGCGACGGTTTCGATGTGGTGGCGCAAAAGGGCACCGAGCACCGCGACGAGATGACGCCGGCCGGGTTTCTGTCGAACCACGCCGGCGGCGTGCTGGGCGGTATTTCCAGCGGCCAGGACATCCTGGTGCGGCTGGCGCTCAAGCCCACCTCGAGCCTGCGGCTGCCGGGGCGCGGTGTCGATACGGCGGGCCAGGAAGTCGAAGTGGTCACCACCGGCCGTCACGATCCCTGCGTCGGTATCCGCGCCACTCCCATCGCCGAAGCCATGCTGGCGCTGGTGTTGATGGACCACGCCCTGCGTCATCGCGGCCAGAACCAGGATGTGGTCTCGGGGCTGCCGCCGTTGGGCGCTCAGGACTCCGGACGCTGATTGAGCGCCCCCGGAGTTAGCGGCCCGATTCCGTACTGGCGGCTTTCCGGGTTCTATTTTTTCTACTTCGCGCTGCTGGGCGGGCTGTACCCGTACTGGCCGCTGTATCTGAGTGGACTGGGGTTTGCGCCGGAACAGATTGGCGCGCTGCTCGCCATTCCCCTGGTTACCAAGGTGGTCGCTCCCAATCTGTGGAGCTGGCTCGGCGACTGGAGCGGGCGGCGGTTGGGCATCCTTCGCCTGGGTTCCCTGCTCGCGTTCCTGTGTTTTCTGGGCATCTTCGCCGACGACAGCCTGCCCTGGCTGGTCCTGGTGCTGGCCGGCTACAGCTTTTTCTGGAACGCGGTGCTGCCCCAGCACGAGGTGATCACGCTCGGTTTTTTGGGTTCCCGGCCTGAGCGCTACAGCCGTATCCGGCTCTGGGGCTCGATCGGATTCATCGCCGCCGTGGTGGGCGTGGGTTTCTGTTTCGAGACCTGGGGCATCGGTTGGTTTCCGGTCGCCGGATCCTTGCTGCTGGCGACCATTCTGGCGAGCAGCCTGATGATTCCCCGGCCGGCAGCGGGCGCCCGCGAGCGCCATTGGCAGCCGCTGCATGTTGCGGCGCGGCAGCCGGCGGTGCTCGCCTTTCTCGCTGCCGGGCTGCTGTTGCAGGTGGCGCACGGCGCCTACTACAGTTTCATCAGCATTCATCTGGAAGCCCTGGGCTACAGCCGGTCCGCCATCGGTGTGCTGTGGTCGGTGGGGGTGGTGGCGGAAATTCTGGTGTTCGTGGTGATGCACCGGGTGCTGTTGCGCTTTGGGGTGCGCACCGTGCTGCTGGCGAGCCTGTTGCTCGCGGCCCTGCGCTGGTGGCTGATCGGTAACTGGAGCCAGTCGCTGTGGCTGCTGGTCGCCGCCCAATCGCTGCACGCATTCAGCTTCGGCACCTTCCACGCTGCTGGGATCGAAACCATCCGCCGCCTGTTCGGACCGGGCGCTCAGGGTGGCGGTCAGGCGCTGTACGGCGCGGTGAGTTTCGGCCTCGGCGGCGCCATGGGTTCCTGGCTTGCCGGCCGCTTCTGGCATCTGGGGGCGACGCTGGTGTTCGATGTGGCCGCGCTGGCCTGTGTGGTGGCGGCGCTGATCGCCTGGTATGGATTTCGCGATCGGCGCCTGCGCGATTGACGAGCCCGCAACCTGGATTGAGTTGTTTCAGGCGCTGGTGACCGCACGGTGAATGGCACGCTGGAAATGCGCGAGCGAAGGCTCGTTGCGGCCGATCAATACCTCTTTCATCACGCCTGCCTGATAACCCCGCTCCATGTCGATCTGCATGGCGATGTCTTCGCCGTCCACGGTGCGGATCGCCAGATCCACATTGGCTTCCCAGTACTTGCGTGCACTGTCGGTGACGGGCGGCTCCGGCACATAGCAGTCGAAATAGACCAGACAACGATCCGGGCGGTCCTCGGCAGGAAACAGGCGCCAGGTCTCCACATGATCGGCCTGTATCACGAACACCGTGTTCGGGAACAACTGGTAGGAAATCGCCGTGTGTTTGACGAAATCCCAGCTCTGTTCGGGCTGGTCGCGCAGGGTCTCGATGCTTTTGCGCACCACGGCTTCGCGGTTGTTGAGGCCGAAGGCGTCGAACAGGCACAGGTTGGCGAAGAAGATGGGCGCCACCGTGTCCCGGTGCAGGGGCGCGAAATGGTAGGGTTCGAGGAAGGTGTCGATGGGCATCTTCCAGTTGGCGGGCCGTTCGAGCACCCGGCTTTCGAAATGGCTGTAGCCGGCGAGCCGGTAGGACGCCAGATCCTGCTCCATACCGCTGAGATGCGCATCGAGGGTCGCGATATCGAGCGTTCCGTCCGGGTCCGGCAACACCCAGAGCATGCCGTCGCGCTCGATCAGCGGGAGCGGCACCAGGCCATGATCGGCGCGCGCGACGCCGGGAAACGAGCGCTCATCGGGAATGACGACCAGATCGCCCTGACGGTCGTAGCGCCAGGCGTGGTACGGACAGCTGAAACCGCTCGCGCGACCGCATCCCTTGACCACCGGCGCGCCCCGGTGCCGGCACTGGTTGACGAAGGCGCGCGCAGTGCCGTCGTCGCCGCGCACCAGCAGGACGGGCAGCCCGGCGTGATCCTCGGCGACATAGTCGCCCGGCTTGGCGATGCGTCCGGACAGGCCCACAAACAGCGGATAGTGCCGAAACAGGGTCGCTTTCTCCCGCTCCAGCCAGTCGCGATCAATGTAGGTGGTGACCGGATTGCGGGTCACCTCGGGCGCGAGATCCGTGGTGCCGGCGTCGATATGGGCGAAGGCGCGCTTGACGAGCTCGATCTGGAGAGATTGCTGCATGGTGAGCGCGGACCCGTGCCGGAAGGAGTACGCCGTTTATACACTGCAAATCCGGCTCGCCGCAAACTGCGCCCGGGGCGAAGAGCTGCCGGTTGACTGTCCGCTTACTACTGAGTAGGTTGGGCCCGGTACGCGCGGCGCGCATTGCTGCATTCATCCGGCACCCATCCGGCAACGAGAGCTTCAAAGCAGGGGAGTACAGGCGTTGGCAAAAGCGGATTGGCAACAGAAGACCATCACCGCCGCGGGTGCGGAGCTGAGCTACATCAAGGGCGGCAAAGGACGACCCTTGCTGGTGCTGCACGAGGAGCTGGGCAATCCCGGCTGGTTGGCATGGCAGCGAAAGCTGGCCGGCGAGCGCAAGCTGATCGTGCCGTTGCACCCCGGGTTCGGGGTGTCGCCGCGCATCGACTGGATTCGCACCATCGGCGATCTGGCCAACTACTATGCCCAGGTCATGGTCGAGGAGGACTGGGTCGGCGCCGATGTCATCGGCTTTTCCCTGGGCGGCTGGATCGCGGCGGAAATGGCGGCGCAGAATCCGGGGCAGTTTGCGAGCCTGACGCTGGTGGCGCCGTTCGGCATCAAGCCGCCGCGGGGCATGATTCGCGACATCTACGAGGCGCCCACCGAACACTACATCGCCGCCAGTGTGAAGGACAGCGCGGCCACCCCGGAATTTTCCACTCTGTTCGGCGGTGCCGTGACACCGGAGCAGTTCGAACGCTTCCAGGATGCCACCGCCGAGTCGGCGCGCCTTGCGTGGCAGCCCTATATGAGCAACCCGGCGCTCCAGAACCGCTTGGGGCTGGTGCGGAATCTCCCGACCCTGATCGTCTGGGGCGAGGACGACGGCATCGCGCCGGTGAGTGCGGCGGCACTGTTCCACGAGGCCATTCGAGGCTCGAAACTGGCGCTGTTCAAGAACTGCGGTCACCGTCCCGAGATCGAGCAGACCGACAAATTCGTCAAGAAACTGAAAGCCCATTTGTCCTGACGCGCGCCTGCGGCAATCCGCCGCGCCCAGATACCGGAGGATTCACCATGCACATCACGACCTTCACCGAACGCCCCTACGCCGATGTTCCGGAAGACGAGGTGATCAAGAACGCGAGCTTTTTCGGGGTTTCCAACAAGTTTCTCGACCCGGTCAGGGGCGGTGCCCTGTTCAATCGCTACCTGGACGAAAAGCTCTACGCCGAGGAGCTCGGTTTCGACGGCGTCATGCTCAACGAACACCACGCCAACCCCTTCACCATGGGCGCGGTGATGGATGTCGAGGCGGCCATTCTTGCGCGCATCACCAAGCGGGTGAAAATCGCGCTGATGGGCAATCCGCTGCCGGTGGCCGATCCGCTGCGCCTGGCCGAGGAGCTCGCCACCATCGACATGATCTCGGGCGGCCGGCTCATCACCGGCTGGGTGCGGGGCGCGGGTTGCGAGCAGATCGCCAACAACATCAACCCGACCTACAACCGCGAGCGTTTCGACGAGGCCCACGACTTCATCATCAAGGCCTGGACGCAGGACGGTCCCTGGCGCTATGAGGGCAAGCACTACGAATACCGCCATGTGAACCCCTGGCTGAAGCCGATCCAGAAGCCCTTTCCCCAGACCTGGATCCCGAGTCTGGTGAGTCCCGAGACGGCGGTATTTGCGGCCAAGAACCGCTACACCTACATCGCGCTCGCAACTTTCCTGCCGCCGACCATGGAAATGTGGAATCTCTACGCCGATACCGCCGCCGCGGAAGGCTACCAGGCCGGGCCCGAGTGCTTCGGCTATCTGCAGAAGATCGTCTGCGCCGACACCGAAGCCGAGGCCTACGAACTGGGCAAGAACTACGTCTACGGTGGTGGTCAGCCCGCCTTCGCGCGCCCCGAGTGGATGTTCCCGGCCGGCTACAACTCGAAGGCGGCGACCAAGCGCCTGGCCTATGCGTTGTCAGACCCGGAGACCAACGAGGCCGTGGTATCCGGCAAAAGCGCCGGGAGCGGCATCGATGTGGCGGCGACCCGCAAATACAACCACGAAGTGCTCTACGAAAATCTGCTCCGCAACCGCCAGATCATCGTCGGTACCCCGGACTCGGTGTTGCCCAAGGTTCGTCATATCCTGGAGACATTGCGTCCGGGGGTGTTCTCGATCTGGCACATCGAGGGTGGTTCGACCACTCATCAGCAGTCCATGAACAGCATGAGGCTGCTGGCCGAGAACGTGTTGCCGAAGATGCGCGAGTGGGCGCAGGAGCTGGATTTGCCGGGTCCGGACGAAGTTCAGCCGGGTTCGCGCAAACTGCCTCCCAGCGGCCAGCGCGATCCCGTGTGCGACACCGGCGTGAAAGCAGCCTGACACTGCACCCGGGCGCCGCCAACCGCCGCGCCCGGGCGCAAATCGCTGCGAATGCTGGCTAACCCGGCGGGCATTGACCTGACCGCTGCCAAAAGGTCGTTGTGAAGCGATCGTATTGACGAGCAGCTCAGTGAGAGCTCGGCAAATAATAAGGAAAAGGGCAAAAAAACAGGGCGCCGCGCATTCAGCGCGAGGGTGGTCCCGGTTGGGAATTTGCTGTGGTGCGGGTGTCGTGCGGGATTGGTCGGAGAGACAGGATTTGAACCTGCGACCCCTGCCTCCCGAAGGCAGTGCTCTACCAGTCTGAGCTACTCTCCGTCATGCCCCGTGCGCGGGGCGGCGCATTATAGCATCGGCCCTTTCGCTGTAAATTGCTTCCGCGAGTAGTCCAGGTAAAGCAGCGGGAACAGACCGGTGAACGCCGAGCCAGGACAGCGGATCGTTTGCATCCGGGGTGCGGCGCTCTTAGGATAGGGCCGGGTCGCGCGGTTCGCCGTTGCGGCCCACGGCGTCCGGATACTCGCGTCCGGCCAGACAAGAAGATCGAGATAGCGCGCACAGCCAGGGCGGTTACGAACCATGGGTTCAACACATCCATCCAGCACCGACAAGATCCGCGAAAAGAAGCGGCAGTTTCTCGCGCGCGAGCAGAGGATCGTCGAGCGCGCGCTGCGCTGCCTGCTGCGCGATGGCATCGATCAGGTGACGGTGGCGGCCATCGCCGAAGAGGCCGGCATCGGCAAGGGTACTGTCTACAAGCACTTTCAGAGCAAATCCGAGATTCTCGCGCGCATCCTGATCGATTACGAAAGCCGCATCCGCGCCAATATGGATGAAGGTATCGCGGCCGCCGAAGCCGGCAATCCCGGCGCCATGGTGAAGGCCTACTTCCAATCACGGCTTTCGAATCCCGAGCTGGATCGTCTGGTACAGCAACTCGAAGAGCGTATTCAGAATGATCCGCTGGTGGAGAAGCAGGTTGGCGAGCTGCACGAGATGCGGCGCCTGACCACTGAGCGGATCGGCACCATGGTAAGTCAGCTCATCGCGCGCGGGGTGCTGGAGGATGTCCCGCCCCACTACCACTACCTCGCCTGCTGGGCACTCGCCCAGGGCGCCGTGGACGTGTGCTTCAACAAGGGCTTCGCCGATCAGTTCCCCGACAAGGAGGATCTGCTGCGGTTCATCACCGGCATCGGCATGACCATGGGCAACAAGGGTCAGTTGCGGGATATCTGAGCACCGTGCCCCAGCTTTCGCTCGACGACATCCAGGCCGGCGCCGAGCGAGCCCGAACCGGGGCCAGGCTGCCCCCGGTGGAATCCTGGAATCCGCGCCTGTCCGGCGACATCGATATCCGCATTGCGCGCGATGGCACCTGGTACCACGAAGGTGACGCCATCAACCGTCTGGAACTGGTGCGACTCTTTTCCAGCCTGCTCAAGCGCGAAGACGATCAGTACTATCTGGTAACCCCGGAGGAAAAGTGGCGCATCCAGGTGGAAGACGCGCCCTTTGTGATCGTGGCGCTGGAGCGCAAGGTCGATGCTGTCGGGACGCAACAGCTGGTGTTTGCCACCAACGTCGGCGATCAGGTGATCGCCGGGCCGGATCATCCGCTGCGCGTGGTCGAGACCGCGACGCGTGGAACGGCTCCCTATCTGCTGGTACGGCGCAACCTTGAAGGTCTGCTCAGCCGGCCGGTGTACTACCAACTGGTCGAGATCGCCGAACCGGCCCCCGACGGAGACGGCCATGGCGTCGCCAGCGGCGGCATTTTTCATCGTCTCGGTTGAGTCCGGCGGAGCCGCGCGGCGAGCCCCACGGAATAGCCCACGACTGTTTTTTCATCCCTGCAAACCTGGAGCATCACCATGAGTGGCACGACAGCGACACCGGTCATCGAGATCGGCAGCGGCAAGTTGCAAGGTAACGAAAAGGGCGGCGTGCTGGTATTCAAGGGCATTCCCTATGCCGCGCCGCCGGTCGGCGAGCGACGCTGGCTGCCGCCGGCGGACCCGTTGCCCTGGGCCGGGATTCGGGATGCGGGGGAGTTCGGCGACTGGGCACCCCAGAACAAGGGCGCGCTGGACGACGTCATGGGCGCCGAAACCGGTACCCAGTCCGAGGACTGCCTGACCCTCAATGTCTGGACGCCCGGGTGTGCCGGCAAACGGCCGGTGATGGTGTGGATCCACGGCGGCGGCTTCACCATCGGCTCGGGCGCCCAGGGTATCTACGAGGGCGGAACCCTCGCTCGCCACGGCGATGTGGTGGTGGTCACCATCAACTATCGGCTGGGAATCCTGGGCTTCGCGCCGCTGGCCGCGGTGACGGACGGTCGCATCCCGGCCACCGGCAATGAGGGGCTGCTCGATCAGGTCAAGGCGCTGGCCTGGGTGCGCGACAACATCGCGCATTTCGGCGGTGATCCCGGCAATGTCACCATCTTCGGCGAGTCCGCCGGTGGCATGAGCGTCGGCAACCTGCTGGCATTGCCGGCGGCGCGAGGGTTGTTTCACAAGGCGATTCCCCAGTCCGGCGCCTGTCACACCTGCGCCGATGCGACCACCGCCGTGCGGCGCGGCGAGGCCATTCTCAAGGCCCTGGCGCTCGACACCGATGGCCTGCGCAAGGCCCCGCTCGCGGACCTCCTGCGCGCCCAGCGCCTGATGGAAGGCGGACGCGTCGAGGGCTATCCCCTGGCCGTGATCGGAGGCCTGCCGTTCATGCCGGTGGCGGATGGCGTGGTCATGCCCCATAACCCCATCGATGCGGTGGCAGCGGGCGTTGCCGCCGGTATCCCGGTGCTGGCGGGCAGTACGCTCGATGAATGGAAGCTGTTCGGCATTCCGGCCAAGGCGATCCAGCAACTGGACGAAGCCGGCCTCGCCAAGCGCCTCGGCTATCTGGTGGGTGACGAGCACGCGCCCGGTCTGGTCGCCGCCTACCGCGCCGCGCTGCCGGCGCGGGGGATCGAGCCCAGCGTTCCCGAAGTCTTCATGGCGATCCAGACCGACCGGATCTTCCGTATCCCGGCGCTGCGTCTGCTGGAACGCCAGCGCCCGCACGAGGCGCGGGTATTCAACTACCTGTTCGACTGGCCGTCGCCGGCGGTGGGTGGGCGCCTGGGTTCGCCCCACGCGGTGGAACTCGCCTTTGTGTTCGGTACCTACAGCAAGCCGGGGGCGAAAAAATTCTACGGCGAAGGGGAGGGCGCCGCCGCCCTGGCATCCATGACCATGGACGCCTGGACCCGGTTCGCCCACAGCGGCGATCCCGGCTGGCCGGCCTACGAGACCGGGCAGCGCACCACGGCGTTGCTGGGTGCGAGCCGGCGGATTCTCGCAAAGCCCCTGGAAGCCGAGCGCCGCGCCTGGGATCGGGTGCCGGATCGCTGGCTGGGATCCCTCTAGCCGTCTCTGTGCCAGGTCGACCCATAGCGGGCGCCAGGCCTGATCGCCAGGCGCTTGGGGATTGATGCGGTAATTTATAGACCTATATTGAATAATAAAAAAATTATTTATTCTTTTTATTCCTATAACGTCTCCGCTATCTTTGCTCGCGGAATGGAGGGTGTCCGATGAATCCCACGCAACCGAAGCGTCAATCATTGCCCACACAGTTATCCGCTGAGTTGGCGCGCCAACTCGATGGCTTGCGCTACGGGACCATCGAACTCAGTGTCCACGACGGCCGCATCGTACAGATCGAGCGGCGGGAAAAAATCCGTTTGCCGGATGATGGCAAGCAAACCCGATAAAACCTGGAACCCATTTTCAGTGCACTGACCGGACGACCGGAGGTTCGCAACACTTATGCAGGAACATAATCATGCGACTTTCCGGACGTACAACGACAACGACGACAGCGCTCGCCCTTCTTCTTGCGGGCGGCCTCGCGCATGGCGCGGATGATTTGCAGACGCTGGAACAGCGGCTGCGCACTGTGGAGCGACAATTGGAAATTCAACAGGAAGCGGCTGTCGAAGCCGCCAAAAAGACACCGGTGGTCAGCGCCGGAGCCAAGGGTTTCGCCGTGAAGTCCCCGGACGGCGCCTATGAGCTCAAGGTTCGCAGCCTGGTGCAGTTCGATGGCCGCTTCTTTCCCGATGATAAAGGCGCCAACAACGACGGCTTCCGGTTCCGACGGGTGCGCCCGACGCTGGAAGGTTCGCTGGGCAGGCTGATCGGCTTCCGAGTCACGCCTGAGTTCGCGGGTGATTCCGGGACCCTGGTGGATGCCTACGCGGATTTCCGCTTCGATCCGGCGGCGACCGTCCGGGTCGGCAAGGTCAAAGGTCCAGTCGGCCTCGAACGTCTGCAAGGCGGAGGCGTCACCACCTTCATCGAGCGGGGATTCCCTACCGAGCTGGTGCCAAACCGGGATCTGGGCGTCCAGCTGCAGGGCACGTTGCTTGACGATACTCTGACCTACGCCCTGGGTTGGTTCAACGGTGCCGCGGATGGACGCGATGCGCCCAGCAGCGACGCGGATAACAAAAAGGAGTTTGCGGGCCGAGTCTTTCTTGAGCCCTTCCGCAACCAACCCGGATTCTTTCAGGGTCTGGGCTTCGGGATCGCGGGCAGCGAGGGCAGCAAGGAGGGGAGCGGCGTCACCGACACCGGCACCTCCACCAAGCCCCAGTACCGGACCCCGGGACAGAACCGCTTTTTCAAATACGACGACAGCGTACTGGCTGCAGGCGATCAAAGCCGTTGGTCGCCGCAACTCTATTTCTACCGCAACAGCTTCGGACTGCTCGCAGAATATGTGGAGTCCAAACAGCAACTCGCCGAGGGTCCGGTAGAGGACGATATCAGCAACACGGCCTGGCAGGTGGCGACGAGCTATGTTCTGACCGGTGAGAGCGCCTCCTACCGAGGCGTCGCGGCGCCCGAAAATGCGTTTGTTCCGGGTGGTTCCGGCTGGGGCGCGTTCGAAATCGCAGCGCGCTATGGTGTGCTCGACGTCGACAATGCCGCCTTCGACCGGGGCTTTGCCAGCATCAACAGTCAGGCCAGCGAAGCGCGTGCCTGGACACTGGGGCTGAACTGGTACCTGACCGCCAACGCCAAGCTGGCGCTGAACTACAGCCAGACGGCCTTTGACGGCGGGGCCGCTGGCGGCAGTGATCGCAACGACGAAAAAGCCCTGTTCACGCGCGCCCAGATTGCGTTCTGACCTTTCATTTTTTGCTGGAGTTAATTCCGATGATCAAGAAAATTCTGTTATTGGCCAGTCTGGCGCTGCCGCTCGCCGCGCCGGCGGCGACGGTGGAGCTGCTCAATGTCTCCTACGACCCGACCCGCGAGCTGTACCAGGACTTCAACAAGGCATTTGCCGAATTCTGGAAAGAAAAAACCGGGGACGAGGTGCGCATCAAGCAATCCCACGGCGGTGCCGGCAAACAGGCGCGGGCGGTGATCGATGGCCTGGAAGCCGACGTCGTGACTTTGGCGCTGGCCTACGACATCGACGAGATTGCTTCGCTCACCAAGAAATTGCCGAAGGACTGGCAGTCGCGCTTGCCCCATGCGAGCTCACCCTACACCTCGACCATCGTATTCCTGGTGCGCAAAGGCAATCCCAAAGGCATCAAGGACTGGAATGACCTGGTGCGTGAAGGCGTCGGCGTGATCACGCCCAATCCCAAGACCTCGGGTGGTGCGCGCTGGAACTATCTGGCGGCCTGGGCCTATGCGAAGAAAAACCTGGGTAGCGATGAAGCAGCGCGGGATTTCGTCACTCGCCTCTACAAGAATGTGCCGGTGCTCGACAGCGGCGCCCGCGGCTCGACCACCACCTTTGCGCAGCGCGGTATCGGCGATGTGTTCATTTCCTGGGAGAACGAAGCGTTTCTCGTCCAGAACGAGCTGGGCCGCGACAAGTTCGAGACCGTGGTGCCCTCGCTGTCGATCCTGGCGGAACCCCCGGTGACGCTGGTGGATGCCAATGCCGCCAAACACGGTACCACCGAGGTGGCCAAGGCCTATCTCGAATACCTGTACTCGCCGGTTGGCCAAAAACTGGCCGCGAAACATTACTACCGCCCGGTGTCGCCGGAGCACGCCGACCCCGCCGATCTGGCCCGCTTTCCCAAGCTGGAGTTGGTGACCGTGGCGGAGTTCGGCGGCTGGCAGCAGGCACAGAAGACGCACTTTGCCGAGGGCGGGGTATTCGACCAGATCCTTGCGGCGGGCAGATAGGGTTCCACAGCAACCGTGCCCCGCTGGTGTGCCGGCGGGGCCATCTCGTAACCAGAATGGAGTTCAGCGATCCATGAGCCCGGAGCAAGCGCTACCCGACACCGGACGCGGCCGCCGCCAGCGCTCGGCCATCCCCGGTTTCAATCTCAGCCTGGGCTTTACCGTGGCTTATCTCAGCCTGATCGTGTTGATACCCCTGGCGGGGGTGTTCGCCAAGGCCGCCGGTCTGGGTTGGGCCGAGCTCTGGCAGGTGTTGAGCGCACCCCGGGTGCTGAGCGCACTGAAGCTGTCGTTTGGCACTGCGCTGCTGGCGGCCTCTGTCAACGCCGTGTTCGGCACGCTGATCGCCTGGGTGTTCGTGCGCTACGAGTTTCCCGGCAAGCGCCTGTTCGATGCCACCATCGATCTGCCCTTTGCCCTGCCGACGGCAGTGGCCGGCATCGCGCTCACGGCGCTGTATGCCGGCAACGGCTGGGTCGGCCAGTGGCTGGAACCGGCCGGCATCAAGGTGGCCTACACGCCCATCGGCATCGTGGTGGCGCTGACGTTTATCGGCCTTCCCTTCGTGGTGCGCACTCTTGAACCGGTGTTGCGTGACGCAGAAAAGGAACTGGAAGAAGCCGCCGCGTCGCTGGGCGCCACGCGCTGGCAAACGGTGACGCGGGTGATTCTGCCCGCCGTACTGCCGGCGCTGATGACGGGCTTTGCGCTGGCCTTTGCCCGCGGTGTGGGCGAATACGGCTCGGTGATCTTTATCGCCGGCAATTTGCCCTATGTCTCCGAGATCGCACCGCTGCTGATCATCATCAAGCTGGAGGAATTCCAGTACGGCGGCGCGGCGGCGGTGGCCGTCGCCATGCTGGTTATCTCGTTCGCATTGCTGCTGCTGATCAACGCCCTGCAGGCCTGGTCGAATCGTCACAAGCAGCGCAGTCGCGCGGCGCCGACCCTGCCGCATCCGGTATTGCAGGGGGTGGCGTCGTGACCACGGGAACCGACCACTCGCTGCTCGATCCGCCGCAACTGCCCTTCGAGCCGCTGCTGCAACGCAATGTAGTGATCACCGAGCAACCCTGGGTGCGCTGGTCGCTGATCGCTGCGGCGCTGCTCTTTTTGCTGTCGTTCCTGTTGCTGCCGCTGATTGCGATTTTCACCGAGGCGCTGCGCAACGGCGTCGGGGTTTACTGGCAGGCACTGCAGGATCCGGACGCCCTCGCCGCCATCCGCCTTACGCTGCTGGTGGCGGCGATCTCGGTGCCGCTGAATCTGGTGTTCGGAGTTTCCGCGGCCTGGGCCATCGCCAAGTTCGAGTTCCGCGGCAAAACCGTGTTGACGACCCTGATCGACCTGCCGTTTTCGGTCTCGCCGGTGGTGACGGGACTCATTTACGTGCTGATGTTCGGCGCCCAGGGCTGGCTCGGTCCCTGGCTGGCGGAGCACGACGTCCAGATCATTTTCGCGGTACCCGGCATCGTGTTGGCGACGGTCTTCGTGACCTTTCCGTTCATTGCCCGCGAACTCATCCCGTTGATGCAGGAACAGGGCAGCGACGACGAGCTGGCGGCGCTGTCCCTGGGCGCCAATGGCTGGCAGAGCTTCTGGTATGTCACTCTTCCCAATATCAAATGGGGGCTGCTTTACGGTGTGCTGCTGTGCAATGCGCGCGCCATGGGCGAGTTCGGCGCGGTATCGGTGGTGTCCGGACACATCCGCGGCGAGACCAATACCATGCCGCTGCACGTCGAGATTCTCTACAACGAATATAACTTCGCGGCGGCCTTTGCCGTGGCGTCGCTGCTGGCGGCGCTGGCGCTGGTCACGCTGACCCTTAAATCGCTGCTCGAAGCGCGTCATGGCGCCGAGCTATCCACCTCGCACCGCCACTGAGGTCGCGCCATGGACATCGAAGTTCGCAACATACACAAGAGCTTTTCCGGATTTCCGGCGCTGGTCGACCTCAGCCTCGCCGTGCGCTCGGGAGAATTGATCGCACTGCTCGGGCCATCCGGTTCCGGCAAAACCACGTTGCTGCGCGCCATCGCCGGTCTCGAATTTCCCGATCACGGTCAGATTCTGTTCGGCGGCGAGGACATGTCGCGGCGCGCGGTACGGGAGCGGCAGATCGGTTTCGTATTCCAGCACTATGCGCTGTTCAAGCACATGACCGTGCTCGACAACATCGCCTTCGGACTGAAGGTGCAACGCAAGTCGAAGCGCCCGTCTGCCGCGGCGATTCGTACCAAGGCACTGGAACTGCTGGAGCTGGTGCAACTCGGCGGTCTGGAACAGCGCTATCCGCATCAGTTGTCCGGTGGCCAGAAACAGCGCGTGGCACTGGCGCGCGCGCTCGCCATAGATCCGCGTGTGCTGCTCCTCGACGAGCCCTTCGGCGCCCTGGACGCCAAGGTGCGCAAGGATCTGCGGCGCTGGCTGCGGGAATTGCACCGGCAGACCGGCTACACCACGGTATTCGTCACGCACGATCAGGAAGAAGCGCTGGAGCTGGCCGACCGGGTGGTAATCATGAACCGGGGCCGCATCGAGCAGGTCGGCACCGTGGACGACGTGTACGAAAATCCGCGCACGCCCTTCGTGTTTGATTTTCTCGGTGACAAGAACGTACTGGACGCCGATGTTCGCGGCCGGGAAATCTATTTGCCCGGCGCGACGCACCCGGTGGTGACCGACAGCATTCATCCCGCGGGTCCAGTCGATCTGTATGTGCGTCCCGGTGATCTCCGGCTCGCGGAAGCCGGTGCGCCGGGCATCGCCGCGCGGGTGGTCAGCGTGCAGCGCACCGGGCCCATCGTGCGCGCCAGCGCCCTGGTGGTCGCCAACAACGCCGAGCTCAGTATCGAACTGCCGCACCTGCATTACGATGCGAGCCACTTTGTCGCAGGCGCGGTGGTGCGCCTGCGCATGATGCAGTTCAGTGTTTACCCGGCGGCCAGGGCATCGCAAACCGGCCAAACCCAAACGCCGACGTCTGAGCGGGAACCGGGTCTGCGCGGTCGCGGTTAGCCGACCCAGGCCAGGGCCACACCCGCCGCCGCGCACAGTCCCAGTACGGGCAGCACCGCCAGCCGCAGGGCGAAGGTCAGCACCAGAGCCAGCACCGTAAGTGCGAGTACCTGGGGACGCAGGCTTGACAGCTCCGGCACCAGCAGTGCGAGGCCGAAGTCGTCGATCCTGACGTTGTGCGCAAACAACAGATTTACCGCAAACCACAGCGCCAGATTGGCGATCACGCCCAATACCGCGGCGGTGATGGCGGTCAGCGCTCCCGCCAGCCGCGGCCGGTGCAGCAGGCGCTCCACATGGGGCGCGCCCGCGAAAATCCACAAAAAGCTTGGCAGGAACAGTACCCAGGTGGTCAGCAGCGCGCCGGCGACACCGGCCAGCAGTGCGTGTTCGCCGCCGTGCGCAGCGCGCTGTGCCGCGAGAAAGCCGACGAACTGGGTCACCAGAATCAGCGGCCCGGGCGTGGTCTCGGCCAGGCCGAGGCCATCGAGCATTTCCCCGGGCGCGAGCCAGCCGTAGGTTTCCACTGCCTGTTGCGCGATATAAGACAGTACCGCATAGGCGCCGCCGAAGGTGACCATGGCCACGGTCGAGAAAAAGACCGCGATCCGACTCAACACATGGTCGCCGCCGAGGGCGATCTGGAGTCCCCCGACCGTGCCCAGCCACAGCACCAGGCACACCAGCGCGGCGATCAAGGTGCCGGGACGCCGCAGGGTATCCGGCACCGGCGCGTCGGCGGGCATCGCGGCGCGGGTGCTGATGAAGCCGATCACGCCGGCCGCAATGACGAGCAGCGGAAACGGCACCGCGAACGCGTACAGCGCGATGAACCCCCCCACCGCGAGCAGTACGTCGCGCCCGCCCTTCAGGGCGCGGCGGCCGAGGCGCAGCAACGCCTGCACCACGATGGCGAGGACGGCCGCCTTCACCCCGAGCAGCAGGCCATCCGTCAGCGGCAGCCCGCCCAGCAGGACATAGGCGAACGACAGCCCCAGCATGACCGCGGCGCCGGGCAGGATGAACAGCACGCCCGCCACCACGCCGCCACGCACCCCGTGCAGCAACCAGCCGATGTAAGTCGCCAGTTGTTGCGCCTCCGGGCCGGGCAGCAGCATGCAGTAATTGAGTGCCTGCAAAAAACGGCGCTCATCGATCCAGCCTTTTTCCTCCACCAGAATGCGATGCATCAGCGCAATCTGGCCCGCCGGACCGCCGAACGAGAGCCAGCCGATACGCCACCAGACGCTGGCGGCGTCGCGGAAGGACGGGTTGCGCTGCGGCATGTTCCGGATCACTCAGCCGGGCTGTTCGAGCTTCTGGTCGATGGCCTCGCGGGCCTTGGCTGCGGGCGTCATGCCGTTTCCTTTTGGTTCAGCCGCGCAGGGTCCGCCCGGTATTTGTAAGTGCCGTTGTGCATGCATCCGGCACCCTGAGGATGCTGGTTCAGTCGGGTGACGGCATTATGCCGTGTGTCGATGGAGCGGAACATGCGCGCGAGCGCTTCCGGATCGATGCTTCACGGGTGCTCGCGCCTTGCGCGTTTCCGACGGAAGACGAGGCCTGGTCGCGCGGGGAGCGCCCGCAGGTTGACTACACGATCCGCGACCCGGTCTTGCCCCAGTAGTGGTCCTTGAGCAGGCGCTTGTAGAGTTTGCCGGTGGGCAGGCGCGGCAATTCGTCGAGAAAATCCACGCTTTTGGGGCATTTGTAGTGAGCGACGTGCTGGCGTGCGTAGGCGATGATGTCGTCCGCCAGCTCCGCACTCGGGGTGTTGCCCGCAGCCAGTTGCACCACGGCTTTCACGGCTTCGCCCATCTCGGCGTCGGGTACGCCCACTACCGCGACATCGGCGATCTTCGGGTGGAGGACCAGCGCGTCCTCGATTTCCTGGGGATAGATGTTCACGCCGCCGGAAATGATCATGAAGGTGGCGCGGTCGGTGAGGTACAGATAACCCTCGGCGTCGACGTGTCCGACATCGCCCAGCGCGCTCCAGTTGGCGTGCTCGGGATGCTGGGCGGAGCGCGTCTTGGC
The DNA here is from genome assembly GCA_036677085.1 of Porticoccaceae bacterium. Classification (GTDB taxonomy): domain Bacteria; phylum Pseudomonadota; class Gammaproteobacteria; order Pseudomonadales; family Porticoccaceae; genus JAGPUQ01. The sequence continues at coordinate 135,802 of JAKFFI010000064.1, forward strand.
GGCGTCGTGATAGTACTCGAACGACATTCTGGGCAGTTCGAAATAGACGATGCCGTCTTCCCCCGGGGGCAGTTCGCGACCGTCCTCGGCGCAGATGTGCAGTTTGCCGAGAATGGGCTTGCCCACGGTGCCGGGATGGGCGAGCCATTCCTCCGGAGTGCAATGGGTGAGCCCGTTGAGCTCGGTGCCGCCGTAGTATTCGTAGAGGATCGGTCCCCACCAGTCGAACATCTGGCGTTTGATGCCTTCGGGGCAGGGCGCCGCCGCATGCACCGCTACCTGATGCGACGACAGATCCAGTCCGGCGCGGTCCGCTTCCGGCATCTTCAGCATGCGGGTGAACATGGTGGGTACCCACTGGCTGTGGGTGACGCGATGGCGCGCGATGGCTTCGAGCGCGGCGCGCTCATCGAAGCGCGGCATCATCACCACGGTGCCGCCGTGGGACTGGATGCCGGTGCAGAACGACAGCGGCGCCGAGTGGTACAGCGGCGCGGGCGAGAGGTAGACCGAATCCTGGGTGACTTTCCACAGGGCTTGCTGCAGCTTCGCCACCGGGCCCAGATCGTCGGCGATGTTGGCGCCCGACAGCGGCCGCAGAATGCCCTTCGGGCGGCCAGTGGTGCCCGAGCTGTAGAGCATGAACTGCCCGGCCGGCTGTTGGGCGAGAGGCTGCGCCGGATGGCGCGCGATGGCGTCTTCGTAGGATTCGTAGCCGGGCGCGCCGCCGTCGGTCATCAGCCGGGTATGGCAGCGCGGCGCCAGCCCGGGCAGCGCGGCGGCGGGTTCGGCCAGATAGTGGGAGGCGATGAGCACGCGGGCGTCGCAGTTGTCGAGAATGTAGCCCGCTTCCTCGCCGGTGAGGTAGCGGTTGATGGTGGTCAGGTAAAGTCCCGAGCGCAGCGCGGCCCAGATCACTTCGAAATAGCGCAGATTGTTTTCCATGAAGATCGCGACGTGATCGCCGGGGCGCAGGCCCTGGCTCCAGAACAGTTGCGCGAGCTGGTTCGAGCGCTCGTCGAGCATGCGGTAGCTGAGGGTCTCGCCGCTGACGGCATGGATGGCCGCGGCCTTGTCGGGTGTGCGTTGCGCCCAGATGCCTGGATACATGGTGTTTCCTCGCGTTGCGTGAGGTGATTATCTATTGCTTTTCGAAAAATTCGCCAATGATGTTGTGAATAACCACTCATTCGTCGTTCCCGCGCAAGCGGGAACCCAGCTGTCTCAAGGCCTTCTGGATGCCCGCCTCCGAGGCTGCGTGAAAAGGCATCGTAGGGTGGGCAAAGCGCAGCGTGCCCACGCGGATCTCCGCCCGGCACCGCGCCCGGTCCCGCGTGGGCACGGCCTGTCGGCCTTTGCCCACCCTACGGCCGGTGTTTCCAGTGTTTCCGCGTCCGTGGGGTTTTCATACAGCCTCCTCCGCGGGCATGGCGATGGTTCAGATATTTTGCCTTGACGGCCCGCTAATCCATGGCCAGTTCCGGTAGCTTCGACTGGAGTACCTGGGCGGCTTCCAGTCCATCGAGTTCCTTGGGGCTCATGCCCAGCAGCTCGGTGAGCAATTCCCGGTTGTGTTCGCCGAGATAGGGCGCTTCGAGGGTCAGTTCGTCCGGAAACGCGGAGAAACGCAGCGGCATGCCGGGAATTTCTATCTGGCCGAAGCAGCGGTCCTGCACGGTGCGCACCACGCGGCGCTCCACGAAGTGGGGGTGGCGCATGGCGTCGGGCACCGAGAGCACCGGCCCGATGGCGAAGCGGGCGGTTTCGAACTTCTCCAGAATCACTTCGCGGCTGGGCTGGCGTTGCAGCCATGCCTCGATGAAATCCACCACCTCCTGATGATGGGCCATGCGCGCATCGTTGGTGGCGAAGCGGGTATCGCTGCCGTACTCGGGCCGCTCCATCAAATTGCAGAATTCCTGCCAGCGCATGGGCGGAATCACCAGCGCGTAATACTCGTCGTCGCCACGACCCTGGTAGATGCCGAGCGGGTGCAGCATGAAGTGGTGGGCACCGGAGCGCTTGGGCATGAAGGCGCCGTTCGAAGCGCTGTAGGCCTGCACCGCGATCTCGTGCTGGTGAAAGTAGGAGTCGATCAGGGAGATGTCGATGTGTTGGCCCTCGCCGGTGCGCTCACGGTAGAGCAGCGCGGTGCTGATGGCGGCGAGGGCATGCACCCCGGTGGTACCGTCGCCGATGGCGAGTTGGGGAAACAGCGGCGGGCCGTCGGCATGGCCGATCAGGTCCAGCACCCCGGCGTAGGCAGCGGCGATGAAGTCATAGCCGGGCTTGGTGGAGAGCGGACCAGTCTGGCCGAAACCCGAGATCGAGCACATCACGATGCGGGGGTTGAGGGCCTGGACCTGTTCGTAGGAAAGTCCCATGCGACCGATCACGCCGGCGGCGAAATTTTCGATCAGGACGTCGCACTGGCGCACCAGATCCTCAAGAATCTTCATGCCCGCGGGCTTTTTGGGATTGATGCAGAGACTTTTCTTGCCGCGATTCTGTTGCAGAAAATACGAACTGCGCCCGTTGTTCTGGATTGGCAGATAGCGGGTCATGTCGCCGAGGGGAGCGAGTTCCACCTTGATGACCTGGGCGCCCATCTCCGCCATCAGGCGGGTCGCGGTGGGGCCGGCGACCACCTGGGTAAAGTCGAGTATCCGGTAGCCGTCCATCATATGCTGGGTTTTCATGATGATTGCCCTTGTTATTTTTGTTATTGATATCGATACAGCGTGATTGGTTCAGTGCGGGTCCATATCAGCAGGCATCATTGGCGATTGCAAGCCGCACCCTTACCACGTCCGGGGTCTCCGGCGGAGCCTCCTCGACGAAACCCAGGTTGGCGGCCAGGCGGCGCATCACCTGGTTGTCGCGCATCACGTCGCCCTGGAGCTGGTGGAGTCCGCGACCGCGGGCGTAGGCGATGCCGCGCTGCATCAGCCGCTGGCCGAGTCCCTGGCCGGTGACATCGGGATGCAGCGCGATCACGAATTCCGCACCCTCCTGATTGGCATCGATGAACATCCGCACCAGGCCGTAGACGGGCGTGCGGCCGGCGCTGCCGGGCACGGTGAGAATCAGCGTCATCTCCCGATCGTAGTCGATCTGGGTGAAGCGCGCGGCGTCGATCTGCGCCAATGCGCCCGTGGCGGCGGCAAAGTGCCCGCGTATCTGGGCGGGCGAGAGCGTCGCGAAGGCCTGCCGCAGGGCGGGCTCGTCCTCGGGGCGGATCGGGCGCAGCAGCAGTTCGCGACCGTCGGCCAGGGCCAGGGTTTCTTCCAGTTCCTGCGGGTAAGGGCGAATGGCGAGGCGCTCGGGGCCGCCATTCGCCGTGGCCGCGATCCGTACCCGCGCATCCAGGGCCAGCACGCCCTTGGCATCGGCGAGCAGCGGGTTGATGTCGAGTTCCACCACGGTGGCGAGGTCCGTGATCAGTTGCGCCACCTTGATCAGGGTGAGCGCGAGCGCATCCAGATCCGCCGGCGCGCGGTCGCGGTAGCCGTGCAGCAGGCGCGCGACGCGGGTGCGATCGATCAGGGCGTGGGCGAGGTGCATGTTGAGGGGTGGCAGTTCGAGGGACTGGTCGCGCACCACCTCGACCGCGGTGCCGCCCTGGCCGAACAGCAGCACCGGGCCGAACTGGGGGTCCTGCGTGGCGCCGACAATCAGCTCCCAACTGTCCCGGCGCACCGCCATGGGCTCCACCATGAAGCCGTCGATGCGTGCCGCGGGGCGCAGTGCGCGCACGCGCTCCAGCATGGCCGCCGCTTCCGCCGCCACGGTTTCGGGGCGGCTGAGGTCGAGCACCACGCCGCCGACATCGGATTTGTGCTGAATCTGCGCCGAGACGATCTTGAGCGCGACCTTGCCCCCCAGCGTCCGCGCGGCTGCCGCCGCGGCTTCCGGCGTGGGCGCGATATCGCCGCCGACGGTGGGGATGCCATAGGCCGTCAGCAGCGCCTTTACCTCGGGCGGGGTGAGCCAGTCGCGGCCGTCGGCGAGCGCCGCCGCGACCAGTTGGCGCGCTCCGGCCCGATCGGGCGCAAAGGCCTCGGGTATCGACGGCGGCACCTGGGTGAGCAGTGCCTGGCGGCGCCGGTATTCGACCAGGTACAGGAAGGCCCGCACTGCCTGCTCCGGCGTCGCATAGCTCGGGATGCCGGCGGCGGCAAACAATTTGCGTGCCGGTTCGGCCTTGGCGGCGCCCACCCAGCTGGTCACCAGCATGGGCTCGGTGCGCCCGCCCCAGCCCTGGATCAGCGCGCTGGCCGCCTCCTCGCTGGAGGCGATGGCGGTGGGGCAGTTGAGCGCCAGTACCGCATCGACGCCCGGGTCGGCGGCGAGCGCGGCGGCGGCATCCACATAGCGCGCGCCGGGGGCGTCGCCCACGATGTCCACCGGATTGCCATGGGACCAGGTCGGGGGCAGCTTGGCGTTCAGCACCGCCAGGGTTTCCGGGGCGAGTTCGGCGAGCGTGCCGCCCTGTTCGATCAGGGCATCGGTGGCGAGTACGCCGATGCCGCCGCCGTTGGTGAGGATGGCGACGCGCGGCCCGCGCGGCTGGCGCCCGGTGGCGAGGATCGCGGCGGCGTCGAACAGTTCTTCCAGGGTATTCACCCGCAGCGCGCCAATGCGGCGGAATACGGCGTCGTAGACGGCGTCGTTGCCGGCCAGCGCCCCGGTATGGGAGGCCGCGGCGCGCGCGCCTTCAGCGTGGCGCCCCGCCTTGACCACGATCAGGGGTTTCAATCGCGCCGCCGCCCGCGCCGCCGAGATGAACTTGCGCGCGTTGGTGACGGACTCGATGTAGAGCAGGATCGCCTCGGTGCCGGGATCCCCGGCCAGGTGATCGAGCAGATCGCCGAAGTCCACGTCGATCATGTCGCCCAGCGACACCAGGTGCGAAAAGCCGATGCCCTGCGCCTCGGCCCAGTCGAGAATCGAGGTGACGATCGCCCCCGACTGGGTCAGGAACGCGAGCTTGCCGGGCCGGGCATCGAGGTGGGCGAAGCTGGCGTTGATGCCGGTGCCCGAGGCCAGAATCCCGAGACAGTTGGGACCGACCAGGCGCAGGCCATGGGGTTGCGCGGCGGCCAGCAGCGCGGGTCGGCTGTGACCGGCGGCCGGGTCGGCGCTGAACCCCGCCGTGAGCACCACGGCAGCGCGGGTACCGCGCGTGCCCAGTGCGGTGAGCAGCGCCGGCACCGTCGCCGGCGGTGTGGCGATCACGGCCAGATCCGGCACCATGGGCAGCGCCGCTACATCCGGATAGCAGATGATGCCGTGCACCACCGCGCGCCTGGGGTTGACCGGCAGGATCGCCCCGGCAAAGCCCGCGCCGATCAGGTTGCTCAACACCCGCTCGCCCACCGACCCCGGCTCATTGCTGGCACCGATCAGGGCAATCGCGTTGGGTCGAAAGAAGGCGTCGAGGTTGCGGGTGGACAAAGCGCGTCTCCTGGGCAGGGGGTTGCTGGGCAGGGGGTTACTGGGCAGGGAGTTACTGGGCGACGTAACCGCCGTCCACGGGCATGCAGTGGCCGGTCACGAAGGACGCCTGATCCGAGCACAGCCAGGCCACCGCGTGGCCGATCTCGTGGGGTTGGCCCATGCGCCCGATCGGCTCCGCCGCGATCATGCTGGCGATGAGCTTGGAGTCCGATCCGGTGCGGGCGACCATGGGAGTTTCAATCAGTCCGGGGCAGACCGAATTGACGCGAATCTTCTTTTTTGCGAATTCGATGGCCGCCGATTTGGTGAGGCCATTGACACCGTGCTTGGCGGCGCCATAGGCGGGCGCCATGGCGGCGGCCACCAGGCCCGCGATCGAGGCGGTACTGACGATGGCGCCGGCGCTGTCCTGGTCGAGAAACTGCTGGATCTCGGCCTTCATGCACAGCCACACGCCCTTGAGGTTTATCGCGATGTTGCGGTCGAAGTTTTCTTCGGTGCACATCACGGTGTTGGCCATGCGTCCCGAAATGCCGGCGTTGTTGAAGGCGCAGTCGAGCCGCCCGTAATGGCTGACGCAGGCCTTGATGAGTGCATTGACCTCGGCGGATTTGGATACATCGCAGCGCACGAACACGGCATCGCCGCCGGCGGCCTTGATCAGGCTCACCGTTTCGTTGCCGCCGGCCTCGTCCACGTCCGAGACCACCACGCGCGCGCCTTCGGCGGCGAAAATCTTTGCCGTGGCGCGCCCGATGCCCGAACCCGCGCCCGTGATCATGCCTACCTTGTTGGCCAGAATGCCTGTCATGTTGTTATCTCCGGTGGTTGTGAAATGGGAAGTAAAAGCGGTCGGAACGCATCAAACCACCAATGGAACGGCGAGGGCAAACGCGCACGGCCATGGGTGCCCTGGGCGCAAGGCCGCGCAGGCCAGCGAGCCCTTGAACAAAGCGCTGGTGTTGCAAACTCCCGTCATGGAATCAGGGTATCCATGGGTATTTGCCGAGTGGGCCGTTTAACAGCTTGTTGAAAAACTGCTGCGGCAGCCATCTGCTTCGTTGCGCGGTGCTCGCTCCCTCACCTATCTATTTGATATGTCTCGGTCGCTGCGCGCCGTGCGCCTCGCATCTGGCCCCCTCGCGACGTTTTTCAACAAGCTGTTAATAAGGGAGCCGCCACCGCGCTTCGAGTTGCCTATAATCCGCGCCCTCAACCGCTGTGCAGGGCCGGGACCATGATTGCCAATGCGAACGCCGGATTTCTCGGCTCCGAGGTGGAGAACACGCCTGCCAACCAAGCGCGCTTTCACATCATTCCGGTGCCATTCGAGCGCACCACCTCCTATGGCGGCGGCGCCCGCGAGGGGCCGGGCGCGATCCTCGAAGCATCGCAGCAACTCGAAACCTGGGACGGCGAGAGCAATCCCTCGCTGCTCGGCATTCACACCCGGGCATCCGTGGCGGTGGATGGCGATATCGAAGCCGTGATGGAAGCCATCGCGGTGGCCACCGCAGCGGCGGTACGCGCCGGCGCCCTGCCGGTGGCGATCGGCGGCGAGCACACGGTCACCTGCGGCGTGGTGCGGGGCCTGCTGCGCAGCGGCATCGGTCCGTTCGGGGTGGTGCAGATCGACGCCCACGCCGATCTGCGCGATCGCTACGAGGGCAATCCCTACAGTCACGCGTCAGTGATGCGACGCGTGGTAGAGGACGGCGTGCCGCTGTTTCAGCTCGGCGTGCGCGCCTGCTGCGAGGAGGAACTGCGCGCGCGGCGCGACTTTGGCGTCGGCGCCATCGATGCGCGCGAGCTGGTGGTCGGCAATCGGATGAGCTTGGAACTGCCGGCGGATTTTCCGGAGCAGGTATTTTTCACGGTGGACGTGGACGGACTGGATCCCAGCGTTTTCCCCAGCACGGGTACGCCGGTGCCGGGTGGGCTGGGTTGGTACCAGACCCTGGCGCTGTTCGAATCGGTCGCGCGCCAGCGTCGCATCATCGGTTTCGATGTCATGGAGTTCGCGCCCATCCCCGGCTTTCACGCCTACGAATTCGCCGCCGCCCAGTTGATCTACAAGTTCATGGGCATCTGCCAGCGGATCGAAGCCGAAGCCGTCTGATCAACACAGTCATACACAAAGGCCCTGACGCATGAAACTGGAAGGTATCAAGGTTCTCGATCTGTCGCTGTTTCTCCCCGGCCCGGCGCTCACCCAGATGATGGCGGATCACGGCGCCGAGGTGATCAAGCTCGAGCCCGCCAACGGCGGCGAGCCGAACCGCGAGATCGGCCCCAAACGCGATGGCGTGTCGGTGTATTTCGCCAACACTCATCGCGGCAAGAAAAGCGTGCAGCTGAATCTGAAAAATGACGCGGGCAGGGAGATGGCGCTGCGGCTCGCCGCCCGCGCCGATGTGGTCATCGAGGCGTTCCGGCCCGGCGTGGTGGACCGTCTGGGCATCGGCTACGAGCAGGTGCGCGCGCGCAATCCGGGGGTGGTCTACGCCTCGCTCTCCGCCTTCGGACAGACCGGTCCCTATGTGAAGAAGCCCGCGCACGATCTCGCCACCGAAGCCTACGCCGGTATTCTGAGCGTCAATCTGGGCTTCGACGGCAAGCCGGCGATTCCCGCCATTCCCAATGCCGACATGCTGACCTCGATGATGGGCCTGTCGGCGGTGCTGATGGCGCTGCTGCGGCGGCAGCAGACGGGCGCGGGCGACTACATCGACCTCGCCATGATGGATTCCCTGATCGCCTGCGTGCCCAACAATCTGGGCAGCGTATTCGCCGAGAAGAAAGCCCCGGTGGTGAAGGACGAGCGCACCTGGGGCGGCTACGCCATGTACAACATCTACGAAACCCGCGATGGCAAGTACATCGTGCTGGGCGCGTCGGAAGTTCACTTTGCGAAAAACGTGCTGACCAAAATGGGTCGGCTCGATCTGCTCCCGTTCTGCGAACCGCCGCCGGGACCGACCCAGCAGCCGGTGAAGGATTTTTTCACCGCGACCTTTCTGTCGCGCACCCAAGCCGAGTGGGTCCAGTGGTTTGAGGATGTCGATGCGGCCTTTGCTCCCGTGAATGATCTGCGTCAGGGCGCCGACGATCCCCAGATTCGCGCGCGCGAAATGATCGTCGAGGATGCAGCGGGTCGCGAGCACATCGGGATCCCGATCAAGTTTCGCAACGAACCCGGGCGCATCAACCCCGAGCCGCCGGGCCTCGGTGCCCACAACGAAGAACTGGCACGCGTCCTGGGTTTCAGCGCTGCGGAAATTCGCGCGATGCAAGCCGGGGGCGCGTTCGGCGCCGGTTGAGCGCTGGCGTCGCTACCGGCGGGGTGCATGACATTCGGTTGCGGGCGGCAGAGCCTGCGCCAGAGTACGTCCGTCCGTGGCGAGCAGAAAACCGCTGGCACCATGAACATGAAAATGGCGCTCGGCAACGCGCTGACCGGACCGATGTTGTTGATCATTCGTGTGGTATCGGGCTTGCCGTCATAGCTGCCTGACGGCTTTTGGAAAGCAGCAGACCAAGCGCCACGCCCGCCAATATACCCGGCATGCCTTCATAAATATTTTCATGCCATCCAAGCTGGCGCCAGGCCAACGCAACGGCAATGCCTGCGAGCATTATCGCGATGGCGGCGCGTTCCGTCACTTGCCGCTGGAGCGCATACAAGATCAGCAAGGGCCCGAAGGCGCACGCCAGGGTGGACCAGGACAGGATGACCAGGCTGAACACGCTGGAGGAATTGCTCAGGGCTATGATCAACGCAAAGCCGGTGATCAGGGCGGTCGCTGTTTTGATCAGCACCGGATTGTTGGCCATGCTGGGCACGAGATCATTGGTGATCGCGGCGGAGCAGGACAGCACCAGGCTGTCTGCCGTTGACATGGTCGCCGCAAAAATCCCCGCCAGGATGACGCCCACCAGCGCGGGATGCAGCAGTTGGACCGCGATGGTGGGAAGTGCGAGCTCCGGGTCCATATTCTGCAGTTCGGGCAGGTAATGCCGGGATAACATTCCCACCCCGGTCGCCAGCGCATAGAAGACCGTAAAGTAAGCGTAATACCATATTCGCGCCACTTTTATACCGCGCGGATCGTGGACCGCCATGAACCGCACCATGATATGCGGCTGGCCAATGACGCTGACTCCCGCGAACATCCAGCCCAAAATGAACAGCAGCAGCCCGGGCGCCGCGGGAACAAGCAGATTGGGCGGTGTCAGGTCGAGATAACCCGGTATATCGGCCAACGTCTCGACTGTCGCGAACAGACCTCCCAGATTGTGGACGCCGACCAGGAACAGCACCAGCATCGCAACCATCATCACTGTGGCCTGCGCCGTATCGGTCCATATCGAGGCGCGGATGCCCCCGGCAATGCAATAGGCAAGCACCATCAGCGCCACCAGCCAGGCGCCAACTGTCTGGTCCCAGCCGAGTACCCCGTGCAGCGCCTTGCCGCCCGCTGAAATCTGCGCTGCGGCGTAAGCGCCAAGAAATAGTATGGTGAAAATCGCCGCCACACGCCGCCAAACCGGCATGTCGCCACCGTTCCAGCGCGCCAGCACGCCATTGAACGAAACCTCACCGGTTCTCTGGGTCGCCATGTTCAGGCGGCGGTGGATGAACTGTGATGCAAGCAAATCGCCCGCTATCCACCCAACCATCAGCCAAACGGCAACCAGACCAACGGTATAGGTATAGCCAATGACGCCGATGAACATATAGCCGGAATTGTTCGTCGCCACCGCCGACAAACCCGCCAGCCATGGCGACACCTGTCTGCTGGCGAGATAGTAGTCCTCCGGGGTCTTCGTGGAGCGCAGGTAGGATGCGAGCCCGATGCCCAGGAACGCCAGCAGAAATCCGCTGAAACTGGCGAGTATCACGGGTCGGAATGCCGCGCCAATATTGAAATTGAAGTGGATGGCCCGCTCATGGCGCAACTTCAAGCAAGGTGAGTATGGGCTTTTCTATCACTGGCGTGTGCCTGCGTGCAGCGATGAATTCAGGGCGCGGCACTTTTGGGCCATAGGGGGCGACCAGCCGGTTGGACACGGCGTTATAGACCATGAAGGCATTGGAGCGCGGATAGGGGGTGATGTTGCCGTTGGATCCATGCATCATATTGCAATCAAAAATGACCACGGTGCCAGGATCTCCGACGGGTGCGACGATGCCATGCTCAGCCGCCAGTTCGGCCAGGCTGCCCTGGTCAGGCACCCCATATTCCTGCCGCTTGAGCGACATCTGGTAATGATTTTCAGGGGTTTCCCCGATGCAGCTCAGAAACTTTTGGTGCGATCCGGGAATCAGCATCAATGGACCGTTGTGAACGGTATTCGGCGAAAGCAGTATCGACATCGAAAGCGCGCGCATGCGCGGCATGCCATCCTCGACGTGCCAGGTTTCAAAATCGGAATGCCAGTAAAACTCCTTGCCCCGAAAACCCGGCTTATAGTTCAGCCGTGATTGATGGATATAGACATCATCGCCCAGCAGAAAGCGAGCGATCCCCGCCAGACGCTCGTCCGCCGCGAGCCGCGCCATCACGGCCTTTTGCCGGTGGATCATGAAGATCGAACGGATTTCCTGTTCACCGGGTTCGGTAATCACGGTCTCTGCGTCAAGCGCGGACGGATCTGCAAGCAGCTTTGCCGTTTCCGCCTGCAGAACCGCAACTTCATGCCCTGTGAACAGACCATCCAGTTCCAGATAGCCGTCGCGCTCGAACTTCTGCGTCTGGACCAGGCTGATTGGCGCGCCTTCATGCCAGGTGTTGTGAACGACGGGATCGCGCCGGGAAACGAGTTCCGCTACGCCCTGGCCGCGAGAGGGATAAAGATCGGTCATTTCATGCGTCTCGGATTGTCGGGTGCAGGCTGCCAATACACAAACCTGCTACACCGTTGCGGTCTGCCGGTAGGCGCCGTTTTCGTCGTGCACTTCATCACCGGTCACCGGCGGATTGAAAACACAGGCCGTCACCAGTTCGGTTTCGGCGCGCAGGGTATGGTGATCATGTTCGTTCAGGGCATAGAGCGTGCCGGGGGTAAGCCGGTGCACTGTGCCGGTGGCCAATTCCGTGACACTGCCTGTGCCGCTGATGACGAAGACCGCCTCAAGGTGGTGCTGATAGCGGAACGTCCACTCGCCACCCGCCTTCAATGTTGTGATGTGAAAGGAAAATCCCATGCCGTCTTCTTTCAGAAGCAGACGGCTGCTTTCCCAACCCTTGTCCGTGACGTTTCGTTCCGACTTGCGGATTTCATCGAGTTTTTTGATCAGCATCTGGATACTTCTCCTATTCTTTGGCCATGAAAACGGGTCTCGGAAAGAACAGTCTGGAAAGCCTCCCTCAGAATGCCGAGGCCGGCTGCGAAAACATCATCCTCAATGGTAAGCGGTGCCAGCACCTTGACGACTTCATCGTCGGCGCCGCTGGTTTCGATAATCAGCCCGTTCTGGAACGCCGCTCGTGTGATGGCTGCCGCAGTTTTTCCGGATCCGGTATCAATGCCGAGCATCATGCCGCGACCCTTGATTTTGAGCGGGACGTCGTGATCCGCGACGATCTGTTCAAGGCTATTGGCAAGCAAGTCCGCGCGGCGCTGTATGTCGGCTGCAAAGTTGTCCGTGCGCCAGAAATGCCGAAGCGCCGCCGCCGCAGTCACAAAGGCATGGCAGTTGCCGCGAAAGGTGCCGTTGTGTTCGCCGGGATTCCATTGGTCGAGTTTCGGGCTGAAAAGGGTGAGCGCGAAAGGCAGCCCCATGCCGGAAAGTGATTTCGCCATGGTGACAATGTCTGGCTTGACGCCGGATTTTTCGAAGCTGAAGAACTCTCCGGTACGGCCGCATCCCGCCTGGATGTCATCGATGATCAGCAGTGAGCCGTGCGCCTTTGCGATGCGTGCTATCTTGCGCAGCCATTCAGGCGACGCCACGTTGAGGCCGCCTTCGCCCTGGACTGTTTCAACCAGGATCGCGCAAGCCGGGTCGAGTCCGCTGGACGAATCATTGAGACGCCGTTCCAGCATATCGGCAGTGTCGATGTCATCGCCGAAATAGCCGTCGAACGGCTCATGGCTGACATCGGTAAGTGCGACGCCTGCACCACCGCGTTTGCTCTCGTTCCCGGTGCATGCGAGCGAACCCAGCGTCATGCCATGAAATCCATTGGTGAAGGCGATGACATTGGTGCGTCCCGTCACCTTGCGGGCCAGCTTCAACGCCGCTTCCACCGCATTGGTGCCGGTCGGTCCGGGGAACATCACCTTATACTCCAGGCCGCGGGGCTTCAGGATGGTTGTCTCCAGTTCCTCAAGGAATGCCTGTTTTGCGTTCGTGTGCATATCCAGGCTATGGGTCACGCCGTCACTGTTGATATAACGGAGTAACGCCTGCTTAAGAACCGGGTGGTTATGTCCATAATTGAGGCTGCTGCACCCGGATAGGAAATCAAGATAGCGGCCGCCCTTGCTGTCATATAGCCATGGACCCTCGGCGCGCACGAACTGGCGCGGTATTGCGCGGCAATAGCTCCGCACATTGGATTCCAGACGTTCATAGACAGATGTATCGGGTTTCACGTTGGAAGGTGCGGGTGAAAGCATCATGATATTTTCCTCGCTGTAGTAACATCAGGGCGTAATTTCGGACACCCTGATCGGCCCGATGGAAATCAATTCTTCGGACTCGTGTGCGCCGCCAAAGTGGACGTCGCTCCTGAAGTGGGGGCGAGTTTGCAGCGTCGCCCGATGATGGTTTGCAAAGCCCTCGAACATTCTGCGGGACGCTATGTTGGAAGGGGTGACGGTGGTGATCAGACGTGTCGCGTCGCGCACCCCGGGGAGCTGGAAAAGTTCATCGAGCAAGCGTTGGCCAAGACCCTGGCCGCGCGCCGATGCGTGCACGGCGACCTGCCATACGAACATGCTGTCGGGCTCTCGCGGCGGGCGGTATCCCGAAATCCAACCCACAATGTTGGCGGCATGTTCGGCCAGAATGCAGGTGTCGGCGAAATGTGTACATTGCAACAGATTGCAATATAACGAATTGCAATCAAGCGGTGGACACGCTGCAATCAACTGCGAGACGGCGGGGCCATCGCCTGCTGTTGGCGTGCGAAAAACGAGTTTTCCTATCGGTTCACCCAATGTTCCTGTATCGGAAAGGTGCATACCACCCACCTTCGTGAGTTGGTTGTTCGGCATCATTTATTTCCATGTTTTAATATTTTATTTTGCGAAATATAATCTGTTGTCTGTAAGAATAAAACCCCTCGCTTTGGGGGGGGGGGTTATGAAAGAAGCAGCGAAAATATGCAAGAATGTTTTTGACAAATAGGCTATGCGATTGATTTTTTTGGGGAAAATAATATTTTATATAATAAAATATATCCGCTGTTTTCCGGTTTTTCCGCAGGATTTGACGATGGTAAACTACAAGCATCGAACGGAATCGGCGTTGCGCGCAATCCGAAGCCTGATCCGTGCGGCGGAACTGGGAGGCAAACGGCTGGCTGCGGCCACGGGCCTCACGCCTTCACAACTCGTGGTACTGCAGGAGGTAGCCCGGCACGAAAAAACGACCGCCGGCGCGATTGCCACGGCGGTGCGCTTCGGGCACGCGACGGTTACCAATATTGTCGACAGGCTGGAGCAGAATGGGCTGGTTGTCCGCAGGCGCGGTGAACAGGATCGGCGTCAGGTTTGGGTCACGATCACCGCCAATGGACGTTCTGCATTAGCGGCGGCGCCCGATATGCTGCAAGACAGGTTTCAGACGCGTTATGAGGCGTTGCCGGACTGGGAACAGGCCATGATCGTCGCCATGCTTGAACGGCTGACGGCGTTACTGGATGCCGATACAAATGACGCCGCGCCATTGATAGATGCGGGTAAAATCGACCGCCCCGCGCCGGGACAGCCGTGATAGCGCGATCAGCCACGTGCAGCGCGCAAGTATCCCCCACCGCAATGCAGGATTTGGGGACCGCATTAGACTCCCATCAATCCCATCAATCCCATCAATTGATCTTCCCGTCGAATGACGGACACCGGCACTACGCTATTTTTCTTGCTTCAAACTGCGCGGGGCTCATGTAGCCAAGCGACGAGTGTAAGCGGTGACGATTGTAGTAGACCTCGATGTA
>JAKFFI010000065.1:0-1554 GCA_036677085.1 Porticoccaceae bacterium
AGAAAGCTTGGCCGCGCCCGGCTGGTCCAGGGATCGGTCGATTGCGCTTCTGCCACGATTGCCTGCATCTGCACCGCGATGGTCGCCATTTCCTGGTCGCCCTGAAGCTTCAGCAGCTCCAGCTTGGCGCGGTCGCGCGCCTGGGGATCGGGGATGATCTTGTCGAGCAGCTTGGCAACGGGCGCGATGATTGCGTCAAAGATGGCCATGTTGGATTCTCCTGGAGTCGAAGTTGATGAAGTTGATGGTGCAAACCTATTCCGCAGCCGTGCCAATCCGGTTCGCGAGCCAGCCATAAAGGAACGCTTCATTGGCCGGGCGCTTCTCGGCGAGGCGAAGGTATCGCTCACCCTGCAGCGCCTCGAGCGCGCGGAGCATCACAGTCTCGCCACCGCGATTTCCGCGCGCTTCCAGGAAGGCGTCGAGTGCGGCCAATGTGGCCGGGCCGACGCGACCATCGGGAACCAGATCGGGATAATCCTTGCCGCCGCGATTGAGCGCTGTCAGCGCCCGCTGGAGGAAGGTTGCGGCAACCGCCGGGCCCATGTTGGCGCCGGTGTCGAACAGTTCGGCGGCGACACGCGGGGCGCGCTCCGCAACCTGGTCGAACTTTGGCCGAAGCCAGTAGAGCCGCCGATAGATTGCCGCCGCCTCGTCGCGCGGTAGCTGGGCCATTGCCCCGGCATAGCCGTGCGCACGCGCCACCGCCTCGGTGACGCCGAACCGGGTCGGCCCTCCGCGGTCGGCGGGATGATGGACATAGCCCCCTTCCCGCTCGATCAGCTCATCGATGAGTTCGTCCACGTCCATTCAACTGCTCCTCCGGGTTACTCCGAGTCGCAGTGTTTGAACCATATAGGCTATAAGTAGGCAATTATATACTTGACAAAGCAGCGCTGTAATCTATGGTGTTTTCAAGAAGGAACGCACCATGGACATTACAGCACCCCGCTTCACCAATGAGGATAAAGCCCGCGAGCATCTGGAAGCGCTACGCTGGCCGGACGGTGCAGAGTGTCCGCACTGCGGCCTCATTAACGCCACCAAGCTGACCGGCTCCCATCATCGCCCCGGCCTCTATCAGTGCAACTCCTGTCGCGAGCAGTTCACCGTCACCGTGGGCACCGTATTCGAGCGCTCCAAGATCGGGCTGCATAAATGGCTGCTCGCTAATCATCTGCTTTGCGCCTCCAAGAAGGGCATGAGCGCCGCGCAGATCGCCCGTATGCTTGGCGTCACCTACAAAACCGCGTGGTTCATGATGCATCGCATCCGCGAAGCCATGAAGCCCACCAATCCCGAACCCCTGGGCGGTCCCGGCAAGTTCGTGGAAGCCGATGAAACCTTCGTTGGCGGCAAGAAGCGCAATCGCGCCTATCGCAATCCCGCTCCGATGAAGATGGTCGTTTCCCTAGTCGAGCGTGGCGGCCATGCCCGCTCGTTCCATGTTGCCAATATCCATGCGAACAACGTGCGCGGCGCGCTCATGACAAACGTTGACCGCGCTTCGCACCTCATGACGGACGCATCGCACATCTACAAAGCGGCGGGCCG
>JAKFFI010000066.1:0-1795 GCA_036677085.1 Porticoccaceae bacterium
TGGGGGCCGGGCGGCGCGCTGACGCTGGGCAACACCATCCTGCATACCGGCGACACGCTCGATTCGGATTGCGTGACGTACGCGCACCGCGCAGGGCATCTGGAAGAACCTTCCATCCGCCTGGCCGACCACGAGCGCGCGCATGTCTTCCAGTACATGGCGCTGGGGCCGCTGTTCCTGCCGCTGTACCTGGTGTGCGGCGGGGTGAGCGTGCGCAATCCGTTCGAGCGCGCCGCCGACCGATACGCGCTGACCGGGCGCGGTTGGTGGCCGTGGAGCCACGGCGAAAACGCGGACGACCGTCCGTCGGCATGACCGCACTTCAATGGGCGCGCCTTCGCGCATTGACGAGGGCGTAACAGGGCCGGCGATAGGATTTGCGCGTCGAGGAAAGAACAGAGAACGCAAGTTCAAAGGGACTTCTTCGGCACGGAAGGTCCGGTCCCCTCCGAAACTTCGGTTTCGTGAGATCGGGCCTTCTCTTTTGGCTGGAGTTTTGGAGGGTGTCAGGCCACGGCAACAAAGGCCGCGCTGGGCGCGGCTTTTTTTGTGGGAGGCGCCAGCGGGGATGCCGGCAACTGACAACTCGACAGGACAAGTGCCTGGGGCAGTGTCGCTTCAGGTGGCAACAGCGCTAGTCGCCCTGGCGCCATTTCCCCGATAACGCCGTGCGAACGCTTCGATGGTGTGATGGGACAGCGCCGCAAGAGCAACGGACATGGCGGTGACCGCCATCAACGTGAGCAGCCACCCCATCGGCAGGGGATTCAACGCCTTGGCGATGGGGAAGTGCCACAGGTAGATGCCATAGGACAACTTGCCGATGTAGGTCAGCCACGGCGTTTCGAGGAACGGAATCGCCGTGGCGCCGATAATCAGCAGAACGCCAGCACTCTCGGCAAGGGGGAAGTAGCTGCGCGAGGGCGTCATCACCAGCCAAGCCAGCAGCGCCAGGCCGACGATGGCCGGAATCTTCGGGTCGGGCCGCCATCCAGACCGGAGCACGACCGCCAGCCAGCAGCCCGCCATCATCCCGACCATGCGGGTGTCGAACCGGAATCCGACGGTCCCAACATTGCGAACGTGCATCTGCCACAGCCACGCCGCGAGCAGGAGCAGGCCGAGCGGCTTCACCAGCGACGACCGGCGGCGCAGCAGCAACGTCAGCACCAACGGCCATAGCAGGTAGAAGTGTTCCTCTGCCGCGAGGCTCCACGTGTGCCCCAGGTATTCCGGCATCTTCCAGAAGGTGTAGCTGTAATCGGACAGGTACAGGCCGACCAGCAGCGCATCGCGCCCGTGCTCCCCTTCGGGCCACAGCATCGGCGCCAGCAGCAGATACGCTGCGAGCATCAAGAGAAGCGCCGGATAGAGGCGCAGCGCCCGGCGCCAGTAGAAGTGCCTCAGCGAGATCCGGCCCGTGGCCGCGCGCTCGTCCAGCAGGATCGTCGTGATGAGGTATCCGGACAGGACGAAGAACAGTTCCACCCCGACATAGCCGCCGGTGAGGTAGCCCGGCACGCGGCAATGCGCTGGCACGACAAGGGCGACGGCCACGGCGCGCAGGCCGTCGAGGGCGGGGTTGTAGCGCATCACCCGATCCTAGCGCGCTGGAATCCGGTGGCGGCAGGTACGCCACCCCGCATGGATGCGGGCCAAGTGATTGAAGGTATGGTGCCGGCGGAGAGAATCGAACTCTCACGATGTTGCCATCGGCGGATTTTGAGTCCGCTGCGTCTACCGTTCCGCCACGCCGGCAGCGGGCCGCGAAGTATAGCGGAGGGCGTCGCCGGGT
>JAKFFI010000067.1:0-1567 GCA_036677085.1 Porticoccaceae bacterium
TGGTCGCTCATCGGCGGATAGACGCCCGCATCGCAGCCGGTCACCTTGTGTCCGGCCTCCCGGGCCAGAGCGGCCAAGCCTCCCATGAACGTGCCGCAGATACCAAGAATGTGAATATGCATGGCCCATTATCGGATGGGCAAACCATGCAAAATCCCTCCGATGGACAGCATCAAGTCGGAGATTGCGGCAACGGCGGCCCGGATGGTGGTGGAAGAAGGGCTCGAATACGGTCCAGCCAAGCGCCGGGCGGTCCGCCAGTTGGGGCTCAATGCGCGCAGCGCCTTGCCCGACAACGATACCGTGCAGGAGTCGGTGCGCGAGTACATCGACTTGTTCTGCGCCGATACCCAGCCGGTGGAACTGGCGGCGCTGCGCCGGTTGGCGCTGACCTGGATGGAGCGGCTGGCTCCGTTCAGGCCATATCTGGGCGGTGCGGTGTGGCATGGCACGGCGACCCGACTGTCGGACATTTACCTCCAGCTGTTCTGCGACGATCCGAAGTCGGCCGAGATCGCCCTGATCGATAAAGGCGTGGCCTACGAGGCGCGGACAGTGACCGGCTTCAATGGCGAATCGGTGGAGGCGCTGAGCCTGTCCAGCCTGAGCGCGGAGCTGGGCGAGACGATCGGCGTCCATTTGATGATCTACGACCATGACGACGTGCGCGGCGCCTTGCGCCCCGACGCCAGGGGCCGGTCTCCACGGGGCGACACTGCAGCGGTGCGCGCCTTGCTGGAGAATGGTGGGCTATGACACTTGATTCGAATGCTCCGGCCGACGCAGGGATGGCGCGTCGGCGCGCGCTACTCTACGGCGCAGCAGGAGCCGCCGCCGCCTTGGCAGGCGCCGCCGTCGCATGGAATAAATGGCGCGACCCCGAGCAACCGCAGCGGGTGGAGCCCGACTTCTGGCGCGAAAGTTTCGAAACGCCGGCGGGACCGGCCCTGGCGATGGAAGGGCTTCGCGGCCGGCCGTTGCTGCTGAATTTCTGGGCCACCTGGTGCCCGCCATGCATCGAAGAGCTCCCGCTGCTCGACGCCTTCTTCCAGAAGAACTCCCCTAAAAGCTGGCAAGTCGTTGGTCTGGCCATCGACCAGCCCAGCGCAGTACGCACTTTTCTGCAGAAAACCCCGGTCTCTTTTCCGATAGGGTTTGCCGGAATGAGCGGCACCGAACTCAGCCGCAAGCTCGGGAACGAGAGCGGAGGCTTGCCTTACACGGTCGTGGTGGGGGCGTCCGGCGAGGTGCTGGAGCGTAGAATGGGGCGGGTGACCGCTGAGGATCTGGCGCAATGGGTGCGCCTCGCCAGTACCTAGCTTGCGGCATGTCCGCTGCTGCAATTGCGGCTCTGCTGTCAAGGTCGACGCGGAAAATAAACTAAAAATGGGCGACGAAATGCAAAGTAAGCGGATTTTGCTGTAAATTCGCTTTCCTTTCGTACGCACGCGGTGGAGAGCCTCATGGACTTGCGCAAACTCAAGACGTTGATCGACCTGGTGTCGGAATCGAACGTTTCCGAACTGGAAATCACCGAGGCAGAAGGCAAGGTCCGGATCGTCAAGGG
>JAKFFI010000068.1:0-3375 GCA_036677085.1 Porticoccaceae bacterium
ACCCGCGTCGAAATCGGCCCGATCAACCGCGCCAAGCAGAGCGTGAGCGGCATCGACGTGGCTTCGCGCTATCAGCTGCAGACCGCGAACTGGGGAACATTCGATTTCGCGCTGAACTACACCCAGCAGCTGACCTACAAAATCGCTCAGTTCGAAGGCGACCTGTTCGAAAACATCCGCGACCAAGAACGCCAGATCCGCTATCGCGGCCGCGCTAGCGCTACCTGGACTCTGGATCCCTGGACCGCGGTGCTGTACGTGGATTGGACCGCGGGCACCCGCAGCGACCGCTACGGCGGCTGCACCGCACTGCCCAACGGTTTCCGCCCGGATGTGGCCACCGACTGCACCGATCTGCGCGTGAACGAGCTGGGCGAGCGCAGCATCAGTTACGGCCAGCAGAGCGAACTGGTGGACTTCTACAACCAGGACAAGATTTATTGGAACGCCAGCGTCGGTTATCAGGCGACCGAAGCCCTGCGTCTGAACTTCTACGTCAACAACATCCTGGACGATCACTTCCAGGACAAGTGGTGCGGTGGTTTCGCCTACTGCGTGTCCAATCCGGTAGGGCGCGAAGTAGCTGCGGAGGTCGTGTACCGGTTCGACTGACGCGATCGCCGGAACAGGCGCAAAGCGAGAGCCCGGTGCGAGCCGGGCTCTTTTGCGTGCGTGCCTCGGCCGGCACCGCGCGAGGCACTTATTAGCTTCGAATCTCAGGGAGAAAATCTTCCTCTCACGGAGTGGATGCCCACAAAACCTGTCCCCGAAAGCTTAGTGGGGGCAGGGGAGGGTGCGTAGCTAATCTTTTTCGCTACGCATTGGCGAAAGTCATTTTCGAAGAGACTCCTGTATTGCGTCCAAACCAGCCGCATGTCCCAAAGGAGGAGGCTGGCGCTCCCGACAAAAATGCCGCCGCCAGGGCCGGGATATGCTCTAGTCGCCGAGCAATGCCGCGTTGCCCCATGTGACGACCGTAGGCGCCTTGTTCCTGGCGGAATTACCACGCGCCACCAGCTCGACGATCTTCACGCCCGCTATGTTGGCGCTCAGGACCTGCGCCGTTTGACCGAAGCGGGCCGGCTTGGACGTCGCCAAGAGCTTACCGTCTCCATAGACGGAGAAGGTCACGGCGTCGTCCGCATCAAGCGTCGAATCATCGACTCCGATCTCAGCGATGAAGCGGCGGAATTGGCCATCGGCCCTGACCTCCAATCGCGAGTTGGCGAGAACGCCCAAACCCGTCTCGTACATCCTGCCGTCGATGCGCAACGCCTGCCGGTAGGGTGTGGCGTCGGCCTGCGCGCCGCCCCATCCAGTGTAGGCAGGTGGTTCGCCGGTGTCGGTCGTGCCTCCCCAAGGCGTGATCATGCGATGGATCGTGGGATCGGGCTGGGGAATGACCACGCCATCGACGGCCGGGTTCACGCGTCCGGGCATTTCCGACAGATAGAGGCCGTCGGCCAGCGCGCGCGTGCCGACGGCGTCGAAGACAAGCGTCTGGCGCGGGTCGAGACGCATCTTCGTTTCACCGGAAAAGGCGGGCAGCGTCGCGCCGGTCCATAGGTCCTTGAGCGTAACCGGCGCCGTTGCGGCGAACTTCATGTGGCCGGCCGTCAACGTCACCTCGGCCGGCGCAAGTCCGCGGTTGAAAATCGCCACCGCCTTGTGGCCGTTGCTCAGCGTCTTGACCAGGATCTGAACGTCGTCGGTGTCGTAGGCCAGCACCGCCTGGTTGCCCGCCGGGTCCTGATTGACGGCGATGATGTCGCTGTTGCCAAGGATGTCCATCAGCGGTTGCGGCGCGTTCCTCAGGTCGTAGCCGATCAGAAGCGGCGCCGACAGCATCGACCACAGCGCGAAGTGCGACTTGGCCTCCGTCAAATGGCGCTCGTCGAAGTCGCCGTGACCGATGAAGAGCATGTCCGGATCGTTCCAGGAGCCGGGATGCGCATAGAGCGCGCGGTTGGCCGCGCTGTCGAAATTGGCCAGCATCCGCGTCCAGCTGGGCGTGATGTCGTCGCTGGTCCGCGACAGATTGCCGACGTCCTTGGCCCAGGCGCGGACATCGGCCGAGCCCCAGGCGCAGATTGAAAAGACATAGTCGCCATCGGGATTTGTGCGGCGCAGGGCGTCGGCGACCTGTTGGTAGAGCTTGCGGACGGCCGGTATGTCGGTGCGGCGGATTTCCTTGATGTCGATCAAAGGACCGAGCGCCCGGTATTGGCCGGACTTGACGCGCTCGGTGTCCAGACCGAAGGCGCGGATGCCGCAGGCATCGACCTTGATGTAGTCGAACGCCCAATCCTTGAAGTAGAGTTCAATGTCTTGCTCGATATGGCCGTACAGTCCGACCTCGCGCTCGACGACCGTGCCCTCGGGCAGGTTTGGCGCATTCGGCGCGAAGGCCTGCGAACAGTTGTTGGCGCCGATATCCGAGTAGATGCCGGCCTTCAAACCCATGGCGTGGATGCGGTCGGTGAACGGTTTGAAGCTGGTCTGTTCGGCTCCGCCGACCGCGGCGGACGGAAAAATCGAGGTGCGCACGATCATGCGGCCGTCCGTGGTCCGTCGCTTCAGCCACCAACCGTCGTCGATGTTGATGTAGCGGTAGCCCTTCGCGGCCAGACCGCTGTCAACGATCGTCTTGGCGGAATCCAGAACCTTGGCTTCGGTGACATCTGTGTGGAAGGCGTTCCACGAGTTCCACCCCATGGGCGGCTTTGCCGCTTGTCCTGTTGTTACCGCAGTCCAGCGGCCAGCCGGCGCCAGCGGATCGGTCGCAGCATAGGCTCCGCCGCCATAACATAGCGCCAAGGCGAGACAGCCGATAAACCCTTGAACAGAACGCCTCATTATTCCCTCGGTATATTTAAAACCATGAATTCAACTACTGTTGCGGGTCTGGATGCGCCTTGGCCCAGTCCAACGCGCCTTGCAGGGTGGTCACCCAGACCTCGCCGCGGTGGGCGGCCAGCCAGGTGATCAGCTCGCGGTGCGCGGAGTCGGACACCTGCAGGTAGTCGCCGCTGATGCCGTGGAACAGGTAGACCGCCATGCCGCCGCCCGCTTGGGCCTGCTTGGCGAAATCGATCAGCTGCGCGCCCGTGACCCCCTCGTCGAACCCGCGCGAGGGGATGTGCATCGGATCCATCCGGCCGACATCGGTGCGGAGGTCGTCGGGCGAGGTGTGGACCCCGCGCACATAGGTCACTAGGTTCGCGGCCCTGAGAGCCTCGATATAGTCGACGGCGCCCGCCATGGTCTGGCCGCATGGCGAGGCGAATCCGTGGGTTGGCTTGCCGTCCAGCGCGGTCAGAAGAACGTTCTGCTGCTCGATCTCCTTGAGCATACTCGCCGACGTATAGGCCTCGG
>JAKFFI010000069.1:0-3678 GCA_036677085.1 Porticoccaceae bacterium
GTAAAGCTTCTCAAGTTCAAGTTCAAATGGCTCGAAAGGCGCTATCTCCGAACAAAGGAACAGCTTCGCGTAAGCGCCGCGGTGATGAAGACACTTATTCCAAGCAGGAAGCGAAGATCATTGATGTCTGCGACCGTTCGCGCCAAGTACGGGCTAGATAGGAAAGCAGGGAATTCGATATTCGGATTGGTGCATTCTGCCGGTGGATCCGCGGTGAAAACAAAGAATGCTGATGATGAATTGGTTTCAGCAATGAAGGGATACTTGGCAGAGAATCCGGGAAGCGGGTTCGACAGGATGTTCAATGCAGTGCTCTCGCATAAGAGCTACGTCAAGAACCGTGTACTTCAACTCTACAAAGACAACAAGCTGAGCGTTAAAAACAGAAAAACTAAAGTTGTTGTGCCGCCCAGAGTATCTACCCCTATGGAAGCTCAAGGACAATTGGATCAGGTTTGGTCGATAGATTACATGCTTGATGTGCTACCGAATGGAAACCGATTCTGGATACTCAACGCAGTAGATGATTTCAGTCGCGAATGCGTATTCAGTTGCGTATTCAAGAGGGCAACAGCAGAGGGCTTGGTTAATGCATTAGAACGCCAGAGGATGATGGGTCGGAAGCCGTTGCGTTTGCGATCTGACAATGGAGGTCAGTTCAGAAGCTTGGTCTATGCAAAGTGGACACAAAGAAATGAAGTAGTGCGTTCTTACATTCGACCTTCTGTAAGTAACGATAATGCGTTCGTAGAGCGTTTCAATAGAACGCTTCGGCAAGAAGTTACAGATCGATTTGTAGTGAATGGACTCGAACAGGCACAAGCCATGATCGATGATTGGCGCATCAGATATAACCTTTCACGCCCGCACCATAGCTTGGGCGGTTTGTCCCCAATGCAATTCGCTTATGCAGCGGCGATAAAGCGGGGAGTGCCGTACATGCCGCGCTTTACCTAGGCGCAATATCAGAAAATTCCTACAAGAGGTTGCGGCATTTCCTGACTTACAAGCACAGGCTAGTGCCCCGACACTTTCCCCGCCCCGCATCCGCGGCGGCTTCAATCACATGGAAAGCAAAGGAGATTGCAGTGTCACAGAACCTCATCAGCCTCACCCTGTCCGACGACCAACTGGCCGCCGCCGACCAGGCCCTGGCCACCCTCGAGCAGGCCTTCGCCGGCTTCATCGCCCTGGACCCCGACAAGCGCCGCAGCTTCATGCGCATGGGCGGCAAGTCCGAACAGTTCTGCCGGCAAACCCTGACCGTGCTCGGCGACAACCCCCAGATCGTCCCCGCCAGCATCGCCGTCGCCGACGGCCAGGCCGACCTCGTCGCCCTCGACCGCCTGCGCCCCCGCCTGGCCCGCCTGCAGAAACTGGCCGAACGCGCCGAAGACTCCGAGATCGCCCTGGGCAGCGACATCATGTCCCTGGCCCTGGAAGGCTACGCCCTGCTCAAGGTCGCCGGCCGCACCCAGGGTCTGGAAGGCGCCCGCAAGGAACTCTCCGGCCGCTTCAACAAGACCCGCAGCGCGGAACCCGAACCCGCCACCGCCTGACCGACGCTTCCCGCGTCGTGCGACACCCGGAAAGCCGCTCACCAGCGGCTTTCCTTTTGTCCGCCGCCCCGAAAAGCGCCGCCCGCCCCGTTTCCCACGCCTGCGCCGACGAAAAAAGCGTCATCGACCACGTTCAAAACGTCTCCGTCGACGTGAAAAGCCTCATCGCCGACGTTGCGAACGTCTCCCGCCACGTCGCAGACGTCATCGCTGACGAAAAAAGCGTCACGCATGACGCTTTTCAGGTTGCCTGGCAATGAAAAAAGCGTCACCCATGACGTTTGCAACGTCATCGCCGGCGTTCCAAACCTCATCGATGACCCTTTTTTTGTCAACGCCGACGCTTTTCACATTGAAAGCAACCTCGACCCACCCCGTCGCTGACGCTTTTCACGTCGACGGAGACGAAAAAAACCTCAGGCAGCCCGCGACGGCCGCCACTGCGGCCGTTACGCCGCCGCGTCGGCCCACTGCCTCGTCGTCTCCACGTCCTTCGCCGGCGGCAGGCCGAACATGCGACCGTACTCGCGGGTGAACTGCGGCACGCTCTCGTAACCGACCGCGAAGGCGGCGCTGCTGGCCGAGCGGCCTTCGGACATCATCAGCCGGCGCGCCTCGATCAGGCGCAACTGCTTCTGGAACTGCACCGGCGACAGCGAAGTCAGCGCGCGGAAATGATGGTGGAACGAAGACGCGCTCATCCCGGCCACCGCCGCCAGCTCGTCGACCGGCAACGGACTGGCGAACTGCGCGCGCAGCACGGCGACCGCGCGTCCCACCCGCTGCGCGTGGCCGTCGGGCCAGCCCAGCCGTCGGATCGCGGCGCCATGCCGGCCTTCCAGCAGCCAGTAATGCAGCTCGCGCACCAGGGGCGCATGCAGCACCGGGATCGCCGCCGGCCGGTCCAGCAGACGCATCAGGCGCAGCGCCGTGTCGGCGACTTCCGCATCAGTGGGGTCCACCCGCACCGGTGCGGCGTCGGCGATCGTCGCCTCGTCCTTCATCTGCATCGCCAGGTCGGCGATCACCGCCGGGTCCAGTTCCAGCACCAGCGACAGGTAGGGCGCGTCGACGCTGGCGCGGGTGATCTGGCTGACGATCGGCACGTCCGCGGTGATCAACAGCGAATCGCCGGCGCCGAAGGAGAACGACTGCGCGCCCATCGCCACCTGCTTGCTTCCCTGCAGCACCAGGCACACCAGCGGTCGCGAAATCGCGTGCAGCAGGCCGCTGGGCGTGGTCGAACGGATGGTGGTCAGGCCGGCAATGGGCGTGTGGGCCAGGCCAGCCGGGTCGGCATGGGTGTCGACGTAGCGGCGCACCGCCTGGAGCAGGGTTTCGGTCATGCGGTGATCCTAATCCTGCCAGGGCCTCGCGCAAGCCCGGTCTGGAGGAAAAGGCAAGGACACGCGAGGTTTCGGTAACGACGGCCGGACTCCGGGCCGGGATCATGGCGCTCCCTTCAGAGGAGTTTGGAAATGAACAAGATCGCCATCGTGACGGGTGCCAGCCGTGGACTGGGCCGCAATACCGCCGTGAACATCGCCCGCAAGGGCGACGATGTCATCGTCACCTACCAGAGCAGGGCCGACGACGCCCAGGCCGTGGTCGCGGAGATTCAGGCAATGGGCCGCAAGGCCGTTGCCCTGCAACTGGATACCGGTGTCGTCGCCGACTTCGCCGGGTTCGCCGAACGCCTGCGCGCCACCCTGCGCGAGACCTGGCAGCGCGAGAGCTTCGATTGCCTGGTGAACAACGCCGGCCACGGCGACTATGCCCTGATCGGGCAGACCACCGAAGCGCAGTTCGACGCCCTGGTGAACGTCCACTTCAAGGGCGTGTACTTCCTCACCCAGACCCTGTTGCCGCTGCTCGCCGACGGCGGCCGCATCGTCAACCTGTCCTCGGGCCTGACCCGCGCTTCCTATCCCGGCTATGCCGCGTACGCGGCGGCCAAGGGCGCGGTGGAAGTGCTCACCGTGTACATGGCCAAGGAACTGGGCGCGCGCGGGATCGCGGTCAACACGGTGGCGCCGGGCGCGATCGAGACCGACTTCGGCGGCGGCGCGGTGCGCGACAATCCGGAACTCAACAAGACCTTCGCGGACCTGACCGCACT
>JAKFFI010000070.1:0-1612 GCA_036677085.1 Porticoccaceae bacterium
GTCGGCATGGGCGGCGTCGGTTCCTGGGTGGCGGAAGCGCTGGCGCGATCCGGCATCGGCCATCTGACCCTGATCGATGCCGACGATATCTGCGTTTCCAACACCAACCGGCAATTGCCTGCCCTCGAAGGTCAGTACGGACGCAACAAGGCCGAAGCCATGGCCGAGCGTTGCCGTGCCATCAATCCGCTGATCGAAGTGGAAGTGGTGCCGATGTTCCTCACCGCCGGCAATCTTGAGTCGCTGCTGGACCGCGGCTTCGACCTGGTGCTTGACGCCTGCGACAGTTTCCGGGTGAAGGTGGAAATGATCGCCTGGTGCCGCCGCCGCAAACTGCCCTTGGTCGTATCCGGTTCCGCGGGCGGGCGCACCGACCCCACCCAGATCCGCCTGCGCGACCTGTCGCGCACCGAGCACGACGCCTTGCTGGCGCTGGTCCGCAAGAAGCTGCGCAGCGAGTTCAACTTCCCCAAGAATCCAGATCGCTACTTCGGCGTGCAGGCCGTGTACTCGCTGGAGAACGTCAAGTATCCGCAAGCCGACGGCAGCGTCTGCGGCCTGCGCCCGCAATTGGGCGCCGATGCGGCGCTGAAGCTGGACTGCGGCGTGGGCCTGGGCGCGGCCACGCACATCACTGGCGCCTTTGCCTTCGCCATGG
Source organism: Porticoccaceae bacterium (assembly GCA_036677085.1). Lineage (GTDB taxonomy): Bacteria > Pseudomonadota > Gammaproteobacteria > Pseudomonadales > Porticoccaceae > JAGPUQ01. The sequence continues at coordinate 659 of JAKFFI010000070.1, forward strand.
TGTCCAAGGCGCTGGAACTGTTGCTAAAGGACGATGCTGCTACGAAGCGATCGGGAGATTGAACAGGCGTTCCGCATTGGCGGCGGTGGTGGCCGCAATCGCTGCGGGGTCCTCGCCTCGCAACCGGGCAATGGTTTCGCAGATGAAGGACAAACGCGCCGGTTCATTGCGCTGGCCACGGATTTCCGCATCCGGCTGGTCCGGGGCGTCGGTTTCCAGCAGCAGGTATTCCAGCGGCATCCGTGTCACCAGCCCGCGCAGACGATTGGCCCGATCGTAAGTCACCGGCCCACCGATACCGACCAGGAAGCCGAGCTGCCACAACTGCCGTGCCTGTTCGGGACTCCCTGAAAAACTATGGACCACGCCGCGCAATCCACCGATGCGCTTGAACGACGCGATCACCGCATCCACGGCACGACGTGCGTGCACGATCACCGGTAGGTCGAAATCGCGTGCCAATGCCAGCTGACCATCGAAATAAACCTGTTGCTCTTCCGCATCGAGGCCCTCGATGAAGAAATCCAGTCCGCATTCACCGACGGCCACGGGCTTCTCGCGCGCAATCCACTCGCCCAGATGCTGCAGGTGTTCCGGCCGGTGCGAGGACAGATACATCGGGTGCAGGCCAAAGGCGGGGAACAGACCCGAATTCGAACCGCAGATCTCGCGCAATCCTGGCCAGCCGCGGGCGTCGATCGCAGGAATGACCTGTCGCGAGACCCCGGCATTGCGCGCGCGCAGGATCACCGCATCACGGTCGGGATCGAATTCGGGCGCATCCAGGTGGCAGTGGCTGTCTACCAGCACGTGACGGCCTAGGGCTGCGAGGGGTCGGGCGGGTCGATCACCACTGGACCTTTGCGGTTCTTCCAGTTGGCCAGCAGCAAGGTGCCCAAACCCAGCAGGATCTCGTCCACCAGTGGGATCGGATCCGGCACAAGCAGGGTGATC
>JAKFFI010000071.1:0-2343 GCA_036677085.1 Porticoccaceae bacterium
ATGACGCCACCGGATCGCAGGCAACGGAACATGTCCCCGAAATGGAAGTCCAGGTCGGGCAGATGCTCGATCATGTGGTGGGAATAGACTGCGTCGAGCGAGTTGTCGGGGAACGGCAGCTTGAACCGCATGTCCGCCCATACGTCGGGCCTGGACGACACCATGTTGGCGTCCACGTTGATCCAGCCGGGAAGGTAATTGCGCTGACCCGGCCCGAGATGCGCAAGCCGCGACCTCCTCAATGCTGCAGGCATGAGCCGATGCCGCACGGCATTGATACGCATCACGGGCGAAAGTAGCGCGTAGTAAAGCGCCTTGACCCTACGTGGAACCATGGGAACCCCTGCTTGTTTCAGTCAAGTTGCACACTATCCGGGCGATCACCGCCGTGGAGAATCCAGCGATAGGCGTTCTCCATGCGTCGCGCCACAGAATCCCATCCGAAGTCGCGTGCCATCCATTCGCGGCCCTTCAGGCCCATGTCTGCCAATTGCGGAGGAGACAATGCCATTGCTTCGTGCAGCGCCGCCGTCAGTGGCCCAACTGAGTGATCGACCCACCATCCACAACCCTCGGCTTCCAGGCCCGCCCACGGTGCACCCCGACTGACAACGGCCGGACAGCCATGTGCCAAGGCCTCCGCCACGGCCATGCCGAAATTTTCGGAGTGGCTTGGCAGCACGAACAACTCGGCCTCTCGATAAGCACGGAACTTGTCCACACCATAGGCCGGACCCGCGAAATGGATCCGTTCCAGCGCCAGCGATGCCGCCATTGCATGGAGATCCTGCATATACGCCGGATCGCCGGGGCCTGCAATCACCAGACGCCAACCCAGATGGTGCTCTTGCAATGTTTTCCAGGCTTGCAGCAACCGGTCCACGCATTTCGTCGGGTGGATGCGACCCAGGAACAACAGGGTACGAAGACCGGGTATCGGCTTCGAACCGGCCACCTCCGGCAAATCGATACCATTGGGGATCACCGCGACCGGCGATGTAAATCCCAGTGCACGGATCTGCGCCAGCTCCCCCTCGCTGGTCGCATGCAGCAAGTCCGCCTTCGCCAGTGCCCGACGTTGCAATGGCCACAGGACCCGCTTGATCGCCTTCGAACGCGAAAGCGCCCACGGAGACAGTGTCCCGCGGGGCGACGTCACCAGCTTGGCGTGCTCGCCGGGCACCACCCAACCTGCCGCTATGTTCACCATCGACCATAGACTGTGGTTGTGCACGATATCCGCGCGTTGCGCCTTGTGGCGCAGTGCTCTGGCATGACCGAACGACACCGCAAAGCGCTTCGGTATGGGCCATTGCGGGTGCACATCCAGTACCACACCCGGAATTTCGCCACGGGCAGCCAGGCACGACAATTCGACTTCATGTCCTCGCGCCGCCAGGCTCTGGCACAGGCGCGGCACCGAGTACGAGGGGCCCGATGCTTCTTTGTCGACGTGCGGCACGACGTGAACCAGCTTCATCCGGCACCTTCATATGCCGTGACCACGCGCCGCGCCCAGTCACGGCTGTCCATTTCGACCGAGCCGCCTTTGTTTCCAGCCGGTGCCAGCCACTGCGCTATCGGAATGCCGAATCCGGTCTTGCGCCGCCGCATGATCTCCTCGGGCAATGGCTTGACAGGCGCGCCTGCGAGCAGGGACTTGTTCGGGAACCGCCCGAACGACGAAAGCAGTGGTTGAAGTTCGGCCAGCAACCAGGAGTCCACCAGCGGCGTACGCAGTTCGACGCTATGGTCCATGCTGGCCCAGTCGCTGTCGCGCAGTAACTGGTTGCGCATGTATGTGGAGGATTCGATCTGGCCCAAGGCAAGGCGAGCATCGCCGGGCAGCGCTCCGCTCATGTCGTCGACCCAGCGCTCCGGATCGAACCCCTCCAAAGCCCGCCTTGCCATATCGGGCTCCATCAGCTCGGCAAGATCAGAGGGCGCAAACAAGCCTCGACTGCCCCACCAGGCTCCCGGCAGCGTACGCGTCCACTGCGGCATATAGTGCCACCTGGGCTTGCCGCTACGCCGCGCCTGCGCATTGGCCGCAGCCTGTGCCAGCGCCATTGCACCGGGGAGGCGCGACCACCTGCGCCAGCGCGACACCAACCGCGGTAAACGATCGAAGCTCGAATATCCCTGGAACAGCTCGTCACCACCCAGGCCCGACACCACCACCTTCAGCCCGTGTTCGGCCACCGCCTTGCTGGCGTACCAGGTATTGATACCGTCGATGCTGGGCTGATCCATCGCATCGAGAATGCGCGGCAGATCGGCGTTGAATTCTTCGCGCGTCACGCGCCGCACGTGATGTTGGATGCCATAGTGCGCCGCGATCCG
>JAKFFI010000072.1:0-2760 GCA_036677085.1 Porticoccaceae bacterium
CCAGTCGGGGGCGAACCTGACTTCCAGGCGGCCGGGGTGGCCCGTCACCGGCCGCGCCAGGCCTTCGGCAACTGTGGTCATGCCATCCGCGGTGCGGCAGGAGTTGCTTACTCCGATCCGGGTGTCTTCGCGGAGGGTATAAGCGGCGGTGATGTCGGCGGTGCATTTGTCCTGGAAGGAAACCGGCAAGCGTGCGATCTCGTACCACTGACCGGCATAGCGCGAGATATCCAGATCCGGCACTGAAGTGACCGGGCTGGCCGCGCGTGCCACGGGAGCCAGGCAGGCCAACACCACCACCAGCAGGGCGCTCAGGCTACGCATGCAACGGCTCCATGGTCGGAAGCGCAGCTTATTTCCCCGGCCGGCGCGAAATGTAAAGCAGTTGTTGGATCAGGTGCAGGCGTAGCCGGACACGCACAAGTTATTGATGGATATGAGAATCCAGGGGGGAGGAAGCGCATCACGGTCGCCCGTCAGCCATAGGAGCTGATGCGCTCCGGCACCATGCCCTCGTCTTCCTCGCTTTCCACCTCGACTCCGGTGGGCTTGCTGGAATAGATATACCGGGCTTCGGCGATGGTGTTGGCCACTTCAAGGGCCGCTTTCTTTTCGGGAAACCAGAATACCGGCTTGCCGTTGTCCAGCAGTTTCCAGCCTTCGTACGAGGGGCGAAGTACCAACAGGGAACGTTTCATGGCGAGGTCCCACAAGCGCAGGAAAGCGCGCGATCGGCTTTGCTGCTTGGTTCAACACGGCACTCTGTTCCTTGTGCGTGGCGGCATTCCTTGCGGGATTAGGTTGGCCGACCCGCCTGGAAGATACAGTCGGTGTATGGCGCGCTGGCGTGTAGGAAAAATCCGAATGGGCTGGCGATAAACGTTACGGGCGACTGGTCAGCGCAGGGTTTCATTCGAGTCCGCCCAATAAAAAAACGGACCGGGAACACTCCCCGGCCCGTTTCGGCTTCTAATAAATCGCGAAGCGGAAGGCTATGTCTTACGAGGATCGCGGCTTGAGCTTCTGCACGCGCAGGAAGGTGTGGTCGCCGATCGTGGCCACCTGGTAGGCGTTGCGCCAACTGGGGCTGGCGATGGCGTGGGCCATGAAGTGGCTGGCGCCGGGCACGATCTCCTTGCGCTGGCCGGGCGGCAGGGCCCAGTTGCGCTCGGCGTTGAGCGCCACATTGATCGACTTGGCCCAGGCTTCCGGGTTCTGCAGGCGGGTGCCGGGGGCGACGATGGTCGGGGCGAACTGCTTGCGCGCGGTGACCACGTCGCACATCGAATCACCCCACAGACCGCTGTCGAGACGGCGCAGGGCGACCTCGGCCACGGCCTGCTGGCCGCGCACGGTCTGGTCGCGGGCTTCCAGGTACACGGTGGTGCTGAGGCAGAGCGAATCGGCGGCCGGCTGAGGCAGCATTTGCGACAGCCAGAGAATCCATGCCAGTTTCATTGCGGGGGAACTCCTTGCTTCGTCTTGACCGCGTCCACGCGCCTCCCATGGGGAAGGTGCGGTTTCTAGGGACACGGTGTCAGGGCGTCATGGGGAGGCAGCTATTCCGTCGAGCTGCCCGGGACCGGCAAGTGATGCATCTGGGGCCGGTATGGCCTGCCAATGAGGGAGTGGCGGGCCGGAAAGTTGGCGCAAGGTAAGGGCCCAATACCCAACGTCACCTGAATACGCCTGCTTGACATTCAGGCTAAGTGATTGATTTTGAATTGAGTTTTTACTCGGGAACCGCTCGGCGGAAGCGCTATCGGCGGCGTTGCGCCGCCGCATATATATGCATCAGAACGCGGCAGCGAGGCGGCTGCCCTGGTCGATGGCGCGCTTGGCGTCGAGCTCCGCAGCCGCGTCCGCACCGCCGATCAGGTGCGGGGTCTTGCCCGCCGCCTGCAAGTCGGCCTGCAGGTCGCGGCGAGGTTCCTGACCGGCGCAGATCACCACGTGGTCCACCGGCAGGGTCTGTTCGACCCCGCCGATTCGGATCTTCAGGCCGGTGTCGTCCACGCCCAGGTATTCGACTCCGCCCAGCATCTGCACCCGCTTGGCCTTCAGTGTGGCCCGATGGACCCAGCCACTGGTCTTGCCCAGCCGGGCGCCGGGCTTGCCGGGCGAGCGCTGCAGCAGCCAGACCTCGCGGACGGGTGGCTCGGGCCGGGCCGGGACCAGGCTGCCGCGGGCCTCGAAGGTCGGGTCAACGCCCCATTCGGCCATCCAGCGAGCCGGGTCCAGAGTTGGAGACTCGCCCTCGTGGACCAGGTACTCGGCCACGTCGAAACCTATGCCGCCCGCGCCGATCAGCGCCGCGCGCCTGCCTACCTGGGCACGACCGCTGAGCACGTCCACGTAACTGAGCACCTTGGCGTGGTCCACTCCGGGGAAATCCACCCGCCGCGGGGTGATGCCGGTGGCCAGCACCACTTCGTCGAAATCGCTCAGCATCCCTGCGGTGACCGGCGTGGAGAGTTTCAGCGCCACGCCGGTTTCCTCCAGCTTGTGGCGGAAGTAGCGCAGCGTCTCGTGGAATTCTTCCTTGCCCGGGATCTTCTTTGCGTAGTTGAACTGGCCGCCGATCTCGTCGGCGGCGTCGAACAGGGTCACCCGGTGGCCGCGTTCGGCCGCCACCGTGGCGCAGGCCATGCCGGCGGGTCCCGCGCCGACCACGGCCACGCGCTTGGGCGCGAAGGTCTTGGTGTAGTTCAGCTCGGTCTCGGCGCAGGCGCGCGGATTGACCAGGCAGCTGGCGTGCTT
>JAKFFI010000073.1:0-2075 GCA_036677085.1 Porticoccaceae bacterium
GTGGACAGCGAATCCTCGGTGCGCGGCAGCGAATGCCGCAGGTAGGTAATGAGGTTCCCGAGCATCTCGTCGGCGCGCGCCGGATCGCTGCGGGTCAGGTACTGCGCGCTGGCCAGGGTGTTGTAGAGGAAATGCGGTTCCACCTGCGCATGCAGCAGGCTCAGCTTGGCGACGGTCAGTTCCTTTTCGGTGACGGTCTGCTGGGCGGCGGCTTGCTCGCTGCGGCGGCGGTCGGCGATGCGGCGGGTGATGGCGCGGGTAATCGCCTCGGCATTCTCCAGGTTGGTGCCGTCGTCGACGTTGAACCAGTCGCTCCACGCTCCGCTTTCCGGCTCGCACACCAGGGTCACGCTGCTGGCGTCCGCACCCGGGGTAACCGTGGCCAGGATCTGGTTGCGCTTGATGTGGATCCAGTACAGCGGATTGAACCGCCCCGGCGACTTGTTGCTGTAGGGATTGACGCGCGTGACCTTGGCCCGCACCTGCAGGCTGTCGCGCGCGCTGTCGATGTCCTCGGTGCGAGGCAGTTCGCGGATGGTCGCATCGACGATGTCGAAGGCTTCGCCGGCTTCCAGCGGGATCTCGATCTGGCGGCGCTGGCGGTTGGCCAGCATGCCGGGATCCACCTGCCCGGTGATGAGGCGCACCCGCTTGATATGCGAGAAGCCGCTGGCGATGACGAAGCCCAGGGTGATGAAGCCGGCCAGTACGAAGATCCCGTTCGGGCCATCGCCATCGAAAATCCCGGTCCACAGGATCAGCGCCACGATCATGGCGGCGAACCAGGCAATGGTCAGGCGGACGATGAAGAAGAAGCTGGTTTTCACTGGGAGTTCCGCCGTGCTGGATTGCGGTGGAGACTAGCCGAGGTCCTGCCCATCGGATAGCGCCGGGCGACGGAACCCGGCTGGGGGCGATGAAACCGGGGAGACGCGGAGGGAAAACGGCGTCGTGGCGCAGGAGCGGGGCTTATTCCCGCTTGATGCGATGCCCGCCAAACTGATTGCGCATCGCCGCCAGCAACTTGTCGGCGAAGGAATCGTCCTCGCGCGAACGCAACCGTTCCAGCAGCGACAAGGTGATCACCGGTGCGGAGACATTGAGGTCGATGGCCTCGGCGGCGGTCCAGCGGCCTTCGCCGGAATCCTCCACATAGGGCGCGATGCCATCGAGCGCCGGATTCTCCTTCAATGCATCCGCACCCAGGTCGAGCAGCCACGAGCGCACCACGCTGCCATGGCGCCAGATCTCGGCAACCTGGGCCAGGTCCAGGGCGAAATCGGCCTTGCGCTGCATGATCGCGAAGCCTTCGGCATAGGCTTGCATCAGCCCGTATTCGATGCCGTTGTGGACCATCTTGGTGAAATGGCCGGCACCACCGGGACCCACCCTGCCCCAACCCCGATCCGGTGCCGGCGCGAGCGTGGCGAACAACGGATGCAACCGGGTCACCGCGGCTTCGTCGCCACCGATCATCAAGCTATAGCCTTCGGCCAGTCCCCACACCCCGCCGCTGGTGCCGCAATCGACGTAGTGGATGCCACGTCCGGCGAGCATCACCGCGCGGCGAAGGGTGTCCTTGTAGAACGAGTTGCCGCCATCGACGACCACATCGTCGCTCGCCAGCAGTGGAAGCAGCTGCGCCAAGGTGTCGTCCACCACCTGGCCCGCCGGCACCATCAGCCACAGCACGCGCGGCGTGGTGAGCTCGCCGACGAGTTCGGCAAGCGACGACGCTGGTTCGATGCCTTCCGCCGCCGCTCGCGTCCGTGCGTCCGGGTTGGGATCGAAACCCACCGCCCGATGTCCACCGCGCCGCAGGCGTTGCGCCATGTTCGCGCCCATGCGGCCCAGACCGATCATTCCCACGTCCATGACGACTCCTCGAAGGGTTGCCCGACATAGGGTCGCACGCCGCGCGTAGATAATCGCTCGTTACACTTGCGTCCTTCCCGGGGCCCGGGCATGGCGGCGGATTCTGCATGGACACCGAGCGGCTGAAGGATTTCTGCGCAAACCTGCCGGGCGCGGATTCACGCCTCTACGGGCACCCGAGCAACGTCCTGGTCTATGCC
>JAKFFI010000074.1:0-12442 GCA_036677085.1 Porticoccaceae bacterium
CGAATTGCTCTTGTGCAAGGTGCTGGAGCGGGGGCGCGCATTTCTCTACGCGCATGCGGAAACCGAGCTGACTGCGGCCCAGTCGACCGCGTTTACGACCCTGTTCGAGCGCCGCAAGGGCGGCGAGCCGATGGCTTATATCCTGGGCGAACAGGAGTTCTGGACCTTGCGGCTCATGGTCTCGCCGGCGACCCTGATTCCGCGCCCGGAAACCGAACTGCTGGTGGAGCTGGCCCTCGCGCTGGTCACGGAGCCGGCCGCGCGGGTGCTGGATCTGGGCACCGGCAGCGGCGCCATCGGCCTCGCACTGGCCCGGGAGCGGCCGGCCTGGCAGATCACCGGGATCGACAGCTCCGCCGCCGCGCTCGCCGTGGCCGAGGCAAACCGGGCGGCGCTCCAGCTCGGCAACGCGCGGTTCCGCCACGGGGACTGGCTGGTCGGAGAGACCGACCGTTATCACCTGATCGTCGCTAATCCGCCCTATATCGACGTAGCCGATCCCCATCTCGCGCGCGGTGATGTGCGCTTCGAGCCGCGTGCGTCCCTGGTCGCCGCCGACGCTGGCATGGCCGCGCTGCGCGCGATCAGCGCCGGGGCGCCATCGCATCTGTGCCCCGGCGGCTGGCTGCTGCTGGAGCACGGCAGTACCCAGGGCGCGGCGGTGCGCGAGTGTTGTGCCGCCGTGCTGCGGGAGGTGCGGACCTGGCGCGACCTGGCGGGCTGTGAACGGGTTACCGGCGGGCGTGTGGCCTAACATGGGCCATCCAAAAATCATCATGACGACGGGGGCACCATGAAAATCGACAGCAGTTTCAGTTTCGGCGACCGGCTCGATGACATCGCGGCGATCCAGACGGAATTTCAGGCACGCGAACGCCTGGGTTTCGACGGTGTGGTCACCGCCGAGATCCGCAACGACCCGTTTCTGGTGGTGGGCATGGGCGCGGCGGCCACCCAGCGGATCGAACTGCGCACCGGGATCGCCGTGGCCTTTGCGCGCAGTCCGATGACGACCGCCTATACCGCGCACGATCTCAATGTCTATTCCCGCGGCCGTTTCACGCTCGGACTGGGATCGCAGATCCAGGCGCATATCACCAAACGCTTCGGCATGCCCTGGCACGGGCCGGCGCAGCAGATGGCGGAATTCATCCGTGCGCTGCACGCCATCTGGGATTGCTGGTACGACGGCAAGCCGCTCAATTTTCGCGGCGAGTGCTACCGTCACACGCTGATGACGCCGGATTTCACCCCCCTCAACACCCAGTACGGCCGCCCCAGGGTCGTGATGGCGGCCGTGGGTCCACTGATGATCAACGCCGCCGCGCGCGAAGCCGACGGCATCCTCATCCACACGTTTTGCACGCCGAAATATCTGGAGGAAGAAATCCTGCCGCGCATTCGTGCCACGCTCGCGGAGCGCGGCCGGCCTCGCGAGAGTTTCGAGGTGTCGTTCCCGCCCTTCGTGGTCACCGGCCGCACCGAGGCGGAGTTCGAGGCCGCCAAACAGCGCGTCAAGTACCGGATCGCCTTCTACGGCTCGACGCCGGCCTATCGCCCGGTGCTGGAATGCCACGGCTGGCAGGATCTGCAACCCAAGCTCAATCAGCTGTCAAAAAACAATGGCTGGGACCGGATGCCGGAGCTGATCAGCGATGAAATGCTGGAAACCTTCGCCGTGGTGGGCGAACCGCGTCAGGTCGCCCACCAGATCAAGGCGCGCTACGGTCACCTGGTGGATCGGCTGACGCTCGAAAGCGGTTTGCCGGAGGATGTCCTGAGCGAACAGATCCGCATCATGCGCGGGCAATAAAAAACCCGGCTTTGCGGCCGGGTTCCAGACAACATGGTGCCTGAGCGCGGCTTCAGCCGTCGCCGTGGCGCAGCAGACGGCCCGAGTAGGTGTTGGTCTGTTGGTCATGGTCGATGGTGACCTGGCCGTTGACCAGCACATAGTCGTAGCCCTTGGCGCGCTGGACGCGACGCCACTCGCCGGCCGGCATGTCGTGGGTGATCTCGGCCGGCAGCGCTTCGAGTTTCTCGTAGTCGTAAATCACGATGTCCGCCGGCGCGCCCACCTTGAGCTGGCCGCGGTTGTTGAAGCCGGCAAGGGCCGCCGGCAGTGCGCTCAGCCGCCAGTGAACTTCTTCCAGGGACAGCATCTTGTGCTCGCGCACGTACTTGGCGATCGCTTCCGTGGGATAGCGGCCCGCGGTCAGGAAGCGAGTGTGGGCGCCGCCATCGGAAACGCCGAAGGTGACATAGGGATCGTCGATGATCTCCTTCATGTACTGGAGGTTGCCGGCGTTGGGCAGGGTGGCGAAGAACTCCGCCTTGAGGTTGGTGCCGACGGCGATGTCGAGCATCGCATCGATTGGATGCTTGCCGGTCTTCTGCGCGATCAGGCTGAGCTTGTGGTCCTTGAATTCGTTGAACTTGTCCGAGTGCGTGCGCACCAGCACGGTCTCTTCGATCGGCCCGGTGGCGGCGATGCCCGGCGGATTGTCCTTCAGCGATTGCCGCAAGGCCGGATCGGCCATTTTCGCCAGCCGTTCTTCGACGGTGCCGGTGGTGACGTGACGCCAGGCGGGAGAATCGTCCCACAGGTTCCATTCGTCGAGGGAGAAGGTGAACCCGGAATCCGTGGTGAGCCCCTGGCCGTAGACCTTGTTGCCGCGCGCGTGGCATTCGGCCAGCCAGCGCAATGTGCTGCGGTGGATTTCGGGGTCGCTGGCCACGGCCTGCACCACGTTGTAGAGCAGCGGACGGCCGCTGACGGCGGCGACTTCTTCCATGTGGGCCCGATCCTTCGCGGGATCGTTGCCGCTCAGCATGGTCATCTGGATAAAGCCCTCGTTGCGCTTGGCCAGCACCTTGGCGAGCGCAATGCAGGTCTCGTCGTGCATGACGTCAGTGGGCATCGGGGTGCCGTCGAAATCCCGCTGCACGTCGGCGCCGCAGCCCGGTGCCAGGCGTTGCGCCGACCAGCCGCAGCCGCCGGCGTCCATGGCTTCTTCCAGCAGGCGGCAGATTTCGGCCTCTTCTTCGGCGGTCGGCAGGGCGCCGGCCTTCGCTCGCTCTATTCCCATTACCCAGGTCAGCAAGGGCGCGACCGGGACGTAGGGCAGGATGTTGATCGCCTTGGGGGTGCGGTCGATACTGTCGAGATAGTCCGGGAAGGTCACCCAGTCCCAGGGCATGCCCGCTTTCATGGATTCGAAGGGGATGGCCTCGACGCGCGTCATCGACAGCATGGAGCGCTCGCGCAACTCGGGCGCCACCGGCGCGAAGCCGAACCCGCAGTTGCCGATCACCACCGAGGTGATGCCGTGCCAGCCGGACAGCGTGCAGTAGGGGTCCCAGAACAGTTGGGCGTCGTAGTGGGTGTGAAGATCGATGAAGCCAGGGCAGACATGCTTGCCTTCGGCGTCGATCACCTTGCCGGCGTCCTTGGCGTCGAGGCGGCCGATCTTGGAGATGATGCCGTCCTTGATGCCGATATCGGCGCGGTAGCGCGGAATGCGGGTGCCGTCGAAGATGGTGCCGTTCTTGATGATGGTGTCGAATTGCGTCATTGAAAACCTCCCGGTAAGGGGGCCGGCGTAACCTGAAGCGGCGGTTGTCAGTTATGGTCGCAATGCCTCAGGGGTAGGCCCCTTGTTATGTTGTAGCCAGTTTGGTGTAAGCGGTGCTTATGTTTGGCTGACTATAGACCAGCGCGACGCCAATGCACAGCGCCTCCCGATGCGGGTCCGGCCCCGTCGGTTTCCGGCAACGGACCTGGTTCCGCGACTCCAGGCCAAGCCGTGGTGGCGACGCAATGCGGAGGAAGAAAACGCGGAAGGGAAGGCTATTATCGAGGTAAAGGAAGGGTTGGCCGCGCAACGAAGCAGATGGCCGCCACAGCAGTTTTACAACAAGCGGCTAGGCGATGCCGTAGGCGCGCGCGGTCTGCAACAGCAGCAGGCGGTCAGTGGGATCCAGGGCAACGAACTCGCAGCCGATATGCCGCTGCCGCAAGCCGCCGGGATCCTTGTGTTGCCAGGCGACCCGGATCCCGGCGTCAATGGCCACCATGCCCTTGTCGGGATGGGGCAGGTGAATGGTAACCAGACGCGAACCCGGCATGGGCAGTTTGTCATGCGCATGCAGCATCATGCCGCCGGTGGCGATATCGCCCAGGTAACCGATCACCTTGCGGCTGGCATGGTCATAGACTTTGGCCAACGCGATGAAGCGGGTGCGCCGTGAACGACGAGGGTCGATAGCGGCGGGTCTGGATGGGGGCGTTGACATCGGTGGATGATAGCCATCCCCCCGGGCGCTGCCAAGCGGCTGTCGAGTCGTCAGGCGACCGACGGACCGCACTCGGGACTCAGCGGGCGGCGATTGGCGAACGACACAACAACACAACGACACAATTGAGGAATGCATGGCGGGTAACGGGTTGTCGGTCTGGATGCTGGGGTTGCAGTTGTTCGCGGTGGGCGTGCTCGCCCTGCTGGTCATGGGTGTGCTGGCGGTCCTGTGGATGTACATCCAGGATGTGCGCCAGAAGCGCCACGCGATCCGCCGCAACTTCCCGGTGATCGGGCGCTTTCGCTATTGCTTCGAGCATCTCGGACATTTCTTGCGCCAGTATTTCTACGCGATGGATCGCGAGGAAATGCCGTTCAACCGCGCGCAGCGCACCTGGGTCTATCGCGCCGCCAAGAATGTCGACAGCACCCTCGCGTTTGGTTCCACGGTCAACCTGACAGCGCCTGGCTCCGTGCTCTTTGTACCGGACGTCTTTCCCACCCTGGAAGAGGATGCGGTGACGGCCGATCCGCTGCTGATAGGTCCGCACTGCGCCAATCCCTACCTGGCGCCGTCGTTCTTCAATGTATCCGCGCTGAGCTATGGCGCCATTTCGAAAGTGGCGACCCTGGCCCTGTCGGGAGGTGCCGCGCGCGCCGGGTGCTGGCTCAATACTGGCGAGGGCGGGCTTTCTCCCTATCACCTCGATGGCGGCTGCGATCTGGTATTTCAGATCGGCACCGCCAAATACGGTGTGCGTGATGCCCAGGGGCACCTCAGCTACGAGCGCCTGCGCGAACTCGCCGCACACAAACAAATAAAAATGTTCGAGCTGAAGCTGAGCCAGGGTGCGAAACCCGGCAAGGGCGGCATCCTGCCGGGAATCAAGGTAACCGAAGAGGTCGCGCGTATTCGCGGCATTCCGGTCGGGCAGGATTCCATCAGCCCCAACGGTCATCGCGAAGTGCGCAATGTCGAGCAGTTGCTCGACATGATCGGCCACATTCGCGCGGTCACCGGCAAGCCCGTCGGTGTCAAGCTGGTGATCGGCGGTAGCGGGTTTCTCGACGAGTTCTGTCGGGCGGTGCTGCGTCGCGGGCTGGCGCAGGCCGCGCCGGATTTCATCACGCTCGACAGCGGCGACGGCGGCAGCGGCGCGGCGCCCCAGAGTCTCATGGATCATGCCGGGCTGGGTATTCGCGAGACCCTGCCCGCGGTGGTGGACACGCTGCGCGAGTACGGGCTGCGGGAGCGCATCCGGGTCATCGCGGCGGGCAAGCTCATCCTGCCCGTCGACGTGGCCTGGGCGCTGTGCGTGGGCGCTGATTTTGTGGTATCCGCGCGGGGTTTCATGTTCGCGCTGGGCTGCATCCAGGCGATGCAATGCAATCGCAACACCTGCCCGACCGGAGTGACCACCCACAACCCGGACTTGCAGCGCGGACTGGACCCCGCCGACAAGGCGGCGCGCGTCGCCCATTACGTCGCCAATCTGGTCCACGAAGTGGGTGTGATTGCCCACAGCTGCGGCGTGCGCAGTCCGCGGCATCTACAGCGCAGTCACGCCCGCATCGTCACCGAATTCGGCCAATCCGAACCCCTCGACCGCTACTACGCGAAAGCCGAGGCACAGAACCCGGTGTTTCCTCGTTGATTTCGCCACGGTCACCGCGCCGCAGGGATTTCTGCCGCCGCATTACCACCAGATGAACCAATACCACATGAGCCAACACCACCTGACCGGAGTGTCGCCAATGTCCGCACTGATCACCACCTACGGCAAACTGCATCAGCAACTGTTCCGGCGTCTGCGCCATCTAGACGGCCTGCCCCCGCTGCTGCTGAGGCTCTATCTCGCGCCGATCATGATCGCGGTCGGGTTGCACAAGTTTCACAACTGGGACGACATGGTCGCCTGGTTCGGCAATCCGGACTGGGGACTTGGGCTGCCGGCCCCGACGCTGATGGTGGCGCTGGCCGCGAGCGCCGAGTTGTTCGGAGGGCTCGCACTGTTGCTCGGCCTCGCGGTGCGCTGGTTCGCGCTGCCCCTGATGATCACCATGGTGGTCGCTACCACCACGGTGCACTGGCAGCATGGCTGGTTCGCCATCGCACCCGGCGATCCCGATACCAGCACCGCCAAGGTGCTGGCGATGGTGGGCATACCGGCCGCTGAGCGGAGTCTGGAGAACAGCGTTGAAGTGGGGCAGCGGGTGGGCGCGGCCCGCAACCTGTTGCGGGAGCACGGCAACTACGACTGGTTGACGGAAAAAGGCACTTTCGTGGTGCTCAACAACGGCATCGAGTTTGCCGCCACCTACTTCATCATGCTGCTCAGCCTGTTTTTCTCCGGGGGTGGTCGTTACGTCAGCCTCGATTATTGGCTGGCCCGGCGCACCGGCGCGATTGCCACCGATTGAGCGGGCCGGTCCGGCTCGACCCCCGTGCTACAATCCTGCCGATTTTCGATCCCGCCGCCTTTCGCATCCCGCAGGCGGCCGCAACTGGAGTCGTGAATAATTTCCAGCATGAATGATCCCCAGCAATCGAGCCCGGCGGCCACCGGATCCGGCCGCCGCCCCCGTGGGCGCGGCAATCGCGCCGACCAGGCCGCCACCGCCGCGACAGTGGATTGGAATCCGGACGAGTTCGCCGTTGAGCCCCAGGTGGGCATGGTGCGGTTTCAGGATCTGGATCTCGCACCGGTTTTGCTGCACGCCATCGCCGATCTGGGGTTTCGCTACTGTTCGCCGATCCAGGCGCGCGCGCTGCCCTTTGCGTTGCGCGGCCATGACGTGGTGGGTAAAGCCCAGACCGGTACCGGCAAAACCGCGGCTTTCCTGATCACCATCATCACCGACCTGCTGAACAACCCGGTCGAAGGCGAACGTTTTGCCGGCGAGGCGCGCTCGCTGGTGATCGCCCCGACGCGGGAGCTGGTGATGCAGATCGCCCAGGACGCCAAGGACCTGTGCAAGTACACCGATCTCGAGGTTCACACCCTGGTCGGCGGCATGGATTACGACAAGCAGCGCCAGCACCTGCATCAGCGCCACTGCGACATCCTGGTGGCGACGCCCGGACGCCTGCTCGATTTCTGCAACAGCCGCGACGTCTACCTCGATCAGGCCGAGATTCTGGTGATCGACGAAGCCGACCGCATGCTGGACATGGGTTTCATTCCCCAGGTGCGGCGCATCGTCCGCCTGACCCCCAACAAGGCCGAGCACCGCCAGACCCTGATGTTTTCCGCGACCTTCACCGACGACGTCCATCGCTTGGCGGAGCAGTGGACCGAGCGCCCCGTGTTCGTCGAGATCGAGCCCGAGCGGGTGGCGGCCGAGTCGGTGGACCAGAAGGTATACATCACCGAGACCCGCAAGAAATTCGCGCTGCTGCGCAATCTGCTGCGCGACCCCGAAGTGGAGAGCGCCATCGTCTTCGCCAATCGCCGCGATCAGTGCCGCAAGCTCCAGGAGCGTCTGCGCGCCGCGGGGATCGAGGCGGGACTGCTGTCCGGAGAGGTCGCCCAGAACCAGCGCGTGCGCACGCTCGATGCGTTCAAAAGTGGCAAGCTCAAGGTACTGGTCGCCACCGACGTGGCCGGGCGCGGGCTCCATGTCGACGGCATCAGCCACGTCATCAACTACACATTGCCGGAGGAGCCCGAGGACTATGTCCACCGCATCGGGCGCACCGGCCGTGCCGGCAAAACCGGCACCTCGATCAGTTTTGCCTGCGAAGACGACGCGTTTCTGCTCGAACCCATCGGCGTGCTGCTCGGCAAAAAGCTCGACTGCGAACAGCCTCCCGAGGAACTGTTGCAGACCTGAAGCCCGCGGCTGACGCCAGCCACCGCCGCCGGGTTTTGCCGGTTCCGACTTGATGCCACAATGCCGGCCCCAATCACGCACGGGCCGGCGCCATGTCCAAACCCCTCGCGGGCGTCCGCGTCCTCGATCTGACCCATATCCTTTCCGGTCCCTTCGCCACCATGACGCTCGCCGATCTCGGCGCCGAAGTGGTCAAGGTGGAGCCGCCCGAAGGCGAGCGCACCCGCAGCCTGCTGGCCCGCGATCCCAAACACTCCATTGCCGGCATGGGTGCCTATTTCCTGTGCCTGTCGCGCAACAAGAAAAGCCTGGTCATCGATCTCAAGACCGCCGCCGGGCGCGAACTCTTTTACGAGCTGGTCGCCCAGGCCGACATCGTGTGCGACAACTTCAGCGTCGGCGTCACCGCCAAGCTCGGTATCGACCACGACCGCCTGGCGGCCATCAACCCGCGCATCATCACCTGCTCGGTGACCGGGTTCGGCGAGACCGGCCCGGGACGCAACCGCACCGCCTTCGACCAGGTGGTGCAGGCCTATGGCGGCAACATGTCCATCACCGGCAGCGATGCCGCGCATCCGCTGCGCTCGGGGCTGCCGATCGCCGATCTCGGCGGCAGCCTGTTCGGGCTGGTGGGCATCCTCACCGCCCTCTACGAGCGCGCGCGCAGCGGCCTCGGCCAGCATCTCGACATCTCCATGCTGGACGGCCAGATCGCCATGATGAGCTACATGGCCACCATGTATTTTCTGTCGGGCGAAGATCCCCAGCCCATCGGCAACTCCCATTTCGTCCATGTGCCCTACAACAGCTTTCGCACCCGCGACGGCTTCATCGTGATCGCGGTGATCTTCGACGATTTCTGGCAGAGCCTGCTGGAAGTGCTCGGCGCCGACGATCTGCGCCAACCCGCGTTCGATCACCAGCCCGGCCGGCTCGCCAACAAGGCCTTGATCGAGGGCCGGGTGGGCGAGATCTTCGCGACCAACACCAACGCGTATTGGCTCGAACGACTGGAAGCCGTGCGCATTCCCTGCGCGCCCATGAACACCTTCAGCCAGGCGCTCGCCGATCCCCAGGTGCGCCACCGCGAAATGGTGGTCGAGGTCGGCCATCCCGACGGTGGGCGCACCCATGCGCCGGGCAATCCGATCAAGCTCTCGCGCAGCGATCCCGCCACCTTCGATCCCGCGCCGACCCTCGGGCAGCACACCGACCAGGTGTTGGCCGAGTGGCTCGGGCTCGATGCCGCCGGCATCGCCAAGTGGCGAGAGGCC
The DNA here is from genome assembly GCA_036677085.1 of Porticoccaceae bacterium. Taxonomy (GTDB): domain Bacteria; phylum Pseudomonadota; class Gammaproteobacteria; order Pseudomonadales; family Porticoccaceae; genus JAGPUQ01. Next base: position 9,410 of record JAKFFI010000074.1, read on the forward strand.
GGCGCCACGCGCTAGCCGCTTCTTGAAAAGCGTCGCGAGGCGGCCAGCTGCGAGGCGCACGGCGCGCAGCAACCGAGACATATCGGCTGGATAGGCGAGGGAGCGAGCACCGCGCAACGAAGCAGATGGCTGTCGCAGCAGCTTTTCGACAAGCGGCGAGTTTGCCGTCGTCCGCGCCAGGGTCTAGCATCGGAACCAGATTGCAGCCCCTGACGGAGACCAACCATGATAATTCGCGACAAGTTCTACATTGACGGTGCCTGGGTGACGCCCGTCGGCACCGGCACCCTGGATGTGATCGACGCCTCCACCGAGGAGGTCATGGGCCGCGTCCCGGACGGCGTCGAAGCCGACGCCAACCACGCGGTCGAAGCCGCGGCCCGTGCCTTCGAGACCTGGGGTCAGACCACCGCCCAGGAACGCCGCGCCCTGCTGATGAAGCTGCGCGAGGGCCTCACTGCCCGCATCGATGAACTGGGCGAAATCATGGCCGGCGAAGTGGGCATGCCGCTCGCCATGAGCAAGAACATCCAGGCCGGCCTGCCGCTGGTCAGCATCGACAATTTCATCAAGATTCTTGCCGACTACTCCTTCGAGGAGCGCATCGAAAACTCCCTGGTGGTGAAAGAACCCGTGGGCGTGGTTGCCGCCATCACGCCCTGGAACTACCCCCTGCACCAGATCATGGCCAAGATCTGCCCGGCGCTCGCCGCCGGCTGCACCGTGATCGTCAAGCCCAGCGAAGTCGCGCCCCTCGCCGCCTTTGTACTGGCCGAGGAAGTGCACCGCGCCGGCTTTCCGCCCGGCGTGTTCAACCTGATCACCGGCATCGGCCCGGTGGCGGGCGAGGCGCTCGCGCGCCATCCCAAGGTGGACATGGTGTCCTTCACCGGTTCCACCCGCGCCGGCAAGCGCGTCGCCGAGCTGGCGTCGCACACTGTCAAGCGCGTGGCGCTGGAACTGGGCGGCAAGTCGGCGTCCATCATTCTGGAAGACGCCGATATCGAAGACGCGGTGCGCGGCACCGTCAACGACTGCTATTTCAACAGCGGCCAGACCTGCTCCGCCCACACCCGCATGCTGGTACCCCGCGCCGCCTATGAGCGCGCCGCCACAAAAGCCCGGGAAGTGGCCGAATCCTTCACCCTGGGCCAGTCCGCCGATCCCAAAGCCAAGCTCGGGCCGCTGATCTCAAAGACCCAGCAGGAGCGGGTGCGCGGCTACATCCGCAAGGGCATCGAGGAGGGCGCGGAACTGATCACCGGCGGCGCGGACCAGCCCGACAACCTCCCCAAGGGCTTCTTCGTCAAACCCACGGTGTTCGGCAATGTTTCCCCCGACATGACCATCGCCCAGGAAGAGATCTTCGGCCCGGTGTTGAGCATCATCCCCTATGACACCGAGGACGAAGCCGTGGCAATTGCCAACGGCACGGTCTACGGCCTGTCGAGCGGAGTCTGGTCCTCGGACGAGAATCACGCCCGCCGCGTGGCACGACGCATCCGCGCCGGCCAGGTGGTCATCAACGGCGGCAGCTTCAACATGATGGCGCCCTTCGGCGGCTACAAGCAGTCCGGCCATGGGCGCGAACACGGGCCGTACGCGCTGGATGAATACTTGCAGACCAAGTCGTTGCAGATGTGAGCCTATCGCGGCTTCTGAGCCGCGGGCCCGGTAACGGGAAACCGGCACCGCAACCTGGCCGTGCCTGAAGTCATCGCTCTTGAAGGTGAAAAACGTGAAGGTGAAAAACGTGAAGGTGAAAAACGTGAAGGTGAAAAACGTGAAGGTGAAAAACGTGAAGGTGGAAAACTTGAGGGTGGAAGACGTGGGAGGGGGAAATTTAGTGTTTAATGGGCAATGACTTGGTCCAAATCAAATCCCCTATCGCGAACAGGTTGTCCAATGACCGGTCAAGGGAGTGTTCGCGAGGTTCAGTTAATTTCCGGCTGATGATTATCAGGGAGACGACATCCTGAAAACTTCAGAGCGCTTCTGTCGATCGACAAACCACTGAGTGACAATGAAACAATTCCTGTTGCCTGATCGTTACCAACCAGGAGATCATCATGACCAAACCAGCATCGTTGGCCGAAGCCATTGAGCAATTGGAGAAGGAAGGCAGTACAGCAGCCAAGGAAGTGAAGGCATTTGTCGAAAGAGATCTGCACGACATCAAGCAGGCGCTGGCGGAATTGCAGCCCTACTTGGCGGGACTGAAATCCAGCCTCGACAAGGACGTCAAACGGGCGCAGAAAGAAATCGAACATTCCGTTGAAGAGCGTCCCTGGACGGCAATGGGCATTGTCGGATTGACCGGATTTGTTCTCGGTGTGTTGTTCGGAAGCGGGCGTAAATGAATTTACGCGGAGTTGCACGCACGCTGAGCCGGCTGTTGCAGGTTCTGGCTCTCCGAGCCGCGTGGGCGCAGTATAAACACGAAAGGGTACTCGCCTATATCAGATTTCTGCGGGCCATGCGGAAGGGATCGGCTGGCTACCTCCTGGCCCTGTTTTTTCTGCATGCGTTGGTTATTGGTTTTTTTGGCAGCAGTGTGATCATTGTTCTGCTGGCCACGGAAGACCCCCGCACGCGATTGTGGGCTTTATTCGCCATTTTTGGGTCCGCGTTGCTGGTGTCGCTGGGAGTCATCGCCTACCTGCTTTCGGAGCGCGTCTGGTTCAAAGCGTCCGGTGCGGAAAAGCAAGTTAAAAGCATTCTCGAGTCTGACCAATAGCCGAATGTCGTCAACGGCTGCGCTGGCGTGCGCGGAACTCTTTCTTCGCCGGCCGGCCCGCTGCCGCGCGCGGTTTGTAACTCGAATTATCCTCAGCCACGATCATCAGAGACAGATCGGGAAGCAAGGCTATCCCTAACTCCGGGCTGGAAGAGATCGACGGGGGAATCATTGGGGTCTACCATCGAATTTGCAGGGTGACGGGCTCCCTGGAAGCCGGTTAGGATTGACCCTGGCGGGGGTGTGGCTCCTGGGGTCGGTGGCCGGGTTTTCTCGGCTCGCTCGAACCTGAAATG
>JAKFFI010000075.1:0-2256 GCA_036677085.1 Porticoccaceae bacterium
TCCAGCGGTGGGTCTGGTGGCCGAAATGGGCCCCGGCTTCGAGCAATTGCTGCATGGTGACGACATTGGTCGCCATAGGGATATCTCCTTCGCGGTTATGCCTCGACGGACCCGAGTAACCGGCATTGCCGGCACCGCTATGGTGAGTCCGCCTGTGGAATGCCGCGCGCCCTAACGGATGATGCCCCGGAATTCAAGCACTTCGGCCTAATACGCCGCTAACGAGAACAGAAAAGGAACGACCTTGCTTGACAGTTACAGAACATTTAGAGAACATTATCCGGATGAAGGACAAGCTGGCCCGTTTCGGAACGTAAGCCGTTCCTGAACTGTTCAGCGCGAAACGGAAGGAAAACCGCCGATGCTCGCGACCGTTACCACCCTCGCCCTGTTAGGATTTGCGATCCTGGTTCTTGCCGGAATGGTGAGGATCGATGGGCGCAAGATGCTCGCCGCGCTTGAGGGCCAAAGCTGGGCAGCCCGGCAATCCGCGATCCCGCCAATGATGGTTCGCTTCAACCCGCGCTATCCGGCGTCGCGGCCGATGCGGGCGGCGCCTGCCCTGCGCGCCGCCGCTTGACCTGAGCATAGCTGGCGATGCTGAACGGCAGCAGCGCCAGATAGATCGTCGATATGACCAGCAGCGTCAGCCAGGGCTCGTTGAGAAGCGCGGCGCCGAGTAGCCCAACCCCGGCCAGCGCGAACAGCCGCCAGCCCCGCCGGATGCGGATCGACGACCAGCTGTAGGTCGGGATGCTGCTGATCATGAGCAAGGCGATGAACAGCGTCCACGGCATGACCAGGGTCCAGCTGCGGAACACGTCGTTGTCGGTAATCAGCCACAGGAAGATTGGCACAAAGGCCAGCCCCGCTCCGGCCGGTGCAGGCACGCCGGTATTGAAGCCCGCCGACTTGTGCGGCTGCTCATGGGCGTCGATCCGCGCGTTGAACCGGGCCAGCCGAAGCGCGCAGCTCACCGCCAGCGCAAGCGCCGCGATCCACCCGAACTTCGGCGCATCTTGCAGCGACCAGAGGAAGATCACCAATGCCGGTGCGGTGCCGAACGCGACATTGTCGGACAGGCTGTCGAGCTCCTCGCCAAACCGGCTTTGCGCTCTCAGCAAGCGGGCGATCCGCCCGTCGAGCCCGTCGAGGACGCCGGCGCCGACGATGCAGGCCAGTGCCAGTGCCCAATCCTCCGTAATCGCAAACCGAACGCCAGTGAGGCCAAAGCACAGCGCCAGCGCAGTGATCGCGTTGGGTGCAAGCGCCCGGAACGCTATGCCGCGCCGTTCGGGATATTCGCTCACTGGCTGGCGCCAACGCGCTGCGGATCGACGCCCACGGCGCCAAGAACGGTCTCGCCGGCGATTGTCCGCTGGCCCAGCAACACCTGCGATCCCGTTCCGGCGGGAAGATAGACATCGACCCGGCTTCCGAAGCGGATGAGCCCGACTCTCTCCCCCGCCACGACCCGATCGCCTTCCTTGACGAACGACATGATCCGGCGCGCGACGAGGCCGGCAATCTGGGTGAAGCCGATTTTCAGTCCGTCCTCGCGCTCGACCAGGAAATGCTGGCGCTCATTATCCTCGCTGGCCTTGTCCAGATCGGCGTTGAGGAACTTGCCCGGCACATAGGTGATGCGGCGAACGATACCCGCGATCGGCGTCCGGTTAATGTGAACGTCGAACACGCTCATAAAAATCGACACGCGGGTGAATTCGCCGGTCAGTCCGCCTTCCCCGGCCAGTTCCAATGGCGCCGGAACGCGGCTGATCATCGTCACCAGCCCGTCCGCCGGCGCAACGATCAGGTCGGGATCCTGCGGCGTCGTGCGGATCGGATCGCGGAAGAAGGCCGCGACCCAGATCGTGACGCCCACCAGCAGCCAGCCGAACAGGTCGGGGAGGACGGAAAATCCCACAAGTGCCAGGAATGCGCCAATCAGGGTGAACTTGCGCCCTTCGGGATGCACCGAAGGGAAGCGCCACTTGACCGTTGTCAGGTGGCTGTTGGGCTTGTCGATCTCGGCCATGCGGCGTTCCTTAGGAGCAAGAGCAACGCCTCGCAATCCGCGCGGTTGCCTATGGCCCGTGCCTTGCCTAAGGCGCGCCTCGATACTCAAAAAATACGCAAGGTTTGGACGAGATGGCCAAGATCAAGGTGAAAAACCCCGTCGTGGAGCTCGACGGCGACGAGATGACCCGCATCATCTGGCAGTGGATTCGCGAACGGCTGATCCAGCCCTATCTC
>JAKFFI010000076.1:0-1603 GCA_036677085.1 Porticoccaceae bacterium
AATAGTCGACCGCGGCGGCAAGCTTGCCCTTGGCCTTGCCGACCTGCAGCGCGAACGCGGCGCGATCGGCGATCAGCGACTGGATCTGGCGGTCGATGCCGTCGATGCGGGTGCGCACGTCGGCCAGGTCTGGCTTGAGTGCCTGCTTCGCCGGTTTCGCGGCGATCTTCTTCTGCGGCTTGCTGGATTTCTTGGTCGCCATCATCTCTTCCGTTCTTGTTTATCCGTTGCGCTGGTGGAAATCGCGCATGAAATCCACCAGCGCCTGCGCGCCGGCCACCGGCATCGCGTTGTATAGCGATGCGCGGATGCCACCGACCACCTTGTGCCCTTTCAGCGCCAGCAAGCCGGCCGCCCTGGAGTCGGCGACGAAGCGCGCGGTCAATGCATCATCATGCAGGAAGAAAGGAATGTTCATGCGCGAACGTGCTGCGGGATCGACATGGTTGCGATAGAAACCATCGGAACCGTCGATCGCGGCGTACACCAGTTGCGCCTTGGCGGCGTTGCGGCGTGCGAATTCCTCGACTCCGCCTTCAGCGAGCATCCATTTGAACACCAGCCCGGCCAGGTACCAGTTCCAGGTCGGCGGGGTGTTGAGCATGGAATCGCGCGCGGCGTGCGAACGGTAGTCGAAGATGTCGGCGCGTGGCTGGCCACTGCGTTCCAGCAGGTCGCGGCGGATGATCACCACCGCCACGCCAACCGGCCCCAGGTTCTTTTGTGCACCGGCGTAGATCACCCCGTATTTCGACACGTCGATCGGCTCGGAGGCGATGCTGGAGCTGAAATCGGCGAACAAGGGGACGTCTCCCACGTCCGGCGTATCGCGGAATTCGACACCATGGATGGTTTCGTTGGCGGTGATATGCACATACGCCGCGTCCGGGTTCAGCCGCCAGCTGTCGCGTGCCGGGATGTCCCGGAAGCCGCCGGCCTCTCCATCGGCAGCGATATTGACCGTGGCGTAGGGTCGGACCTGCTTGATCGCGGTCTTGCCCCAGTGCCCGGTGACTACGTAGTCGACTACCTGTCCCGGCGCAGCGAAATTCATTGCCAGCAGGGCTTGCTGGGTGGTGGCGCCGCCGGAAAGGAAGAGCACGACGTACTCGTCGGGAATGCCGATCAGCTTGCGCAGGTCGGCTTCGGCCTCGGCGGCCACGGCGATGAAATCGGCGCTCCGATGGCTGATTTCCACGATGGAGGCACCTACGCCGTTCCAGTCGAGCATTTCGGCCTGGGCCTGGCGGAGCACGGGTTCCGGCAGGGTCGCGGGGCCGGCACTGAAGTTGAAGACGCGTGTCATGGGGTACCTGCAAGGTGAACCCCTAGTATGCCGCAGCGCAGCAGGAGCGCCACACCCTGCCGGGGACATTGCCCACTTGCGTCCACCGATCCCGAACGTAACTTGTGTTGAACTGGGTGTAGGCGACGAATACCCCGCGAAACCTTTCGCCCTGTACCCGCCTCTAGTCATTGTGTATTCCTGACGGAAACCGTCCATGTCCCTTCGCGATGCCCTGAACATACCCGCCAGCGAAATCACCCCGGAGGGGGTGTACCGCGAACGGCGCAACCTGCTGCGTGCCTTCGCCATGGCCCC
>JAKFFI010000077.1:0-109185 GCA_036677085.1 Porticoccaceae bacterium
TACATCGAGGTCTACTACAATCGTCACCGCTTACACTCGTCGCTTGGCTACATGAGCCCCGCGCAGTTTGAAGCAAGAAAAATAGCGTAGTGCCGGTGTCCGTCATTCGACGGGAAGATCAATCATCCCGGCCAAGACCGACTACAGCTACGACATCATTCGCTAGGCGCGACGATCGTATGGAAGCCGGCCGCGGGGACAAGCCCCTGCGGCCTTTCTCGTTGGGCGCCCGCGAATCAGCCCGCCAATTCGCAGCCCGTGCTGCCCTCCGCCACCGGGGGCCTGCTTCGGCACGCCCAGTTCCGGCAACGGCGTGATGTCGCGCAGCGCGGTGAAATCCGCTCAGCGCTTCGGGATCACCGCCAGCCGTTCGACGATGCCCTCACCGGCCAGATGGGTTTGCACAATCTGGTCGATATCCTCGGTAGGACCTCGGCTGGCACCAGACGCCGGCCGGGTAGACCATCATCAGCGGCCCCGCGCTGGAAAAGCCCAGGCAGCCGGTCGCCGCCATGCCGACCTCGGCGAGACTGTTCGCCTGTAACTGTTTGCCGCGGCGGTACCATAACGGCGCCGCGCCGTTCTTCCCGCGGCCGCCGCGCGGATGGCCCGGCGGCCGCTGCTGGTAACGGCAGAACACGTGGTGTCAAAAGACGGAGGGCAACTCATGAGCTTCGGTGGACATAGCACCCCTGGCGGCGTGGGGTATCCGCGGCCGCGCTACACGCGCGGTTTTTCCGAGCGCGAGTAATGGCTGAAATGCCCCTCGCGCGCTGCCTGGCGGCGCGCGCTGGCGAGGATCTCCTTCGACCTGCCCGGCGCATTCGGCGCCGACATCTGCTTGGCAACGAGCGCGCTGCCGCAGTGTGGGCACGCCGGCGGGTCACCGCGCACCAACAGCTCGAAGGTCTGGCCGCAACTATTGCAGTGAAAGTCGAAGATGGGCATGGGTCTCGCCGCTCGCAACGCCGGCACGGCGCCGGCCCAGCAGCCTAAGCAAGATCGGGGCCGATGGTTAATGGGTTGATTTGGCGTGGAAAAGCATGAGGGTGTGGGGAACGGGGCTGTCGCTTTTGTCCGCTTCGCGACGCGTTCCGGCGGGGACGAGGCCGGCACGGAATCAGGCGTGCCGCCAATCTGTCAATCCCGCTGCTCGTTTCATTCTGCCTGCTGACCCGCACGGTGATCGGCGATGTCCCGCTTGCCGAGTTGGCGGGCGCGCTCTATCCCGTGCAGGAGGCGCTGGAGCGCGCGGCGGCAATCGGCCGGCTATTGCGCGCCGCCGACCGCAATCTGGCCGACGCCGAGGTCACCCAGATCAGTGCCGAAAACCGCTTCGATGCCGCCTGCAAGGCGATCATGCGACTGGCCAAGGCGGCCTTGCAGGCCAATGGCTACCGCACCCTGACCAGCCGCCCCGGCCACCACATGACAATGATCCAGACCTTGGGCCACACCATCGGCCTGGACCGGCGAGACATCATCACCCTCGATGCCTTGCGCAAGCAGCGCAACGTCGCCGATTACTCGGGCGACGCGGTGCCGGGAAGCGCGGTGGAGCAGTGCATCGCCAGCGCGCGGGAACTGCGTGATGAAGTGCGCGCCTGGCTGGAGCGTCACCGCCCTGCTTTGCTGAACGACCAGGGACGCGGCGGCTGATGACGGGTCTCGCAGGTGCATGCGAGGCGGGCTCGCATGAAAATCGAAAGCTTACCTTTCGATTTTCATGCAGCGAACCGCGGTGCTTTACCCCCGGGCAGCGCCGCTACGCGCTGTCCGATGCCGTAGAGGTGATCCCGCTGTCGGCGCTGGCCGACGCGCAGGACCTGTTCGCGACCAACACCCCCGCATGACCAACGCACAACTCGTTTCCAAAGTCTGGAACTATGCCCATGTGTTGCGCGACCAGGGCGTTTCCTATGGCGATTACGTGGAGCAGATCACCTGCCTGCCGTTCCTGAAGATGGGCACCGAGCGGGAAGACCTGCTGGGCGAGGCTTCGGCCATCCCGCCGCCGTGACGCTGGGGGCGGAAAGCAGCACCAGAAGAACAGCCCCGGGCTGAGCCGTATTACAGGCCACCGCCGAGCTGGTACGACGGCACCGGCAGCAAGGCGATGCCCCTCTCGAACAGCGGGCCGAAACTGCGCAGTGAAAACTTCCGGTCCTGCACGTTGGAAAGCGTGGTGTCCATACCCGTATCCCCTGTAGCGTCCTGCCGCAAATGGCACGCCACCATCGGCCCGCCGAACGATCGTTGACAAGCCTCGGCCGACATCCGCCTGACGCCGGGCAAAGTCCGCCCGGCGGCTGGCGCCATGTCCGAGAGGTTTCCCGACAAAGCCCACAAGGCTGTGTCGCAAACCGGCCAATTGTCGCGGCGGCGATGGGCACTCTATCCCTCTTCAATCCCAACTCCTTGTTTTCAATGGGCAGCCAAAGGATTCCCCGGGCTGGCCCGATTTCTGCTGAGTGAGGATGAGACGAAGAGCCGCGGCAGTCCCTGCCCGGCGCGCGGAGGTGGCCCTGCCATGAGCAGCCTGTCGAGCACTGTCCAGGATGTTTTCAACGAACCCGGCTGCGGCAAGAACCAGGGCAAGTCGGAGAAGGAACGCAAGAAGGGCTGCACCAAGCAGCTCCAGCCCGGCGCGGCGGCGGGCGGTTGCGCCTTCGACGGCGCCAAGATCGCCTTGCAGCCGGTCACCGATGTCGCCCATCTGGTGCACGGACCGATCGCCTGCGAGGGCAATGGCTGGGACAACCGCGGCGCCAAGTCGTCCGGTTCGATGCTCTACCGCACCGGCTTCACCACCGACATCAACGAGACCGATGTCATCTTCGGTGGCGAGAAGCGGCTGTTCAAGGCGATCCGCGAGGTGATCGAGAAATACGATCCGCCGGCGGTGTTCGTCTACCAGACCTGCATTCCCGCACTCACCGGCGACGACATCGACGCCGTGTGCAAGGCGGCGCGCGAGAAGTTCGGCAAGCCGGTGATTCCGATCAACGCTCCGGGCTTCGTCGGCAGCAAGAATCTCGGCAACAAGCTGGCCGGCGAGGCGCTGCTGGAGCACGTGATCGGCACCGAGGAGCCGGAGTACACCACGCCCTACGACATCAATATCATCGGCGAATACAACCTCTCCGGCGAGCTGTGGCAGATCAAGCCGCTGCTGGATGAGCTGGGGATTCGCATCCTGGCCTGCATCTCCGGCGATGCCCGCTACAGCCAGATTGCCCAGGCGCATCGGGCGCGGGCGGCGATGATGGTTTGTTCCAAGGCGATGATCAACGTCGCCCGCAAGATGGAGGAGCGCTACGGCATCCCGTTCTTCGAGGGCTCGTTCTATGGCATCGGCGACATGAGCGAGTCGCTGCGCGAGATCGCGCGGCTGCTCATCGAGCGCGGCGCCGATGCCGAGTTGATGACCCGCACCGAGGCCCTGATCGCCCGCGAGGAGGCCGCCGCCTGGGAGGCCATCATGCCCTACAAGGCGGCGCTGGATGGCAAGCGGGTGCTCTTGATCACCGGCGGGGTCAAGTCCTGGTCGGTGGTGGCGGCGCTGCAGGAGATCGGCATGGAAGTGGTCGGTACCTCCACCAAGAAATCCACCGCCGAGGACAAGCAGCGCCTCAAGGAGATCATGGGCGAGGATGCTCACATGTTCGACGAGCTCGCCCCGCGCGAGATGTACAAGATCCTGAAGGAAGCCCGCGCCGACATCATGCTCTCCGGCGGCCGCTCCCAGTTCGTGGCGCTCAAGGCCAAGATGCCCTGGATGGACGTGAACCAGGAAAAGCACCACGCCTACGCCGGCTACGTCGGCATGGTCGCCATGGTGAAAGAGATGCACAAGGCGCTGTTCAGTCCGATCTGGGCGCAGGTGCGCATGGCTGCGCCTTGGGAAAGTCAGGCGCTAAGGGAGAGGACCGATGAGACCGAATGAAAGGCAAATGGGCGACCTGGTCTACGCCGCCCTGGCGATCCACAACGACGGCAGTCTGCCGGACCATGACGCGGAGGCCCTGTTGGTCGCCGCCGGTGGTCGCGGGGTCATCGTGAACATCGGCCACCTGGAACAGGATCCGAAGCAGGTGTTGTACCTGGTGCGCTTCGAGCGCGAGGACGGGGTGTTGGGGCCGCCGGTGGGCTGTTGGCCGCAGGATCTGGACAGCGCGCCGCCGGCGGTATCCTGAGCGCCCAAGCGGATCGGCGTTGCCCCTGACCTGCCACCGTGCTTCCCCCATCAGCAAGACGGATCGCGCCAACAGGCTTCAGGTGCTGCGTCCCGCCACCAGCTCTCGAATCCGCCGCACCACCACCTCGAGATCGTCCGGCGGAACCGTGCCACCGATCCGGAATGGCTCCCCGACCCAGACCGCCAGATGGCGCTCCACCAGCAACTGGTGAAAGTAGCGAAAATCCCGGGTGCCGTTCAGCAACCCGAAATAGTCGAGGCGGTAGACCAGCCGCGCCAGCCACTGCCGGACGCGGTCGGCACGCGTCTCCCCGCGCGGGTCGAACAGTTTGCGCAGCAGCACGCGGCGCACCTGATCCACGCCGCCGAGCAACCCGGTCGGAAGCGGAAAGATCGCCAGCGGCTTGCCGAGCGCCGCCACCTCCACCAGCATGGAAATACTATCGCCGGTGACCACGAAACCCTGCGCCGTGCCCAACAGGGCGCGATACGGATTATCGACCAGACTGCCCTTGGCAGCGCCCGGTTCGGCCGCGGCCGGCCAGGCAAAAAAAGGCACTTCGGGGGGCAGTCGCTTGCGCAACCTCGCCACCACCGCCGCCGGAGTGCGCCGACTGGTCACCACATAGGGGGTGCCGCCCAGGTCGCGAATGCGCCGGGTTTCCGCAAGCAGCGCCCGGGTAACTCTCGCGTTCATGACGAAGGGGCCGGTAGGGCCGCCCACGAACACCGCGATCAGCGGCGGCTTCAGGGGCGCCAGGCGGCTGCGCCAGCGCTCCGCCTCGGCCTGAATCGCGTCCGCGCCGACGCGCATCAGCGGCAAGGTCACCGGCAGGTAGTTGGGCAGCGGCGGCAGATGATTCTCGCCGCTCGCCACCACCAGATCGAATTCGTGCATGGCGCCCGAGGGCTTGCCGATGTGAACGACGCGGGTGCGATTGCCGGATTGCTGCCGCACCCAGAGTGCCGCCATCGCGGGCCGGCGACCCACGGTGATGATCAGCTCCGGCCAGGGTGGCGTGAGGGGAGCGGAACGCTCCAGATCCAGGTGGTCAAGCGTGGGCCTAAAGCGTGGCTTGGCGACCACGTACTTCGAGCGCATCACCAGGACTTTGCGATCGCAGGGCCAACCCAAGGCGGCGGCGACCGCTTCGACCTGGCCGTTATCGCCACGCTTGTCGCCCAGCAGCAGCCAGGTGACGGGAGTCAACGCCAGCATCCCGGGTCAGCTCGTGGCGTGATAGCCGAGCGCCGGCTCCAGATTGGCGGCCACCAGGGCTTCGAGTTCGGCGACCTGCTCGGGCGTGAATTCGTCCCGATAGCCGCCGACCTTGCCGCGCCGGGTCTTGAACGCGGTGGGATCGCCGGACCCACGCAGACGCATGCCGCCCTGGCGGAAGAAGCCGCTGGCTTCCATCTTGCGCAGATTGTCGAAGGCGCCGAACTCGACCGCTTCGGCGATCTCCTCGGCACTGAAGTTTTCGCCCATGAAACGGGTGATCTCCGTCAGCGTCTCGGCGGGACGGGCACGGAGGTCTTCGTAGCGCACCACCAGCGCGTTTTCGAGCGTCTGGCTGTTGCGATACCACTGGTTCAAATAATCGATCAGAAACGGCAGTCCGATATCGCTGTGGCGGACGAAGGTCCACATATCGATGGTCTTGCGATCGATGGGATGGGCGATGGCGTGGTTGATCAGTTCCTGCTTGGCGCGCGACTGGCGGCGGGTGAACTGGTAATACCAGGACACCGCGATATCGATCGGATTGCGCACCAGAATCAGCACCGGCTTGTGGCGCAGGGCATTGTCGGCAGCGCCGACGGCGAGGCGCTCGCCCACTGCCGTTTCGTAGCTGTAGCAGCCATTGGTGGCAGCGAGGCGCGGAATCGCCGGATTGCTGCGCGCAAACTCGTCGGTGTTGATGAGCCGCGAGGCCGGCAGGCCGTGGCGCACCTGGTAGAGCCGCGACAGCATCACCTTGAGCCAGGTGTTGCCGCTCTTGGGATGGCCGATGATGAGCAGACTCGCCCGCTCCGCCTTGGCGAGCTCGAGTCGCGCCAGGTATTTGCGGCGCAGCGCGACCCGGGCGGCCACCGGCAGCAGTTCGGTGGGCCCGATGATGAGCGCCTTTTTAACCCCATCACTGAGTTGCACGGCCACGCACCCCGCTGTATCAGCTGACAAAAAAGGGGCGTCAGTATGCGGCAGTGACCCCGCCGGCGCCAGCGCGCGGCGGCACCCAAACTCCGGATCGTTCCAGCCAAACTCCCGGCGCGTGGATGGTAAACTGCCGCCCGATGCCGGGCATCCAACCCCACGCTTTTCGCGTCAGGTCGGCCACTGGTTCCTGTTCCATTCCCGGCGTCCCCGACACCCCTTTTTTTCAACATCTTCCCGAGCAGCGAGGAAACCCGACACCATGCGGTTAATGCTGGCCCTGTTTCGCAAGCATCGCTGGCGCACGATCCTGATGCTGCTGGCCCTGCTGGCCTCGGGGCTTGCCGAGGGCATCGGTCTCTCCGCCCTGCTGCCCTTGCTCAATGTCGCCATCGCGGCGGACCGGGGCGCCGGCGCCGAGGTGACACCGCCCGGCCAGTTTGAGCAGGTGGTGCTCGACGTCCTCGCCTGGCTGGGCATCAGTCCCGCCATCGGCCCGCTGCTGCTGGTCATTGTCGCCGGCGTCGCGTTCAAGAGCCTGCTGCTGCTGGTGGTGCAACGTCAGGTGGGCTATACCGCCGCGCAGATCGGCACCGAACTGCGCCTCGATCTGCTGCGCGCCATTCTGCGCAGCCGCTGGGAATACTTTCTCCACCAGCCCGTGGGCAAACTCACCAACGGACTCGCCACCGAAGCGCAGCGCTCGTCGGATTCGTTCGTGTTCGGCGCCACCGCCGTCACCTTTCTGATCCATGCACTGATCTATGGCGCCATCGCGGTGGCGATCTCCTGGCAGGCGACGCTGCTGAGCCTGATCGCCGGCGTGATGGTGATCGGCTCGTCGCATTTTCTGGTGCGCATGACGCGCCGCGCCGGACGGCGCCAGACCCTGCTGCTGTCTTCGCTGATGGCGCAACTCACCGACACCCTGCAATCGGTCAAGCCGCTCAAGGCCATGGCACGGGAACACCTGGCCGACCAGGTGCTGGCCGGTGAGACCTTTCGCCTCAACCGCGCATTGCGCAAGCAGGTGTTCAGCGGCGCACTGCTGAACTCGGTGCAGGATCTGCTGTTTGCGAGCTTTATCGCGCTGGGCATGTATCTCGCGCTGGTACTGTTCAGCGTCGAACTGAGCACGGTTCTGGTGCTGGCCATCGCCCTGGGACGGGCGTTCGGCTCGCTCGGCAAGGTGCAGAAGCAGTATCAGAAAATGGCCCAGGGCGAGAGCGCCTACTGGTCGCTGCAAGGCTCGATCGACGCCGCCACCACCGCCGCCGAACATCTGGGCGCCGGCCGCGCGCCCAGCCTCGAAACCGGCGTTCGATTCGAGCATGTGGTCTTTGGGTATGACGCGCACCCGGTGTTCGACGATTTGTGCTTGGACTTCCCCGCGCGGACGCTGATCACCTTGATCGGCCCGTCGGGCGCCGGCAAGACCACGGTGATCGACCTTGCCATCGGCCTGGTGCGGCCCTCGGCGGGCGAGATTTTCATCGATGGCGTCGCGATGGGCGAACTGGATCTGCGCGCCTGGCGCAGCCTGATCGGTTATGTGCCCCAGGACACCGTGCTGCTGCACGACAGCGTGCTCCACAACGTCACCCTGGGCGACACCGCGCTCACCGCCGCCGACGCGGAAAATGCCCTGCGCGCCGCCGGCATCTGGGACTTCGTCGCCGCGCTGCCGGAGGGTATGCACACGCTGGTCGGGGAACGCGGCGGCAAACTGTCCGGCGGCCAACGCCAGCGGGTCGCCATCGCGCGCGCGCTGGTCAACAAGCCGCGCCTGCTGATCCTGGACGAGGCGACCAGCGCGCTCGACCCCGTCAGCGAGCGGGAAATCTGCCAGACCCTGGTCGGCCTCAAGAACGATCTGACCATTCTGGCGATCTCCCACGACAGCGCCCTGGTGGATATCGCCGACCGTGTCTACGAACTGGCGCGCGGAAAGGCCCGATTGCTGGACCGGCAGCCCTCAGTCGCCGAGTTCAAATAGCGCGCGCACCCGGGCCACCGCACGCTCCACATCTCCCCCGCCAGCGCCCTGCCGGCGCGGCTCCGGATCGCCCAGCCAGACCGCGCGACCACTGGCCACCAACTGGCGGTGAACCAGGGTGATGTCACGGGACAGGCGCTGCCAGCCCCAGCGCATCAGCGCGCGGTACAACCATCCGCTCAGGCGAACGTCATTCCCACCGGGGTCAGGGCCCGCATCGGCGCCCGTAGCACCACCGGCACGCATACTGTGACGTCCAGTGCCGAGGTCGAAGAGGTACAGCGGCTTTCCCGTCGCGCAGGCTTCCGACAGCATGGAAACGCTGTCGGCGGTGACGATGAAGGCATCCGCGAGCGCCAGATAGCCGAAATACGGATTGTCGGCGGCGCCCGGTTGCCAGGCGTAAAAATGGGTGGGCACGCCGAGATCCTCGCGCAACACCCGGATCGCCGCCGCCGGCGTGCGCGGGCTGGTGGTGATCAGCAGGGATCCGCCGCGCTGGCGGGCCAGCGCGGTCGCCGCGGTGGCAAGCCGGCGCGCGGCTTTCACGCCGAGCGTGAAAGGACCGCTGTTGCCGCCCAGGATCACCGCGATGCGCGGCGCCGGCAGTTGCGCCAGCCTGTCCTGCCAGCGCGCCGCCGCCTCGCGCAGGCGCGCGGCCTGAACCCGGTGCAGCGGCAAGTCGTTGTGCAGCACATTGGCGCGCCGGGGCAGCCGATACTGCGGCGTGGTGATGACCAGATCGAAGCGCTCCGGATCGGCCCAGGGACGGCCGATATGGACGATGCGGCAGCGTCCACCGGACTGTCGGCGGATCCACCGCCCGACGGGTTCGTTGCGCATGCCCGCAGAGATCACCAGATCCGGCCAGGGCGCCGCGAGCGCATCGGAGCGGCGCCGGTCGATACCCCGCAGCGAGCTGCCGCGCAGCAGATTGGTGCCAAACGCCAGCGTCCGGTGATGCAGGCGCTTGGTCTCGAAGGGCCAGCCGAGGGCCTCCGCCAGCGCCAGTACCTGTTGCTGCTCGCCGGTGCGGTAGGGTTCCAGCAGCCACACCCGAGGGGTTGCCGCAGGTTTCCTGGGCATGCTGGTCGGAGGCGGTGAAGTGGTAATGGCACGGGCCTGCGGGTATATTGGCGCGGCGCAATGTAGCCCACCCCCCCGCCCCTAACAAGGTGCTTCCAGCCTGACACTCGAGTCCATGCCCGATTACAACAGCTATGTCCAGTTCATCTGCAACCTGCTCCAGGCGCAGCAAAAAGGCACTCCCAAGCCCTTGAGCGCGGCGACCGACCTGATCGCCGACGTCGGGCTCAGTTCCCTTCAGGTAATGGAGCTGATCGAAAAGCTGGAAGATCACTTCGATCTCTCCATTCCCCTCAACATCCTGCCCAACATCACCACCATCGGCGATCTGGCCAGGTCGCTCCACAATCTGAAGCACTGACCGGACGCACTCACGCCGCCGCGCGGCACGGCCCGGGCAGCCCGATCATTCGGGTTCCGGACTACAATACCGGCCGGGATGCTCCGCCCGCTAAATGCCGCGCCGCTGGCGCCGTCGGACAGGCTCCGCCCCGTCTTTGAATCACACCGCAGGTTTTTCGAGGAG
The DNA here is from genome assembly GCA_036677085.1 of Porticoccaceae bacterium. Classification (GTDB taxonomy): domain Bacteria; phylum Pseudomonadota; class Gammaproteobacteria; order Pseudomonadales; family Porticoccaceae; genus JAGPUQ01. The sequence goes on from JAKFFI010000077.1 coordinate 9,965, forward strand.
TCCTGATGCTGCTGGATAAATTCGAATCCATGGCCCGGGTGCAGGCCGAACTGGCCGCCCTCGGTGTCAAACCTTTCGGGGCCGTCACCGAGCAATTGCTGTCCGCGACCGAAGGCGTGGTCGAGGGCCGCCGGGTGATCCTGGCCGGCACCAACAATTATCTCGGCCTGTCCTTCGATCCCCGTTGCATTGCAGCAGCCCAGGCCGCCGCGGCGCGCTGGGGCACCGGCACCACGGGTTCGCGGATGGCGAACGGAACCTTCGCCGAGCACCTCGCTCTGGAAGCCGAGCTGGCGGATCTCTACCGGGTGCCCCACGCCATGGTGTTCACCACCGGCTACGCCGCCACCCAGGGCATGTGCGCCACCCTCGCCGGCCCGGGCGATGTGATTCTGCTGGATGCCGACAGCCACGCCAGCATCTACGGCGGCGCCCAGTTGAGCGGCGCCGAAGTGATCCGCTTCAAGCACAGCGACCCCGCCGATCTGGAAAAGCGCCTGCGCCGCCTGGGCGAGCGCGTCGCCAATACGCTGATCGTGGTCGAGGGCATCTACAGCATGCTGGGCGACACCGCGCCGATGCGCGAGATCGCCGCCATCAAACAGGAATACGGCGGCCTGCTGCTGGTGGACGAAGCCCATTCCCTGGGCGTGTTGGGCGACCGGGGCGAAGGCGCCGCCGTGGCGGCGGGCGTGGGCAATGCCGTGGACTTCTTCGTCGGCACCTTCAGCAAGAGCCTGGGCGCCACCGGCGGCTTTTGCGCCAGCCCGCACGCCCAACTGGAAGCCATCCGTTTTTCGACGCGCGCTTATATCTTCACCGCTTCCGCCTCGCCCTCGGTGGTGGCCTCGACGCGCGCGGCGCTGGCGATCATGCGTGCCGAACCCGAGTTGCGCACCCGCCTCTGGGACAACGCCCGGCAGCTCTACGACGGGCTCAAGGCCCTGGGTTTCCGGGTCGGCCCCAACCCGAGTCCGGTGGTCGCCGTGACCCTTGCGGATCGCAATCAGGCCTTTGCCTGGTGGCGCCGCCTGCTGGAGACCGGTGTCTATGTGAACATGGTGGTGCCGCCGGCATCGCCCAGCGGCGACAGCCTGCTGCGCTGCAGCATCAGCGCCGCCCACAGCCGCGCGCAGATCGAGCAGATGCTGGCGGCCTTCGCCGCGCTGCGCACGGACGCCGCCGGCTGATGGCGACCCCCGCGCCGCAGCCACTGACCGAAAGTCCGGCGGCGGACGCGGCGTCTTTCACCTTCGCGCATCTGTCCGACCCGCATCTCAGCACGCCGAGGCCGCTGTCGCCCCGCGAATGGCTCGGCAAGCGCGCGCTCGGTTACCTGTCCTGGTACCGCAAGCGGCGCTTCGAACACCGCGCCGAAGTGCTGGCGGCATTGCAGCGGGACCTCGCCCGGACGCGCCCCGATCACCTGGTGATCACTGGCGACCTCACCCACCTCGGCCAGCCGGAGGAATTCGCTCAGGCACGCCGCTGGCTGGAAACCCTGGGACCGCCGGAGCAGGTGAGCCTGGTACCCGGCAACCACGACAGCACAGTCGCCGCGCACTGGAGCGAAACCTATGCACAGTGGGAAGACTATCTGACGGCGGACTGCCGCGCCGAAAGCGACGCGGCAGTGTTCCCCAGCCTGCGGATCCGCCATGGCGTCGCCCTGATCGGGCTTTCCACTGCCGTGCCCTCGCCGCCCCTGCTGGCCATCGGGCGGCTGGGATCCGGGCAGCTGGCGCGCCTGGACGACCTGCTGGACGCGACGGGCCGGCGGGGATTGTTCCGGGTGATCTATCTCCACCACGCGCCAGCGCCGGGTCAGGACAAATGGCGCAAACGCCTCACCGATGCGCCCGCGCTCGCCGCCGTGGTCAGGCGCCGCGGTGCGGAACTGCTGCTCCATGGCCACAACCACCGTACCCGGGAGCACTGGCTGGATGCGGGCGGACGCCCGATTCCCGTGTTCGGGGCGGCCTCAGCCTCGGCGGTGGGCGCACACGGCGAAGCCGGCGGCTACTGCCTCTACCGGATAGGGCGGGAACAGGGGGAATGGCAACTCGAACTGGAGCGGCGGCGCTATGATCGCCTCACGGATACCTTTGGCGTCGTGAACCAAGATTTTGCCAAGGGACGCGCGAGCGGGCCCACCGATTGAAACCAGCAACGTTGCGCGCCTTGTGAAGCGGCCGTGCTATTGCACCGGTGGTGTGTTGCGAAGAAAAGCGCTATTGCACCGGTTACAGACTTTTGTACCGCCCAACGCACTTGAAATCCATGACGATCCATTGCACTGGTATCGCTGGTAACACTCGTCAAGACGTTGCTTTCGTTCGGAGAAATTTGTACAGCTGGAAACACCAAGGACCAGCGTGAAGCATAAAACTACTCTTGTGAGAACTCTCGATGACATGGCCAGCTCCATCGGCACGTAACAACAGCGGGTGTGATCGTACTCAGGATTTTCGCGCCGCCACAACACCCGCCTGCACCAACTCATAATCCGACAGGGTATCGACGTCCACAGCGGCGTGGGCGTAAGGCAGAATCACCGCGCGGATGCGGATATCGAGGCGGCGCGACAGCCGTGCCAACGCCTCGTCCAGGGGCAGCCATCCCAGCCGGTAGCGGATCACCGCGCGCCAGCCCAGCAGGCCGATCAGGCGCAGGGGTTTTTTGCGCTGGTTTTCGATCTGGCGCCAGAACGCCGCGATCTCGCGGCCCCGGGGGGTCAGAAAGGCGAACAGATTACAGCCGCAGAAATCGCCGTCGCGAAACCGCAGCACGGTTTTTTTCATGTCGGGAAAGGCTTCGCGCACCAGTTCATAGCGCGCGAGCCCCAGGGTAACGTCGGCGTCCCGCTCCAGACTGGCGCTGCAGAAGGTATCGACGATCTCGCCGGTGAGCAGCGGATGATCGGCGGTGGTCAACAGCACCGGGGAAGCCGCCGGCAGCATCGCCATGGCGGTACAGGCGCTGGTGCTGGGGGTCGCTTCCGGCGGACACCAGCCGAGGCTGCCCTGATCGACCGCGTCGGCGAGCGGCTGGCTGGTGCGCAGATCCACTTCCGACGGCCCGGCCAGCGTCACCCCCGACACGCGCCGGGCACTCGCCAATGCCGCCAGCACGCGCCTGACCATGGGCACGCCGTCGATCTCGATCAACGCCTTGCAGTTGACGCCGGAATGATCGCGCAATTCATCGCGGGCGCTGCGGTCACCAGCGAGCACAATGGCGGCAAACACAGCGCTGGACGTTTCTTTCAACATGGGAGAACTACAACCATTTGCGGTAGATCCGGTAGCGTTTATAGGCGGTGCCGCCGATGGCTTCGATGATGTTGCGCATGCCGGAATTGCCTTCGAGGATCCAGCCCAGTTCGACATCGCCGATGCCCCGCCGCACCAGTCCGCCGCGCACCGCATCGATCACCATGAACGCCAGGGTCGGCCCCAGGCGGGTGTGATGATATTCGCGCCGGACACCCATCAGGGGTACGCGGCCGCTGCGCACGCCACGCACCTTGAGACGCCACAGCAGCTTCGCCCAGCCCAGGGGCAACAGGCGCCCGCGCAGATCCCGCGCTGCCTCGTTGACATTGGGCAGGGCGACGATAAAGGCGACCGGGCGCCCGTCGATTTCGGCAATCTGCACATGGTCTGCGGGGAGCAGCGCCGCCATGACCTTGCCGAGCTCGGCGAATTCGGCCCGGGTGAACGGCACGAAACCCCAGTTCTCCGCCCAGGCGTCGTTGAAAATATCGCGCAGGATTTCCAGCTCGGCCGCCAGATCGCGGCGGCGCAGCGCGCGCAATTGAACATCCCGCTCCGCGCGCTCGGCCAGTTTCAGCATCACCGGGGGCGCCACGAAAGCGGATTTCACGGTGTAGGCCAACAGATCCTGGGCCTGCTCATAACCCTGTTCTTTGACCCGCGCGGGGTAATAGGGCCGGCCGTGGCCCATCATCACGCAGGGCGGGGTTGCGAAGCCCTCGACCAGCAGACCGGCTTCCTCATTGATCGACAGGTTGAACGGGCCCCGGACTTCCGCGCAGCCCCGCTCGCGCAGCCAGTCTTCCGCAACCGCAAACAGGGCAGCAAAGACCTCGGGGTCGTCCTCGGCTTCGAGCATCCCGAAGGAACCCGCCCGATTGCCCTGGGTTTCCTGTTGCAGACGGTCGATCTGCGCAGTGATGCGCCCCACCGGACGGCGACCCCGGCGCGCCACCCAGGCCCTGACTTCGGCATGTTCGAACAGGGGATTGTTGCCGAACACCCGCATCCGTTCTTCAAGGCGCAGTGGCGCGATCCAGTGCGGATCATCCCGATACAGCGCCGTGGCCAGCCCGAGAAAATCGCGCTGGTCGGCACGCCTGGACACCGGCGCCGCGCTGAGGATCGTCTGCTCGATTTTGGTCATGGCCGGGGCCGTTAGCCGTGGGATCGGACACTGTGCGGCCGAATCTGGGCGGCACCCCCAAAGCGCTAGCTATCCGCGGCGCTGCGCCGGACTATACCAGAGCCCTTGCGGCCGGCCCGGACAGCGCGACGCAGGACCCGGCCCGTGTCATGACGCGGGTTTGGGAACACGGGTTTTTCGAATCAATCAATGTCCCGGGGGAACTGCTGTTCGGAACAACACTTTTTCAGGAAAAAGCAAAAAATGGAGGCTGGAGTCGGAATCGAACCGGCGTACGCGGAGTTGCAGTCCGCTACATGACCACTCTGCCATCCAGCCCAGAGCGGGCGCCATTCTAACCGAGACCTGCGGCGGATGTCATACCTGGCGAGCCGCGACGCAAACAAAACCTTCGTTGCCGGTCGACCTGCCGCCGGCGCCGCACCGGCCCATCCGTGGCTTGACCACCGCCGGCGACCCCGACCACAGGGCTCATTTGCCGGTCGCACCACAGTTTTCGCGCGAGGGAGCGGCTATACTCCAGCAGGCACGAACCAGGGAGCCTGCGTCATGGCACTACGGATCAAAGTTTCGCTCAGCGTCGCACTGCTGCTGGCCAGCGTCACGCCACTGGTGGGCGCGGAAACCGTTTACAAATGGGTGGACGAACAGGGCGTCACCCAGTTCTCGGCGCTGCCTCCGGCCGACCGGAGCGCGGAAAAGCTCAAGGTCGAAGCTCCGGGAGCCGCTACCGGCACCACCCCGGACGCCAAATCCGCTGCCGGTGACGACGGGCGTCCCAAGGATCTCACCGAGGGCGTCGCGAATCCCAGCGCGGCGGATCTCGCTCGGGAAGAAGCCAAACGTGCCGAAAATTGCGCCACCGCCAAACGCAATCTGGAATCCCTCAACACCCGGGTTCACGTCCGCATCAAGGACGAGAAAACCGGCGAGGACCGCTACCTGACTCCCGACGAGCACACGCAGTGGAAGAAGGACTCGGCGCTACGCGTTGACGAATACTGCAAACCGGCGCGCCGCTGACCGACTTCCCACAGACCACCTTCCCACAGACCGCCGCACGGACGGCCCCGCTTTTCCGTGCGGGAGCCCTCAGCCCGCAGTGAAGTCGACCACCCCGTTCTGTAGCCGCGCACGGATCGTTTCGCCGGGAGCGAACTTCCCGGCGAGCACGGCCTGCGCCAGCGGATTCTCGAGTAACTGCTGAATCTGCCGCTTCAGGGGGCGCGCGCCATAGACCGGATCGAAGCCCGCCTCGCACAGCAGATCCATTACCTCATCGCTGACTTCAAGGCCGAATTCGCGGTCCGCCAGCCGGCGGCGCAGATAGCCGAGCTGGATCTCGGCGATGCCGCGAATCTGCTCCCGCGCAAGGGGATGAAACACCACCACCTCGTCGATGCGGTTGATGAATTCGGGGCGAAAGTGCGCGCCGACTTCCGCCATCACCGCCGCCTTCATCCGCTCGTAGTTGGCCTCGCCCGCCAGCCGCTGAATGATGTCCGAACCCAGATTCGAGGTCATCACGATCACCGTGTTGCGGAAATCCACGGTGCGGCCCTGGCCATCGGTGAGGCGGCCGTCGTCCAGAACCTGGAGCAGGACGTTGAACACATCGGGATGGGCTTTCTCGACCTCGTCGAGGAGCAGCACCGAATAGGGCCGGCGCCGTACCGCTTCGGTCAGATAGCCGCCCTCTTCATAGCCGACATAGCCGGGAGGCGCCCCGATCAGGCGCGCCACCGAGTGCTTCTCCATGAATTCCGACATGTCGATGCGCACCATGGCGCCCTCGGTATCGAACAGGAACTCGGCCAGCGCCTTGCACAGTTCGGTCTTGCCGACGCCGGTGGGCCCCAGAAACAGAAACGACCCGTTGGGCCGGTTGGGGTCCGACAGGCCGGCCCGCGAACGCCGCACGGCGTTGGCGACCGCAACCACGGCTTCTTCCTGCCCCAGCACCCGGCGGTGCAGGGCTTCCTCCATGCGCAGCAGTTTCTCGCGGTCGCCTTCGAGCATCTTGGCGACCGGGATGCCGGTCCAGCGCGATACCACTTCCGCGATTTCCTCGTCGGTCACCTTGTTGCGGAAGAGCTGCCTTTCCCGGGTCTCGGCCTCGGTGGCCACCACCAGCTTGCGTTCGAGCTCGGGAATGACGCCATACTGCAACTCCGACATCCGCGACAGGTCGCTCGCGCGCCGCGCCGCCTCCAGCTCGGTCCGACGCCGATCCAGCTCATCGCGAAGCTGGCCGGCTTCCTGCAGCGAGGCCTTTTCCGCCTTCCAGATTTCCTCCAGATTGGCATATTCGCGCTCGATCGCGCCGATCTCGGTCTCCAGATCCGCCAGGCGCTGCTGCGACTCCTTGTCCTTTTCCTTCTTCACCACCTCCCGCTCCATCTTGAGCTGGATCTGGCGGCGGTCGAGACGATCCATCTCCTCCGGTTTGGAGTCCATCTCCATACGGATGCGGCTGGCCGCCTCGTCGATGAGATCGATGGCCTTGTCGGGCAACTGGCGATCGGTGATGTAACGCTGCGAAAGCCTGGCGGCGGCGACGATGGCGGAATCCGTGATGCTGACGTTGTGGTGCTTTTCGTAACGCTCCTTGAGACCGCGCAGGATCGCGATGGTGTCCTCTTCCGAGGGTTCATCCACCAGCACTTTCTGAAAGCGCCGCTCCAGCGCCGCATCCTTCTCGATGTACTGGCGGTACTCGTCGAGGGTGGTGGCGCCGACGCAGTGCAGCTCGCCGCGCGCCAGCGCCGGTTTGAGCATGTTGCCGGCATCCATGGAACCCTCGGCCTTGCCGGCACCGACCATGGTGTGCAGTTCGTCGATGAACAGAATCACCTGGCCTTCGGCCTTGCCGAGCTCGTTCAGCACGGCTTTCAGGCGCTCCTCGAACTCACCGCGGAACTTGGCACCGGCGATCAGCGCACCCATGTCGAGCGACAATACCCGCTTGTTCTTGAGCCCTTCAGGCACTTCGCCATTGACGATGCGCTGCGCCAGCCCTTCCACGATGGCAGTCTTGCCCACCCCGGGTTCGCCGATCAGCACCGGGTTGTTCTTGGTGCGGCGCTGCAACACCTGGATGGTGCGGCGAATTTCGTCGTCGCGACCAATCACCGGATCGAGCTTGCCGGCGCGGGCGCGCTCAGTGAGATCGACCGTGTACTTGTCCAGCGCCTGGCGCTGGCTTTCGGCATCGGCACTTTGCACGGTTTCTCCTCCACGGATCCGGTCAACGACGGCTTTGAACTGCTGTTTGCCGCCGAATTTGTTGAGTGCGGCACCCACCGCGCCACTTTGCTCGAAAGCGGCCAGCAATACGGTTTCCGCCGCGATGAACTGGTCGCCCTGCTGCTGCGCCTGTTTGTCCGCCAGGTTCAGCAGCCGCATCAGATCGGGCGAGATATTGACGTCGCCCGTCGGGTTCTTGATCACCGGCAGACGTTCCAGCTGCGCTTCCAGTTCGCCTTCCAGACCGGCAAGATCGAATCCCGCCTGGGACAGCATGGGGCGCGCCGAACCGCCGGACTGCCGCAGCAGAGCGATCAGCAGATGAACCGGCTCGACCGCGGTATGATCGCGACCGATGGCCAACGACTGGGCGTCGGCCAACGCTTCCTGCAAGGCGTTGGTAAGGCGATCCTGTCTCATGGTGTCTCCACTGGCTTCGAATGACGGCCTATGTTGGGCGCTATGGCGACAATTTCAATCACTCCATCCCGTTGGCCCTGTGCAGGATCAACTGTAGCGCCGATACCGGCATGGCGCTGGCACCCTGCCCGTCGAAGGCCCACACTGTGCCGGAGTCCGGGACGGATCGGGATCCTGATAGCGTACCGCGCCGCTGGATGACGAAACGCCAACAACAAGGCAATCGATATGGGCGATGTGCTCGAATTCAAACCACGCAAACCGCACAGGCTCGGTCTCTGTCAACACGGCTTCCACGCCTGGGAGCTCTGCAAGAAAAAGCAATTCGATGTCAAAGTCGGCAAATTGGTAACCGTCTACAAGTGCACCCGTTGTGGCGCGGAAAAGGTGAAAGCCACCTGAACAGAATGTGCGGCGCCGCGGCGGGCAATTTTTCCACAGGAGCACTGCTGCGGCAGAGAGACCGGTATGCATTCCTTACCCTACCGCCGCGAAGGCAATGACCTGCTGATCGAGGTGCGCCTGAACGCGGTGCGGCAGCTGTTCAATACCCTCGATCCATCCCCGTTCCACGAAAAGGATCTGGATAGCGCCGCCGAGCACTATCTGGTGAGTGCGGTGGAGGAATTGCCTGCGGATGCGGCTTTCAAAGTGGTGGTTCACCTGCCGGCCGCGGAACTGGCCACCGCGCAGGCCCGCCTGCTCCCCGAAGCCATCCACAACTATTTCGCCTGGCAGACGAGCGAAGCCCGTCGGCGCCTGCGCGGCCACTTGCGTGAGGCCCGGGACGCACTGGTGATGGGTGCGCTTTTTCTCGCACTCTGCGTGGCGATCAGCGCCTTGGTCGGCGCCCGCCTGACGGGATTGTTGGCCGACTTCCTGAGCGAAGGCACCCTGATCATCGGCTGGGTGGCGCTGTGGCGGCCGGTGGATCTGTTTCTGTATGCGTGGCGTCCGCTGCGGCGCCAGTGGCGTAATCTGGAGCGTATCGCCGGCGCGCCCGTGGAACTGCGGTCGGACGACCGGCCGAGCGTAACCGGCGCAGCGCGCTAGGGCCCCGGGGCGAGCGCGGCATCCGGGGTCGGCAGCCGCATACGCCAGTCGCCGCGCCGGCTCCGATAGACCCAGCCACGCAGTTCAACCGACTGCCCGCGCCAGGCGGCCAGCATCGATCGCTCCCAGTACGGCTGATGCTCGGGATAGATCACGGCGCGAAAGCCGCCAGCGAACTCGATCCACCAGGTATCACCGAACAGAACCCGCTCGACCTGCCCGCGGACCCGCTGAAAGCCACCGTGTACGATCGCCGTACTCGCGGTCGGACCTGCGGCGGATGGACTCCACAGGCCGATGCGTGCCGTGCGCGCTGTGCGCTCGGCAGCACGCAGGCAGTCCGCCAACGCGACATTGGGCGGGATGACCACCTGGTAAGCGAGACCCCGGCTCAGCAACTCCCGCTCGAGATTGCGCCCGCCGCTGCTGACATGGGCGAGCAGGCGGCCGTAGTGGTCGAGTCGCTCGCGATCGACGTGCAGCATAACTGCGGCAGTGGTCTTGCCGGTGCGACGATCGGCGCCGAGCAGCTGTTCGAGCGCCGCCTTGGCGGCCCGGGCCAGGGGTTCATCGGGGGCACCCCGATGACCGAGTTCCGGCGCATTGATGCCCAGCATCCGTACCTGGCGCCCGTCGGCGAGCGCCAGGGTGTCGCCGTCGATCACCCGTGCGGCCCGCGCAGTCTCGCCGGGGTCGGGCAGTTCACAGTCCGCTGCGCTGACGCGGCCGCAGCCGGCAGTCAACGCGATCGCCAACACCATGAAAAACGCGCCTCGGGAACAGCTCCCGGGCGCGTTGCGAACGCTCATCAGGTTCGGTGGGGCTATTTGGCCGCCATGGCACCGAAACGCTTGTTGAAGCGGTCGATACGGCCGCCGGCGTCGGCATTCTTCTGTTTGCCGGTATAGAACGGGTGACAGGCCGAACATACGTCGAGGTGGATATTCTCGGTCAACGTGGAGCCGACCACGATCACATTGCCGCAACCGCAGGTCGCGGTGAGCTTGCCGTAAGGGGGATGAACTTCTGCTTTCATGGGATTGTCTCTCGGACGTGACTTGCGTGCCGCCACCCGGTCAATTACCTTGCCGCACCGGGTACCGCGCGCTCCGTGCCTGTGGGAGCGCGCATACTACCAGAAAGCGACTTTCGTTCAAGGCGCAAGCTGGCGTTCAAGGCGCAAGCTCGTCACGTACCAGGCACAGTCTGCGCATGGCCCTACCCTTCTGCTACCGGATCGCGGTTCCCTCGCCGTTGCGGCGATTGTTCGATTACCTGCCTCCGGCGGTCGCTGGCGATGTGGCCCTCAAGCCCGGTACCCGGGTAAAGGTGCCGTTCGGCAAACGCGAACTGACCGGGCTGGTGATCGCCGCGGCAGACGCCAGCGAGCTCGCGGCGGCGCAGTTACGGCCCGTCACTGCGGTGCTGGATTCCGAACCCCTGCTTCCCGACGAACTGCTGACCCTCGCGCTCTGGGCCGCCGACTATTACCAGCACCCCATCGGGGAGGCGCTCGCCGCGCTTCTGCCGGGACCGCTGCGCCACGGCGAACCGCTTCCGGAGACCGGCACCTGGCACTGGCAGCTCAGCAACCGCGCGCTGGGACTGCCGGACACCGCGCTGGCGCGCGCACCACGCCGGCAGCAGCTCCTGGCCCTGTTGCGGGACGGACCACGTTCGGCGACACACATCAAAGACGCGGGCATTCCGGCCACGGCGATCCGCGCCCTGGCCGACGACGGCCTGATCGAGCGCCGGCGCACCCACCCGGCGGCCGCCGTGGTGGCGGATGCCCTGCTCGCCGAAACGCCGCCACCCTTGCACCCCGACCAGGCGGACGCGCTCGCGACCATCGAACTGCACGGCTATCACGCCTATCTGCTGCACGGCGATACCGGGACCGGCAAGACCGAGGTTTATCTGCGCGCCATCGCGCAGGTACTGCGCCAGGGACACCAGGCGCTGGTGTTGGTGCCCGAGATCGGCCTCACACCCCAGGCGCTGGCGCGCTTCGAGCAGCGCTTCCATTGCACGATTGCGGTGCTGCATTCCGGGCTCAGCGGCGGTGAGCGCACCCGCGCCTGGGCACAGGCGCGCGACGGCAGCGCCGGCATCGTGATCGGTACCCGCTCTGCGGTGTTCGTGCCGCTGCGCGCGCCGGGCATCCTCATCGTCGATGAGGAACACGACCTCTCGTTCAAACAACAGGAGGGTTTTCGCTATTCCGCGCGGGATGTCGCGGTGATGCGCGCGCGCAGCGCCGGCATTCCCCTCGTGCTCGGTTCGGCGACACCCTCGCTGGAAAGCTTCCACAACGCCCGCTCCGGTCGCTACCGCCTGCTGCGTCTGATAGGACGCCCGGGTGAACGGGCGGCACCGGAGTGGCAATTGCTGGATTTGCGTCGCGGGCGACTGAACGAAGGCATATCCGCGCCCGCCGTCCAGGCGATCGGCAAGGCCCTCGCGGACGGCCATCAGGTGCTGGTATTCCTCAACCGCCGCGGCTACGCCGCCGCGCTGCTGTGCCACGACTGCGCCTGGATCGCGCGCTGTCCCCACTGCGAAACCCGACTCACGGTCCATATGGCATCGCGGCGGCTGATCTGCCACCACTGCGAATTCCGCCAGTCGCTGCCGGCGGTGTGCCCGGGGTGCGCCAGTGCCAACCTCCAGCCGCTCGGCCAGGGCACGGAAAAAACCGAACTGATTCTGGAAAGCCTGTTTCCCGGCGTACCGGTCCTACGCGTCGACCGGGATTCAACCCGGCGCAAAAACGCCTTGCATGAACTGTTCGACCGGCTCCACGCGGGCGCTCCCTGCATCCTGGTGGGCACCCAGATGCTGGCCAAGGGGCACCATTTCCCCCGGGTGACGCTGGCAGTGATCCTCAGCGCCGACGACGGCCTGATGAGCACGGATTTTCGCGGTGGCGAGCGCATGGGGCAGTTGCTGACCCAGGTGGCCGGGCGCGCCGGACGCGGCGAGCATCCCGGCACGGTGCTCGTGCAGAGCCACTACTGCGACCATCCACTGATCACGACCCTCATGCAGCAGGGCTACACCGCGTTGGCCGAACATCTGCTGGCGGAACGCGCGGCCACGGGAATGCCGCCCTGGCGCGCGCTCGCCCTGCTGCGCGCCGAAGCGCGCGATCCGCGCCGTGCCGAAGCCTTGTTGACGGCAGCGCGACGCGCGGGAGAAGCCCTGGGTCAATCGGTCGATTTTCTGGGTCCATTGCCGGCACCCCTGGAAAAACGCGGCGGTCGCTACCGCTTTCAGCTCAGTCTCAATGCCGGCAACCGGACCGCGCTCCAGCAGCTGCTGACGCCGCTGGCTCTGGTGCTGGAGACCCTGCCCGAAGCGCGCGGGGTACGCTGGAGCATCGACGTGGATCCGCAGGAAATGATCTGACCAAAAACCGCGCCAAATAACCCGGCAGCGCCAGCTTATTTGCCTTTGTGAAAACTGAACGCGCGCCGCTTTTTGGCGATCTGGCGCGGGGTCAATTCGTTCTTGCGGCCGGCGAAGGGATTCACCGTGGATTTCAGTTCGATCCGTACCGGCGTGCCGTGCAGATCCAGTTCGCGCCGGTAGGTTTTTTCGAGATAGCGGACATAGTGATCCGGCAGGGCTTCGACCTGATTGCCGTGAATCACGATCAGCGGTGGATTGCGTCCACCGGGATGGGCAAAGCGCGGCTTGACGCGACGCCCGCGCACCATCGGCGGCGGGTGGGTCGCCACCGCATCCTTGAGAATGCGCGTCAGGCGATTGGTGCTGTACTTGTCGGTAGCGGCCGCATGGGCTTTCTGGATCGAGGGGTACAGATTGCCCACGGCACTGCCGTGCAGCGCGGAAATGAAATGGATGTCGACGAAATCGGCGAAGCGCAGGCGGCGTTCCAGCTCGCGCTTCACCCAGTCGCGCTGATCCGGCTCCAGCCCGTCCCACTTGTTGATCGCGATGACCAGGGCGCGGCCCGCCTCGATGCAATAGCCCAGCAGATGCAGGTCCTGATCGACCAGTCCCTCGCTGGCGTCGACCATCAACACGGTGACATGGGCATCGTCGATGGCTTTCAGGGTTTTCACGATGGAGAATTTTTCCACCGCCTCATCGATGCTCTTGCGCCGCCGGACACCGGCGGTATCGATCAGGGTATAGGCCCGACCGCCGCGCTCGTAGTCGATATAGATGCTGTCGCGCGTGGTGCCGGGCTGGTCGAACACCACGACCCGCTCTTCACCGAGCAGGCGATTCACCAGGGTGGACTTGCCCACATTGGGGCGCCCCACCACCGCCACCCGGATGCTGGAGGCGACCGCCGCCGGGACCGCTTCCGGCGGCGTCTCCGGCAACGCGGCCATTACCGCCGTCAAGAGTGCATTGACGCCCCGCCCCTGGGTGGCGGTCACCGGAAACACCTGCGCGAAACCGAGGCGGTGAAACTCCGCCAGCACCACATCGGGATTGGTGCCGTCGATTTTGTTCGCGGCGAGAAACACCGTGGCCGACCGCTGCCGCAGGCGGCGCGCGACATCCTCATCGATGCCGGTGAGTCCGTCGTGGCTGTCCACCATGAAGATGATGACATCGGCTTCGTCCACGGCGCGAAACGACTGCTCCGCCATGGCGCTGTCGATGCCTTCTTCGCGGCCGGTGATGCCACCGGTATCGATCACCACGAAGCGGCGACCGGCGAAATGCGCCTCCCCGTACTGGCGATCGCGGGTCAACCCGGGAAAATCGGCGACCAGCGCCTCGCGGGATCGCGTCAGACGATTGAAGAGAGTGGATTTGCCGACGTTGGGACGGCCGACCAGAGCGACGACGGGGAGCATGATTCAGGACAGGATGCGGCGCCCAGGGCGCGGACGCCGCATTCTACTCCCTGGCACGCCGCCGCGCCCGCAGGCCGCTCGCTCAGCGCGAGCGCAATTCGTAGGCAGTCAGGTTGCCGCTGTTATCGAGCACATAGAGGCGCTCGCCATCGCTCGCCAGCGACGTGCTCACGCCGTCACTATCGACCTTGACGCGACCGACGATACGGCCGTCAACCTGCGACAGCAGATGCAGGTAGCCCTCGACATCCGCCACCGCCACCACGTCACCTATCGCCTGCGGCGCGCTCAGATTGCGCAGCCGAAGGTCGCGGTTGACCCACAGCTCCTGGCCTCCGGTAGCGCGCAGTGCGATCACCTGATCCTCGGCACCCACGATATAGACCTGGTTGGTGCCGAGCGACGGAGCGCGATGACTCGACGCATCCCGCGCCCAGAGTTCGCGTCCGGTACCGCGGCTGTAGGCCGCGACCCGGCCCTGGTAGCTGACGGCGTACAGGATGTCGCCACCCAGCACCGGGGTATTCACATCCACCATGCGTTCGAGTTCCGTGCGTCCGCTCGGCATGGCGACTCGGGCCTCCCACGCGACGGTACCGTTGGCGGCGTCAAACGCCACCAACTTGCCATTGGCGAAGCCGACGACCGCCAGACTCTCCGTCATCACCGGTGCCGCTGTGGCGCGCAGGGTGAGCAGCGGGCGATCACCTTCGAACGACCAGAGCTGCTTGCCGGTCTGCACCGAAAATCCGAACACCTTGGCGTCTTGCGTCGCCACGACCACCACGTCGGCGTTGGCCGCCGCCGCTGCGAGCATCTCGCTGGACAATGCCACGCGCCAGACTTCTTCACCGCTGCCCGCCTGCAGGGCAATCAGATCACCTTCTACACCGCCCACCAGCACCAGGCCGCCGCCCACCCCGACACCGCCGGTCAGCGTCATGTCGAGATCGGTACGCCAGCGGCGCTCGCCCTCGGCGGCATCTACCGCCATCACCGCGCCATCGCGGCTTGCGGCATAGACCACGCCATCGACAACCACTGGCACCAGGGTAGCGTCCTGGGGTTCCTGTCCCTCGCCAACCCCAAGGCGCCATACGCGCTTGAGATCGACGCTGGCCTCGATTTTTTTCAGATCATTCGGCTCGCCTGCCTCCTTGTCCTTTTTTTTCTGCTTTTTTTTCTGTGCGTCGGTGAGTTCCTGGGAGTCGTCGGCTGCGGCGGTATCCGCTGCCACGGGCTCCGCCATATCCTTTTTGCCCCAGAATTTCAGACTGCCGCAACCGGACAGGAAGAGTGCCAGCGCCAAAGCTACGAATATCGGCTTCACTGCGTCGCCTCCTGGGCTTCGCCCTGCACGGGTTGCACCTGATTGAGTTTGATTTCAAGCAGCGATTTCAACAGTCCATCACGGCCGTCGAGGCGCGCCAGCGCCGTTTGGTAGTCAGCCCGCGCGGCGTCGGTTTCACCGCGCAGAAAGCGGATATCGCCCCGCGCTTCCGCAAATGCCCCAGTCATGGCATCGGGCACCTGGGCATCCGCCAGGGACAGGGCTTCATCGTATTTTTCCTGCGCGGTAAGCACCCGTACCAGGCGCAGTTGCGCGATCCGGGCGAGCTCCTTGTCATGGCTGTCCTGCGTGATCGCCCGCAATTCCGTCGCGGCGGTATCCAGATCGTTCCGCGCGACCGCGAGTCGCGCGAGCAACAACCCCGCGAGCCTGGCGTACTGGGTACGACCGTAATCCGTCTTGAGCTTCTGCGCCGTTGCCACCAGGGCGTCGAGACGCTCGGGATCCATATCCTGGAGGGGCGCACTGGCGACCCCGGCCATCATCTCCTCGTAAACCAGGGATGCGGCTTCTGCCGTGCGCGCCTGCGCCCCCTGCCACTGTTGCCAGCCGAACCAGCCGCCCACGACCAGCGCCACCGCGAGTGCGACCGGCGCCCCGTATTGTTTCCACCAGCGCCGCAGCGCATCCAGTTGTTCCTGATCGGCGTGATAATCGGCCATGGTCTGCTCTTGGTTCGGTTAATGTTCAGCTGGAAATTCAGGCTGGTGGGCGCTGGCATTCCCGCCGCAACAGCGCGATCAACGCATCCACGGCCAGCGATTCCTGGGGTAGATCCCGACGCAGATACTTGAGGGTAATGCGCTCACTCGCCACTTCATCCTCGCCCAGGATCAGCGCGAACGCAGCACCGCTGCGATCGGCTCGTTTCATCTGGCTTTTCAGACTACCGCCGCCGCAATGGCTCTGGAGACGCAGTTGCGGCACCGCGTCCCGCAGCTGCTCGGCGATCTGGAGCGCTTCAACACCGACGGCGCCCGCGACCACGAAATATGCATCCAGTGGGTCGGTACCCGGCGCAACGCCCGCCGCCGCCAGCAGCAAAACCAGACGCTCAAGGCCGATACCAAAGCCGATGGCGGGGGTGGGTTCGCCGCCGAGCTGCTCGACCAGGCCGTCGTAGCGACCGCCGGCACAGGCCGTGGCCTGGGCACCGAGCCGGTCGCTGACCCACTCGAACACCGTCTTGCCGTAGTAATCGAGGCCGCGTACCAGGCGATGATTGACGCTGTAGCGGATGCCTGCCGCCTCCAGCAGTTGGCACAGGCCGGCAAAATGGTCGCGGGACTCGGCATCCAGGTAATCCGCCAACACCGGCGCATCGCCAAGAATCTCCCGGGTGCGCGCTACCTTGCTGTCGAGAATACGCAGCGGATTGGTGTCGAGCCGGCGCTGACTGTCATCATCGAGTTCGCTCCGGTAGCGCTCCAGATAGGCTACCAGCGCCGCGCGATAGGCCGCGCGGGAAGCACCGCTACCCAGCGAATTGATCTGCAATTCCAGATGTTCGCGAATCCCCAGGCGCCGCCACAGGCGCTCGGTCATCGCCAGCATTTCCGCGTCGATATCCGGGCCCGGCAGTCCGAACACTTCGGCGCCGACCTGGTGGAACTGGCGCAAGCGGCCTTTCTGGGGCCGCTCGTGGCGGAACATGGGACCGCGATACCAGAGTCGCTGCACCTGGTTGCGCAGCAAGCCGTGCTGGGCGCAGGCGCGCGCGCAACCGGCGGTGCCCTCCGGCCGCAGTGTCACACTGTCGCCGTTGCGGTCGATGAAGCTGTACATTTCCTTTTCGACGATGTCGGTGACTTCGCCGATGGAGCGCTGGAACAGCTCGGTACTCTCCAGCAGCGGAAAACGGATTTCCTGATAGCCATAACCGGCCAGAAGCTCGGCCAGGGTCGCTTCGAGGTGCTGCCAGACGGGCGTCTCGCCGGGCAAAATGTCGTTCATCCCGCGCAGGGACTGCATCGCGTTCAAAAGAAGGGTACCTGGGTTCAACCGCGGGCGATGATGGACGCATCCCGCTCGGCGCGCGCGCGGATTGTAGCGCGAATGTGCTGTTCGAGCTGATCGACGAGGTCGGTCTTGTCGAGTTTTTGCAGGACCTTGCCATGGGCATACAGCAGATGCCTGGGCGTGCCGCCGGTCAGGCCGATATCGGCCACGCGCGCCTCCCCCGGACCATTGACGATGCAGCCGATGACGGCGACATCCAGGGGTTCGGTGATGTCTTCCAGTCGCTGTTCGAGCGCATTCACGGTACTGATGACATCGAAATTCTGCCGCGAGCAACTCGGACAGGCGATCAGGTTGATGCCCTTGGTGCGCAGCCGCAGGCTTTTCAGCAGATCCCAGCCGACTTTCACCTCTTCCACCGGATCGGCAGCGAGCGAAATGCGCAGGGTATCGCCGATGCCGTCGAGCAAGAGCGCGCCGAGCCCGACCGCCGACTTCACGGTCCCCGAGCGCAGACCGCCGGCCTCGGTGATACCCAGGTGCAGGGGGTTGTCGATCTGGCTGGCGATCTCGCGGTAGGCCGCCACCGCCATGAACAGGTCGGACGCCTTGAGGCTCACCTTGAAGTTGTGAAAATCGAGACGATCCAGAATATCGATGTGGCGCAGCGCGGACTCCACCAATGCCGCCGGCGTCGGCTCACCGTACTTCAGTTGCAGATCCTTTTCGAGCGAACCCGCATTGACGCCGATACGAATCGGAATGCCCAGATCACGCGCCTTGCGCACCAGCTCCCGCACCCGCTCCTCGCGACCGATATTGCCGGGATTGATGCGCAGGCAGTCGACCCCCAGATCCAGTACGCGCATGGCGATCCGGTAATCGAAGTGAATATCCGCGACCAGCGGAACATCCACCTGGCGGCGAATGGCACCGAAGGCTTCGGCAGCCTCCAGCGACGGCACCGACACCCGCACGATATCGGCCCCGGCCCGCTGAATGGCGTTGATCTGCGCAACCGTGGCAAACACGTCCGTGGTTTCGGTGTTGGTCATGCTCTGCACGGAAATTGGCGCATCGCCCCCGACCGGAACTTTCCCCACCAGAATCCGCCGGGTGCGCCGGCGCGTTATCGGGCTTTCACGGTCCATCGCGCTCACCGGAACACCAGCAGGAGTGCCGCGCCCAGGATGAGGATCAGCCCCGCGGCCACGCCGCCGCCCAGCAGCCAAGGGTACGACAAGCGTCCCGACACTCGCCCCTTGCGACCGGCAAAGCTCGCGCTTTCATCGCGACGCGTGCCG
The DNA here is from genome assembly GCA_036677085.1 of Porticoccaceae bacterium. Taxonomy (GTDB): domain Bacteria; phylum Pseudomonadota; class Gammaproteobacteria; order Pseudomonadales; family Porticoccaceae; genus JAGPUQ01. Next base: position 28,561 of record JAKFFI010000077.1, read on the forward strand.
TAATGGGCATCGAAATCATCGACCAGCGGCTGCGCGGCAATGCCCAATAACCGCGCATAGCGTCGCACATAGCCCCGCACATAAACCGCTTCAGGCAGCCTGGCGTAGTCGTCGGCTTCGAGCGCCGCAAGGGCACGCACAGGTATGCCGCTTCCTTCCGCAATCTCCTCCAGGGTCATGCCGCGCTCGGTACGCGCCATCCGCAACCGGAACCCGGGCAGCGACAACGCAGCGTCAGTGTCACTGGAACTGGGACTGGCCACGGTCCTGAACCCATTTTTGGTAGGCGATGGCTTCGCGGGAATAGGGGAACAGGTTGCGCAGCGCCATGCCCTTGCTGGCGACGCCATCGGCGTTGCCGAAGGCGTCCTCCAGCCGCACCGCCAGCCACAGACTGCGGGCGGAAGGTTGCGCCAACTGCGCGTGGCGATCCAGATACCGTTTCGCTTCGGGAAAGTCGCCCCGCTCAAAATACATGTTGGCCAGCTCCAGATAGGGTCCGGGCAGCTCTTTGTCCAATGCCAAGGCGCGCTCCCAGGCGTCCGTGGCTTCACGGGTCTTGCCGAGTTTCGAGGCAACCGCTCCCAGGCTGAGGAACACCTGCGGCCGGAGCTGATAATTCACGTCGCGGGAGGCCAGATCGAACTGTACGAAAGCTTCGTCGAACCGCTTCTGGGTAGCGAGAAAAACGGCGTAGTTGTTGCGCGCCTGGGTAAAGTCGCGGTCGTAGGAAAGTGCTTTCTTGAAATACTCCTCGGCGCGCGCGCTATCGCGTTCGAGTTGATAGAGCAACGCCATGCCGTTATTGGCGCCCGGTGAGCGGCTGTCTATTTCGAGGGCGCGCAGCAGATTGAGGCGCGCCTGGTCACGGTTGTTCTGACCGATATAGCCCAGACCCAGCTCGATATAACTGCCGAGGGCGTCCTGACGCTTCTCCGCGTCGGTTTTCTCACCGGAAGACGAAGATGTCAGGGTTTGGCTGCTCGTGGTGGTGGTGGTGGTGGAACATCCGCACGCCAGCAGCACAGTAGCGATTGCGGCGACCAGCCCCGCGCGCCCAGCATTACCCATTGACGATCCTCACGATCTGCTCGTCTCCCATGTCGCGCCGGCGGTGGCGTTCACTGCGCCGGGTGCGGTCATTGACGTCACCGGCAAGCTGGCCGCACGCGGCCGCGATGTCATCGCCGCGCGTGGCCCGCACCGTCACAGTGTAACCCTGGGCGGCAAGGATTGCCTGAAACCGGGCGACGGCCGCGGGCATGACGCGCCGATACCGGGTGCCGGGAAATGGGTTGAAGGGAATCAAATTGATCTTGCAGGGCGTATCGCGCAGCAGGTCACCCAGCTCGCGCGCCAGCTCGACGCTGTCGTTGACACCATCCATCAGGGTGTATTCCACGGTGATGCGGCGCCGGGTGTCCGGCAACTTGCGCAGATAACCCCGCGCGGACTCGAGCAGGCTGGCGATGGGATATTTGCGATTGATCGGCACCAGCTCGTTGCGCAAAGCGTCGTTGGGCGCGTGCAGGGAGATGGCCAGGGAGACATCGGTGACATCGCCCAGCCGGTCGAGCATCGGCACCACGCCGGCGGTGCTCAGGGTCACGCGGCGCTTGGACAGTCCGTAGGCATTGTCGTCCATCATGAGGTTCATGGCAGCGACGACATTGTCGAAGTTGAGCAGGGGCTCGCCCATGCCCATCATCACGGTGTTGGTGACGCGGCGTTCGGAGTGCCCGATAAAATTGCCGAACGTCTGGTTGGCAATCCACAGCTGGCCGATGATTTCGGCGGCGGTGAGATCGCGGTTGAAGCCCTGCTTGCCGGTGGCGCAGAAACTACAGTCCAGCGCGCAACCGATCTGGGAGGAAATACAGAGGGTGCCGCGACCGCGCTCGGGGATATAGACGGTCTCGATGCAATCGCCGCCATCGGTGCGCACCAGCCACTTGCAGGTGCCGTCGGCGGCATCTTCCTGCCGCACCACCTCGGGGGGGCGTACTTCGGCGATCTGGGCGAGCTTTTCCCGCAAGGGCCGCGCGAGGTCCGTCATCGCCGCGAAATCGGTCGCGCCGCGCTGGTGGATCCATTTCAGAACCTGAACGCTGCGAAAGCGACGTTCGCCGACCGCCTCGAAAAAATCCCCCAGCGCACCGGCGGTCAACCCGAGCAAATTGGTCCGACTCACCCCGCCTCCCGGAGTCACTCCGCGCTCAGCGCGCGCAGATCTCCCCGCCCGTGAAAAAATACGCGATTTCGCGCTCGGCTGAGGTCGGCGAGTCCGAACCATGCACAGCGTTGGCATCGATGGATTCGGCGAAATCGGCACGAATGGTGCCCGCAGCCGCCTCGCGTGGATTGGTGGCGCCCATCAGCTCACGATTCTGCGCAATGGCGTCGCGTCCTTCCAGCACCTGCACCACCACCGGACCCGAAGTCATGAAAGCGACCAGGTCGCCAAAAAAAGGGCGCTCGCGATGTTCCGCATAAAACCCTTCGGCCTGCTCCCGGGACAGCCGCAGCATCTTGGCGGCGACCACGCGCAGCCCGGCACGCTCAAAACGCCCCACGATCTCACCGATTACGTTCTTGGCCACTGCGTCGGGCTTGATGATGGAGAGAGTGCGCTCGGTCGACATCAACATGGACTCCGGTAGGTAGGAATCGCGCCCCGTGGCGCAACCCCGGTGGAAGGGGCCGGGATTTTACTCTTCCCCTACCGGCCGGCACAAGGAATTACCGGCTCAGGCGGCCGCGCCCAGCAGTTGCCGAAACCGGTCCACGGGCACCGGCATGCTGTAGAGCGCGCCCTGGTAGGAATCGCAGCCGATCTGGCGCAACAGATCCAGCGCCGCGGCATCCTCGACGCCCTCGGCAATGACCCGCAGGCCGTACTGCCGGGACACCGCGAGCATCGCCTCGACGATGCCGCGCGCGTCGGGATCGCGGTGCAGGTTGCGGATGAATTCGCGGTCGATCTTCAGCCAATCGAAGGGCAGGCGGCGCAGGGCAATCATGGACGAATAACCGACGCCGAAATCATCCACGGCAAAATGGGCGCCGAGGGACTTGATCGCCATCATCTTGGCGATGGCGCCGTCCACATCCTCCATGGCCAGGGTTTCGGTAATCTCGAAGTTGATCAGAGATGGACTGATGTCGTAACTGCGCAGGCTGTGCTCAATGACTTCCAGCAGCCGGGGATCGCGAAACTGGCGCCGGCTGATATTGATGCCGAGATGCATGTCCTCACGCCAGATACCGGCTTCGATAAAGCCGCGCAGACTTTCGCAGGCGGTGCGAATCACCCAGTGCCCCACGTCCACGATCAACCCCGAGGCTTCGAGCAGCGGAATGAATTCGGCGGGCATGCTGGTGACGCGGTCGCTGTTCACCCACCGCAGCAGCACTTCGCCACCCACCATGCGGCCGTCGTTGACATCGATCAGCGGCTGTACGAAGAGCGCAAATTCCTGATTATCGACGGCCTTGCGCAGGCGCGTGTTGAGCGACACCTGGCGCTGCGCCTTGGCGGCAATGCCCCGATCAAAGAACGCGCAACTATTGCGCCCCTTGCGTTTGGCCTCGTACATGGCGGTGTCGGCGTACTGCAGCGCCCGCTCGGGATCCAGCGTCGCGTCGCTGATGAGCGAAATACCGACACTCGCGGTCAGGACGAATTCATTGCCTTCATGAAAATTCGGCATCGAAATGCGCTCCCGCACGGCGTCTGCCAGCAATCGTGCTCGGGCAGCGGCCTCGGTAACGATCTCCCCGATCTCGGGTATGAAAAGGACGAACTCGTCGCCCGCCTGGCGCGCCAGAAACACGCCCGGCGTGGCCGTCAGCGAATCGGCGAATTGCGCGAGCAGACGTGCCACCTTGACCAGAATCTGGTCACCCACATCGTGGCCCCAGGAATCATTGATGTCCTTGAAATGGTCGAGATCGATCAGCATCAGGGCGGCACAGCCGGTGGGCCCGGACCGCAGCGCTCGCAAGTGCTCGACCATCGCGAGCCGGGTGGGCAGGCTTGTCAACCCGTCGCGATAGGCCGCACTGCCTGACCAGTCGGTGCCACCGAGCTTGCGCAGCACCGCGTCGCGGGAAGGCAACTGCCGAGGTAACGCCGCCACGCCAGTCTTCCCGCACAAGGGTTCGGCCCAGGCGGGAGCGTCAACCTGGATCGGGGTCTGGACAGACAGGGTCACCACCAGCTCATGCGGGCGATCCGGTAGAGGAGCACCCAGATCGATCCGCAAATGCTGCACCCCGCCCCCGGCGCGCAGTACCCAGGGGATACAGCCCAGCCCGCCGGCCGTGGCGGTGACGAGCCGCTCCTTGAACGCCGCCAGGGCGACGGGCTCGGCCGGCTCACTGCTATCGAGGGCAGTCCCGATCAGTCGCCACTGCGCGCAGCCAAGCAGCCTGTGCGCCGTGGGATTGGCATGGACACATACACCGTGGACGAAGAACAGCACCCCGAACGGGGCGTTGTCGACAATCCTTCGATACGCATCGGTCCCCATATCGCTCACGGGTGCGGTTTCGAACGGAGCGGAACTGAGACCACAATGCTGCGCTCCGGAAACCCGTCACCACAGCCCCGCTGCCAGGCGAGAACGGCGGCGGCCCTCATGTTCGCTCCTTCGCAAGGTCCATGGCGAGTGCGTCGCCCCCACAGTATTGCTCCGGGGGAAACTCCTCGACCGGTGCCGCGGAGTATAACGTCATACGCGCAATTGCCGCTGCCTATGTCGACTCTGGCCGGCCCTTACCAAGCGACCCTTTGTGGCGGCGGCTGAAAACAACGCGCGCTCTGCCTTACGCCGAGGCATGAGCCATCGCCGCCAAACATGTCTGGGGCAGGCCTGCGGCGGTAGCCAGGAAAATACCTGGATGGCGCCGTGCCGGCTCAGCGCCCGGGGGCCAAAGTACCGGGCCCGCGCAGTCGCGCCAGAGCGTCGCGAATGGTCGCCGCGGCATGATCGATTTCCTGCGCAGTGGTGAACCGGCCCATACTGAAGCGCAGTGCACTGTAGGCGAGTTCGTCCCCGATACCCAGCGCGCGCAGGACATGGGAGGGTTCGAGGCTGGCCGAGGTGCAGGCCGACCCCGTCGATACCGCAAGATCCTTGAGCGCCAGCAGCAGGGTCTCGCCGTCCACACCAGCGAAACTCAGGTTGAGAATGCCGGGCACACATTGCGTCGGACAACCGTTCAGGTACAGACCCCCGAGATCGCCGACGGCGTTCCAGAACCGCTCGCGCAAGGCGCCGATACGCTGGTTGTCGGCGGCCATTTCCGCGCCCGCAATCCGGAATGCCTCCCCCATGCCAGCGACCTGATGGGTGGCCAGGGTGCCCGACCGCAGGCCCCGCTCGTGCCCGCCGCCATGCATCTGCGCCCGCAGCTGCACCCGGGGTTTGCGTCGAACGTAGAGCGCACCCACACCCTTGGGACCATAGACCTTGTGGGCCGAAAACGACATCAGATCCACCGCGAGGCGGGACAAATCGATGGCTACCTTGCCGGCGCTCTGGGCTGCATCCACATGGTAAAGAACGCCGCGCGCACGACAGGCTTCGCCGATGGCCGCGATGTCGTTGATGGTGCCGATCTCGTTGTTGACGTGCATCACCGACACCAGAATGGTGTCGTCACGCAGTGCCGCTGCCACCGCCTGGGGCTGAATCAGACCCTCCGCATCGGGATCCAAATAAGTGACTTCGAAACCCTCGGTCTCCAGATATGCACAGGTGTCGAGGATCGCCTTGTGTTCGATCTTCGTGGTGATCAGGTGCCGGCCCCGGTCGCGATGTGCCTGGGCGCAGCCCTTGAGCGCCAGGTTGTCCGCTTCGGTGGCGCCCGATGTCCAGACGATTTCACGGGGATCCGCGCCCACCAGCTCCGCCACCTGCGCGCGCGCTTCCTCCACGGCGGACTCGGCCTGCCAGCCATAGCTGTGGGAGCGCGACGCCGGGTTGCCGAACACCCCGTCGGCGGTGAGAAATCCGGCCATGTGGGCTGCGACACGGGGATCCACCGGCGTAGTGGCGGCGTAATCGAGGTAGATGGGCAATTTCATCGGGATCACTTTCATGGAAGGCATTGACGGGAGCACACCGGACAAGCCCTTCTCATTCCGCGCGGGCTGGCAAAACCTGCCGCCGCCGACGAGGAGCGCCGGGTGTGGTATGGCGGTATCGGACGTCGGTGCCACCCTGTTCTCCCGGGAGCATCGGGTATTACCTGGCGTGCCGATCTTCGATCAGCGGCACTGCCGGCACATCCTCGACTTGTTGCGTGGCGTTGCTGCCTTGGGCGACACCCGCCGTGCGCAACCGCCACGCGAGATTCTGCACGCCGGTGAGTACGCCGCGCAGGATTGACAGCTCCATGCAATCGGGCCGGATGCGCGCCAACAGCCGCCGCAAGCGGACCATGGTCTGGCGCGGATTGGCGGGATCGTGAAACCCGATCTCCACCAGCACGCGTTCGAGATGCTGGAAATACAGGTCGAGGTCCGCCGCCGGCGCCGGCGGTACATCCCAGTCCGGGGACCGCGCCGCACCGGTCACCGCCAACGCGGCCATCCGCAGTTCATAGGTGAGCACCTGCACGGCGGCGGCCAGATTGAGCGAGCTGTAGTCGGGATTGGCCGGGATATGGACATGATAGTTGCACTGGGCCAGCTCATCGTTCGTCAGTCCGCGATCCTCGCGACCGAACACCAGCGCCACCTCGTGGTGCGCTGACTCCTGCCACACCCGCTGCCCACATTCACGCGGATCGAGCAACGGCCAGGGAATGCGCCGCTCGCGGGCGCTGGTGCCAACCACGAGGCCGCAGTCGGCCACCGCTTCCGCCAGACTCTCGACGACCAGGGCGCGCTCCAGTACATCGACGGCTCCGGCGGCGCGCCAGAGCGCGCGCGGCGCCGGAAAATCCTGCGGAGCTACCAGATAAAGACGCTCCAACCCCATGTTTTTCATGGCTCGCGCGGCGGCACCGATATTGCCGGGATGGCTGGTGTTGACCAGCACCACGCGTACGCTCGCGAACAAACCCGTCATTGCGCAACCCCGTTGGCGAAAGGCCAGTTTAGCAGAGCATTGCGGCAGGCCGACCCCGGCGGGATAGGGCTCTGCTAAACTGCGCGCCCGCCTCCACCCGTCCGGAACATCGATGCAACCGATGCTGACCATTGCCCTGCGCGCGGCCCGCGCCGCTGGCGACCTGATCCAGCGCGCCAGCAGCCGCATCGACCGGGTGCGCATCGACACCAAGGGCCAGCACGATTTCGTCACCGAAATAGACCACGCCTCGGAAAAACTCATCATCGAACAGCTGCGCCGCGCCTATCCGGACCATACCTTTATTGGCGAGGAATGCGGCGTTCAGACCGGGCGCGATACCGACAGCGAGTGGATCATCGATCCCCTCGATGGCACCACCAACTTCATCCACGGCATTCCCCACTACGCGGTTTCGATCGCGTTTCGCCACGGCGGCCGCCTGCAGCACGGCGTCGTCTACGATCCGGCCAAAGGCGAGGAATTCACCGCCAGCCGCGGGCATGGCGCTTTCCTCAATGGCAAACGCATCCGGGTATCAGGGCGGATCAACGCCGCCGGGGCGCTGTTCGCCACCGGCATCCCCTTCAGCGGCGCCCCCTTCGCCGAGATGGACGCCTACCTGAATTGCCTACGGGAGCTCGCCGCCGACTCCTCGGGCATCCGCCGAATGGGAGTCGCCTCGCTGGATCTCGCCTATGTCGCCGCCGGGCGCTGCGACGCCTACTGGGAGATGTTCCTGCAGCCCTGGGACATCGCCGCCGGCGTACTGCTGGTGCGGGAAGCCGGCGGGATGGTGAGCGACTTCCAGGGCGGCGACACCTATCTCGATGCCGGCCACGTGGTCGCTGCCACGCCGCGCATCTTCAAGCCCACACTGCAGATTGTCGGTCGCCACTTGGGACACCTCAGCTGAGGCCGACGACAGCGGCAACTGCTCGCCTCTGTCACCATTCCGTCAATGCACTGTTATATGGTCTCCGCGTTATCCCGCAGCACCCCGACCGGAGACCGCCATGCTCGACGTCGAAAGCTTTGTGCAGGAGCGCTATCCGCGCTTTTTTGTCGACCGCCCGCTGCTGGCCAAACCCCTGGTCACCGCGCTGCGGCTGCTGTTTCACGAAAAGGAGCTTCGGCAGTTCGAGACCAACTATCCGCATCTGAAGGGCTTTGATTTCGTCGAGCAGGTGCTCGACTACTTCGATTTTTCCTGCCGCCTGCGCGACCGCGAACGCCAGTACATCCCGCCACGGGGCCGGGTCGTCATCGCCGCCAACCATCCCATCGGCTCACTGGACGGACTGGCGCTCCTCAAGCTGGTGCATGAAATCCGCCCCGACGTGAAAGTGGTCGCCAATGACGTGCTGACCACGATCAAGCCGCTGGGCGATCTGTTGCTCCCGGTGGACAACATGGGCGGCACCACGCCACGCCAGAATCTGCGCGCGATCCGGGAGTTTATCGAACGGGAAGGCGCCCTGATCATCTTTCCGGCCGGCGAGGTATCCCGCTTCGGCGCCAAGGGCGTGCGCGACGGCAAGTGGCACACCGGCTTCCTGCGCATCGCCAGCACCACCCGGGCACCGATCCTTCCCGTATATGTGGATGGCCGCAATTCGGCGTTTTTCTACGCCCTCTCCTTCCTGGCGCGACCGCTCTCGACGCTGTGGCTGGTGCGGGAGATGTTCAAACAGGCCAAACGCTGCGTCGATGTGCGCATCGGCCAGCCGATCAGTTTTCGCAATTACCAGCGCCTGGATATTCCGCCCTGGCAAAAAGCCAAGCTCTTCCGGCGCCACCTGTACCGCGTCGGCAGTGACCGTCCCGGGCTGTTCTCCACTGAAGTTGCCATCGCGCAGCCCGAGAACCGCCATCCGTTGCGCACCGAGGTGCAGGCCTGCGAGCAGCTCGGCGCGACCGCCGACGACAAGCAGATCTATCTGTACTGCCACCGGGGCGACTCCACGGTGATGCGCGAAATCGGCCGCCTGCGGGAACTGGCGTTTCGCGCGGTGGAGGAAGGTTCCGGCCTGCGGCGGGACATCGACCGCTTCGATCCGCACTATCAGCATCTGGTGCTGTGGGACGAGCGGGAGTGGGAGATTGCCGGCGCCTACCGGTTTTGCCGAACCAATGAGGGGCTGCCGCTCTACACCCGCACGCTGTTCGACTTCACGGTCGGCATGAACCCCTACCTGGCGCAGGGCCTCGAACTCGGGCGCAGCTTCGTGCAGCCGGGGTACTGGGGCAAACGCAGCCTGGATTATCTCTGGTACGGTATCGGCGCCTTTCTGCGCAGGCATCCGCAGCACCGCTATCTGTTCGGTCCGGTGAGCCTGAGCGGCGCCTACCCGCGTCCCGCGCTGGAGTTGCTGGTGCATTTTTACCAAAGCCATTTTCCGGCACTGCAAACCCTCGCGGTGGCCAGGAACCCCTTTATCATCCCGCCGGATCGACGCGCCGAACTCAATACCCAATATCCGGGCACCTGCTATCGCGAAGAATTCCAGCAACTCAAGCGGGAACTGGGGGAGATGAATCTCAGCATTCCCACTCTCTACAAACAGTACGCGGAACTGTGCGAACCGGGCGGCGTGCAATTCGCGGGATTCAATGTCGATTCCGGTTTCGGCAACTGCGTCGATGGCCTGGTGATCGTCGATCTCGCGCGCCTCAAGGCTTCGCGCCGGGAACGCTACCTCAACTGAGCGCCGCGGCGTCCTGCGGGCGGACGCCCGCGCCGCGGGGCCGTGTACAATAGTGGCCGCACGCTGGCGGCCGACGATGAACGATCAGGACACTACCCACTTCGGATTTGAACGCGTCGCCCGTCCCGAAAAGGCCGCGCGCGTGGCACAAGTGTTCGACTCGGTGGCGTCCCGTTATGACCTGATGAACGATCTGATGTCGGGCGGTCTGCACCGACTCTGGAAGCGCGCGACGCTGACCATGGCCGCGCTCCGGCCGGGCCAGAGCGTGCTCGACCTCGCGGGCGGCACCGGTGATCTCGCCGCTGAACTCGCCACCCAAGTCGGCCCTACCGGGCAGGTGGTACTGGCCGACATCAATGCCGCCATGCTCGGGGTCGGCCGCGATCGGCTGCTGGACAAGGGCATCGCGGGCAATGTCGTTTACGTCCAGGCCGATGCGGAACAATTGCCATTTCCCGCCGACAGCTTCGACTGCATCACCATCGCCTTCGGCCTGCGCAATGTCACCGACAAGGAGCGCGCGCTGCGCGCCATGCTCGCGGCGCTGAAACCGGGGGGACGCCTGCTGGTGCTGGAGTTCTCCCACCCCGCCAATCCGCTGGTCGCCAAACTCTATAACCAGTATTCGTTCCGGATCCTGCCGCGCATGGGCAGTCTGGTCGCGGGCGACGCCGACAGCTACCGCTACCTCGCCGAATCCATCCGCATGCACCCGAACCAGGAAGCGCTGCGCGCAATGATGGTGGAGGCAGGATTTGCGGATACCCGTTACCACAACATGACCGGCGGTATCGTGGCGCTCCACACCGGGCTCAAACCCCACCCGCGATGATCGCGGCACTGGCCCAGCAACAGGCCGCGCGGCTTGTGAATCTTGCGCTAGATCGCAACCCTGCCGCCCGCGAGCGACTGGCTACCTTGGGTGCCATCCGCGTGACGATCCACGTCACCCGGCCCAGCGCGACGCTGGCGCTGCGGATTCACGCGGGCGTGGTTGCCATCGAACCCGCCGCCGACGAACCCGCCGATCTCGAGCTCGCCGGCAGTGCGCCGGCGTTGCTGCATCTTGCCCTTAATCCGGACACACCCATTCCCGGCGCGCCCTTTCCCGGCACAATAACGGTCACCGGCGACCCGGAGCTGTTTGCCCACCTACAGGCCATCCAGGCGGAACTGGAACTGGAACTGGACTGGGAAGGCATGCTCGCCGCCCATGTCGGCGACACGTCCGCGCAGCTGCTGGGCAGCAGCGTGCGCAGCGCGCTGCGCGGGGGCAATGAGGCGCTGACCCGGAGCCGGGAGCTGCTCGTCAACTACCTCGCGGACGAATCCCCTGCGCTGCCACCCGGCCCACTGCACGGCATGGCGCGCGCCGGGGCCGAAGCCGCACTCGCTTTCGCCGATTGGCTCGGCGCGAGCGCGACCTCCGCCGCACCAACATCTGCCACACCACCAGCCGCCACACCATCAGCCGACGACTCGCGCTGAGATGAGCCCCGCCCTGCGCGCCCTGACCATTGCCCGGGTGGTACTCTGCCACCGCCTGGACACGCTCGGCGCCAATCTGAGTCTGCCCCTCGCGCTGCGCTGGCCGCTGCGCCTGCTGGCGCTGCTGCCGGCACCGCGACGGACACGGGGTGAACGTCTGCGGCTGGCACTGGAAGCCCTGGGGCCGGTATTCGTCAAGTTCGGTCAGGTACTCTCGACCCGCCCGGACCTGATCCCGAACGATATCTGCGCGGAACTGCAGAAACTTCAGGACACGGTCCCGCCGTTTCCCGGGGAGGAGTTCACCGCCCTGGTCGAAGCCGCACTGGGCGCGCCCGTGGATCAGCTGTTCGCCCGGTTCGAGCGCGCGCCACTGGCGTCCGCCTCGGTGGCGCAGGTTCACGCCGCACTCCTGCCCGACGGTAATGAGGTGGTAGTGAAGGCCATTCGCCCGGGCGTGCAGGCCGTGGTCGAACTGGACTGTGCATTGCTGTTGGCACTGGCGCGCGGACTCGAACGCTTCAGCGTCGAGGCGCGCCGCCTGCGCCCGGTCGAGGTGGCCCGCGACTACCGCACCACCATCCTCGACGAACTCGACCTGCAACGGGAGGCCGCCAACGCCGCCATCCTGCGCCGCAACTTCACCGACTCGCCGCTGCTGTATGTGCCCGCGATCCACTGGCCGCTCTCCAACCAGCAAGTAATGGTCATGGAGCGTATTCGAGCCATCCCGGTTACCGATGTCGCCGCGCTGCGGGCCGCGGGCACCGACTTCCGCATACTGGCGGAACGCGGCGTCGAGATTTTCTTCACCCAGGTATTCACCCACAATTTTTTTCACGCCGACATGCATCCCGGCAATATCTTCGTGGATGTCCGGGAGCCGCGCCGACCGAGCTATGTCGCGGTGGATTGCGCCGTTATCGGCATCCTGTCCGACAGCGATCAGTACTATCTGGCCCGCAACATGCTCGCCATTTTCCGCCGCGACTACCGCCAGGTGGCGGAACTGCATTTACAGTCCGGCTGGGTACCCGAAGGCACTCCGGTGGTCGAACTCGAGAGCGCGGTGCGAACCGTGTGCGAGCCCCGCTTCCAACGGCCGCTGAAGGACATCTCCCTCGCCTATCTGCTGATCGATCTGTTTCGCGTCGCGCGGCGCTTCGACGCCGAAATCCAGCCCTCGCTGGTGCTGCTGCAAAAGACGCTGCTCAACATCGAAGGCCTGGGGCGCCAACTCTATCCGGATCTCGACCTGTGGCAGACCGCGCATCCGTTTCTGGAGCGCTGGCTGCGCGAACGTTTCAAACCGACGCGGCTGCTCGAACGGCTGAAGCGCCACGGTCCGGAATGGCTGGAACAGTTCCCGCAGGTGCCGCAACTGATGTTCGACACCCTCAAGCGTGTGGACGGAATCGAGCACGCACTCCGCGAACGCGCGCAGGCCGCGCCGCCCGCGGGCCTGCGCAACACCACCCTGGGCGCGCTCTGCGTCGGAGCGGCGGCGGGCATGCTGTTTGCGGCCAGCCCGGTGGCCGAAGACACCCTGAAGGCCGCCAGCCTGGCGCTGGCCAGCTTTGGCGTGCTTCTGTTACTGGCGCGGCGAAGCTGGGATAATCGCCGCCCGCCCCGGTGATGCCATGACCAGCGACACGTCCCCTACCCGGTTTCTCGATGGCGTCGCCTGGAATGCCGACGGCCTGGTGCCGGCCATCGCCCAGGACGCCACCACGGGCGCGGTGTTGATGCTCGCCTGGATGAACCGGGAGTCGCTCGCCCTGACCCTGCGGGAACGGCGCGCCGTGTACTGGTCGCGTTCCCGTGCGCGACTGTGGCGCAAGGGCGAAGAGTCCGGCCATGTGCAGCGACTGATCGACATCCGCCTCGACTGCGACGGCGATACCCTGCTGCTGAAGGTGGAGCAGGTGGGCGGCATCGCCTGCCACACGGGCCGCCCGTCCTGTTTTTACAACGAATTCAGCGCCGGGCAATGGCAGCCGGACAGCCCGGACCCCACCGGTGGAGGCGCCACATCATGAGCGATGTCCTGACTCAGCTGACCACCGTGCTTGCGGCGCGCCGCCAGGCCGATCCGGAGGTGTCCTATGTGGCGCGCCTGCATCGCGATGGACTCAATAAAATTCTGGAGAAGCTCGGCGAGGAATGCACGGAGACCCTGCTCGCCGCCAAGGACGCCGAGCGCAGCGGTGACACCCGCGCCCTGGTCGCGGAAACCGCCGACCTGTGGTTTCACTCGCTGGTAATGCTGGCCCACCTCGGAGAAAATGCCGACGCCGTATTGGCGGAGTTGGCGCGCCGTTTCGGCATTTCCGGACTGGACGAAAAAGCCAGCCGTAACCAATAGCCGGAGACAATCATGGGACTGGGCGGAATCAGCATTTGGCAATTGCTCATCATTCTGGTCATCGTGGTGATGATCTTCGGCACCAAACGACTCAAGAACCTAGGCGGAGATCTCGGTGGCGCCATCAAGGGCTTCCGCAACGCCATGGGCGAAAGCAAAGAGGATAAAAGCAAAACCCACGACCCGGAGGAAAACGCCCATTCAGGCGATGCCCAGGCGCGGGAAACCGTCGACCCGGATGCCGACACCCACAAAAAGTCCTGACCCCTGACCCCTCCGACGGGCCTTCACTCGCGGCCCGGAGCGCGCCCTTGTCCGATATCGGTTTTTCCGAACTTCTGCTGGTCGTCGCGATTGCACTCATCGTGATCGGTCCCAAGCGCCTGCCGGAAGCGGCGCGCTTTCTCGGCTACTGGACCGGCAAACTCCGACGCACGCTGCACACGGCGCGCCAGGATATGGAGCGCGAGCTGGGCATCGACGACATCAAGCGCGAAGTTCACAACCAGTTGCGGCTGGAGGAGCTGGATGCGGAGCGCAAGCAGGTCGAGGAAACCTTCAGGAGAACCCAAAACCAGCCGCCCAAACCCCTGGCAACCCCGCCGCCGGATCCGGATACCCTGGATTTCATTGACGAAGAGCCATCGGAATCCACAACGGAAGCCGGGAGCCTATCCTCATCAGAAACCGCTGCCAGCGCTGGCGCCAAGTCCCAACGACCATGAGCGACGCCCCGGAAACCGATCGGGAAACGACGCTGGTGGAACACCTGATCGAACTGCGGAACCGGCTGCTGCGCTGCCTGCTGTCGATCGGACTGCTGTTCGCCGGTATGTTCCCATTCGCCGACCGAATCTACGATTATGCATCGGCACCCCTGCGCGTCTATCTTCCGGAAGGCTCATCGATGATCGCCACCGACGTGGCCGCGCCGTTCTTCGCTCCCATGAAGCTGACATTTGTTGTCGCGGTCCTGGCCGCCATGCCGGTGATCCTCTACCAGGCCTGGGCTTTCATAGCTCCGGGACTGTACAAACGGGAGAGGCACATCGTGCTGCCGCTGTTCGCATCGAGCGTACTCTTGTTCTACGGCGGCATGGCGTTCGCGTACTACCTGGTGTTTCCGCTGATATTCGGGTTCTTCACCAGTGTTGGGCCAGAACACGTCGCCGTGATGACCGACATCAGCCGCTATCTGGATTTCGTCCTGAAGCTGTTTTTCGCCTTCGGATTCGCGTTCGAGATTCCGGTCGCGGTGGTGATCCTGAGCTGGACCGGTCTGGTCAATCCGCAAGCCCTGGCGGAAAAGCGCCCCTACGTCATCGTCGGCTGTTTTACGGTGGGAATGCTGCTGACGCCGCCCGATGTGTTCTCACAGACCTTGCTCGCGCTACCCATGTGGTTGCTGTTCGAGCTGGGAATCGTGTGCGGACGCTGGGTCTACCGCACCAAGACTCCCGACGAAGAAACCACCACACTGGTCGACGAGGGCAACTGATCGAGTGCCCGGTCAGCGGCCGTTGAACGCCGAGCGACAGGCGCCCGGCTCAGCCGATCGCACCTGCCGCCCGCAGCGCCGCGATATCGGCTTCGGAACAACCCACAGATTTCAGCACTTCGTCGGTATGTTCACCCAGCGCCGGCGCCGGTCGGCGCACGGTGCAGGGCTCGCCCGCGAAAATCGCCGCCGGCCGCGTCTGGCGCAGGCGTCCGCCCCGCGGATCGTCGTACTCGATCAATGCGCCGGCATGGCGGACCCGCGGATCCTCGATCACCTCGTCGAGGGTATTCACCTTGCCGCAGGGAACACCCTCGCGATCCATGCGCGCCACCACCTCCGCGGTGGTCAGGGTGCGCGTCTTGCCCTCAAAGGCCACCAATAGATCGGCGTAGTTGCTGAAGCGCTCGAAAATCGATGCAAACCGGCGTTCGTCGACCAGATTCGGCAATTCCAGAGCCCGACAGGCGCCCTTGAACTCCTCGTCACCCACCACGATGGTAGTGACGAAACCGTCGGCGGTCTCCAGAACCCGATAGAACTCCGCCAGCAGCGGTTTCGGCTGAAACCCCTCGGCACCCACGAAACCGTGGTTCCAGAAGGTATCCGGCCACAGGAATTGCAGGCTCGCCTCCAGCATCGACACTTCGACATGGTGGCCGCGAATGCGGCCCGACGCGCGCGCGAACAGCGCCGAAGAAATGGCCTGGGCCGTGGTCAGCGCCGCGATCTTGTCACTCGCAATCGTCTTCACGAGCTGGGGTTTGCCACCATGGCCCTGAGCCGCCGCGAAACCCGCCGTCACCTGGATTACCGGATCGTAGACGCGCTGATGTGACGCCGGCCCGTCCGGACCGAAACCGGAAATCGACACATAGATGAGATCGGGATTGATGTCGTGGAGATCTTCGTACCCGTAGCCACTGCGATCGAGGGCGCCCGGGCGCGAGTTCTGCACGAACACATCGGCCGTCTTGATCAACTCAAGCAATGCTGGCCGCAATCGGGGATTCTTGAGGTCGACGGCCAGCGAGCGCTTGTTGCGGTTCATGGCGGCGTTGTAGCCGGTCACGCCGCCGCGCACGCCACCCACGTAACGCGAAGGGTCGCCGCGGCCGACGGTTTCCAGCCGGATCACATCCGCGCCCTGATCCGCCAGAATCCCGGTCGCGAAAGGCCCTGAAGCATTGCTGGTTACTTCAACGATGCGAACGCCTTTGAGTGGTTCCACGACTATATTCTCCGTTAATTATTGTTGCTGTGTTCTACCGGTTCCCTGCTCCGCGTATCCGTTTTCAGCGGACCGGATTCATGGGACACCCCCGGCCTCCGCGACCGGATCGTTTGTCTTCAGAGCGCTCCCATCGTCCAGGCGAACAGCAGCGCGAAACCACTGATCAGGCTGACGACGATCCATAATACCAGCAGCAATCGCAGCGGACGGAATGGCTGGCGCTCGACCTGATGAATCGGGGAATTGAGATATTCCCGCACCCGCGCGAGATCCTCTTCCGATAACTTGGGCTTCTCGATCATCGTGCAATTCCGCCGCTGGGCTCCAGAGAGCCAGGAACATCATTCGAGCAAAAAGGCTTGCTCGCTCATCGCCATCAGTGATCCGGAACCACTGGCCATGGTCGCCACCAGGGTACGGGTACGCGGCAGGATTTTCTGGTAGTAAAACGCCGCGGTTTGCAGTTTCGCCTGGTAAAAATCGGTCTCCGCAGTGCCTGCGGCGAGCGCGGCGCTGGCGACGCGCACCGCCCGCGCCCACAGG
Organism: Porticoccaceae bacterium; assembly: GCA_036677085.1. GTDB lineage: Bacteria > Pseudomonadota > Gammaproteobacteria > Pseudomonadales > Porticoccaceae > JAGPUQ01. The sequence goes on from JAKFFI010000077.1 coordinate 45,479, forward strand.
TACGCAAGCGTGACGTAGCCCGCGTACATCAGATAGTCGAACGCCGCGGCGCCCATCTCTTCCGGATCTTTGAGGGTGCGAGCGCCGATGTCCCGGGTGATCTGTTCCCACTCCGCCACCAGATCCGCCAGTGGTTGCACAAAGGGCCGCAGCGCCGGATCTTCCGCGCAATCGCGGCAAAAGGCGCCGATGCGCTGAAGATGGGGTACAAGCACGGCACCCTGCGTGGCCAGGACCTTGCGCCCGAGTAAATCGATCGCCTGAATCCCGTTGGTGCCCTCGTAGATCATGGCGATGCGGGAGTCGCGCAGATTCTGCTCCATGCCCCACTCGCGGATATAGCCGTGGCCGCCCAGCACCTGGATGCCGAGGCTCGCGGCCTCGAATCCGACTTCGGTGCAAAACGCCTTGGCAATGGGTGTCAGCAGCGCCAACATCTCCTCGCCCCGCTGGCGCTCGGCGGGATCCTCGGCCAGATAGGCAATATCCACTTCCCGGGCCAGGTACTGAATCAGGAGCCGGGTGCCTTCCGCGAAGGCCTTGATGGTAAGCAGCATGCGCCGCACATCGGGATGCACGATGATGGGATCGGCGGCACCGGCGGGATTCTTCGGGCCGCTCAGCGAGCGCATCTGCAAGCGCTCGCGGGCGTAACGCACCGCGCCCTGCAGCGCGCGCTCGGAGTGGGCCACACCCTGTACGGCAGTACCGATGCGCGCGATATTCATGAAAGTGAACATGGCGTTCAGGCCGCGATTGGGTTCGCCGAGCAGAAAACCGCGCGCATTGTCGAAGTTGATCACCGCCGTCGCGTTGCCGTGAATGCCCATCTTGTGTTCGAGCGAGCCGCAGGAAACGCCGTTGGCGGCGCCCGCGTTGCCGGCCGCGTCCGGCAGCCGCTTGGGCACCGCGAACAGCGAAATACCCTTGGTGCCGGGCGGCGCATCAGGCAGTCGCGCCAATACGATATGCACGATATTTTCCGCCATATCGTGCTCGCCGGAGGAGATGAAGATCTTGGTGCCGTTGATGCTGTAGCTGCCGTCGGCCTGGGGATCGGCGCGCGTGCGCAGCAAACCCAGGTCGGTGCCGGCGTGGGATTCGGTCAGACACATGGTCGCCGTCCACTCGCCCGAAATGGTCTTCGGAAGATAGATTTTTTTCAGTTCCTCACTGGCGTGGGCGGTGATGGTGAGCCGTCCACCCTTGGCCAGAAACGGGTACATGCTCCAACCCCAGTTGGCGGCGCCGACAAATTCGTTGAGCACGCTCTCCAAGGAGGGCGGCAAACCCTGACCGCCGTATTCCACCGGGCCGGTGAGCGCGGGCCAGCCACCTGCCATGTACTTGGCATAGGCCTCCCTGAAGCCCGCCGGGGTGCGCACACCCTCCGGGCTCCAGGTACAGCCCTCTTCGTCACCGCTGCGCCACAGCGGGGCGATTTCCTCTTCACAAAGCTTGGCAACCGCCTCGTATATGGCCGTCACCAGCTCGGCATTCATCTCTTCGCAGCCGGGCAGACGCTGCCACAGCGCGGGAAAATCCAGCACCTCCTCGCGGACGAACTGCATGTCCCGAACCGGTACCTTGTAATCCGACATCATCGATCTCCAGGTTCGTTGGCGCGCCCAGTTTAGGCAAGCTTGGCGGCAGGGAACAGCACTCGCCGGCAGTTTCCGGCGACTCCCCGGACTAGGGTTTAGTGCGATCAGCGGGCAAGGCACGCCAGGCAACGGCGAGCGCGTCCACCAGGGCGTCCACCTGCGCCGCGCTGTGCGCCGCGCTCAGCGCGATGCGCAATCGGGCCGTACCCCGTGGCACCGTCGGCGGGCGGATCGCCCCTACCCAGTGACCCGCCTCGCGCAGCCGTTCGGCCATGGCCAGTACGCGGCCGTCGTCGCCAACCGGTACCGGCTGGATGGGCGTCATCGATGGCAACAGCGGAATTCCCAGCGCTGCCGCTCGGGTGCGAAACCGCGCGATCAACGCGCGCAGATGCTCACGACGCCAGCTCTCCTCCCGCAACAGACGCAGGCTGGCGCGGGTGGCGGCGGCCACCGCGGGCGGCAACGCCGTAGTGTAAATATAAGTGCGGCCAAACTGGATCAGCGTTTCTATCAGGGCCTCACTGCCGGCGACAAAGGCGCCGAAGGTGCCGAAGGCCTTGCCGAGGGTGCCGATCAGGATCGGCACTTCATCAAGGCTGAGACCCAACTCCTCGACAACGCCGCCGCCACTGCGACCCAGCACGCCGAAACCGTGGGCGTCATCGACCATCAGCCAGGCACCGCGCCCGTCGGCGCGGGCCGCCAGCGCGCGCAGCGGCGCCAGGTCGCCGTCCATGCTGAACACACCGTCGGTGGCAATCAGGGTGCGGCGCGGCCCGGCCGGCGCGAGCAGGCGATCCAGAGCATCCAGATCGCCGTGGGAATAGCGCTCGAAGCGCGCGCGACAGAGAAAGCCACCGTCCAGCAGCGAGGCGTGGTTGAGACGGTCCTGCAGCAGCAGATCGCCCTGCCCCATGAGGGCGTTGATGGCGCCCATATTGGCCATATAACCGGTCGAGAATAGCAGCGCCCGCGGCCGCCCGGTAAAGGCCGCAAGTTCTTCTTCCAGAGCCTGGTGCTCGCGGCTGTGGCCGCTGATGAGATGGGAGGCGCCGCTGCCTACCCCGAAGGCTTGCGCGGCACGGACAAAGGCGGCAATGACATCGGGATGATTGGCGAGCCCCAGGTAGTCGTTGCTCGCGAAATTGACACAGGCGCTCCCCTCGACCCGCACTTGCGCGCCTTGCGGAGTCTCCAGGGTCAGGCGCCGGCGATACAGATTCTCGACCCGGCGCGCGTCCAGGGCGGCACGCAATTCCCGGTCGGGCGAGGTCACCCGGTACGGGCCGCCGCGTCGTACCAGCGCCCGACGGGAGCCTGGTTTTGATACAGGGGAACATCTGCCTGTTGCGCGACCGGGCCGGCTTCGGGCTGGATGCCCAGCCGGGCAAACAGCGTGCGGTCCGCGTCGGCGTCAGGATTGGGCGTGGTGAGCAGCTTCTCGCCGTAGAAAATCGAGTTGGCCCCAGCGAAAAACGCCAGTGCCTGGGTCTGCTCGTTCATGGCCTCGCGACCGGCGGACAGCCGCACATGGGACGCCGGCATCAGGATGCGCGCGACCGCGATGGTGCGGACAAAGTCGAACGGATCCAACGCCTGGGCATCCGCGAGCGGCGTCCCGGAGACCGGCACCAACTGATTGATGGGCACGGATTCGGGATGGACCGGCAGGTTGGCAAGCTGCACCAGCAGCCCGGCGCGATCCGCGAGGGCCTCGCCCATGCCGAGAATACCGCCGGCGCATACCTTCATGCCGGCGCGGCGCACCCGGTCGAGCGTCTCCAGCCGATCCTGGTAGGTGCGGGTGGTGATGATCTCGCCATAGTATTCCGGCGAGGTATCCAGATTGTGGTTGTAGTAGTCGAGGCCCGCATCGGCCAGCGCCCGAGACTGGGTTTCGGACAGCATGCCGAGCGTCATGCAGGTCTCCAGACCCAGTGCCTTGACCTCGCGGACCATGTCCAGGACGGCGGGCAGATCGCGGTCGTGGGGAGAGCGCCAGGCGGCGCCCATGCAGAAACGGGTGGCGCCCTGGGCGCGCGCGGCCCGGGCGCGCTCTACCACGGCTGCCAGTTCGAGCAGTTTCTCCCGTTCGAGACCGGTGTCGTAACGGGCGCTCTGGGGACAGTATTTGCAATCTTCGGGACAGGCGCCGGTCTTGATCGACAACAGCGTGCTCACCTGGACGGTATTGGGATCGAAGTGCTGCCGGTGAACGGTTTGCGCGCGAAACAGCAGCTCGTTGAACGGCAGTGCGAACAGCGCCAGGGCTTCATCTCGGGTCCAGTCGTGGCGGATCGCGGTCATCAGGGAGTCTCGGGTTGCGCGGCGGGAAGGATCGGGGAATCATATCCGCCGACACCTCGCTGTCAACCGTAACCAAGGATCGAGGTTAACAACGCTCAGGACCGCATGGATGCGCCCGCTCTCGTTCACCCTGTTCCCCGGCCGCTGCCTGCTGTGCGGCAACCCGAGCCGCCGCGCGCTCGATCTGTGCGCGCCCTGCGAAATCAGCCTGCCCTATCTCGACAGCGCCTGCGGGCAATGCGCCCTGCCGTTGCCCACGCCGGGCATCTGTGCCCAGTGCCAGCAGCGCCCGCCCCCGTATGCGATCAGCCTGGTACCCTGCCGCCACGCCTTTCCGGTCGATCACATGATCCAGCGCTTGAAATACGGCGGCGAGCTGGCACAGGCCGCTCCCTTGGCGCGCCTGTTGGCGACGGCGTTGCAGCGCCGGCCGGAAGTTCTTCCCCAGGCGCTGGTGCCCGTGCCGCTACACTGGCGACGACAGGCCACACGGGGGTTCAATCAGGCGCTGGAGCTGGCACGCCAACTCAGTAAAACCCTGGCCATTCCCGTGCGCACCGATCTGGTCCGCCGCGCCCGCGCGACGCCGCCTCAGGTCGGCATGGCGCGGACCGAGCGCCGCCGCAACCTGGCGCGCGCCTTCGTCGCCGGCGCGGTGCCGATGCCCGAGCACATCGCGCTGATCGACGATGTCGTCACCACGGGCAGCACCATGGAAGCTCTCGCCCGCTGCCTGGGACAGGCCGGTGCGGCGCGGATCGAGGTCTGGGCCATCAGCCGCGCCCTGTTGGCAAATTAGCGCGGCGGGCCGGATAATGCGGCGATGACGCGCACCCATCGGCAATGCAGCTCCGCCAGTCCGCAGAAAACCCCCTGCAACGAATCCCTGTGGCAGACGGTGGTCGCCGAAGTCCGTGAGCAAGTCAAGGCGGAACCGCTGCTGGCCAGCTTTCTGCACAGCACCATACTCAACCACCGGGATCTGTCCGCCGCACTCAGCTTCCACCTTGCCAACAAGCTGCACAGCGACATCACCCCCGCGCTCATGCTGCGAGAGATTTTCGACGACGCCTTTGCCGGCCGGCCCGACATCATCGACAGCGCGCGCTGTGACATCATCGCCACCTACGAACGCGATTCCGCCTGCCGGGATTTCTCGACTCCGCTGCTCTATTTCAAGGGATTTCATGCGCTGACCGCGCATCGGGTATCGCACTGGCTGTGGCAAAACCGGCACCGCAACCTGGCGCTGGTGCTGCAAAACCGCATCTCGGTAACCTTCGGCGTCGATATCCACCCGGCGGCCCGCATCGGCAAGGGCATTTTGCTGGATCACGCCACCGGCCTTGTGATCGGCGAAACCGCCGTGGTCGAGGACGGCGTCTCCCTCATGCAGTCGGTCACCCTGGGCGGCACCGGCAAGGAGACCGGCGACCGTCATCCCAAAATCCGCCGTGGCGTGCTGGTCGGACCGGGCGCGAAAATCCTCGGCAATATCGAAGTCGGTGAAGGCGCCAAGATCATCGCCGCCAGCGTGGTGCTGCAATCGGTGCCGGCACACGCCATCGCTGCCGGAGTACCTGCCCGGGTAATAGGAACGATCACCGACGAGCCCGCGCGCAAGATGGATCACGGCCTTGAGGGTTGTAGCGGCATCTAGCCCTCCGCGAACGCGAGCACCTCGCGGATATGCGACGCACCCAGTAGCTGCATGAGCAAGCGGTCAACACCCAGGGCGACGCCGGCGCAGGCTGGCAAGCCCGCGTCCAGCGCTGCCAACAGCCGTTCATCGGCAGGCCGAACCGGCTTGTCCAACACCCTGCGGAGTTCTGCATCCACCGCGAAGCGGCGGCGCTGCTCCGCAGCATCCGTAAGCTCCCAGTAACCGTTGGCCAGTTCGACCCTGTCGAGGAACACCTCGAAACGCCGTGCCACGGGCACCCCATCCGGAGTATCCACCACCCGCGCGAGTGCCGCCTGGCAGACCGGGTAATCGGTGACGAACACGACGCCCGCCGGCAGCCGAGGCTCCACCCTCAGGCTGAACAGCAGATCCAGGCAGATCGCGCGGGGCTCGTCGCGCCAGCGGGACATGGGCTGCCCCGCCGCCTCCGCGGCCAACGTGCGGAGGCGAATATCGTCCGCACGGTGAAGGTCGACTCCCAGGGCATCGCGAAAGCATGTTCCATAATCCAGCCGCGGACAGGGCGCCGCGCCCGCCGCGCCCAGGGCGCGCAGCAGGGCTTCCACTTCGTCCATCAGGGCGCGGTCGTCCCAGCCGGGCCGATACCATTCCAGCAGGGTGAATTCGGGATGATGCAAACGACCCTGCTCGCCGGCGCGAAACGCCTTGCCGAGGTAATAGATCGGCGCTGGATGGACGGCAAGCAACCGTTTCAGAAAATACTCGGGCGAACTCTGAAGGTACCCGAGCGGCTCGCCGGCCACCACCAGGTTGTCGATATGCACATCGGTGACGCCGGCGAGACCGAGCGCCGGAACATCGATTTCCAGCACGTCGCGGGCCGCAAAGAATGCGCGGATCCCGGCCAGCAGCCGCGCCCGTCGCTGCAGGGCGCCGAATGGCGCCGAAGGTCGCCAATCCGTCATCGCGCGTGCCCCATGAAAAAGGGCGGTTGCAGCCGCCCTTTTTCCGAATCATCCAAACCTGCCGCCCTCACTCCCGAGCCCGGCTCAGGTATTCGCCGGTGCGGGTATCGACCCGCACCACATCCCCAACGTTGAGAAACAACGGCACTTTGACGACCGCACCGGTCACCAGCTTGGCGGGCTTGGTGCCGCCGGTCGCGGTGTCGCCCCGCATACCGGGATCGGTGTCGGCGATTTCCAGTTCGACGTGGTTGGGCGGCGTCACGGCCAGCGGCATCCCGTTGTAGAGCGTCACCACGCAGTTGTCCTGCTCCCGCAGCCAGCGCGCGGCATCACCGACAATCATTCCGTCAGCCTGACACTGCTCGAATGTCTCGGGCGTCATGAAGTGCCAGTGCTCGCCATCATTGTAGAGGTACTGCATCGTCACATCGATCACGTCTGCGCCTTCGAGGCTATCGCCTGACTTGAAGGTACGCTCCCAGACCCGTCCGGTCTTGAGGTTGCGCATCCGCACGCGGTTGAACGCCTGCCCCTTGCCCGGCTTGACGAATTCGTTTTCGAGGATGGAGCAGGGATCACCGTCCAGCATCACTTTCAGGCCGGAGCGGAATTCACTGGTAGAATAGACCGCCATTCAGGTTTCCTTATTTCCTTGCCGGATCGATTCGAACCGGGCCAATTCGAGGGTCGCCATGATACAGCAGCGCGTCGCGGCGTGGCAGTCGCTCGACTGGCACGAGGAACTCGCGGCTGCCGTAAGGGACCCGCGCGAACTGGCCACATTGCTCGATCTGCCGCTCTCGGATCTCGGCATTTCGGACTCCGCCAGTGCGCAGTTTCCGCTGCGCGTGCCACGCCCCTACATTGCGCGTATGGCGCGCAGCGATCCCCGCGATCCACTGCTGCTGCAAGTGCTGCCGACACGCGCCGAGATGAGTGCCACCCCCGGGTACGGCGAGGATCCGCTGGAAGAGCGCGCCGCCAACCCGATCCCGGGGCTGGTCCACAAGTATTCTGGCCGTGTGCTGTTGATCCTGAGCCCGGCGTGCGCCATCCACTGCCGCTACTGTTTCCGCCGTCATTTCGACTACGCCGCGAACACGCCGGGGCGCGCCCGCTGGCAGGAAGCGCTCGACTACATCCGTCGCGACGCATCGATCACCGAAGTCATTTTCAGCGGGGGCGATCCCCTCGCCGCCGGCGATCCCCTGCTCGCCTGGCTGACCGAACAACTCGCTGCGATCCCCCATCTGATGCGCTTGCGCGTGCATACCCGCCTGCCCGTGGTCATTCCCGCCCGCATCGATGCCCAATGCCTGGCTTGGCTGGCCGGCACCCGCCTCCAGACCAGCCTGGTATTGCATGTCAATCACGCCAATGAGCTGGACTCGGAGGTCGCCACCGCTGTCGGATTGTTGCGCGGGTCCGGCGTGACGGTGTTGAACCAGTCGGTGCTGCTGGCCGGCGTCAACGATTGTGCCGACCGCCTGACCCAACTCAGCGAAAGGCTGTTTGCAGTGGGAATACTTCCGTATTATCTTCACTTGCTGGACCGGGTTCAGGGCGCCGCTCACTTCGCCGTCGATCCGGCACGGGCGCTGAGCCTCCATCGCGCAATGCGAGCGCGGCTGCCGGGGTATCTGGTGCCGCGACTGGTCGAGGAGATACCCAACATGCCTTACAAAAGCCCCGTAAGCTGACAGTCAGATGCTCTGTACTGCTGAACTCCCCAGGAAATCAGTGAAGTGATGGAACAACTCCCAGTACAAGATCGTCAGCTGGACGATATTCTCGCCCGTCTCGCCCGTGCTGACGATGCCGTTACGGTGCTGGACGAAGAGCTCGCTCCCGTGGACTTGCCCGGCGGTATTGAAGGCATCGAGCGGCTGTCCCCGGAAATGCGCGCGGCCGCGCTGTATCGCCACCTCCGCGAAATCCGCGCCACAGGTGTGGGACCGCGGCTCCGGCTGGAGCGCGTGGTCGATCTCAGCCCCCTGATAGTGGAAACCGTCAGTGCGCTGATGGTACGGCCCGTGACGACGTCAGACCGGCGCATGGCGATCTCCATGCCCATTGCCCTGCTGAAATGTCGCTACGACATCAAACGGCAAGCCGTGGTACAGAGCGTGCGCCTGCCCCGAGCGGACGCTTCGCTGGCAACCGACTCGATACTCGCAACCTTCACCGCACTGTTCGATCTCCTGGTGTGTTACTGGATCCAGCACTTACCGCCGCTGGAGCGGTTCTGGGCCGAACTGCACGCGCTCTACCAACTGGCTGCTCATGCGGGCGCGGACAGCAGCGGCCAGGCGGTCACCGCGGCGACGCGCAAGGCCGTCAGCAATGCCTATCTGAAGCCATTGTTGCTGGGCAGCCTGGGTCCCGCCCGCTTCAACGTTGGAGAAATCAGGCAACTGGTCGCCTTTGTCGAAGCGCATGTGTCGCTTGCCCAACTCGGCACCACCAACGGCCTGTTCAGTATCGACCCCAAGGGTGCTCGACCACCAACCTATGCGGTACGGGATAAAGCCAAAGACCGCAGCGTATCCCTGTGCACGCGCAGGCTGGTCGACATTCTCGACAATCCCAACATCAACCTGAGCCCCGCTCTCAGGGAGGATCTGCGCCGCTACTGGAGCGCCGAGCAGGTACGCTCCGAATATCATCAGCGTACCGACGAGCACGTAGAGATCGTATTCGGTCTGGAAGCGGCGCATCAATTGTTGACCGGCTGCGTCGACGACGACGACTTTCTCGGTCATCTGGGCGCACGGGACACCGGACAGCGAGTGATCGCACAAGCGCCTATCGAGCTGCATTCGGCGACCTGCATCGATCGCAGTCTTGCCGGTGCGCGACTCCAGATGGCCGGAGCCCCGGAGGCACTATGCCCCGGGGAACTGATCGCGCTGTTACTGACCGGCGCGCCCCAGTGCCGGCTCGGCATTGTTCGCTGGACGCAGCTCACTCCCAAGCTGGACTCGGTGGCGGGAATCCAGTGGCTGCCCGACGCGAGCCATCCCTGCGGTACTGCGGCAACGGCGGGAAAGCGCGCCGCGACGCCGTACTTCAGGACCTTTCTGATCCCGGCCGCTCCGGCGTGCGGTCCCTGGGAACTGCTCGCACCCACCGGCATTCTGAAAACCGGCGATCGCGTCCATCTCGTCACCCACGAAGGCGAAATGGATCTGTCGATTACCGAGGTCGCGGACATGACTTTTCATGTCTCCCGCTTCCGCACCGAGGTCGGGTGAGGCTGGTTCCGGATGGGCCTACCCGCGACTGCCCCGCCGATTCAGAATCTCGACGCCAGCCTCAGAGCGCCGCGTTCCGAACCACTGTTATCGCCAATTTCTGATCCGGGAACAATCACTTCGCTCCTGTATTTCGTGTAGCCTGGATTAACCCTTACAATGCGCCCGGGCAGGACTCCGGCTGCGGCGAACCAGCGAACGCGAAGCCCGGCCAGTGCACAGGGCCACAAAATACGTCCGCGGCCATGCGGCGGTCCGATAACATCCAGTCACAACTGACAACTCAACCCGGTAATGGTGCATTGAAGGTACTAACTACCCTTTCAGACCAGGTCGATAAGCTCGCGAGCCTGCTCCGGAGCAATGCCGAGGAAATCGATCTCCGGGTAATCGAAACCGCGGACCTGGATGCAACCGCCCACGATGCCGAACTGCTGCTGGCCGGCTACGCCAGCGACGCAGACCGTGCGCTGGTACGCGCCCTGCTGGGCCATTTCAAGAATCTCGCGCTGGACATTCCCGTCATTTTGCTGGTCGCTCTTCCCGACCGCGAGCGCGTCGTCGAGGGACTCCGAATCGGCGCCGAGGATGTCATCACACTCGACGACGATCAGCATCTTCTGCAGGTCATCAAGCGCGCCCGTTCGATGCGTGCCGAACGCCAGGAGCTCAACTTCTGGCAGCAGCAGTTCGCAGCGTCCGAGCGACGCTGCGAGCGTCTGATGGACAGCTCCCGCGACGCCATCGCCCTGATCAGTGATGGCGTGTATACCTATGTCAACGATGCCTACGCTCTCATGCTGGGTCATCACGGCACCGAGGATCTGATGCTGTCGCCGGTAATCGACAGCGTCCACCCGGACAACCACCGGGAACTGAAACCCCTGATGAAGCCCTTGTCGGCCACCGAGCCGATTCCGTCGGAACGCAAGAGCTTCCGCATGCTCGGTGGCAACGGCGCGGATTTCTGCATCGAAATGCAGGTCGGCCAGATCCACTACCACGGCGAGCCGACGGTGCAGTTGATCGCCTACCAGAAAGATCTCGCGGTACAGCCCGGATTTACCGGTGCGGGACCCGCAACGGATGGCATCGAAGCGGACCCGGCGCTGATCGAGTGCCGGCAGGTCAATCTCAAACGCATGACCGACTATATCCACAAAGCCATGCGCGAAGCCGTGGCTACACAGCGACCCTGGCTCCTGCACTATGTGCGAATTGACGAATTCGATAGCCTGCAGGGAGACTCCGGCGTCCATGTGGCGGAAGCGGCGATGTTCGCTGCGTGGCAGTTTCTGCGCTCCCAGCTGGACCCGTCCGTGCCGCTGGGACGGGTCCGGGACAATGCGTTCCTGTTTCTGACCTCGGATCGCACCCCCGCGGATGCGCGCCAGGGCGCTGAAACCCTGTGCCAGAATCTGGATCGCAAAGTCTTTGATCTCGGCGAACTCAGTGTGAATCTGCACTTCAGTCTGGGCATCACCGTGATCGACGACGATGTGGAGCAGCCGACCAACTGGATGGACCGCTGCCTGAAGGCGGTACGCGCGCTGGATGCCGAGGGAAGCGCCGGCACCAGTACCCGAGTGCGGGCGTTCGAGGATCTCTACCCCACCAGCCTCGGCAGCCTGAATGAAGAGCAGAACCTCAAACAGTTTGTCCGCCAGATGCTGGAGCAAAAAATGCTCGGTCTGGTGTATCAGCCCATCGTCGCCCTACAGCATCAGGCACACGAGGATTACGAAGTCTTCACCCGACAGACCATCGCCGAACTCCCGCCCGGCATTCCCCAGGACCTGTTCCGGCGGGCGTTTCGCACCAATGTTGCCGGAGACCTGGACCGCTGGGCCATCCTCGAGTCCTTCAAGGCACTGAAAAACAGGCTCGCCAGTCACCCCAACACGCGGCTGTTCCTGAAAATCAGTGCCGTGTCGCTGCGCGACACGAGCTTCATTCCCTGGCTCAGGATTTCCTTTCAGGCCGCCGGACTGACATCGAAACACCTGGCGTTCCAGATCGAGGAAAAGGATGTCAGCCTGGCCGTCGCCAGCGCCCGCAACCTGTCGGCACAACTCGGCAGCCTGGATATCCCCCTGGGACTGACCCACTACGGACTGTCCAGTTCACCCGGCCGGATTTTTGCCGACCTGCAGTTCGACTTCGCCAAGCCCGATCAGTCCCTGGTGCTCCGCGCCGGCACCAGCACCGAGGGTGTCGAACAGTTGAGCGCCTGCATCACCGCCGCCAAGGCGGCAGGAGTCAGCGTCATCGTGCCCTTCGTCGAGGACGCCTCGATCATCCCGCTGCTGTGGAAGCTCGGGGTCGACCATATCCAGGGCTACTACATCCAGAGTCCCGGCGCGACCATGGATTACGATTTCAGCGGTCAGGAATGAGGTGCGCGCGCGTCCTGATCGCTGATGCCCATCAGATACAGGATGCTGTCGAGCCCGAGCTGGGAGATCGACTGCTTGGCACTGGCCCGCACGATCGGCTTGGCCCGGAACGCAATGCCCAGCCCCGCGACCCCCAGCATCAGTAAATCATTGGCGCCATCGCCCACCGCGATCGTCTGTTCCAGACTGATTCCCTCGCGCGCCGCCAGTTGCCGCAGCAGTTCGGCCTTGCGCGCTGCATCGACGATTTCACCACGAACCTCGCCGGTGACCACGCCATCGCGAATTTCCAGCGCGTTGGCGAACAGATAATCGATGCCGAGCCTTGCCTGGATGCGCTCGCCGATGCAGCTGAAGCCGCCGGACAGAATGGCGGTCTTGTACCCCAGCTTTTTCAGGGTGGCGATCAGATGCTCGGCGCCCTCGGTGAGCGTCAGACCGGCGTAGACCTCGTCCAGCACCGCTTCCGGCAAGCCTTTCAACAGTGCCAGCCGCTCCCGAAAACTCGCGCGAAAATCGAGCTCCCCGCGCATCGCGCGTTCGGTAATTGCCGCCACCTGAGGCCCAACGCCGGCGCGCAATGCCAATTCGTCGATCACCTCGTTTTCGATCAGCGTCGAATCCATGTCGAACGCCACCAGCCGGCGATGGCGGCGGAAAATGCTGTCCTCCTGATACGCGATGTCGATATCGAGGGCGGTCGAAAGCTCCAGCAGCGATGAGCGGAATTGCGCCAGATCCGGGGTCTCGCCGCGCACCGAAAACTCGACGCAGGCCTTGCTGTCGCGCGCGGCGGACTCCAGCGCCACCCGCCCGGAAAGTCGCACGATCTTGTCGATATTGAGTCCGTGCGCCGAGATCACCGCCGTCACCCGCGCGATGTGCTCGGCGAGAATGGCGCGCGCGAGCAGCGTGACGATATGGCGCGGCTTGCCCTGTTGGCCAACCCAGTGGCGATAGGCGGCGTCGGAAACGGGCGCGAAGCGAACTTCGAGGCCCAGCGCGCGCAGCGTGACGCGCAACTCCTCCATGGCCGCACCCACTTCGCGCTGCTGCGGCACCCAGGCCAGCAGACCGAGATTCAGGGTGTCGTGAATCACCGCCTGTCCGATATCCAGCACGGTGGCGCCGTGCTGGGCGAGCACCGCCGACACCGCACTGGTGACCCCGGGACGATCGGGGCCGGACACATTGACCAGCAGAATCTCGGTCATTGGTGACCCGCAGTCTCGTCCTGTCCCGGGGCTACCGTCTTCACTCAGCGCGGCTGCATGCGAATGGCGCCATCGATGCGGATAGTCTCGCCATTGATGTAGCCGTTTTCCACGATATGGACGGCCAGTCGGCCGTATTCGCTCGGCTGGCCCAGCCGCGCCGGGTTGGGAACGCTGGCGGCGAGCGACGCCCGCACATTGTCCGGCATCGACATCAGCAGCGGTGTCGCCATGATGCCGGGTGCGATGGTATTCACACGAATCCCGAGCGACGCCAGATCCCGCGCCATCGGCAGGGTCATGCCCACCACCCCGCCCTTGCTCGCAGAGTAGGCGCACTGACCGACCTGCCCCTCGTAGGCAGCCACCGACGCGGTATGGATGATCACGCCGCGCTCGCCGTTTTCCAGCTCGTTCTTCGCCATCGCGGCCGCCGCACAGCGCGCCACATTGAAGCTGCCGGTGAGATTGATGCCGATGATTTTGGTGAAATCCTCGAGCGGCATGGGCGCGTTGTCGCGGTCGAGAATTTTCTTGGCCGGACCGATCCCGGCGCAGTTGATCAGCACATGGATCGCGCCGAACTGCGCCACCACCTGCGCGATCGCCGCTTCCACCGCGGCTGCGGAAGCCACATCGACGGAATGGAACACCGCCCGCTCCGCGCCCAGTTGCGCCACCGCCTCGGCGCCCGCCGCCGCGTTGAGATCGAAAATCGCTATTCGCGCGCCCCGGCGCGCCAGTTCATCCACGGTGGCGCGGCCCAAACCCGATGCGCCGCCGGTCACCACAGCTACCTTGTCTTGCAAATCCACGGCTGTCTCCTCGCTACTTGGTTACGTTACCCGGGTAACGTTAGTTGGATGAATTGTGGTGTCCCGTTATACGCTGCCGACGCCAATCCGCAAAAGGTTCGCCGATTGCGCGCTCGCTGCGGGCCGGCCATTGTCGGGAAAACCCCTTGGCCCGGCAACCGCGCCGACGGGCTACACTCGCGTGTCACTCCTGTATTGATCGGGTTGCCGCATCCATGCACAAAGTGTTCATCAGCGCCGAAACGCTGCTCGCCGCCAGCTTCCGTCTGGCAATGCAGGTCCATGCCAGCGGCTATGTTCCCGATCTCATCCTCGGCATCTGGCGCGGCGGCGCCCCGGTCGCGATTGCGGTACACGAGTACTTCGCCTTTCGCGGCCACGCTTGCGAGCACTTCCCGGTACGGGTCAGCTCGTACACCGGCATCGGCGCACAGGCCGACCGGATCGCCATTCACGGCCTGCCCTGGCTGCTGCCGCAACTGGCGGACACGCAGCGTCTGCTGGTGGTCGACGATGTGCTGGATACGGGACGCAGCCTGGAAGCGCTGCTGAACACGCTGGGCTCGGTGCCGGGAATGCGGGAAATCCGCAGCGCCTGCCCCTGGTACAAACCGGCGCGCAATCGCACCCGCATCGTTCCGGATCATTACCTGTACGAGACGGCGGACTGGCTGGTATTCCCCCACGAGCTGGTGGGACTCAGCACGGCGGAAATCCGCGCCGGCAAGGGCGCACTGGGTGCCCTGCTGCTGGATCGGGAGTCCTGACCGACGCGGGACGTCCTGTCCTGCGCCGGTCGCCGCCTCAGGCGCTCGCCACGGTCGCGACCCCCGCGGGCAGCGGCTCGGACACCAGAACGCCTTCCGCTTCCAGGGCGGCCACCTCGGCGATGGTCACGCCGGCGAACTGCGAAAATACTTCGCGATTGTGCTCGCCCAGATAGGGCGCCTGCAGATCCAGCGGCTCGGGAAAGTCGGAGAAGCGCAGGGGAATCCCCGGAATCTGCAGCTCGCCGTAACCGCGGTCGTGGATGGTGCGCACCACCTCGCGTTCGATCAGGTGAGGATGTTCCATGGCTTCGGGCACACTCAGTACCGGCGCCACCGGGACATGCATGTCCTGCAGCAGGCGCAGGGCATCGTCGCGATCGTAATTCCTGAGCCAGTCCTCGATGATGGCGACGATCTCGAGGCGATTCTGGACACGCTTGGCGTTGGTGTCGTAATTGGGGTTGTCCACCAGATCGTCACGGCCCATGGCCTTGCACAGCGGCACCCACTGCCGGGCCATCACCACCATGAACAGGTAGCCATCGCGACATTTGAACAGCCCGAGCGGCGCGGCCGCGTAATGATGGTGGCCGGAGCGCCTGGGCACGATCTTGCCCTTGCTGCCCGAGTAGGCCTGCACGTTGATCTCATGGCTGTGGAAATAGGAATCCAGCAGCGAGATGTCGATGTACTGTCCGCGCCCGGTCTTGTAGCGGTACAGCAGCGCGGCGTTGATGGCGGCGAGCGCATGCACTCCCGCGCTCACATCGCCGATGCCCAGCATCGGAAAATACGGCGGCTGATCGGGATCGCCGATCATGTCCATGACGCCCGACACCGCCATGGCGATGTAATCGAAGCCCGGCAACTCGGACAGCGGACCGGTCTGACCAAACGCCGAGATCGAGCACATGATCAACTCGGGATTGATCTGACGCGCCACCTCCCAACCCAGCCCCAGCCGCGCAATCGCGCCCGGCGAGAAATTTTCGAGCAGCACATCGCAAGACTTGATCAGCTCCTTGATGAGCGCAAGTCCCTTGGGATTGCGAATATCCACGCAGACGCTTTTCTTGCCGCGATTCTGCTGGATGTAGTAACCGCTGCGGCCGGCGCGACGGTGCGGCAGCTGGTGGGTGGGATCACCGGCGGGCGCGAGCTCCACCTTGATCACCTCGGCGCCCATTTCCGCCAGCAGGCGGGTGGTGGTGGGGCCGGCCAGAAACTGGGTGAAATCCAGTATCCGGTAACCCTCCATCATGTGCTTGGGTTGCATCGTCATTCACCTCTGGCAGCTTGGGAAACCTGGGTTACCGGACTCACACCGGTTTTGAAAACAGCACCTTGCGATTTTCGAGATCCCGCACCTGTTCGGGCGGATACTTCAGAAAGCGCTGGAGAATTTCCGCATTGTGTTCGCCCAACAGCGGCGCCTGAATATTTTCGTCCACTTCGTATTTGGAAAACCGCAGCGGCATGCCGGGAATCTTGAATTTCCCCAGCAGGCGGTCGTCGATCTCGCGGACGGTGCGGCGTTCGATCATGTGGGGATGCGCCATGGCCTGGGGCACCGAGAGAATGGGCGCGCAGGGTATGCGGGCGCCTTCGAGTATTGCCAGCGCCGCGGCATCCGACGGCAGCGTCTGCAACCAGCCCTCGATGATCGCAATCATCTCTTCGCGATTGACCATGCGCGCATCGTTGTCGACGAATTTCGGATCCGCGATCAGATCTTCCCGACCCATGGCGCGGCACAGCGGCGACCACTGGTGCAGCAGCGCGAGGATCATCAGGTGGCCTTCCTTCGCCTTGAAAATGCCGCTCGGCCCCACCGCGTAGTGATGCGAGCCGCTGCGATGCGGTTGTACCTTTCCGCCGCTGGCGGAATACGCCTGCACACTCACTTCGTGGTAATGGAAGTAGCTGTCGAGCAGCGAGATATCGAGCCACTGCCCGCCACCGTCGCGCGCGCGTTCGAGCAGCGCATAGCCGATCGCGGTCAGCGCGTGGACGCCGGTGCCGACATCGCCAAATGCCAGCATGGGCATCGAGGGCGCCCGGTCGGGCTCGCCGATCAGATCGCTCACCGCCGCATAGGCCTGGGCGATATAGTCGAAACCCGGATGCGCGGCGAGCGGCCCCTCCTGCCCGAACGCCGAGATCGAACACATGATGATATCGGGATTGATCTCCCGCACCACGTCCCAGCCGAGGCCGAGGCGACCGACCACGCCGGGCGCGAAATTCTCGATGAACACATCGCAGTGCTTGAGCAACTGCTTGATGATATCCAGCCCCTCCGGGGTTTTCGGATCCAGGCACAGACTTTTCTTGCCGCGATTCTGCTGAATGAAATAGCCGCTGCGGCCATCGCGGCAGAACGGGAAATTGCGCACCGGCTCGCCGTGGGGCCCGATCTCCAGCTTGATGACCTCGGCGCCCATCTGCACCATCAGGTTGGTGGCGGCGGGACCGGCCAGGTACTGGGTGATATCCAGCACCCGGTACCCGTCGAGTACATGTTTCGGCTGCATCATCAGGTTCTCGTGTTTTTGGCTTTACGTGTCCGGACGCGGCCCGAACGCTTCAGTGCGCGGCGCTGACCAGCACCCCGCCTTGCTCCAGTTCCGCCACCTGCGCGGCCCCATAACCGAGCAGGCCGGTGAGAATTTCGGCGTTGTGCTCGCCGAGCAGCGGCGCCTGTAGCGGCGGCAGCTCGGGGTGGTTGGAAAACCGCAACGGCATGCCGGGGATATCGAACTCCCCCAGCATCCGGTCGGACACCGTGCGCACCGTGCCGCGCGCACGGTGATGGGGATGCGCAACCGCCTGGGCCACGGTGAGGATGGGCGCCACCGGCACCCGCACCGCCTGCAGCGCCGCGATGGCAGCGGCATCGGTGGGGAAACCCTGCAACCAGCCTTCGATGAGCGCGATCAGTTCTTTCTGGTTCGCCACCCGCAGCTCGTTGGTCTTGAAGCGTGCGTCCGTGATCAGATCCTCGCGGCCCATGGCCTTGCACAGTACCGGCCACTGGTGCAGCAGTGCCAGAATCATGATGTAGCCTTCGGGACCGCGAAAAATACCGGTCGGGGCCACCGCGTAATGGTGCGACCCGGCGCGGCGCGGCACCACGGCGCCGCCACTCGCTGAATAGGCCTGCACATTCACCTCGTGATGATGGAAATAGCAGTCCAGCAGCGAGATATCCAGGTGCTGACCCACGCCGGTGCGATGCACATCCAGCAACGCAAAGCCGAGCGCACAGGCAGCATGGACGCCGGTGGTGACATCACCGATGGCCAACATCGGCAGACTGGGCGGCCGGTCCGGCTCGCCGATCACCGAGGTCACGCCGGCATAGGCCTGGGCGATGTAGTCGAAACCGGACAGATGGCTGAGCGGCCCGGTCTGGCCGAAGGCCGAAATCGAACACATCACCAGCCTGGGATTCAGCTCGCGCACCACCTCCCAGCCAAAGCCCAGACGCTCGATAACGCCGGGCGCATAGTTCTCGATCAGCACATCGCACTGCTGGATGAGGTCGCGGATCACCTGTTTGCTGCGCGCGTCCTTGAGATCAAGGCAGAGGCTTTTCTTGCCGCGATTCTGCTGCACGTAATAGGCACTGCGCTTGTTCTTGCGGTACGGAAACGCGCGGCTGGGATCGCCGAACGGTGCCATTTCCACCTTGATGATCTCGGCGCCCATCTCCGCCATCAGACGCGTAGCGCTGGGGCCGGCCAGATACTGGGTGAAATCGATGATGCGGTATCCGGCCAGAATCGGTTTGGACGCCATGCCCCTGCCCTCGTTGCGATCGGTTGTAAGTGTGGCTCGGGTTCCGATGCCGCCCTCAGGCGGACGCGGCGGGCACCGGTTCGCTGGCCAGCACACCACCCGCAGCGAGCGCGGCGATATCGCTGTCCGAATAACCGAGCGTCTTCAGCACCTCAGCATTGTGTTCGCCCAGGAACGACGCTTGCAGCTCGAGGAATTCCGGGTACGCCGAGAACCGCAGTGGCACGCCGGGAATCTTCAGCTTGCCGAAGGCGCGGTCGGTGATCGTACGAACGGTCTGCCGCTCATTGTGGTGCGGGTGCGCCATCGCCTCCGGCACGCTCAGCACCGGCGCCACCGGCACATGGTTCTCTTCCAGGATGCGCACCGCCTCCTCATCGCTGGGAGTGGCGTGCAGCCAGGCTTCGATGGCATCGATCAGCACCTGTTTGTGCTTGACCCGCCCGGCGTTGTCGGCAAAACGCGGATCGGTCTTGAAGCTCTCGCAGCCGATCACTTTCAGCAGATTCTCCCATTGCGCGCCGATGGCGATGATCACCAGCCACTTCTCCTTGCCCTTGAACATGCCCAGCGGCGCCACCGCGAAGTGGTGCGCGCCCGAGCGGTGCGGGACAAGCTGGCCGTTGCTGCCGTCATAGCCCTGGACATTGATCTCATGGCAGTGGAACAGGCAGTCGAGCAGCGCGATATCCAGGTGCTGGCCGCCACCGCCCTTCTCGCGATGGAACAGCGCCGCCGTGATGGCACCGTAGGCATGGGCACCGGTGGACACGTCACCCATGCCGAGGCCCGGGAAATAGGGCGAGCCGTTCTCCTCGCCGATCATGTCGATCACCCCGGCGTAGGCCTGGGCGATATAGTCGAAGCCGGGCCGGTTCGACAACGGCCCGGTCTGACCGAAGGCCGAAATTGAGCACATGATGAGTTTCGGATTGATCGCGCTCAGCGTCGCGTAGTCTATGTTGAGGCGTTTCATGACGCCCGGCGTGAAGTTCTCCACCACCACATCCACGTCCTTCACCAGTTTGTGGATCACCTCCTGGGCACGCGGGTCGCGCAGGTTCAGGCAGACCGACTTCTTGCCGCGGTTCTGCTGGATGTAATAGCCGCTGCGGCCATCCTTGAGCGCTGGCATGAAGCGCACCATGTCACCCGCCGGGGCCGCCTCCACCTTGATCACATCGGCCCCCGTCTCCGCCATCAGCCGGGTACAGGTCGGCCCCGCCAGCACATGGGTGAAATCCAGGACGCGAACCCCTTCAAGAACATGCTTTCTGCTCATTATTGCCCCCGTGAATGCCGCCGGCGACAGGTGCCGCCACGGATACGATCTATTGGAATGGTGGGAAATCAGGTCCGGGGCATGCTAAGGCTAACGGGCGCAAACGGCAATTAGGTTTGCAGACCGCCCGCGCCGGGATGATTGGCGCACGGTTCCTCTCCCGTACTGACCCGTACCGCGCGGTATGGGGTGAAGTTTTTCGACAAGCGGTCAGGCTACCAATGAGCGGGCGGCGTGAAGAACGCTCGTGCGTGCCCGCCTGGCGACGCTGGTCCGTGCCGCCGCGTCGAAACACCGCTCCGGCTGCCCGCGCCCATGCCAGGTAGCATCAACCACAACGCCGCTGGATCGCCTCAGGACAAATCCACTGCGTACTGTTTCAGCGTCGCCATGTCCACCATGGCGAGGGTCTCCTCGTGGGTGGCGCGCAGCCGCACCCGGGGCGCGCAGCCGGCGCGGTAGGCTTCGATCCAGCGCGCCGCGCACAGGCACCAGCGGTCGCCGGGCTTGAGCCCCGGAAATTCGAAATCCGGCATCGGGGTGGAGAGATCGTTGCCGCGACCGCGGGAAAATTCGAGAAACTCCGCAGTGGCTTCGATGCACACGGTGTGGATGCCGGTGTCGTCATGGCCGGTATTGCAGCAACCGTCGCGGTAGAAGCCGGTGATCGGGTTGGTGCTACAGGTTTCCAGGGGTTCGCCAAAGACATTGCGGGATTCGAACTGGGTCATCGCGGGGAGTTGTCCTGATGGGTACGGAGTGGGTCGGGCCGGCGCCAGTGTAACGCGCTGTGGGCGGTTCGGTTCGCTTCAGTTCCGGTCGGGACGGATCAGGTCGGATCAGGACAGGTCAGCCGTCGCTTTCGACCCGACCATCGACGATGCGAATGACGCGGTCACCGGCGCGGGCGAATTCGGGATCATGGGTGACCGCCACCACGGCGCGCTGCCCACCGTGGGCGATGCCGCTGAGAATCTCGCGCACCCTGGCGCTGGCCGCGGAATCCAGATTGCCGGTGGGTTCGTCGGCCAGGATCACCAGAGGCTCATTGGCCAGCGCGCGGGCGATGGCGACGCGCTGGCGCTGGCCGCCGGAGAGCTGGTCCGGTCGCTTGTGCAACTGATCGCCGAGTCCCAGGTCCACCAGCAACTGTTCGGCCCGCGCGCGCTGTGCGGCGGGCGCGAGCTGGGCGAGGCGCGCCATGGGCAGGATCACGTTATCGAGCACCGTAAACTCCACCAGCAGGAAATGGAACTGGAACACGAAGCCGAGCTTGGCCAGCCGCACAGTGGCGAGCCGGTCGTCTTCGAAGCGGGAGGTATCGACGCCGTCGAGCCAGATCCGCCCAGCGCTGGGCACATCGAGCAGACCGAGCAGGTACAGCAGCGAGGATTTTCCGGAGCCGGAGGGTCCCTGGATGCTCACGAATTCGCCACGGCGGATCGACAGGTTCACGTCCCGCACCAGGGTGACAGGCACCGGCCCCGGCAGCACCCGGGTCACGCCCTCCGCACGCAGCACTTCGCTCACGCCATGCCACCCCGCAGTATCTCGACGGGATACACGGCGCCCGCCTTGCGCGCCGGCAGGTACGCGGCGGCGGTGGCCGAGAGCAGCGCAAAGCCGGCCGCGATCAGCACCTGATCCAGACCCCAGTAGATCGGCAGATTCACGCTCTGGCTCATGCCGGGTGGGCGGATTTCGATGGCTGCCAGCGCCGCCATCAGGCCGAGTCCGGCGACCGAGCCGACCAGACTGCCGAGCGCGCCGATCACCAGGCCCTGGGCGAGGAAGATGCGGCGCACATCGCGGGCCTGAAAACCCATGGACTTGAGGATGGCGATGTCGCGGCGCTTCTCCAGCACCACGGTGGAAATCACGTTGAAAATGCCGAACGAGGCGACCACCAGAATCGCGCTTACCACGGTGTACATGATGATATTGCGCACGAACAGGACCGACAGGATGTTTTCCGACGCTTCCTGCCACGATTGCGCGCGGTAGCCGATGCGGGCCTCGATGGCGGCCGCCATCTCCCGCGCCCGATAGGGGTCGTCGAGTTTCAGGATCAGGCGATTGGCCCGGTCCGGGCGTCCCAGCAGCACCTGGGCGCGCTTGAGCAGCACATAGGCCTGGCCTTCGTCGATGGAGGTAGTGCCCGTGTCGAACAGACCGACGATCTTCAGGGTGCGCACCAGGCCCGCCGGGGACGACAGGGTCAGGTTGTCGCCCATGTCGAGAAACAGCTTCTCCGCCAGCTTGCGGCCGATGATGATGCCGTTGGGATTCGCGCCGAGCGCCGCCAGCGAGCCCGCCACCATCTTGTCCTCGATATCACTCACATTCGCCATCAGGCGTGGCACCACGCCGTTCATGGTGACGCCGCGCTCCTTGCCGGCCGAGGTGATGATGGCCTGGCCGGTCAGTACCGGCGCCACCCGCAACCCGGGCAGTTCGGTGATCGCCGCCAGTTTCTGCTTGTAGCCGCGGATGCCGCGGGTCTCGGTGCGCGCCTTGAGGCCCATCAGGGTCAGGGCGGCATCGGGGTACGCGAGTCGGGCCGGTTGCGGCGACGGTGCGCGGTACTCGTCGCTCACCGTGATGTGGGGCGCGTTGTCGATCATGCGCTGGATGAAATCCGCTTCCGAGCCACGCATCAGCGCGCTGATGGCGAGGAAGAAGGCGACCCCGAGCACGATACCGAGCATCGACATCAGCGCCTGCCGTTTGCGACTGGCGAGCTGGGTCAGGGCGATGCGCAGGCCGAGCGGCAGAATCAGGGCTTGCCTCCGGATGGGACGCTTGCGCGGCGTCCCGGGCGCAGGCCGGCGCTGAAGTGACTGACGACTGGATCATCAGCGGCGAGACCGGCGCGGATTTCCACCAGACCGTCGCGGCCGGCACCCAGGGTCACAGCCTGTTCCGCCAGGCGGCCATCGCGTATCACCCACAGTTTGTCGCCGGCGATGGCGGTGGCGGGCACCAACAGCGCGTCGGCGCGCTCGGCCACGATGATGTTGCAGTCGGCGGTCATGCCCACCCGCAGCGGCGTGTCGGCCGGCAGCGCGATACGCACGCGGAAGCTGCGCGCCACCGAATCGCCCTTGGGGGTTATCTCGCTGACGCTGCCTTCGAACACGCGGCCCGGAAAAGCATCCGCCGCGATCAGCACCCGCTGGCCCGGTTGCACAGACGGGATGTCCTCCTCGTCGATCTCGGCGCTCACGCGCAGGCCGCCGCAGCAGGAAAACCAGAACAGGGTGTCGCCGGGACGCAGCAACTGGCCGATCTCGCCATCGCGCCGCAGGATGACGCCGTCGTCCGGGGCGCGCAGCGTCATGTCCGCGAGCTGTTCGCGCACCCGATCCCGCGCCGCGCTGGCGGTAGCGAGCTCGTTGCGTGCGCGGTCGAGGTCGGATGCGGCCGCGAGTCGGCGCCGGGCCAGTTCTTCGATACGACGAAATTCCGCCTCGCCGAACTGCACGCGCGATTCCCATTCCGCCACGGCGGCGGCGAGATCGCGACTGTCGAGCCGCGCCAGCACCCCGCCCTTGCGCACGGCATCGCCTTCGTCGACCGCGAGCTCCTGCAAGCGCCCGCTCACCTTGGGGCCGATGGCCACCATCACCTCGGGCTCCACGATCCCGGAGCCGTACACGGCTTCCACCGCGGGGCCGCGGCTGGGCACGGCAGCGGTCACCGTCACTGGCCCAAGGAAATACCAGGCGACCGCGGCGGCGGTGGCGAGCAGCACCAGGGCGATGAGTACAGAGGCCAGCGCACCCCCACGCTGGGCACTTGCGCCGGACCGCGCCGGGTTCAACACCGACGCAGGATTTCCTGCCATTGCGCGGTCAGTTCGGTACGAAAATTCGGATGGGCGATGCCGATCAGTGCCTCCGCGCGCCGTTCGAGGGACTGATTGGACAGCCGCGCGACGCCCTGCTCGGTGACCACATAATCGACGTCGGCGCGCAGCGCGGTCAGCGGGCCGCTCAACAGCGGCTTGATCTTCGACAGGCTGCCGCCCTTGGCGGTCGAGTGCAGCGCGATGATGCTGCGCCCGCCGCGCGAGGCCCGCGCGCCGCGCAGGAAATCCACCAGGCCACCGCCCCCGCCCACCTGGCGACCGTCCAGGGTCTCGCTGTTGAGCTGGCCGAACAGGTCGATTTCCAGCGTGGTGTTGATGGCCACCAACTGGTTGATCGAGGCCAGCACTCCGGCGTCGTGGGTATAGGTGACCGGACGCAGCGCGAGCCCGGCATGGCCCGCGCACCAGCGGTAGAAGTTCTGACTGCCCGCCGCGATGCCGGTGACCAGCTTGCCGGTGTCGATGTTCTTGCGGCGGCCGTTCACCACGCCCGCTTCCACCAGGGGCATAAAGGCTTCGGTCAACAGCCCGGTATGCACACCCAGATCCTGCTTGCCACCGAGCCGTTGCAGGATCGACACCGGCAACGCGCCGATGCCCAGTTGCAGGCAGTCGCCGTCCTCGACCAGATCGGCGATATGGTCCGCCACGATGGCGTCGGCATCGGCCGCCTTGCCGCCGATGCGGTATTCCAGCAGCGGGCGATCCGTCGTCACCGCGAAGTCGATGTCGGCGAGTGGAATGCGCGGCGCATCGGCGATGTCGGGCACGGCGGCGTTGATCTCGGCAATCACCAGGCGCGCCTTCGCCAGCATGGCCAGCGAATAGTCGGTGTGCAGGCCCAGACTGCACCCGCCGTCGGCACCCGGCGGCGCCACCATGATGAGCGCGACATCGACGCCGTAGAAATCCTCCAGGGCGCGGTAGCGCGCGGAATGAAACGCCGGCACCCAGTCGAGCCGGCCGGCGGCGTGCAGGCGCCGGTAGCCGCCGAGAAAGAATCCGGTGTTGAGGATCGCGGCGCTGGAAATGCGGTCGGGATCGAGTTCCGTCATGCCCGGTACCGAGCAATCCATCACCGTCAACGGCAGGTCGAGTCGTGCCTGCGCCAGGATGTCGAGCACCGCGTCCGGCTGTCCGCAGCCGCCGGCAACGAAGACCGTATCACGGGAATGGAAATGGTCGCGTACGGCAGCGGGAGTGAGTTGTGGCGGGTGGGCGGTAGTCACGATTACGGGCTCCGGCGGACTGAGGTGTGGCGGGCAATCTAGCACAGGGGCGCAGTGTTGAAACGCGCGGTGACGTGCTTGCAATGGGCGCGGGAGCGGCACCGCATTGCCCCGCAAAACCAGACCCGGCGTATCCGGGCGCCGACACGACGAGAGAAAATGTGAAGAAGCCGCGTCCGCAGTACCCGGCTGGCCACGGGTAGCACCGGAACCAAAACCAATCACCGCAACTGGACCGCAGTCCTTACCGGGTCTTGCTACGAAAAAGGCCGGCAAATGCCGGCCCTTTCAATCCTCGCATCAATCACTGATCGACGGTGACGCGGCTGTTGCCGCTCAGGATATTGATCCGCACGCGGTCCCCGACACGGAACACTTCACCTTCGCTGACCTCCTGCACATAGGCGCGGGTCAGACCCCCATCTTCCTTGACCGTGATCTCCACCGCCTGCGTCCGCGTAAAACCCTCTTCCGTTGCCGCGCCGATCAAGCCGCCCGCCACTGCGCCGATCACTGCGGCAACCATGCTGCCCCTGCCGCCGCCGACGCTGCTGCCGGCAATCCCGCCCACCACTGCACCCGTACCCGCGCCGATGGGGGTTTTGGTGCCTTCCAGTCGCACCGGGCGCAATGATTCGATAGTGCCTTTGCGCACGATCTGCGGAGTGCGCGCGTCTTCACGGGAATACACGTCCCCTTTCAGGCTGGACGCACAACCGCCGAGCGTCAACGCAGCGCCTACAACCAGTACCGCAACCAGAATGTTTTTGAACATGGACAATCCTCAATGAAGAGCAATTCTGCGGGAATCATCAAACCCTGCTGGATGTTCCGATGCCCGCCCGGCAACGGAACCGCGGATGGACACCGAATGGCGCTTCGACCCTCCAACCCCACAAAAAGTTGCGCAATGGGTTCGGTGGTGCCGGGGAACCAGGATGACGCCGGGAAGCAGTAATCACGGGGGCGCTGGACGTTTTCCCCCTATTTCCGCTGTTTCGATCCGTGTGCGTCGGCGGGATCTACCGCGCTCCAGAAATGGCCGCACATTGAACCGTGACAACTGCCATCGCGCAAGCACCCAGGTCAGGTGGGATTGGACTCCCAATCAGCCTGCTACTCAAATCCACGGGGACGTCGCTACAATACGAAAGCCGACCCCGTTCCTTCATTCAAGGAAGCTGTCTTATGCCCGCGCAATACGATGCCATTATCATCGGAGCCGGTATTGCCGGCATGTACCAATTGCTCAAATTGAGGGAAGCGGGATTTTCCGTCAGGGTCTATGAAACCGGCAGTGATTTGGGCGGCACCTGGTACTGGAATCGCTACCCTGGTTGCCGGTTCGATTCCGAAAGTTATTCCTATGGCTATTCGTTTTCACAAGAGCTACTGCAGGAATGGGATTGGGTCGAGCACTTTTCGCCTCAGCCCGACAACCTTCGCTATTTGAACCTGGTCGCTGAAAAATTCGATTTGCGCAAGGATATTCAATTTGACAGTCGCGTCACCGCCGCCACCTATGACGAAACCGGCAAGCAATGGCAGATTGCGTTGGAAGATGGCAGCACCGCACACGCCAGATATCTGATCTCCGCTACCGGACCACTGTCCGCCCACCAGATGCCGAATATAGAAGGCATTGACAGCTTTAAGGGCCCGTCCTGGCACACCGCCCGCTGGCCTCAGGACCCGGATGGCTTTGGCGGCAGTAAAGAAGTTGATTTCACCGGCAAACGGGTGGCGGTGATCGGCACCGGCGCCAGTGGTGTGCAGGTAATTCAGGAAGTGGCGAAAACCGCCGGTGAGTTATTTGTCTTCCAGCGTCATCCCAACTGGTGCGCACCTTTGCACAACAGCCCAATTACCGATGCGGAGCAAAAGCACATAAAAGCCAGCTATCCTGAAATATTCAAGAAGTGCAGCGAAACATTTGGTAATTTTTTGCATAGCCCGGATCCCCGCATGGCCGTCGATACGCCACCGGAAGAGCGAGAGGCATTCTTCGAAAAACTCTATGCTGAAAGAGGCTTTGGCATCGCTCTGGCGAATTTCCGGGACATCATGGTCGACTCCAAAGCCAATGAAATCATCAGTGATTTTATTGCCAGAAAAATTCGGGAGCGAGTCAATGATCCAGAGGTGGCGGAAAAATTAATTCCAAAAAACCACGGTTTTGGTACTCGCCGCGTACCTCTGGAGACCAATTATTATGAGGTTTACAACCAGGACAATGTTACCCTGGTCGATATCATGGCTACGCCTATCGAACGGGTGACCAACACCGGCATTAAAACCACCGCCAGGAATTATGAGCTGGATATGATCATCTACGCCACCGGGTTTGATCCGGTGACCGGTGCCTTGAACCGAATTGATATCCGCGGTATCGGTGGTGAAAAACTCAAGGACACCTGGGCCGATGGCCCCCGCACCTATCTGGGCTTGCAGGCACCGGGCTTTCCTAATTTGCTGACCTTGGTAGGGCCTCACAACGGTGCCAGTCTGTGCAATATCCCCCGCTGTATCGAGCAAAATGTTGATTGGGTAACAGATCTCTTGAAATACATGCGCGACCGGAAACTGTCCACCATTGAACCGAGCAGGGAAGCGGTCGAGGCGTGGACGGCACATTGCGATGAGGCGGCGGCGCGCACTTTGTTTCCTACCACCGATTCCTGGTTTATGGGGGTCAATCGCAATAACCCGGAGCGTAAGCGCACCTTTATGCTCTATGCCGGTGGTGTACCCAAATACAATGCCAGGTGCGATGCGGTTGCGGCGAACAACTACGAGGGCTTTGTGCTCAAATAGTCTGGTCTGAGCCATGGCTGTGGCAGGACTGTTTGATCCTGTCCGGGATCGAGGTGCCATCCGTCGCGAATAATGCGCGACACTGAGGCCGCGGGATTTTAGAGTGAGCAATCTTCATCGTGCGTGCCTGGGCATCCCGCGCCGGCAGAAGTGGAGCTTCGCAAACCATGACATTCGAATCCGCCCCCTTCGACTCGGCCCTGCGCTTGGCCGTGGCACTGGCGCTGGGTCTTCTGGTCGGCGCCGAGCGCGGCTGGAAGAGTCGCGAACTCGGCGAGGGACGCCGTGTCGCGGGCCTGCGCACCTTCGGCCTCACAGGCCTGTTGGGCGGCGTGGCGGGTCTGCTCGCCAACGATCTGGGTCCGCTGTCCATCGGGCTTGTCTTCATCGGACTGGCGATGCTGCTGGCGGTGGCCTATGCCCGCACCACACCGCTCGAACCGGATGCGAATATCAGCATCACCACCCTGGTGGCGCTGCTGCTCACCTTCGCGCTCGGCGCGCTGGCCACTCACTTCGACATGGCGCTGGCGGCGGCGGCTGCCGTGGTGGCAACCTTGCTGCTCGACCTGAAGGCGACCCTGCATGGCTGGCTGGCGAAGGTTGAAGAGCGGGAACTCTCCGCGCTGCTGCGCTTGCTGTTGATTTCCGTGGTGGTGCTGCCCTTTCTGCCCAACGGGAATTTTGGTCCCTGGCAGGCGCTCAATCCCTATGTGCTGTGGTGGATGGTGGTGCTGATCTCGGCCATCTCCTTCTGCGGTTATGTCGCGGTCAAGCTGCTCGGTCAGCGCTGGGGTGTGGCACTGACCGCACTGCTCTCCGGGCTGGTCTCGTCCACCGCGCTCACTCTGCATTTCTCCCGCCTGGCCCGGCACCAACCGGGCAACGGCTCGCTGCTGGCGGGCGGGATTCTGTTCTCGTGTGCTGCCATGCCGCCGCGCCTTCTGGTGGTGGCGCTGGTGTTGCACCCCGATCTGGCCCGGGCGCTGCTACTACCTTTTGCCGCCATGGAAATCCTGATTCTGCTGCCGGCGCTGTACTGGTGGCATCAGGCGAACCACGACCACGTACTTGATACCGGCCATCTCAACAACCCGCTGGAGCTGAAGGCCGCGCTCGGCTTTGGTGTGCTGCTGAGCATGGTGATGCTGGCGACTACGGCCGCCCGCCAGTTGGTCAGTGACGAGGCGCTGCTCGCAGTGGCGCTGATCTCCGGGATCGCCGATGTCGATGCCATCACCGCCTCGCTCAGCCACTTGAGCCTGAGCGCAGTGAGCACTGCCACGGCACTCACCGGCATCGTCCTGGCGGCGGCCAGCAACAATCTGTCCAAGTCGACCATGGCGGTCCTGATCGGTGGCAAAGCCATCGGGTGGCGCGTAGCCGTGCCGCTGACGGTTTCCGCCGCTGCCGCGGTGGCGCTTTTGCCGGTATGGCGCTGACCGGCTGACTGCGGTTGGACGGTTTATTGCTTCAGGGAAAATATCCTTCGTGCGGCAGCTGCCGCCTCACCGCAAGGCAAGCCCCGGCCCTGCCCTTTTTGACTACCGGAAGAACTCACTGATGAGACACATCCACTGGGAATTCCATCGCTCAGACCGGATTGGCTGGCTCCGCGCCGCGGTGCTGGGCGCAAATGACGGCACCATATCGGTAGCGAGTCTGGTGGTCGGCGTCGCCGCTGCAGGAGCGACGCAAAGCAGCGTCCTGCTCACCGCGATTGCGGGACTGGTAGCCGGCGCCATGTCGATGGCCGCCGGGGAATATGTATCGGTCCAATCGCAGCTCGACACCGAGCGCGCGGATATCGAGCGGGAAAGGCGCGAGCTCGAAGAGGAGCCGGAGCGCGAAGCGGCAGAGCTCGCGGCAATCTATGAGGAGCGCGGACTGGACCCGGAACTGGCATACCAGGTGGCGGCGCAACTGACGGCAAGGGACGCCCTGGGCACCCACATCCGCGATGAGCTGGGCATTACCGAGACCCTGCGGGCGCGCCCGATTCAGGCGGCGCTCACCTCGGCTTTTTCCTTCGCCTTGGGCGCCATCGTGCCCGTGCTCGCCGCGGCGCTGTCACCGCCGGCACGTGTGGCGCAGATCGGATCGGCAACCGCGTTGGCGAGCCTGGTGATTCTGGGCGGCGCCGCCGCCTACGCCGGTGGCGCGCCGATTGCGCGCGGCGCGCTGCGGGTGGCCTTCTGGGGCGCGCTCGCGATGGCCATCACGGCGGCCGCGGGTCGGCTCTTTGGTGCTGCTGCCTGACCGAGCACTCCCTCCCATCAGAGCACGTCGATTACCCATCCCGCATTGATCCAGTGCTGCAAATAGCCCGCCGCACGGGCGGGCACTTCCTCCGCCGCGAACCAGTCGCACCACTGCTCGCAGACGGCGCTGAACCCGGCCCCGGCACGAAACTGATCCAACCCGAAGGCTTCTGCTTCCGTCAGGACGCGGAACAGGATTTTGAGGTCGTGCCGCCACACCAGCCAGGGCCGGGATTGCGCTTCCTGCTCCAGAGCCGGCGGTACTTCCTCTGCATTCAGCGCAAGCCACAGGTCCGGCGCGTTGGTGTGCAGATTGAGCCGCGCCAGGGACGGATGAAATCGCAGGCGCAAGGCGAGCCAGCGGTCGGGAGCGATGGCGGCCAGCCGCGCGCTGTCGATGGCGATCACATCGGGCGCGTCGAAGGCGTGGCACTGAGCCCACTCGAAGCGCGCCAGTTCGGCGAGCTCGCGATGCGGCGCATACACCGGATGGACGGCGAGAAACGCGGCGAGCTCGGCACCGAACCAGCGCAGCGAAAAATGCCGCGACGGGTGTTCAGCGAGATAGGCATGCACCAGACGCCGGAATTCGTCATCGCCAAGGTAGGCATGCAGGCCGGAAAAATCGGCGTCCAGCGCCTCCACCAGACGCGCCCGGTAGGCTTCGGCGTAGACGCCGACCTGGGTCGCGGGCGCAATTCGCGCATTGGCGGCGATCAGGTGTTCGATGGACCGATCGGGATCGAGCACAAAATCCTGCACGGCAGCCTGCAATTCCGCCAGACCCAAGGCGTCGCTCATGGGGTTGGTTCCCGAGCCACGACCGCATTGGCGCTGGAGCGCACCGCGTGCCGGCGCGCAACATCGAGTTCGGCGAGCAGTTCACCCAGCTCGGGAATGTTGTCGTCGCGCTCGATCATGGTGGGAACGACACCAAAGCGGCGCACCGCCGCCTCATACAACGACCAGACCGCGTCGATGACGGGATGGTCATGGGTATCGACGATATGGGTGCCGAGATTCAGATGGCCGGCGAGATGGAATTGCCGCACCCGGTCGGCCGGAATACCGTCGAGATAGGCGAGTGGATCGAAACCATGATTGAACGCACTCACATAGATGTTGTTGATGTCGAGCAGGATCAGGCAGTCGGCTTCGGTGGCGACGGCGGCGAGAAATTCCCACTCGGACATCGTGGATGCGTTGTAAGTCAGATAGCTGGAGACATTTTCCAGAAGAATCTGCCGACCGAGAAAATCCTGTACTTGCCGCACCCGTACAACGACGTGTCGCAAGGCTTCTTCGGTGTAGGGCAGCGGCAGCAGGTCGTGCAGGTTCAGACCGCCGACGCCGGTCCAGCACAGGTGATCGGACAGCCAGGCGGGCTGGACGCGCTCGACCAGCGCCTTGACCTCGGCGAGGTAAGCGCGATTGAGCGCATCGGAGCTGCCGATCGACAACGAAACCCCGTGCATGACCATCGGGTAGAGTGCGCGGATACGATCGAGGTAGTGGAGCGGCTTGCCGCCGGGAACGAGATAGTTTTCGGTGAGGATTTCAAACCAGTCGACTGCCGGCCGCTCGGCAAGAATGGTCTCGTAATGCTGGCGCCGCAGCCCCAGGCCAAAGCCCTGGACAGCGCCGACACGAATGCCTTGATGTTCCATCGGATGTCGTGATCCAGAACTGGCCGCATTGACCGTGCGGGGGCGGATGAACTCCGCACTCCGCACGGCGATTTCAGGCTGTCGACAGGACTTATTCGACGACTTTCCCACCCTTGGCGGTGCATTCAGCCTCGGTCATGGCTTTAAAGCCCACGCCCTTGCAGCTGTTCTGTCCCTTGCAGGCATTCTGCGCGGTCTTGCAGTCGGACGTTCCCTTGCAGGAGTTGACACCGCCACAGTGAACCTTGGCTTCGGTGGTACCCGTCGGTTCGGCCGCGAAGGTCGCACCGCTGGTGAACAGGGCAGCCGCGGCGGCCGCCAGCATCAAGCCGCGAATATTTTCGATTTTCATAGCGTAACTCTCCATGGTGTAAGAACGGGACAACTCGGTTGAAACCGGGCGACATGATCGAAACCGTATCATCAACGACCGCGCCCGGCTGACAGCACCTTCGGATTCCATTATCGGCAACTCGGTTTGCCTTGGATGCCGGACATTAGTCCAACCAGGATCAGGATAATTTCAGTGATACTGAAATAATTTCAGCGACACAAAACCGGTTTGTCGATCCGGCAAGGGCAGCAGTTCGTGTCAACGGCATCGTCCCCATGGCTCGGAGGCGCGGGATTTCCCGCCGCCGTGGGCCGCAAGTGCATGAATCGGCCGGTCGCGTTTGGGGTTTGTAGCTGCCGATGCTGTGTTTTAGGCTTGACAGCTTGTTGCAAAGCGTCGCGCCGAGGCCACACCATGACCCGCTGGATCGGTGCCAACGAGGTCGCGCGCCTGCTGGCCCCCGGCATGACGGTGTTCGTGGCAGGCGGCACCAGCGAACCCCGCACCATCGGCCGCGCGCTGCGGGAGACGCCGGCGGCGAGCGCCGGAGTGACCTATGTGGGCGCCGTGCTGCCCGGCGCCCGGGCCACGCCCTTCGCCGACCTGCATCCGCAGTCGCAACTGCTGACCTGCATGCTCACCGCCGGGCTGCGCGACCTTCACGCCGCGGGCCGGGTGGCGCTGGTGCCCCTGCAATACCGCGCCATCTACGACTGGCTGGCGCGCGAGGTGCCGATCGATATTGCGATGCTGCAGGTCTCCGAGCCCGACACCGACGGCCAGTGCTCCTTCGGTCTGCGCGTGGATTTCGCCCCCGCCGTGCTGCCGCGCGCCAGACTGATAGTCGCCGAGATCAACCGCGCCCTGCCCTCCCCGCCCGGCTGCCCGAAAATTCCCCTGGCCGCCATCCACTACGCGATCGCGGTGGAGCGACCGCCACGCACGGAGCCGCGCTCCGAGATCGACGCCACCGCGCGCGCCGCCGGCGCCGCCATCGCGCAATGGGTACGCGACGGTGACTGCCTCGAGGTGGGCGTGGGCGCGATTCCCGATGCGGCGCTCGCCGCCCTCGCCGAACACAACGATCTGGGTATCCATTCCGGCATGATCTCCCACGGTGTCGTCGAGCTGGCGCGACGCGGCGTCATCACCGGCGCCGCCAAGACCATCGACCGCGGTCACATCGTCACCGGATTTCTGGCCGGCGATGCGGAAACCTATGCCTGGGCGGCAACGGCGCCGGAATTGCTGTTCAAGCCCGTCAACTACACCCACGACCACAGTGTGCTCGCCAGCATCGACAACTTCGTCGCCATCAACTCCGCCATCGAGGTGGATCTGTTCGGCCAGGTGAATGCCGAGATGATCGGCGGCCGCCAGCACAGCGGCACCGGCGGTGGCGTCGATTTCATGCGCGGCGCGGTGCGCTCGCGCGGCGGCCGCTCCATCATCGCGCTCGCCGCCACCGCGGCGCGCGGCACCATTTCGCGCATCGTCCCCGCGCTGGCGCAGGGCACCGTGGCCACGGCATTGCGCACCGACGCCGATATCTTCGTCACCGAATACGGCGCGGCCCGGGTGCGCCATCTCGACACCGAGGCCCGCGCCCGCGCCCTGATCGAAATCGCCGCGCCGGAATTTCGCGACGGACTGCGCGCAGCCTGGGCACGACGCTGATGCCCGCCGCCAATTTCGCAGTTTGGCCAGCGCCACCCGCAACCAAGCCATAACAAATCAACAGGAGATGACATGAGCGAACTCTACGGCGACCAGCACCGCGCGCTGCAGGACCGGTTTCAAACCCGCAGGATGGCCGATCGCATCGAACAGACCATCGTCAGCGATCTGCTGTCAGAGCAGGGCAAAGCCTTCATCGCGTCCCGCGACATGTTTTTTCTGTCCACGGTGGATCACCAGGGCCGCCCCACGGTGTCCTACAAGGGCGGCGATCCGGGCTTCATGAAAGTGCTGGATGACCGCACCCTCGCCTTCCCCAGCTACGACGGCAACGGCATGTTCTTCTCGATGGGCAACATTGCGGGCAACGCCCAGGTCGGGCTGCTGCTGATGGATTTCGAGCAGCCATTCCGCATGCGCATTCAGGGCGCGGCCTCGGTGTGCGCCGATGATCCGCTGCTGGCCGAGTACAAGGAGGCGGACCTGATCGTCCGCGTGGCGGTGAGCCAGACCTGGATCAACTGCCCGCGCTATATCCACAAATACCGCAAGGAAACGCCCTCGCGCTATGTGCCGCGCACGCACTGCGAGACGCCTTATGCGGAATGGAAGCGTATCGATTTTCTGCAGGATGCGCTCGCGCCCCGTGACGAAGGCAAAACCGCCGCCCAGGGCGGAACCCTGACGATGGAAGAATGGGCGGCCAGGGTGCAGCGCGGCGAGGGTTGACGGTTTTTGACCTGCGCTGTACGGCGGCGTGCAGCAGTCAGAATTTTGTCCGAGATCCAATGCACATTGAAGAACTCCAACAGGCTGTCAGTGTGATGCCACAATGCGAGAACTGAACTCCTTTCAGTCTTCGGTTGACCCTTTTCGGATTAGGCTGCGGTCAGCTTCAGCTTGCCAACCCGCTGCAAGTTGACGTGCTGACGAGCAACCCAAAGGTCATGGGCGTCCTGCATGGCGAGCCAACTCTCGGGAGAGCGACCAACAGCCTTGGAAAGGCGCAGCGCCATCTCTGGGGTGACCCGACTGGTGCCCTTCAGGATGCGGCTGAGGGTGGACGCCGCGACATCGAGCTTTTCCGCGAGCTCTCGACCACTGATGCCATTGGGCTCAAGGTAGACTTGGGTGATGAACTCACCAGGGTGGGGCGGGTTGTGTACGCCCGCCTTGCCAGGCAACAGATCCATGATCCGATCCCATCGGCTGTTCCGCAGCACTCGTCGCGACATCTCTACTAATACGCCAATAAGTTGGAGAGATAGTCTAACCTCAATTGTTAACAAACCCTACGCCAGCCATCCGTAAGCCATTCGGATTCCCCAGCCAGTTTCGGTTGCCATGACAGTTGACTGGATGGCGATCGACAACTATTATTGCGAATAATTCGCATTCGCATTCGCATTTATGGTACAGGAAATGTTCTTTCCTTCCGGTTCCCCACTGTTGGCGCGGTTATCCGAGGTGCGCGCTGTAACGCCGGCTACGCGGGGCACCCGGAGGCCAGTGGCTGCCAGCCAGCGGAATGCACTTGTGAGCCAAGGGCTGCCCTGGGTGCCGGTTGCTGCAATTTTGCATTTCGCACTATTGGCTCTGGGTCCCAGTCACCTGCCCTCGCCACAACCACAGACTGACTTCGGGCCTGCGATCGAAGTGGCCATCATCCGGACCAGTGCGGCCGAGCCACACCCGGGTTCTGTCACAGGACCCCCGGTGCCAGCCATTTCCGCAGCTGCAGCTCTACAACCACCCGCATCACCACAACCCAAAGCGGGAAACGCCCATTCGCAGATCAAACCCCGGGAGCATCGACCCACAGCAGCTGCCGCCAAATCTCCGCAGCAACCCCCGCTGGCACCCAGCCGTCTGCCCCGGAAGCAAAGCACCGGGGACAGCAGCCATGCAGAGTTGCCACAGCAGGAAGCGCATCAGGCCGTGGAACCTGTGTCCTCACTGCTTGCGACGACCGCATCAACTGTGGCGACTGCGTCAACTGCCACGGCCCCAACCGTCGCCAAGCCCAGGTTTCCCGGAAAAACGGCACGAGATACGCGCAGCTATCTGAGCCAGATCGCTGCTTGGATCGACGCCAATAAGCGTTATCCGACGGCGGCGAAAAAGGTCAAGGAAGAGGGCGTGGTGCTGATCAGCTTTTCCATTGACCGGAACGGCAATCTACTCGCCAGTTCAATCAAGGACAGTTCCGGCCATTCGCGCCTGGACCAGTCGGCATTGGCAACCCTAGCGCGGGCTGCGCCTTTTCCGCCGATTCCTGAGTTCATCGACAGCGACACCCTCTCTATCGCGGTGCCCATCGACTACTCCCTGATCACCGACTGACTGCCCGCCATCAAAACAACCCAACCAGAGAGGAATACGTCCATGAGTCGCGCCACGCAATCCGTCAAGATACCGAAAAGCTTGCGTCCCAAGTCCGCCGCGCGCGGGAGTGCCTTGACGCTGGCCATCACCCTAGCGGGGGCTGGCCTGGCCGTGGCGGAGCCTGCGGACGACAGCTTCACCCTGGAGACCATTCGGGTCAAAGATCGCACCATCGATACCAACCCCTATGCTGAAGATGGCGCCCCTTACAAGGCCCGTGTATCAGGCGATGAGCGTCACACCCGACCTTTGGCGGAGACCCCACAGACTATCTCTGTGATCACCAAAGCCCAGATTGAAGATTCCGGATATACGGATCTGCGCGACATTCTCGATGCCCAGCCCGGGATCACACTAGGCACCGGTGAGAACGGCAACGCCTTCGGGGACCGTTACATCATCCGCGGTCAGGAGGCGCGCAGCGATGTCTTCGTCGACAGCCTCCGCGACCCGGGCATGACCATCCGCGAAAGCTTTGCCACCGAGCAGGTGGAGATTTCCAAAGGCCCAAACTCCAGCTTCGCCGGGCGTGGCACCGTGGGCGGCGCGATCAACTCCATTACCAAGCGGGCAAGCACCGATTACGACTTCACCAAACTTTCCGGCGCCGTTGGCACCGACGACCACACGCGTCTGACGCTCGACGCTAACCAGAAATTTGGCGAGCGTGTTGCGATTCGGGCGAATGCGCTGTACGGCTACGAAGATGTGCCCGACCGTGAGCCCACGGACCGCGAACGCAAAGGCGCGGCGCTGTCTGGCATCTTCAAGACAAACGAAAATCTCGAATTTCTGATGGACTACTATGGTTTCGAGGGCGAGGACAACCCGGATATCGGTGGCTTCCTGGTGAATCGCAAACCAGCTGGCGATGTTCCGGTCTACGCTCAGAAGCAGGATTTTCTGGAGTCCGACGTCGACACCTTCACCGCCAGGGTCCGCTATCAACTGAATCCGGAATCCTATGTCACGAATGCTACCCGGTATGGAACCTCCGACAACGGCTATGTCCTCACTGGTGCGCGAGCGGCAATGACCGACGCCAGCGATCCCAACGGGAGCTACGATACCATCAGCCTCAGCACTCATCAGGGTTGGCAGGATGTCCGCTATCTGGTCAACCAGACCAACCTGTTCGTGAATCAAAACCTCCTCGGGTTGAATCACGAATGGGTGTTCGGGGTCGAGCTATCCAATCATAAGGTACGCAACGGCATTTACGACGTCGCCAATTCCGGCGCCAATTGTATCGTCCCCGGCCGCGGAGGGCTGGCATTGACATGGTGTGCGCTCGGACCCGATGGTCTCGCGGCTCCCGACATCCAGCGCATCATGAATCGGCAGATCACCAAAGGACGCTGGGACCAGAACTGGCAGGCCAAGACCATTTCAGCCTCCGTGCTAGATGCCATCGATCTCTCCGACCGCTTCACACTATTCCTCGGGTTACGCTATGACGAGACTGACATCGATCTCGAAACCTTGGGCAACAATGGAAATTATGCCGACTACGGCTATTCGGACGGGATGTGGAACGGCAATGTCGGCATCACCTACGAACTCACACCCGCAGCCAATATCTACCTGAATTATGCGACAGCTGCGGATATCAATGGTGGAGAATCCGATGTCGGCACCAGCGGCGGCTATGGCGGATTGATAACCTTCAATGGCTTGGCCGCTGGCGCGGACCCCGAGCGCACGGAAAGCTTCGAGCTTGGCACCAAGTGGAATATCTTCGACGGCAAACTGCTGCTTGCCGCAGCGCTTTTTGAGACCCGAAAATCCGATGTCATGGAAGGCGCCGATTACGATTCCGCGGGAACCTTCAACACAGGGAAAAATCGTGTTCGCGGCATCGAAGTCAGCGCTAGCGGGAATATCACCGACAAGCTCAGCGCGCAGATCGGCTATGTCACCATGGACGCCGAGGTGCTCGATTCATTCGCCCCGGACAATGAGGGCAAGACGCTCAGCAACTTCGCCGACAACAGCGGCTACGCCCTGTTGCGCTACCAGCTCACCGAGCATGTCGCATTCGGTGGTGCAGTGAAGTACGAAAGCAAGCGATATGCTGGCCAACCGGATGCTGCGGCCAGCTTCGACACTGCGACGGGCGCCTACAGTCAGCCGATTCCGTCCTACACGGTCGTTGACCTGTTCGGTGAATATGAGTTCAGCAAGCAGCTCAATGCACGCCTCAATCTCGGCAACATCACCGACAAGGAATATTATCTGGCCGGATACCGTTCAGGTTCGTTCCTGTATTACGGAGATGCATTCAACGCGCGCCTCACACTCAACTACGAGTTCTGAACTATTTGCCGTAGCCTCGCGGCCCGCGCCGGGACATAGCTGGTAGCGGACCGCCTTTTTCCTGGAATCCTATCATGCTGTTGGTCATTCCCGATTTGCTAAACCAATCCGAATTGCATGATTTTCGCGACGCGCTCGAGCGAGCCCCGTGGCGTGATGGACGCACCAGTGCCGGCAGCCTGTCGATGCAAGTCAAGGATAACCAGCAGGTGGATGACAGTTCGTTAATCGCCCGCGAATTAGGCGGCCGTATCCTGGCCCTGCTGGGTCGCAATGCATTGTTCATGTCCGCGGCCCTGCCCAATCGCTTCTTTCCGCCGCGCTTTAATCGTTATGTCGGGGGCGGGCATTACGGAACCCATGTCGATGGTGCCCTGATGTACTCCGACAGTCTTCCCCAGGTGGTGCGCAGTGACCTTTCGGCAACACTCTTTCTCGCGGCCCCGGAAGACTACGATGGCGGCGAGTTGGTCGTCGAAACAGAGTTCGGCGCCCAGGAGGTAAAGCTCGCAGCAGGTTCCCTGGTGCTCTATCCCTCGGGCAGCCTGCACCGCGTGGAGCCGGTAACGCGCGGTACACGTACCGCGGCAATTCTGTGGTTGCAGAGCCTGGTGCAGGACGCCGCGCGGCGTGCGTTGTTGTTCGATCTCGATCAGGCGGTGCAGACACTGTCTCGGCAGTTTCCGTCTACGGATCCCGAATTGCTGCGTCTCAGTGGCGTCTATCACAACCTGCTACGCATGTGGGCCGAAACCTGAACGCCAGCGCTGTCGCTCTTGTTCGATACTTACTCTTACTCAAGATGGAGGAAACATGTCTCTTTGGGAGTTGATGGAAAAAGGTGGTCCGATCATGGGGCCATTGCTGCTCACATCACTGATTGCCGTCACTGTGGTGCTGGAACGACTGTTTTTCGTGGTGCGAGAGACGCGCCGCCGACAACCACAGGTGGTCGCCGACATGCTGTATGCGGTGGAGCGCAACGAAGTGAAGCAGGCATTGGCCATTGGGCGCGACAGCGACGATTTTGTCGCGCGCACCCTGGTCCAAGGTATCGAGCATCGCCAGGGTAGTGCGGCGAACGCACTGCTGAATGCGGCCAGCCAAGAGTTGCGCCGCTTCAACCAGGGGCTGACTGTTCTGGA
The DNA here is from genome assembly GCA_036677085.1 of Porticoccaceae bacterium. GTDB lineage: Bacteria > Pseudomonadota > Gammaproteobacteria > Pseudomonadales > Porticoccaceae > JAGPUQ01. The sequence continues at coordinate 85,237 of JAKFFI010000077.1, forward strand.
TACCGCGATCACATTGGGCCCGCTGCTTGGCCTGCTGGGAACAGTGACCGGCATGATCCGCTCCTTCGGATTGCTCGGCACGTCGGAATTGTCCGCGCCCCTAGCTATCACCGGAGGCATCGCCGAAGCGCTCATCGCCACCGCGGCAGGCCTAGGCATCGCCATCGTCGCACTCATTCCCTTCAACTACCTCAATGCCCGCGCGGAGGATGCCCGGCATGAAATGGAAGATGCCTCGACGCGTCTGGAGTTGCTGCTGCTTCGATCTTCATTGGATGGGAGCCGATGAAAATCCCTGCGACCCACCAGCGACGAAGGGCACGGATTGAGATCATTCCGCTCATCGACATCATGTTCTTCCTGTTGGCGACCTTCGTGATCGTCTCCCTGTCAATGGTAAAAAACGAAGGCATTAACGTGCGACTGCCCACGGCCGAGACCGGGTCGCCTCAGGAGCGCGATCACATCGTGACCGTATCCATCACCGAAGCCGGGACGCTTTATCTGGACAAGGAAGCAATAGTGCTTGATGCGCTGCGCGATCGCCTCCGATCTCTCCAGAGCGTCGACCCGGACCTCAGTGTCTTTCTCAATGGTGACGAGGAGGCAGATTTCGGCGTTGTCATGAAAGTCTTCGACGAGCTGCGCCAGCTGGGCATCAATCGGGTTTCGGTGCAGACGCGGCACGACTGACCGGCAGCCGTCGCGATGGATGGTGCTGCAGCACAAAATAAACCGCCCCGGGTTTTAAGGAGGCTCCAACCTTTGAGAGAATGGAGCCATGAACAAGTCAAGGTCAAAGTCAAATCGGTTTTCCCCGGAAGTCCGCGAGCGCGCCGTTCGCATGGTGCTGGAGCATCGTGGCGAATATCCGTCCCTGTGGGCGGTCATTGAGTCGATCGCCCCGAAGATTGGCTGTGTGCCCCAGACCTTGCACGAATGGATGCGCAGGCACGAAGTCGACACCGGCCTGCACGCGGGCGTCACCAGCGAGGAGCGGGATCGCATCAAGGCCCTGGAACGCGAGGTCAAGGAGCTACGCAAGGCCAATGAGATTCTCAAGCTGGCCAGTGCGTTTTTTGCCCAGGCGGAGCTCGACCGCCGACTCAAGTCCTGAGGGATTTCATCGACCAACATCGCGATACCTACGGGGTCGAGCCGATCTGCAAGGTGCTGCAGATCGCCCCGTCGGGATATCGGCGCCATGCGGCCCGGCAGCGCAACCCTGAACTGCGCAGCGCCCGGGCCAAGCGCGATGAGCGCCTGGTTCCGCACATCGAGCGGGTATGGGGGGCCAACTTTCAGGCCTACGGCGCCGATAAGGTGTGGGGCAGATGAACCGCGAAGCTATTCCCGTGGCTCGCTGTAGCGTGGAGCGGCTCACGCGCCGCCTGTGATCCTACCCACCGACATCACCCACGATGCAGGGAACCGGATCGTTCACGCGCGCCGGGTGACTTCCAGCCCCTGCATATTGCCCTCCGCGCGCCAGTCGGCGAGCAACTGGAAGAACGCCATGGAACCGCCGCCGTACTGTCCGGCAAGGAACCCGTTGCCCTCGACGCCCTTGCCCTCGTTGTTGTAGTAGCCGGGCGTGCACTCGGCGTAATACTGCTGATGCCCGACCGCGAGGCGGTGGATGGTAGCGACCCACTCGGCTTCGGCGGCAGCGGTTGCCTCCAGCGTCACCACGCCCCGGTCGAGCGCGGTCTTCACCACATGGGCCACATGCTGCGCCTGCTCGTCGAGCGCGTGGGGTACGTTGGCAGTGTAGCCGGTCTGGGTAAAGCCCATGAAAAAGCAGTTGGGAAAATCGTGGGTGAACAGACCGTGGAAGGTGCTCATCCCGGTCGCCCATTTTTTGCTGAGCGGGAGCCCGCCGCGACCGAGGATTTCGTAGCCGCACTGACTGGTGTAGTTGGTGCCAACCTCGAAACCGGTGGCATAGATCAGACAGTCGAGTTCGTACTCGGTAGCGCCCACCACCAGGCCGCGTTCGGTGACGCGGTCGACGCCCCGACCCTGGGTGTCCACCAGCTTCACGTTGGGCCGGTTGAAGGTGGCGAGATATTCGTCGTTGAAACAGGGGCGCTTGCAGAATTGCCGGTACCAGGGCTTGAGCGCCTCGGCGGTCGCCTTGTCCTTGACGATGGCATCGGCACGAGCGCGCACCTGCTCCATTTTGCGGAAATCCGCGATCTCCATGGCGACGGCAAAGTCTTCCGATGACAGCGCGCTCTCTTGGCCGTTGGAGAGAATGGTCTGAAGATTGCGGAAGATGTCGGTCCAGCCGTCCTGGATCAGATCCTCGTCGGCGTGGCCGCCGGAGGCAATGATGTTGAAGTTGTCCATGCGCGCCCGGTGCCAGCCCGGTTTGAGTGTCCTGGCCCAGGCCATGTCGGTCGGGCGGTTGTTGCGCACATCGACGGATGACGGCGTGCGCTGGAAGACATAAAGCTCCTTGGCCGCCTGTCCCAGATGGGGCACGCACTGGATGGCGGTGGCGCCGGTGCCGATGATGCCGACGCGCTTGTCGGCCAGTCCGGTGAGATTCCCCTCGCAAGTGCCGCCGGTATAGGCGTAATCCCAGCGGCTGGTGTGAAAACTGTGGCCCTTGAAATCCTGAATGCCGCGAATGCCCGGCAGCTTGGGCCGGCTCAACAGCCCGTTGGCCATGACCAGATAGTGCGCGCGGATACGGTCGCCACGGTGGGTCGAGATGATCCAGCGGGCGCTGGCATCGTCCCAGCGCAACTCGGTCACCTGGGTCTGCAGGCAAGCGTTGTCGTACAGCCGGAAGTGGCGCGCAATCGCCTGGGCGTGGGCCATGATCTCGGGACCGAAGGAGTACTTCAGCTTGGGCACATAGCCGAGCTCTTCGAGCAACGGCAGATAAATATAGGATTCCACATCGCACTGGGCGCCGGGGTAGCGGTTCCAGTACCAGGTGCCGCCGAAGTCGCCGGCCTTTTCGATGATGCGGATATCCTCTACGCCGGCCTTGCGCAGCCGGGCGCCGGCGAGCAGGCCGCCGAAACCGCCGCCGATGATGGCGACCTCGACTTCGTCGGTGAGCGGGGCGCGGGTAAAGCCCGGCTCCACATAGGGATCTTCGTCGTAGACGGCCAGATCACCTTCGATCTTCTGATACTGGTCGAGGCCATCGCTGCGCAGGCGCTTATCGCGCTCGGCGCGGTATTTGGCGCGCAAGGCATCGAGATCGAATTCGAGATCGGCAACAAGAGAAGCGTTATTCAGACTGGTCATGGCGTGAGGCTCTGGTTATGGGTTGACTGCTGGTGGCATCCGCGGACCGGCGTCATGCGCGCATGGCGATGCGCCGTCCGCAAACACGCCACCCTGTAAGTTTATTGGCCCCCACCAATAGCTCAAGCCGGGGAGCAGGTCAAGCCAGGACGGCGCGCCCCCTGCTGTTTCGCCACCGTCAGCGCCCGGGACGCCGGAAACCTGTGCGCGCTCGCTCAACCTCGGCTCTGATCACGCAATCCTCGACATGATCGTTGATCAGCCCCATGGCCTGCATGAAGGCATACACCGTGGTCGGTCCGACAAATTTCCAGCCCAGCTTTTTCAGATCCTTTGACAGCGCGATGGATGCCGCCGAAGTCGAGGCCGTCTGCGGTTCCGCAAGCGCTTGGGTATCTGGCTCATAACGCCAGAGGAAAGCCGCCAGAGAGCCTTCCCGCCGGGCGAGATCCCGGGCCTGTCGGGCGTTGTTGATGACCGCTTCTATCTTGCCACGGTGACGCACGATGCCTGGGTCGTTGAGCAGGCGGATGCAGTCGCGCTCGGTGAAGCGCGCAATCCGGTCGAAATCGAAATCATGGAAGGCCGCACGAAAGTTCTCGCGCTTGACCAAAATGGTGCGCCAGCTCAGTCCGGACTGAAAGCTTTCGAGACTCAATTTCTCGAACAACCGATAATCGTCGCTGACCGGAAAGCCCCATTCGGTGTCGTGATAGGCAAGCATTTCGGGTGCAGCGCCGCCCCAGCGGCAACGTGATCGGCCATCGTGGCCCACTGTGGTCGCGCTCATGTACCGGCTTCCCTCCGCTTGAATTTACGCAGTCGAGCAAAATTTTTATGCGCTCAGCTGCTTAACGGGGCTGTTTGGTCAGGCGCAAATAGGGTTTCAGTGTCTTCCAGCCCTGCGCGAAAAGACCTTTTGCCTCTTCATCCGACACCGATGGCACGATGATGACGTCGTCGCCGTTCTGCCAGTTCACCGGGGTGGCGACCTTGTGTTTCGCGGTCAGTTGCATGGAGTCCAGTACGCGCAGAATTTCATCGAAATTGCGGCCCGTGGTCATGGGATAGGTCAGCATCAGCTTGATCTTCTTGTCGGGACCGATGATGAACACCGAGCGCACGGTGGCGTTGGTAGCGGCGGTGCGGCCCTCGGCGGTGCCGCTTTCGTCCGCCGGCAGCATGTTGTAGAGCTTGGCGACGGCGAGATCGTTGTCGCCGATCATGGGGTAGTTCACCGCATGGCCCTGGGTTTCCTCGATGTCCTTTGCCCAGCGTGCGTGGCTGTCCACGGGGTCGACGCTGAGGCCGATGATCTTGCAGTTGCGCTTGGCGAACTCCGGAGCCAGCTTGGCCATGTAGCCGAGTTCCGTCGTGCACACCGGGGTAAAATCCTTGGGATGCGAAAACAGAATGGCCCAGCCATCACCGATCCAGTTGTGGAAATCGATGGTGCCCTGGGTGGTAGCGGCGGTGAAATTGGGGGCGGTGTCGTTGATTCGCAGTGACATGTCAGTGCTCCTTGGGGTTCGGTGACCCATCTCTATGGGTAGATGCATGTTATCACCCGAAAAAACCACAGTGCGAAGGAAACGAAACTGCCGGACGGCATCGCGATCCAAGGGGACCTTACATGTTCCAGCTCATTTGATACGATGGCACGCCGAGTATTCACGTTCCTGGCCCCTGTCCTTGCAGAAGGACACCGAGCGGCCGGCGAATCCATGTCGATAACGTTTCACCTGATACACCTTTGATAATGCGGAGAGGAAATCTATATGTCTGATTCAAAAGGAAAAGTTCTGGACGCCATCGTGGTGGGCACGGGGATGGCGGGCCTGTACATGATCAAGCGCCTGAATGACCAGGGCCTGAACATCCAGGCCTTCGAGGCCGGCTCCGGCGTCGGCGGCGCCTGGTTCTGGAACCGCTACCCCGGTTGCCGTGCCGACCTGCCCATCATCGAGTACTCCTACTCGTTCTCCAAGGAACTGGAACAGGACTGGAACTGGACCGAGGTGATGGCCGGCCAGCCCGAAATCGAGCGGTACCTGAACCATGTGGCCGATCGCTTCGATCTGCGCAAGGACATCAAGTTCGAGACCAAGGTGACGGATTGCCTCTACGACGAAAAAACCAATCTCTGGACCGTCAAGACCAACACCGGCGAAACCTATACCGCCACTTATTGCATTCTGGCGACCGGCTGCCTGAACGAGCCCAACTACCCGGACTTCAAGCATGCGGATGCGTTCAAGGGCGAGGTGTACCACACCGCGCAATGGCCGCGAAACGGAGTCGACCTGACCGGCAAGCGCGTCGCCATCGTCGGCTGCGGCTCATCCGGCGTGCAGGCCATCCCGCAGATCGCCAAGCAGGCCAAACAGCTGATCGCGTTCCAGCGCAGCCCGGTCTACACCTTCCCCGCCCGCAATGCGCCGATGAAGCCCGAGTTTCTTGCGCAGGCGAAAAAGGATTATGCGGAGATTCGCGAGCGGCAACGCAACAGCGAAATGGGCATTGCCAACTACAGCGGACCAAAGAAAGAAGCGGACCCCAGCAAGCCGGCCAAGCCGAAGCCCAGCAAGAAAATCATGGAACTCACGCCGGAGCAGCGCAAGCAGGAAATCAAGGATTTCGGCATCAACGTGCTGTCCATGTACGCGGACACCTACTTCAACCGCGAAGCCAATGAGATTGCCTGCGAGCTCTACCGCGAGTATCTGAAGGAGACCCTTGCCGATCCGCAAAAGGCCGACGCCCTGTCGCCCAAGAACTATCCCCTGCACTGCAAGCGTCCGGTGATCGATACCGAATACTACGCGGCGTTCCAGCGGGACAATGTCTCCATCGTGGATCTCCGCGCGACGCCCGTCGAGGAGGTCACTGCCAAGGGCCTGCGCACGACCCAGGCCGAATACGAATTCGACGTGCTGGTCTATGCCACCGGTTTCGACGCCATGACCGGCACCATCAAGCGGCTGAACATTCGCGGGCGCAATAACCAGCTCCTCGCCGACAAGTGGAAGGACGGGCCGCGCATGTACATGGGCCTGCAGAGCGTGGGCTTCCCCAACTTCTTTACCATTACCGGCCCCGGCAGTCCCTCGGTGGTGAGCAACGTGTTGCACTCCATCGAGCAGCATGTGGAATGGATCGATGCCTGCATCGCTTACCTGCGCAAGAACCACATCAAGACCATCGAGCCGCAACAGGCAGCCGAAGACGCCTGGGTGGAGCATGTGAACAAGGCCGCGCAGGGCTCCATGATGACGGCGCCGACCTGTAATTCCTGGTATCTGGGCACCAATATCGAAGGCAAGCCGCGCGGCTTCATGCCCTATCTGGCAGGCACCAAGACCTACCGCCAGGAGTGTGAAGAGGTCGTGGCCAAGGGCTACGAGGGCTTTTCTCTGGCCAGCTGACCGACCGGGCGCCTGCCCGCGCAGGCATCCTCAAAAGCATCGTCATCCCTTCCGGTGGCGGTGCTTTTTTTTGGCCTGGACACGACAGGCTTCACGATCATAAAAATGGGAGCAGCCAATGAAAATCGCATTTATCGGCATCGGCAACATGGGCGGCCCCATGTGTCGCAACATCCTCAGGAACAGCGACCATGAGGTGATGGTTTTCGATCTGAGCGACGCTGCGGTAGCGCGCTGCACGGAGCTGGGCGCCACGGCCGGCGCATCGCCGCGGGCGGTGGCCGCCGACGCGGATGTCGTCATGACGTCGTTGCCGCATCCGCGCGATGTGGAACAGGTGGTTCTCGGCGCCAATGGCATTGCCGAGAGCATCAAACCCGGTGCGGTGTACTGCGATCTCAGCACCAATTCACCGCTGATGGTGCGCCGGCTCTCGGCGGCGCTGGCACAGCAGGGCGTCAGCATGCTGGATGCCCCGGTCAGCGGCGGTGTGGTCGCGGCCGACAAGGCCACGCTCGCCGTGATGGTGGGCGGCGAGCGGGCGACCTTCGACAGGCTGGAACCCGTATTTCAATGCATTGGCAATAATGTGGTGTATTGCGGCGGCACCGGTACCGGCTGTGTGGCCAAGATCGCCAACAACCTGATCGCCTTTTGCAACATGGCGGCCAGTGCCGAAGGGCTGATGCTGGGCGTCGCCGCCGGTATCGACCTGGAAGTGCTCAATCAGGTGATTCGAAACAGCAGCGGCAACAGCATGACGTTTCGCGCGGTGGTCAAGAATGCCAAGTCCGGCGACTGGACTCCCAGCTTTTCCATCGGTCTTGCCTACAAGGACATGCATCTTGCGCTGGAGCTGGCCGATGAACTCGGCGTGCCTCTGATGCTGAGCCCCACGGTCCACAATCTGATGCGCATGGCCAAGGGGCTGGGTTACGAGCAGAACGATGCCACGGCGATACTGCGGGTATATGAAGACACGATGAAGATGCAGTTAACAGCTTGTTGAAAAAACTGCTGCGGCAGCCATCTGCTTGGTTGCGCGCCGTGCGCCTCGGGCCGCCTCGCGACGTTCTTCAACAAGCTGTTAAAGCTGTCCATCTGAAACGAACGATTCAGCAGCTTGCCGATTCACGCCTCTTCCACCGGCCATACCTCGGCCAGAACGCGAAACGCACTGGCGGCAACCGGCCAGCCGGCATAGTGCGCGGCGTGGATGATCATCGCCTCCAGCTGCTCGCGGCTCACGCCCAGGTTTTTGGCGCCGGGGAAGTGGATACGCTGCTCCGCTTCCCGATTGAGCGCGACGAGAATGGTGCAGGTGAGCAGGGAGCGCAGCTCCAGCGGGATCTCCTCGCCCTGCCAGACATCCCCAAACAGATGCTCCATGGTGTACCGAGTGAATTTTTCCGGGATCGCGGCCCGGACCGATTTGGCCTGGCGCTCCTGACCTTCGGTCAGCTTCTTGAAAAACGCGATGCCTTTGTCCCGCTTTTTTTCGTCTGTCATGATCAGAGCTCCAGATTGTCTGTGTAGTAATTTTACGTTGACGGGTTCAAGTCCGAAGTGCAACAAGTCGATGATGATGCTCAACCGCTTGTTGATTTCCCTCCCCGCGCAGTTTTGGTCCCGGTAACATCCATTTGTCGATACCTGCTGCGAATTTCTCGATGCGCGGATCAGATGCAATGCAAGTGTCGTTGTTTACAAGTCTGACATTGAAAAAATTCACGACATTCACCGGACGTCTTCCGTCTCCAGCCAGGCCAGGATGCCGCCGCGCAGGCTAAAGACGTCCTCCCGCCCCGCCGCCCGCAACTGCGCGGCGCCCCGGCGCGAGCGCACGCCAGTCTGGCACAGCAACAGCAGCGCGCGCCCGGCAAGACGCGGATCCTCGGGCTGAAGCGCGTCGACCGGAATATTGAGCCCGCCGATGTTGAAGGCCTGATATTCCACGGCGCTGCGCACATCCACCAGCAGATGGTCGGGGCTCTGGCGCGCCGCCGCAAAGGCAGCGGGCGCCAACTCCCAGTCCGCGCCGGCGGATTCCGCGCCGGAAAGTGTTGCGCAAGCCGTCGCGGCCGGAATCCCGGCAACGCCGCTTGCGCCGCAGCAGCGACAGGCGGGATCGCGGCGCAGACGCAGGCGCCGCAGTTCCAGACCCAGGCCATCCCATAACAGCAGATGATTCTGGCTGGGCACCGGCAATCCGGTCAGATATTTCAGCGCCTCGCCGGCCTGGAGCAGACCCAGCATACCCGGCACTATGCCAAGCACGCCGGCGCCGGCACAGTCCTGAAGCTGTTCCGGCAGTGTGGGATACAGACATTGAAAACAGGCGCCGTCCGGGGCGAACAGGGCGAGCTGGCCGGCGAAGCGATCGACACCCGCGAACAGCCAGGGGCGGCCGTGGCGGCGGCAGGCAGCATTGATGAGATAGCGCACCGCCATCTGGTCGGTGCAGTCGAGCACCAGATCGGCGTCCGCCACCAGGGCATCGACGTTGGCGGCGGACAGCGACGCGGCGACAGCCTCGATCGCGATATCGTCGTTGCGCGCACCGAGCTGCCGGGCGGCGGCGACCGCCTTGTTGGTGCCCTGATCCCCACCGGTGTAGAGCACCTGGCGGTGCAGGTTCGAGAGCGCCACGGTATCGCCGTCCACCAGCCTGAGCTGGCCCACGCCGGCACCGGCCAGATAGAGCGCCGCCGGAGCGCCCAGGCCACCCGCGCCGACGATGAGCACGCGTGCGCGGCGCAACCGCTGCTGCCCCGCCACGCCGACTTCCGGCAACTGGATCTGCCGCGCATAGCGCAGCCATTCGCGGGCGCTGAATTCGGACTCAGGCATGCTCGAGCAACTCCAGCAACTGGCGCGTGGTGGCTTCCGGATCCAGGCTCTGGGTGATGCCGGAGATCATCGCGACCCCATCGACACCCACGGCCGTCACACACGGAACGCGCGCCGCGCTGATACCGCCGATGGCGACCAGCGGGTAAGCGCTCAGCACCCGCCGCCAGTAGCCGAGGCCGTCGAGCCCGTGGGGTATCCAGGGCATCACCTTGGCGGTGGTCTCGTACACCGGGCCGCAGGCGATGTAGGACGGCCGCAGGGCATGGGCGCGCGCGGCCTCGTAATGGCAGTGGGTGCTGATGCCGAGTCGCAGCCCGGCCTTTCTCAGCGCCGCGATGTCGGCCGAGTCCAAGTCTTCCTGCCCCAGATGCACGCCGTAGGCACCCGCGGCCAGGGCCAGCTCCCAGTGATCGTTGATGAACAGGCGGGCGCCGTGCCCGCGCGCAAGTTCGACCGCGCGCCCGATCTCCCGGAGAAGTTCGTCTCCCGCACGCTCCTTGATCCGCAACTGGAGGGTGGACACGCCGAGTCGCAGCAGCCGCGCCACCCAGTCGGCGCTGTCCACGATGGGATAGAGCCCGAGGCGGGGACTGTTGCAGTCGGGGAATGCGGTCACTGCACTCTCATGGCCAGCACCCGGAGTGAGCGCGGGCAGGTCGGCCTGGTCGTCGGGGAAGTGGTCGATCTGTACCGGCCCCTCGACCTCGCCGCAGCCATAGCCCTGGCGCAGACCCTGATTGATCGCCATCTTGCCGATCACCACCGCATCGGCGCAGGCATGGCCGCGCGCCAGCGCGGCGGCAATGGACGAAGCCAGGGCACAGCCGGTACCGCGACGGTTGGCCACCGCCTGACGTGGACTGTGGAGCCAGAAGCCGTGATCTTCGGCGAGGAAATAATCCCGACTCTGCGTGCCGTCGCCGTGGCCGCCCTTGATCAGCACCGCGCCGACACCCAGGCGCCGCAAGGCGCGCGCCGCGGCCATCACATCGGCCGCGCTGCGCATGGCAATCCCGGTGAGAGCTTCGGCTTCCGGAAGGTTGGGGGTCAGCAATGTGCAATGGGGCAGCAGGTGCTCGCGCAGCGCGGTGGCGCAGTCATCTCCCGTCAGGGGCGCGCCGCCGGAGCTGCGCAGCACCGGATCGCAGATCAGGGGCAGTCCGGTCTGCGTGCAGAATGCCGCGACGCGGGCGATCTGGGCGGCGTCGACCAGCAGCCCGGTCTTGATCACGCGCGGCTGCAATCGGCGCGCGGCGGCGAGCTGGCCGTCCAGGGCGTCGGCGGAAACGGGATTGATCGCGGCCACTCCACCGCCATCCTGCGCGGTATTGGCGGTGATGGCGACGGCACCGTGAACACCGAGGGCAGTCAGCACACGCACATCCATCGCGATGCCCGCCATGCCGGCGGAGTCGCTGCCGGCGATGGTGAGGGCCACCGGGCGGTTCGTCATTTGTGGTGCCAGAACGGCGTTCCCACCACCGGCGTGCTGGGCTGCGCGAGATCGCGCTCCGGCATGCGCCCGGCCTCGAATGCCAGACGGCCGGCGCTGACACCGTGGCGGAAGGCGCTCGCCATGGCCACCGGGTCGTGGGCCTGGGCGATGGCGGTGTTGAGCAGCACCGCATCGAACCCCAGCTCCAGAGCCTGGGCCGCGTGGGACGGCACGCCGAGTCCGGCATCGACGATCAGCGTGATGTCGGGCAGGCGCTCGCGCAGGGTGCGCAGGCCGTAGGGGTTGAGCAGCCCGCGGGCGGTGCCGATGGGGGCGCCCCAGGGCATCAGGATGCGGCAGCCGGCGTCGACCAGGCGCTCGCACACCACCAGATCTTCGGTGCAATAGGGGAACACCTCGAAGCCCTGCGCCACCAGTTCCCGCGCCGCCTCCACCAGCCCGAAGGGATCGGGTTGCAGGTTGTAGTCATCGCCGATCACTTCGAGCTTGATCCAGTGGGTGCCGAACAGCTCGCGCGCCATCTGGGCGGTGGTGATGGCCTCGCGCGCCGAATGACAGCCCGCCGTATTGGGCAGCAGGCGCACATTCAGCTCGCGCAGCGCGGCCCAGAAATCGTCACCGCCACCTCCGCCCGGCAACTGTCGGCGCAGCGCGACCGTGACCACCCCGGCACCGGACGCGCGGATCGCCTCCTGCATGATGCGGGGTGAGGGATAGAGCGAGGAGCCGATCAGCAACCGGCTGTCGAGGGTCTGCTCCGCAAGCTGCCACATGGGCTCAACCTCCCTGCATGGGAATGACCAGTTCGATGCGATCCCCATCCGCGAGCCAGGTCTCGGCATAGGCGCTCTTGGGCACGAAGACTGCGTTGATGGCGACGGCAAAATCGCAGGCCTGCGTGAGCTGCGGCAAGTGCTCGGCGAGGGTCCGGCCCGCGTCCAGGCGTTTGCTTTCGCCGTTGCACAGCACCTCGATCTGGCCGGCACTCATGCCAACTGCTCCGCTGCAAAGAGTTCCGGGCACGCCGTGGCGGGTTCACGCAACCAGGCCTCCACCGTCTCGGCCAGCGCCGGCGCCAACAGAAAGCCGTGGCGGAACAGCCCGTTGATGCGGACCAGCCCCGGCGCCGTGAACACGCGCGGCAGGTTGTCGTCGAACGCCGGACGGCAGTTGGCGCGGGCCTCGATCACGCGCGCTTCCGCAAAGCCATCGTGCAGGCTGTAGACGGCGGACAGCAGCTCCAGGCTGGAGCGCACCGTGATCGGCCCGGCGTCGTCGCTCTCGATCTGGGTGGCCCCGATCACGAAGCCGTGGTCGCGGCGCGGCACCAGATAGAGCCGATAGCGCGGGTGCATGAGCCGCACCACATGGCGCAGCTTCACCGCTGGCGCGTGCAGCCAGATCACCTCGCCGCGCACCCCGCGCAGCCGTGGCAGGTCGGCGCGCGCGCCCAGACCGCGGCAGTCGAAGGCCCAGTCGCAGGGGTGGCGGGTGCCGCCGCTGACCAGATAACCCGGGCCGACCTCTTCCACTGCGGCGCCCTGGTGCCATTTGACGCCGCCGGCGCGCAGCCCCGTCGCCAGCGCGGCCATGACTTCGAGCGGATTCAGCCAGGCTTCGCCCGGCAGATGCAGCCCTTCCGCAAAGCGGCCGGCGAGTTCCGGCTCCAGCGCGCCCAGCGCAGCGGCGTCCAGCGCCCCCCAGTGTTGCGGACCCGGCAGCTTGGCCGCGAGCGTCCCGGCAAAGCGCCGGTAATCGGCGCGGTCGCCGGCGTGGGCGACCACCAGGGTGCCGCGGTCGTGCAGGTCGAAATCGGCGCCCAGCTCGGCCGCGAGCACGGGCCAGAGCGCCAGCGAACGCAGTCCCAGGCGGTGCACGAGTTCCTCGGCCGATTCCACCTCGGCCCAGGGCGCCAGCATGCCGGCGGCGGTATAGGCCGCCGCGCTATCGGTTCCCTCGGGATCGCGCTCGAACAGGCTCACCCGCCAGCCCGCGCGCAGCAGGCGCCAAGCCATGAGCCGGCCCACCAAGCCCGCGCCGGCGATTGCCGCATGCATGTCAGTCCGCCTGCTTCAGGTAGATTTCACTGCCGCGCTCGCGGTACTCCTTCGATTTCTCGGCCATGCCGCGTTTGGCGTACTCGCGCACTTCCTGGGTGATCTGCATGGAGCAGAACTTGGGTCCGCACATGGAGCAGAAGTGCGCCACCTTGGCGCCCTCCTGGGGCAGGGTCTCGTCGTGGAAGGCCAGTGCGGTTTCGGGGTCGAGCGACAGGTTGAACTGATCGCGCCAGCGAAATTCGAAGCGGGCCTTGGAGACCAGATCGTCGCGGTAGCGGGCGCCCGGGTGGCCCTTGGCGACATCAGCGGCGTGGGCGGCGATCTTGTAGGTGATGATGCCCTGGCGAACATCCTCGCGATTGGGCAGCCCCAGGTGCTCCTTGGGCGTCACATAGCAGAGCATGGCGCAGCCGAACCAGCCGATCATGGCGGCGCCGATGCCGCTGGTGATGTGATCGTAGCCGGGTGCGATATCCGTGGTGAGCGGCCCCAGCGTGTAGAAGGGCGCCTCATGGCACCAGTCGAGCTGCTTGTCCATATTCTCCTTGATGAGATGCATGGGCACATGGCCGGGCCCCTCGATCATGGTCTGGACGTCGTGCTTCCAGGCGACCTTGGTCAGTTCGCCCAGGGTTTTCAGCTCCGCGAGCTGCGCCGCGTCGTTGGCATCGGCGCCGGCGCCCGGACGCAGGCCGTCGCCCAGCGAGAAGCTGACGTCGTACGCCTTCATGATTTCGCAGATGTCCTCGAAGCGGGTGTAGAGGAAATTTTCCTGGTGGTGGGCGATGCACCACTTGGCCAGGATGGAGCCACCGCGCGACACGATGCCCGCCACCCGGTCGACGGTCAGCGGCACATAGGCGAGCCGCACCCCGGCGTGGATGGTGAAGTAGTCCACGCCCTGCTCCGCCTGCTCGATCAATGTGTCGCGGAAGATTTCCCAGGTCAGATCCTCGGCAACGCCATCGACTTTCTCCAGCGCCTGGTAGATGGGCACGGTGCCGATGGGCACCGGCGAGTTGCGGATGATGTGGTCGCGGATGCCGTGGATATGGCGGCCGGTGGACAGGTCCATCACGGTGTCGGCGCCCCAGCGGGTGGCCCACACCAGTTTTTCCACTTCTTCCTCCACGCCCGAACTGACCGCCGAATTACCGATATTGGCATTGATCTTCACCAGGAAATTGCGCCCGATGATCATGGGTTCCAGTTCGGGATGATTGATGTTGGCGGGAATGATGGCGCGCCCGGCCGCCACTTCGGCGCGCACGAACTCGGCGCTGATCTCGCGGGGCAGATTGGCGCCCATGGGATGGCCGCGCAGGCGTGCGACGCGCTCCGCGCTGTCGAACTCGGTGCCGGCGAGCGCGCGGGCCTGGTTCTCGCGCAGCGCGATGAACTCCATCTCCGGCGTGATGATGCCCTGGCGCGCATAGTGGAGCTGGCTCACATTGCGGCCCGGCTTGGCGCGCAGCGGCTCCCGTTGCAGCGCCGCGCTGTGGTTGGGGTCGGCACTGCCGTTGGCGCGTCGGTTGTAGGGATGGGGTTCCGGCTCGCAGTCGCCGCGCGCGGCGATCCAGGGGCCGCGGTGATCGGGCAGCCCCTTGTGGATGTCGAACGTCAGGTCGAGATCGCTGTAGGGTCCGGAGGTGTCGTAAACCTGGGCGCTGGTGCCGTCGGTGAGCGCGATCTCCCGCATCGGCACCCGCACCGTGCCGGCGGCGTTGCTCACATAGATCTTGCGGCTCGCCGGCAAAGGCTGCCGGGGCAACGGCTCTGGCTTCGGGGTGCTGGCGGTGGGTTTGGCCATGATGGTCTCCTCGCGTGGGATGGGTGACCAGCGTGGAGTACGGAAGGCAGGCGTTCACTCTTCCCTACGCCGATGCGAGTCGGATCAGGTTCCACGGGTCTGCCGGTTCGGCATCTCAGCCCCGAAGGGGCGCCCCGAGAGTTGCGCGTTGATTATAGGCCTGAAGGCACGCTGCGCAAGGACGGATTGACAGGCCGCGGCTCAGGCCAGCGCGGAAATACGCATCGTCAGCGCATGGATTTGCTTCAGGCGCCCCGGATTCGCCAGTGTCGATTCAAGATCCTCCAAACTCGCGCGCCAGGTCGGTGCTCATCCATTCAGCGCGCAGACTACGCACGCCGGCAAATCCCGACCAGCCATGTCCGCCAGGGGCGCCCAAAGCCGGTCGATGTGCGTGCTAAGCTGCGCACAACCGCGCAGCGACGCCACACACCCAACATATCGCCCACTTCGTATCCGGCACGATGGAAACTGATGTTCCCGCTCTTATGATCAATCTCGCGGTGGGTACCGGCATGGGTACCGCCACCGTGCTGGTGCATTTCTGGGGCCTTATTTTCCTCACTTACCTCATGAGCCGACACGGCCATCGGCTGCATCCCCACGACAGCCACACACGCCGCGCCGCGCCGCGGTCATCCTGGCGGTGGTGTTCGGCATCTTTGTGCTCCATAGCATCGAGATCTGGCTGTACGCGGCGCTCTACTTCTGGCTCGGTGAAATGCAGAACTTCGAGCAAGCCCTGTACTTCTCCACGGTAACCTTCACCACCGTGGGGTTCGGCGACATCGTGCTGTCACCGCGCTGGCGGATGGTGAGCGCGATCGAGTCCGCCAACGGCTGGATTCTGTTTGCCTGGTCGACGGCTTTCCTGTTGACCGTGACCACGCGGCTCAAGCTGCTCGAACACGACTGGCTCGACCGGCGCGACTGAACCGACGCGAGCGGGGGGAAACCTTCAACCCGATGCAGCGGGCAGAGGTTCCGAGACCAGAACGCGTTCCTGTTCCAGCTCGGCAATCTCCGCATCGGTATACGCGAGCAGATGTTTCAGCACCTCGTGATTGTGCTCGCCCAGATAGGGCGCTTCCAGATCCGCGACGTTGGCGTATTCCGAAAACCGCAGCGGCATGCCCGGCATCTGAAAAGTCCCGAATTCGCGCTCGGTCACCGTGCGCACCGTACCGCGCTCGATGAAGTGCGGATGGTGCATGGCCTCCTCGACGCTGAGCACCGGCGCCACCGGAATGCGGCGCTCTTCGAGAATCCGGATCACTTCCTCGTCGCTCGCCTGAGACTGAATCCAGTCTTCGATGATGGCGACCAGCGCGACGCGATTTTTGGCCCTGTCACGAGGATCCTTGAAGCGTGGATCGGTCAGCAACTCGGATTTTCCCATCGCCTCGCAAAATTCCTTCCACTGGTGCAGCACCGCGATGATGATCAGATAACGCTCCGGCGCCTTGCCCTTGAAGCAGCCCAGGGGTGCCATGCCCGGATGGTGGGAACCGCCGCGGGTGGGTTTCAATTTGCCTTCGCTGGCGCTGATCATGCCCACGTTGAGCTCGTGGCAATGGAAGTAGCTGTCGATCAGCGAAATATCGAGCAGCTGGCCGGGACCGCCGAGAGCGCGCCGGTACAGCGCCGCGTTGATCGCCGCCAGCGCGTGCACGCCGGTCGTGACATCGCCGATCGCCGCCATCGGCAGGCTGGGCGCCTTGTCGCGCTCGCCGATCAGGCTGGTGATCCCGGAGTACGCCTGGGCGATGTAGTCGAATCCGGGTCGGTCGGCGAGCGGGCCGGTCTGCCCGAAGGTGGATATCGAACACATGATCAGCTTCGGGTTGATGCGATGGACCGTCGCCCAGTCCAATCCCATGCGCCCGATCACGCCGGGCGCAAAGTTTTCCACCAAGACATCGAACTTCGGCACCAGATCGAGCAGCAGCTTGCGCCCCGCGGGGGTTTTCACATCGACACAGAGACTTTTCTTGCCGCGGTTCTGCTGCAAAAAATACGCGGAACGCCCGCCTTTCAGGTACCCCGCCTTGCGCACCTGATCGCCCCAGGGCGCCAGTTCCAGCTTGACGATCTCGGCGCCCATCTCCGCCATCAGGCGGGTCGTGGTGGGACCCGCAAGGTGCTGGGTGAAATCCAGCACGCGCAGACCGTCCAAAATAGGCTCATCGCTCATTTGCCGCACCCTCTATCTTGTTGTTATCTGGAGTCGCTTGCGCTGCCCCGGCCCGGGTTTACCATGTCCGGCTTCCGTACGGTTTACCGACGGAGACCAGCCGGATGATCATCGCACCAAAAAACTGTAACCCCGATGCGTCCGCTTGTCTGTAGCCCCGGACGACCATCCGCGCTAAGGTCCAGACTGTTGTTCGGCGCGGCATCCTGTCAGGATATTCCCATCATCGGCCACGGCTACCCAATAAGGAGGACATCGACATGACCTCGCCCGCCACCCACGGCGAAGACCCGCGCGCACTGATCGACTATCCTCTGGTCGATGCGGACTGCCATTACTACGAGCCCGACGACTGCTACACCCGCCACATGGAAAACCGGTTCCGCGCCGACGCCATCACCGTGGTGCGCGGGCTGAGCACCCATGCCCAGGTCCACTTTCGCGGCCGCCGCCTCAGCTTTTTCAGCGCCCCGCCCGGCGAGCACGCGGGCAAACCCGGGTCTTACAAGGCGTTCTACCGCAGCGACCAGCCCAAGGGCGCGCACATTCTCGCCGCCGATCCCATCTCCTGTTTCGACCTGCCCGAATCCATGCAGCGCGACGCGCGGCTGCGCTGGTTCGATCGCTACGGCGTCGAAGCCGGCATCTTCCTGCCCTCGCTGGGCGTCGGTGTCGAAATGCAGTTGCGCGATGCTGGCCCGGAGGTGGTCATGGCCAATCACCGCGCCTTCAACCGCTGGCTCCGGGACGACTGGGGCTGGGATTACCGGAACCGCATCTTTGCCGCGGCCCAGCTGTCGCTGGTGGATATCGATCTCGCCGTCGCCGAACTCGACCGCGTGCTGGCCGAGGGTGCCCGCATCGTCAACCTGATTCCCGGGCCGGTGCTCGGGCGTTCGCCCGCGGACCCGCATTTCGATCCCTTCTGGGCGCGCTGCCAGGAGGCCGGTATTCCGGTGGCATTCCATCTGGGCAACGCCGGCTTCGAGGAACTGGTCTCGGCGGCCTGGGGTGAAAATCCGCGTCCGCCCCACCACCGGGTCACCGCGTTTCAGCATGTGATCGGGATGATGGAACGACCTGTCACCGACACCCTCGCGGCACTCATCATGCACAACCTGTTCGGCCGCTTCCCGCGTCTGCGTGTGGTCTCGATCGAAAACGGCTCCTCCTGGGTCACCCCGCTGCTGCGCAAGCTCGACAAGTCCGCCAAGATCGCCGGCAACAATTTCACTTTCGGGCCATTGCATGCCCGCCCGAGCACAATCTTTCTCGACCGCATTCGCGTCTGCCCCTTCCCGGAGGACAACATCCCGGAGCTGATCGCGTCGGTCGGGCCGGATGTCGCCCTGTTCGGCTCCGACTGGCCGCATCCGGAAGGCCTCGCCGAGCCCCTCGAATTCGCCGACGGTCTGGCCGGGCTCGACTACGCCCAGGTCCGCAATGTCATGCGCAGCAACACCGCGGCACTGCTCGGGCTGAGCGCCTGAAGCCTTGAGTTGGTGTCCGCGACCGTTTTTCGTGACCCGTCGACATTGCCAAGCGGATCCGCGAACGGGTACACAATCGTGGCGACGGACCCACCGTGGTTTGACAGTGCGTGGTTTGACAGTGCGTGGTTTGACGGTGATCTGCTGCGCGCCTTGAGAGAAATTTCCGCGCAGGGCCGCGGGCAAGGTGCAGCCGCATCCGCCGCAGATCAATCGGCCATGGGTATCGCCGTTGGCTGGTAGAGCCCGGCGGTGCGGGCGCGCAGTGCAATCAGCGCCAGCACTGTGTCGATGGTCGGCGTAGGCACGCCGACCATCGCGCCCACCTCGCTGACGGCACGCACGAGTGCATCAATCTCCAGCGGCCGACCCTTGTCCATATCCTGATGCATCGATGAGCGATGGCCCGACGC
Organism: Porticoccaceae bacterium; assembly: GCA_036677085.1. GTDB lineage: Bacteria > Pseudomonadota > Gammaproteobacteria > Pseudomonadales > Porticoccaceae > JAGPUQ01. The sequence continues at coordinate 104,205 of JAKFFI010000077.1, forward strand.
CGAACGGGCGCGCGCCAGCAGTATCTCGGGCGTGATATCGAACTCAACACCGAGCGCCGCGCCGATGGCGGTGATCTCCAGCATCATGGCGCGGATCACCGCCGACACCGCCGGATCGGACACCACCCCGCCCACGTCGGTGAGCGTCAGCGCGGTAACGGGGTTGAAGCTCACATTACCCCACAGCTTGATCAGGGTATCGCGACGGATGGCTTCCCGCGCCGAGGCACGCACGCCGGCGCCCGCGAGCGCGGCGACCACCCGTTGCAGCCGTTCGCTGGCGCGGCCATCGGGTTCACCGAGCAGCAGCCCCTGCAACCCGCCCTCGCCGTCCATCGGGGCATAGCGCGCCGTGCCGGGCTCCGGCACCGAGGCGGCAATGTATACGACGCACCCGAGCACCCGCTCGGGACCGATGCGCCGCCACTGGGTATCGCCTGGATCCACGGCCGGCACGCGGCGGTCGGTCCAGGGCGCTGGGTGCCGATAGAAATACCACCAGGGCACGCCGTTCATGGCGGTCACCACCGTGGTGTCAGGCCCGAGCAGGTGGCGGGCGATACGCGCGGTCTCACCCACGGCCTGATGGGCCTTGAGGGTGATGATCACGCAATCCTGCACCCCGAGCTCGGCCGGTTCGGCGGTGGCGCGCACCGGCACGATGCGGGTATTGCGACCTATGCATTCGAGTTTCAGGCCGTTCGCTTGCATCGCCTGCAAGTGCGCCCCGCGCGCCACCAGGGATACCTCGTGCTCACCGGCAGCGCTCAACAGTCCGCCCACCACGCCACCCACGGCGCCCGCCCCATACACACAGATTTTCATGGTGTTGCCGCTCCTCTCCGCAGTGTCAAGTGTCCGGCAGGGCGATCTCCGCCCCGGCCTTGAAGTATAGGCATAACCAACGCCCACTCCTGATCCGGATCAAGACCATGGCCGGGCGCCCGCCATCACGGTGCCTTTGGCACTATGATGTTCGCGGGCAGTGGGAAGGGGGCAGGAGCCGGCAGTTTGCATTTCCGGATGGCCACCCCCAACTAACCCACTGCAACTCAAGAGCCGGCGATCGGGAGCGTCTCGATGTCATCGCGCGATATGGAAAACTGGATGTGGTCGGAGGCGGTGCGGATGCTGGACCGCGCCGAGCGCATGCAGCGCCATTTCTACCAGCCGGGTTCCGGCAGCCGCCCATCCCGCTGGGAACCGCCGGTGGACGTTTATGAAACGGATGATCACCTGTGGGTGGTGACCGCGCTGCCGGGCGTCGCTCCGGAACGGGTATCCGTGCAGGTGCAGCAGGGCGTACTGATCGTGGCCGGCGAGCGCCGCCTGCCGGAAGCCGCCCACTGCGGACGCCTGCACCGCGTCGAGATCCCCGCCGGTCGCTTCGAACGGCGCCTGGTGTTGCCGCCCCGCCCCCTGGAACTGGCCCATCACGACTTGCTGGATGGCTGTCTGTATCTCGGCTTTCGCAAACTCTAGAGCCACGCCATGAATGATCAGCAAATACCCAAAGCCACTGAATCCGTTGCCCGCGACTGGCCCGAGGATTTCCTGATCCTGCTGCCGGTGCGCAATGTCGTGCTGTTCCCGGAGCTGGTGATGCCGCTCGCGGTGGGCCGTCCCGCCTCGATCGCAGCGGCCCAGGAGGCGATTCGCGCCGAGCGGCCCATCGGGTTGATCCTGCAGCGCGATCCGGCACTGGAGGATCCGGGCGCGGACGACATCTATCGGGTCGGCACCATCGCCAACGTACTGCGCTTCGTCACCGGCGACGACGAACAGCACCACCTCATCTGCCAGGGGGAAGCGCGCTTCCGGATCCTGGATTTCATTCCCAGCGCGCCCTTTCTCGCCGCGCGGGTGGAACGTATCCACGAACCGCACGCCGCGGGCGACAAGGAGCTCGAAGCGCGCCTGTTGGCGCTGCGCGAACGCGCGCTCGAAGCCTTGCAACTGTTGCCCCAGACTCCCCAAGAGCTGGTGAACGCGCTGCGCCTGATCACCTCCCCCGGGCTGATGGCGGACACGGTCGCCGGCTACATGGATCTCAAGCCGGAAGACAAACAGGACATCCTGGAAACCCTCGACCTCAGGCAGCGCATGGACAAGGTGCAGGCGCTGCTCGACTACCGGGTGGAAGTGCTCAAGCTGTCGCAGAAGATCCACCAGCAGACCCGCGAGCGGATGAGCGAGCGCCAGCGCGAGGCGATGCTGCGCGAACAGATGCGCTCGATCCAGCAGGAACTGGGCGAAGGCGAGGAGCGCAGCGCCGAAATCCGCGAACTGACCGAGGCCGTGGAACAGGCCGGTATGCCGGAGGAAGCCAACACCCAGGCGCTGCGGGAGATCAAGCGTCTGGAACGCATGCCGGAGGCGGCGGCGGAATACTCGATGGTACGCACCTATCTGGAGTGGCTGACCGAACTGCCCTGGTCCAAGGAGTCCGAGGACAAGATCGATATCGAGCAGGCACGCCGCGTCCTCGACGAGGATCACTATGGTCTGGACAAGGTCAAGCGGCGCATCCTCGAACACCTGGCGGTGCACAAGCTCAACCCCAGGGGCAAAAGCCCGATCCTCTGTTTCGTGGGTCCGCCCGGGGTCGGCAAGACCTCGCTGGGCCAGAGCATCGCGCGCGCCATGGGGCGCCAGTTCCAGCGCATCGCGCTCGGCGGTGTCCACGACGAGGCCGAGATTCGCGGCCACCGGCGCACCTATATCGGCGCCCTGCCCGGCAACATCATCCAGGGCATCCGCAAGGCGGGCACCCGCAACCCGGTGTTCATGCTCGACGAGATGGACAAACTGAGCGCGAGCTTCCACGGCGATCCCGCCTCGGCCCTGCTGGAGGTGCTGGATCCGGAGCAGAACGCCACCTTTCGCGACAATTATCTGGGCGTGCCTTTCGACCTCTCCCACGCCATGTTCATCGGCACCGCCAATGTGCTGGACCAGATTCCCGGCCCCCTGCGCGACCGCATGGAAGTGATCGAACTGCCGGGTTACACGCGCGAGGAAAAGATCGAGATCGCCCGGCGCTACCTGGTGGGACGCCAGTTGCAGGCGGCGGGGCTCAGTGCCGAACAGTGCCGCATCGGCGACGCGACGCTGTCGCAACTCGTTGCGGACTATACCCGCGAAGCCGGCTGCCGCAATCTCGAGCGGGAGATCGGCGCCGTGGTGCGTCATGTCGCCGTGCGCATCGCCGCGGGGACCATCGAGCGCGCCGAGATCGGCCCGGACGATCTGCGCGCCATTCTGGGACCACCGCGCTTCGAGGACGAACTGGCGATGCGCACCAGCGTGCCGGGCGTGGCGACGGGGCTCGCCTGGACCCCCACCGGGGGCGATATCCTCTTCATCGAGGCGAGCCGCGCACCCGGCAACGGCCGTCTGATCCTCACCGGCCAGCTTGGCGACGTGATGAAGGAGAGCGCCCAGGCCGCACTCTCCCTGATCAAGGGACGCGCTGCGAACCTGGGATTGGCACCGGACCTGTTCGAAACCAGCGACATTCACATTCATGTGCCCGCCGGCGCCATCCCCAAGGACGGCCCCAGCGCTGGCGTGGCGCTCTATATCGCCCTGGTGTCGCTGCTCACCAACCGTACCATCCGTCCCGAAGTCGCCATGACCGGCGAGATCACCCTGCGGGGCCTGGTACTGCCGGTCGGGGGCATCAAGGAAAAGACCCTGGCCGCGCTGCGCGCCGGGATCAAGACCGTGCTGCTGCCCGCCCGCAACCGGAAGGACGCGGAAGAGATTCCCGAGAGCGCGCGGCGCCAGCTCGATCTGCACTGGATCGAACAGGTCGATCAGGCGGAGGCGCTGGCGCTGGTGGCACCGGCCGCGGCGCAAGGTACAGATGACGCCGCGGCGACGACTGCCTAGCGGTACCCGCCTCGACCTCCGTCCACACGGAGGGAAACCCCTGGCTCCACGCGCTGCGACTGCGGGTGGATTCGCGCCATGGCGCTTTCTCTGCTCATCGACACATCTGACCGCTGCGCCTTCTACAGTGGCAGCGCTCCCGGCGATTCGGCCCGTCGCCGACCGGCAGTGAAGGGTGGAAAGTTTTTCTCCGTATAATCGGCCATTGCAAACACTTCCCGAAGCAGGGTCCGCGCGACGTGCGCAGTCGAAGATGAATACTTACCTCGTCGGCGGCGCCATCCGCGACCGACTCCTGGGCCTGCCGGTGCGGGAGCGCGACTGGGTGGTGGTGGGCGCCACGCCCGAGGCCATGCGCGCGCGGGGCTTTCGCCCCGTGGGCCGGGATTTCCCGGTGTTCCTGCATCCCGACACCGGCGAGGAATACGCCCTTGCCCGCACCGAGCGCAAGACGGCACCCGGGCACACCGGCTTCGTGTTTCATGCGGAGCCTGGCGTGACGCTGGAACAGGATCTCCAGCGCCGCGACCTCACGATCAATGCCATCGCCGAAAGCACCGAGGGTCTGCTGATCGACCCCTGCGGAGGACTGCGCGATCTGCAGGACCGGGTGCTGCGCCATGTCTCCGATGCCTTCGTGGAAGACCCGCTGCGGGTGTTGCGGGTGGCACGGTTCGCCGCCTGGCTGCATCCCTTCGGTTTTCGGATCGCGCCGGAGACACTCACACTGATGACGACCATCGCCGCCAGCGGCGAACTGGAGCATCTCTCGGCGGAACGCATCTGGCGTGAAACGGAGCGCGCGCTCGCCGGCCCATCGCCGCGCACCTATATCGAAGTGTTGCGCGCCTGCGGCGCGCTCGCGGTCCTGCTGCCGGAAGTGGATGCGCTGTTCGGCGTGCCCCAGCGCGCGGACTACCACCCGGAAATCGATACCGGCCTCCATGTGCTGATGGCGCTGGATCGCGCGGCGGAAATGCGGGCGGATTCCGCGGTGAGCTTCGCGGTGCTGATGCACGATCTCGGCAAGGCCGCCACCCCCGCCGATGTGCTGCCCCGCCATATCGGCCACGAAGCCAGCGGCGTG
>JAKFFI010000078.1:0-3129 GCA_036677085.1 Porticoccaceae bacterium
CGCGGGCACGGCGGCGGTGGCGCGGCGCTCGACCATGTTCCGGCTCAAGGCGTCCGGCCATGTCGACACCAATTTCGACAGTGCGATGACGCCGGCGATGCTGGACCTGAACGGCAACATCGCCACCACGGGCAACGGCACGCAGGTTGCCTATGGCGTGGCGCCGGTGGTGTGCTACGTGGCGTCGCGGATCGTGGGCGAAGCTGCGACAAGCCCGGTGCGCTGCGCCAACTCGCGGGACGAGGCCAGCAACCGGCGGATCGTGACGTTCGTCAGCGTCGCGCGGATGCCCGGTGAGGGCGCGCGCGCAACCCTGACCCAGACCATCGGCCGCTATGCCCTGCTCGACAGCCCCTCGGGCAAGCCGCCCATCGTGGCCTCCGGCTCTGTCGACGTTACCGGCGGCCTGCAACTCGTGACCAACCCGAATGCGGGTGGTGCCGGTGTCCCGGTTTCCGTCTGGACCCGCAAGGACATCTCCAAGACCGGTACGCCCAACACCTGCTATGCCGACGAGTTCTTCCGCTTCGGCGCCAAGAACAGCGACCCGCCGACGATGGATGGCAACACCATCATCTGCGACACCTGCCAGTGCAATGGCGACAAGTCGTTGTCCTACGACAACTCCGGCAACGTGCAGGACGAGGGCATCGACATCCTCGATGTCGAGGGCGATTCCACGGTCAATGGCACCGGCGTCAATTACAACGTCCGCAGCGACCAGTACTCCTACCCCACCTGCGAGTTCCCGCCCGATCTTTTCTCCTACATCTTCGGAGTGGATGCCTGGCAGGATACGAACAGCGACTGCTTCGCCGAAAAGAAGATCATGAGCGTGTTCACCAACCCCAACAACGGGGCCGAGGTGACCATCGGCGCGGACGAGGCGTTCCTGTACACCAATGCGCTGTACATCATCAATCCGACCGTGGCCGGAGCCGTGCTCAAGGCCCCCGGCCAGACCTATTCCGGCGCCTACCCCAGTTCGGCGTTGTCCGGCCTGATCTGGTGCCAGTCCAATTGCGATGTCGGTGCCAACGAGCAATTGGGGACGCCCGCCAACCCGGTGGCGCTGGTTATCGACGGATCGGCCAGCATCCAGGGTCGGGTGTTCGGGCTTGTCTATATGCGCACGAAATCCGGGACCGCGACCCTCACCCCCTCCACCGGGTACACCATGACAAGTGGTGAAGTGTCCAGTGGCGGCAACGCCGTGCTGGACATGAATGCCGGCGCCACCGTCTATGGTGCCGTGGTGGTGCAGGGCCAGGTCGACAAGGCCAACGGCACGGCGGCGATCATCTTCGACGCGTCGGTGCTGAATGCACTCGGCAACAACCCCAACAACAATCGGTACGCCACGTTGCCAGGCGCGTGGAACGACACCAGCTCGTACTGATCCGGAGCCAGCCTCATGAAAGCCTTCAATCGAACCAGGGAATCCGGCTTCAGCCTGCTGGAAGTCATGATCGCCGTGGTCGTCCTGGCCACGGGGCTGCTGGCCCTCGCCGCGCTCCAGGGCAGCCTGACCAGGGCTTCGGCCGAGGCCAAGGTGCGCGGTCGCGTGGCAGCGTTGCTCAGTGCGCACATGGACGAGTTGCGCGCCACGCAATATGCGAGTGCAAAGACGCTTGCGGACGATGGTTGCGCGACGGTACTTACCCCTGCCAGCGACGATTGGGTCCCTGCGAGTTTCTGCCAGGAAGCCGGTATCGGCGAGATCACCGCGACCCAGACCGTGACGCTGTATTCAAGCGCCGTCGGCGCCAGCAGCTTTTCGACCACCCATACGCCGGCGACAGGCGACCCCGAATTCAAGCGCGTGGTGCTGACCGCGACCTGGTCCGATGCTGGTGGTACGGACCATCGCCTGGCGATGGACAGCCAGCTGAGCGACCTGGCGCTGAAGGACAGCCTGTTCCCGAGTCCCTCGACTTCGGGCACGCCCACGGGCTCGCCGGTAATCCGCCAGGATAGCCCGGAAACGGCAGGCGTGATCCCGATCGCGATGGGCAACGGCGATTCGTCCGCGGCCTCGAACCCGACCCCGGAACTGGTCGGTAAAAGCAATAACCAGACCCTGGTGGGAACGCGGTTCAACGTGCTGACCTACACCCCGGCGGGCAGTTCCGCGCTCATCCAGAAGCGTTTCGAGAACGACATCATCAAGTGTTCCTGCCAGTACGGCGCCGGCGGCACCAACCTGCCGGAGATCTACCGGACCGCGCAGTGGCCGGCCGTGTGGACTGGTGCCCGCTATGACGTCTACGTGCCAGACCCGGTTGCCGATGCACCCGGGCAGACGTACGCCTCCGGGCCGCAGTCCGGAGTCGACCAGAGCCCGCTGTGCCAGGAATGCTGCCGGGATCACCATGACGGCAGCGACACCGACGTCGCCAGGTTCGACCCCGAGGCCACCGGCGCCTACCAGAGGTACAACCCCAACGGTTCCGGGCAGTTGGTGGCCGTGGGGAATACCACCAACGCCAAGTACATCGATTCGTGCCGGGTCATTCGCGTGGATGGCTTCTGGCGGACGGCATCGGACATGTATTCGCGCCAGTTCGGGCTGCTGGAAACCGGTACGGGCTCCGATCCCCGGGCAACAACTGGCTTGCCCACTACGAATGCCACGACCGCCTATACCGCATTCGTCAAGAATTACCTCAAGCTGTACGACGGTTCGGTGGGCACTGCGCCTGCGGGTGCGCAGGCGGCCTATGACGCAACTCCCAACATCAACAATCCGGCGACCGTGACCATCACCACGCCGTCCACCAGCGATTTCCGCTACCTGCATGCGCGGGGGTTGTACGTCGATTACCTGGAGGAAAAGGCGCGCGCCAAGCTTGTCAGTGTCCTGGCGAGTACCGACGTGAACGGACTTTGCCCCACGGGTACGGCGCTCGAGGATTGCGTGTTGCCCTATCTTCCGTTCACCACCGTCAACCTGACAGAGATCGCCGGCTGGTCGGTGACGGACGACGATTACCTCAGCGTCAACCAGAGCGGCAGCCTGTTCAACGGCGATCCGAGCGAGCCGCTCGGCGGCGCGACCCGTGGCATCGCCGAAGGCATCGCCGACACCACCAGCACCATGCGCACGTCCAATTCCGGCGTTGCGGCCAG
>JAKFFI010000079.1:0-10372 GCA_036677085.1 Porticoccaceae bacterium
CCGCACCGCGCCGCGCAGCACCGCGGATGGATCGATCGAGGCCGTGCTGTCGATGTCCAGCGCATCCTCGGCGGTGGCCGCGGGCTGGGTGGCGTGCAGGAAGTGGTAAAGCTGGTCGGCCTGCTCGCACACGACCACGGTCCTGTCTTCGGCCCGCTCGCGGCTCGCGACGGCCGAAGGCGCGATGATCGCGACCACGTCGGGGTTGTCGCGGGCCTGGGTGAACCACGCACGATTGGCCGCCAGGCAAACCACGCCCGGCTGCCGCGTCCATACGAAACCGGTCTGCCGCGCGTCGTCCAGGCGCCCGGGGTTGCGGATCTCGCCGATCCCGAAGTCGTCCCGTCCGCGTTCCAGCACCTGCCGCAATTTTTCCGACCACCCTGACATCATCGCTCCTGTAAGCCACCGCGGGGATCGCACATGGATGACGGCGCATCGGCATCTTGGGCCGCCCGCCGCGAACTTCATGGAGAGCGGCACCTGCGGGCACGCCGAAGGCACCTTTCCTCCAGGGATCATCCCGCAAGCCAAGTGGGACGCAAAAGCGTGTTCCGGCCGGCGCAGCAGCCGGGGTATTATACGGAACCCATCGCCTTCGCCCAGCGCGATGCATGGGCCGGCGCGGTGCGACGAGGATCTGGAATGGACAAGTCGGCCGCACGGATGCCCCTCCTGCCCGGCAGGACATGGCACGATGCCGGAACGACCTCCCGCCGCGCCCGGGACGCCCACCCCCGCCCGGGATCATTGCCGTGAACCGATCGATCAGCGTCGTCGTCCCCGTGTTCCGCAGCGGCCCGACCCTCGATGCGCTGCACGGGCGGCTGGCGCTGGTGCTGGACGGCATGGCCAGCGACTGGGAACTGATCCTGGTCGACGATGCCAGCAACGACGGCACCTTCGCCCGCATGCTCGAGTTGCGGGCGCGCGACCCGCGGGTGAAGCTGGTCCGGTTCGCCCGCAACATGGGCCAGCACCATGCGACCCTGTGCGGGATCAAGCGCGCCCGCGGCGACGTGGTGGTGACGCTGGACGATGACCTGCAGAACCCCCCGGAGGAAATCCCGGCGTTCCTGGCCAAGCTCGACGAAGGCTACGACCTTGTCATCGGCCGCATCCTGGAGCGGAAGAAGCACAGCCCCTGGCGCAATCTCTCCAGCGCAGTGATGCAAAACCTGGCTGCGCGGATCGTCGGCAAGCCGCGCGACCTGGCGCTGTCCAGCTACCGCGCCATGAGCCGGCGCGGCGCATCCGCCCTGGGCACCTACCGGGGCGTCCAGACCTACCTGCCCGCGTTGTTCTTCGGCCTGATCCCCCGCGACCGCATCGCCAACGTCGACGTTACCCATGACGAACGCCGGCATGGGACGAGTACCTACACGCTGAGGAAACTGCTGAAGCTGTCCTCCTACCTGCTCATCAACCATTCCACCATCCCGTTGCGGCTCACCTCCGCATTGGGATTCGCGACCAGCCTGGCGAGCGTCGTCTTCGCCGGCGCCCTGGCCATCGATGCCCTGCTCCACGGCACGTCGGTCAAGGGGTGGACCTCGCTCGCGGTGTTGATCATGCTGGTCGGCGGCTGCGTGCTGATGTGCCTTGGCATCGTCGGGGAATATATCGGCCGCCTGCTGGTGGAAAGCTCGACGCCCGAACAATTTCCGGTCTTCGAAGTGCATGACTGACTACCCGGATTATCGCCATGCGCCAGGTGTGCGTACGCGTTGCACGGGACCGGCGCCATCGAGCGCCCCGCCCCGGTACCCGGGCGCACGCCATGCCGGTTGAAGAACGGGTGGGCACCTCGAAACGGCTGCCCGGGCACGCGCGTATCAAGCTCCTGGCTGGCCTGGTTTTCCTGAGCGTCGGCCTGCAGCTACTCAACGCGGCACTGGTGAAGCTCGCATCGGCGACCCCCGCGCCGGCACCGTTGGTGATCGCGGGCCTGCTGGCCGTCGTGCTTGCGTTGAGTTTCGTGCGTTTCTTCATCTGGAATGGAATCTACAGGCGCTATCCCATAAGCCTGGCCTACCCGCTATCGGCGATCTTCTTCCCGGGAGTCGTCGTGGTCGCATGGGCGATGGGTGAACCCGTCGGCGTACTGCAAATCGTCGGCGCCGCAATCGTGATGATGGGCGTAATCCGGGTCATCACCCCGGAAGCCGGCCATCCCGACGACCCTCATCTTCCCTTGATCGACTGACACATGCCTGCTGCTCTCCAGGAGTTCATCAAGAACGTCTCGCGCGGTGAAGACGGCGTATGGCGGACGACCGCACAATCCGGAGTGTCCTACCCCGACCAGGGCCATGACACCTGCCATGGCGTCGAGGATGATTCGTTCTGGTTCGCGCACCGCAATCGCTGCATTTCGGCACTCATCGGACACGACCCGCCGGACCGCGGCCTGCCCTTCGCCGATGTGGGCGGTGGCAACGGGTACGTGGCATCAATGGTCAAGGACCTGGGCTTCCACGTCGTCCTGGTGGAACCGGGCGCATCCGGCATCGCGCATGCCAGGGAGCGTGGAATCGGGGAACTCGTCCAGGCGTCCATCGTCGACCTGGAGATCCAGCCCGGAAGGCTCGGCGCAATCGGGTTGTTCGACGTGCTCGAACACATCGAGCACCCCGACGGGGCACTGCGTTCGCTGCGGGATATGCTCGCCGATGGCGGGAAAATCTACGCCACCGTGCCTGCCCATGGCTGGCTCTGGTCAAGCGCTGATTCCGAAGCGGGACATTACCGCCGCTACACCACCAGGCAACTCGAAGCGTTGTTTTCGGAATGCGGTTTCGATGTCGGCCTGTGTTCCTACTATTTCTGGCCGTTGCCATTGCCCATGTTCCTGCTCAGGGGCCTGCCCGAGCGGATGCGTTTGCGCAAGGCGCCCAAGCCACGCGAGGCACGCGTCGGCTCCGAGCACCGGCACCACAGCCGGTTCCTGCGGTGGCTGCTGTCGTTCGAGGTCAGCGCCCTCGGCCGCGGTCATCGCGTTCCGTTCGGCGCAAGCTGCATTGTCGTTGCCACCAAGCATGCGGTGTCGCGCGCTTGAGCATGGACACGTTCGCCTCGCAAGCCGGGATTGTCACCTCCTGTTTGATGCTGGCTTTCCTGCTGCTGGCCACCGCATCGGCGCAGATCGCCTTCAAGCACTACCACCATGCGGCGCGGCGCTCCTCGCTGTTCATTGCCCTCGTGCTGTTCGCCAGCTGCCCTCCGTTCACGGTCCTGGCGGCGCGCCAGCTCGGCATCGGCAAGGTCTACGTGTTGATGAGCCTCAGTTACGCCCTGGTTGCATTCATGGCCATGAAACTGTTCGACGAACGGATATCACGCAAGCAACTCCAGGGCCTGGCCCTGATCACCGTCGGCTGCATCCTTTACGCCCTTTGACGCTGGAACCAGAATGAAAGTGCCATTCAACAAACCCTACATGACCGGCCGCGAACTGGAGTTGATCAGCCAGGCGCATGCCAAGGGACACCTTTCCGGCGACGGCGCCTTCACCAAGCAGTGCCACGCCTGGCTGGAAGCGCAAATCGGTTGCTGCAAGGCACTGCTGACGCACTCCTGCACGGCGGCGCTGGAGATGGCGGCATTGCTGCTTGAGCTGGAGCCCGGCGACGAAGTAATCATGCCTTCGTTCACCTTTGTCTCAACCGCCAATGCTTTCGTGTTGCGTGGTGCGGTGCCGGTTTTCGTCGACATCCGCGCGGATACCCTCAACATCGACGAAGCATTGATCGAAGCCGCCATCACGCCCCGCACCAAGGCGATCTGCGTGGTCCATTACGCTGGCGTCGCCTGCGAAATGGACCCGATCATGGCGATTGCCGCCCGGCACGGAATCCGGGTGGTGGAGGATGCCGCACAGGGAATCCTGTCCTCCTACAAGGGGCGGCCACTAGGCTCCATCGGCGACCTTGCGGCCCTCAGTTTCCATGAGACGAAGAACGTGATCTCCGGTGAGGGCGGGGCACTTCTGGTCAACGCGGAGCGTTACATGGAGCGTGCGGAGATCATCCGCGAAAAGGGAACGAACCGCAGCAAGTTCTTCCGCGGACAAGTCGACAAATACACCTGGGTGGACATCGGATCGTCCTACCTGCCAAGCGAGATCATCGCGGCGTTCCTCGCTGCCCAACTCGAAGATGCCGATGCGATCACGCGTCGACGGCTATCGGTTTGGGGGCGCTATCACGCATGGGCCGAACCGCTGGAGCGGCAAGGGCTGCTGCGCCGTCCGATCGTGCCTGCTCACTGCGTGCACAACGCACACATGTATTACATCCTGCTGCCAACGCTGGATGCACGGACCAGGTTCATCGGGAAACTCAGGGAGCACGGGGTCAGCGCCGTATTCCATTACATTCCGCTCCATTCCTCGCCCGCCGGCCAGCGTTTCGGACGGGCTTCCGGCAACCTCGCCACGACGGTCGATACCGCCGACAGGCTGGTCCGGCTGCCACTCTGGGCCGAGCTTGACGAGCATATGGATACGGTCCTCGCGGCGGCGAACGACGCCCTCACCGGCTAGGGGTGGTCGCTCCCGGCCCGGGATACAGCTGGTGGCGTTTCTGGAAGGATGGCGAAAACAGGTTCAGTTGATTGCCCTCCAGGAAGCGCATCAATTCCTTCCTTCGCGATTCCGGAAAATGGCAGACCACCATCTGCGGCATGCATCGTGTGGGGGAGGGGTCGGCGTCAAGCGCCAGGCTCCCGATCTTGGTGGCCATGCGCTGCTGGTAAACCTGGATCGGGCGCACGTGTTGCCACCCATCCACGCTGAGCGGAACCTGCAATACCAACAGCAGCGCCGAAGCGCTCATCAGGGCCCTTTCCGGAATGGCGCCTGCGACGGCCGCACCGGATGGACTCGTGGATGATGCCATCGATACGGCCGGCCTGAACTGCGCCAGCGCCATCAACAGCAAGGCCACGATATTCCATTCGTAGAGCAGCGTGTAGCGCGGCTGCCACAGATACATCACGCCTTTGGCGCCAACACGGCCGAGAAGGATTCCCGCGACCAGGCCGTAGAACATCAGCATCAATGCGATCGCAACGAAGCTGGCGAGGTTCCGTGGTCCGGTCAGGGCCTTCCACCAGAACCATCCATGCGCCGCCATCACGACGATCGCGATCAACCCCGCGGCAATCCCGGCACCGGCTCCGAACCATTCCCGCAGGTGGATCAGATGGACGACGGACGCGGTAAACGGAATCGATAATTGCCACGCCTGCGAATAACGCCCCAGCAAGCCGGCGAAATCAAGCTTTCCACCCGCGCCTTGCGGCTGCGGGAGCAACATGTCGTAACCGATGTTGTAGGCAACGCAGGCGCCCGCCACGACCATGGCGACATGCAGCGCACGACGGCGCGGCGCCCCTCGAAACACCTGCAACAGGATCACCAGCAGGCATGCAATGGTTACGATGATGCCCGTATCGTCGGCCACGACGTTCATCGCGAGCGCCGCTGCCGCCAGCAGCAGCACCAGGTTCCACCGCGGATTGGCCAGCGCGAACCAAGCGCAAACCAGCATCATGAGAATGAACGTATGCGAGCTGTAGCTGAGGGTCATCAGCGGATAGCTGTAGACCGTGGTCGCATTCAGGGAAAAATAGACGGCCGCCAATGCCGCGAACCCGAGGAGCTCGCCGGCGGATGGGCGCGTATCGCCTCGCCCATGGCGCGCAACCCCCCAGAGCAGCGCAATGTTCAAGAATCCGAACAACAATCCGGCTATTGCCTCGATGGAGAAATCGAGGTCGAAATATCGGTAATGGAAAAGCAGGATCAGCTTTCGCAATGGCTGGGAATGGTCCATCGCGCTGCGCTTGAAGAAAATGTCCTGCCACGCGAAATGCCCTTCCGCGGACTTGCGCACCACCTTGTCCACGAACGTCCATCCGTCCGAAATAATCAGCGGATTCGCGACGTTGACCGTGAACAGCAGTACGTTCGACGACAGTAGCGCCAAGGCGAGCAGGAACAGGACGAATTCGAGCCGATAGTGCTTCGTGGTCACGGGTCTGCCAGTCGGTTCGGGCGTCAGAGGAATCCGGGAATGATAATATGCGCCCCCCGCATAAGCGGGCAGCCAGGCCGAACAGCCCATGAAACAGCCCCTACTCATCGCCCTGTCCCTCCTCTGCTGCATCGTGATCCCAGGCTGCGGCCAGCAGGAGCCGCCCGCGCCAGCGACCCAAGCCGCCAAGCCCGCATCGACGGAAGAAGCAGCCCAGGCCCCTCGCCAGGCGCATCAGCGCAACCGGCCGAGCGCGGACGATATCCAGCAGATCAAGGCCAGCGGCAGGACCGGCTTGTGGGCGGATCCCGGCGAAGCCTGCGCAACGGGCCCGCGCCAACGCACGGTGCTGACCTGGAACGTCGCCTCGTCTGGCGCGAGCAAGGTGATCGTGTACCTGGTGGACAAGGCCGGCAAGGAACGCAATTTCGGCCAGGGCGGCCCCGTTGGCCGTCGCGAAACCGGCCCGTGGTTGCGACCCGGCACGATCTTCAGGATCCGGAACGCCGATGGGAAATCCGAGCTTGGCAGCGTGACGATCGCGGAAAAGCAATGCTGACCAGCCCCGGGCGTGCTCCCGCACGGTAGCGCCAACTCTCTCAACCTTGCCATTGAACGGGATTCCCGGCCTGCGCGCTGCAGGCCGACGGCGCAACGCAGCGCGGCTTGCGTGATGCCATGGCGGCAATCCTGGTTCCGGACCGAACCAACTGATGGGAACAATCCACGAACTCTCCGACGATTGGCGCAAGTCGATCCACATGTACACGCTGTGGTCGAACCTCGCGCTTGAGGATCTGCGGGATCGCTATCGACGTACGGTCCTTGGCTTGATGTGGATCGTCGCCTCGTTCGCTTTGTTCGTCCTTGTCAAGGTGCTGGTATTCGGACAATTGACCGCCGCTTCCAGGGCGGAGTTCGGCGTTTACGTCACCGTGGGCTTCGGCCTTTGGGCGTTCATCAATTCCATGGTCATGGATGCCTGCACGGCCTACATGCATGCAAGGCCATGGATCCTTGCGACATCGACACCCCATCCGGTATTCCTGCTGCAGGCGGTGTTCCGCAACTGGATGGTTTTCGCGATGACCATGCTGGTGATGGCATTGGCGCTGTACTGGAAACCGGCGCCTTGGAGCATCCGGGCATGGTCCGTCCTGCCGGCTTTGGCGATGCTGTTCCTGACTTCGATATGGCTGGCCGCGATCCTGGCGCCATTATGCGTGCGTTACCGCGACCTGCACCATACCGTCCAGACCGGCATGAGGCTGATCTTCTTCGCAACACCGATCCTGTGGATGCCAACACAGCGCGGCAGCCTCGCATTGATCGCGAAGTACAACCCCATCTCGCATTTCATAGCCATCGTCCGTGACCCGCTCATGTACGACCGGATCCCGATGGGCAGCTGGGCCGTGGTGCTTGCATTCAATGCAGCCGGCATGGCCTTGGGCGTAGCCGTCTACGCAGCGACGCGCCGCCGCGTGGCCCACTGGATATGAGCATGTACTTGCGCGCCGAGGGGATTGGCATCGAGTTCCCGGTGACCACGCTCGAGAAGGGGCATTCCGTAGCGGCCTCGGTTGAACAACTGGGCGGCAGGATCCACCTGCGCCGCGGCAAGTCGTACGTGCGTGCGCTTGACGAAGTTTCACTCGACCTCGATCGCGGCGACCGGCTGGCGTTGGTCGGCCACAATGGCAGTGGCAAGTCGACGCTGCTCCGCGTCCTCGCGGGCATCTACCATCCGGATTCCGGCGTCGTGCATCGTAGCGGGACCGTCTCCGGGATCTTCAACATGTCCCTTGGTTTCCGCCAGGAGGCAACTGGCTATCGCAACCTGGTTCTCAAGGGCTTGATCGCAGGCAGGACGCGCGCTGAAATCGATGCCGCACTTCCGGAAATCGCGGAATTCACCGGGCTCGGCCCGTACCTCGACATGCCGCTGCATACCTACTCGCAAGGGATGGCGATGCGGCTGGCTTTTGCCGCCACGACCGCGTTCTCCAACGACATCCTGGTGATGGATGAGTGGATCGGCGCGGGCGACGCGAATTTCCAGGAAAAGATCATCGGACGAATGACGGATTTCCTGCACGCGTCGACGATCGTCGTCCTCGCCTCGCACAGTACCCGGCTGCTGCGCAGGATCGCCAACAAGGCGCTGTGGCTCGAGCACGGACGGATTCGCAGGTATGGCGGCATGGAAGTGATCGACGAGTACGAAGACGAGGTACTCAACACGAAACTGCCCTCCGGGTTGCGCGAACTGATCGCCGGAAACACGGGGCTCTGGCTGCACGCCGCGGACGGGGCTCCCGCCGGGCGGCAGTTGCTGTGGAACCTCCCGGGAACGGTCGGTGACCTGCAACTGCGCGTCTCGTCGCCGGATGCCTCCGGCAACCGCATCGTGCGCTCGATCGTGCGGCGCTGCGGGGCATGGCCTCTGGCACCCTGGGTCCGCCCCGGCATGCACTTCGAGATAGTCGACCTGGCCGACCAGGCCACTGTCGCCGAGCTGGTCCTGGAGGAGGGCCACTGACCACTCCGGAACGCGGATCCCCGCTATCGTTCGAGGATTTCGCGCAGGCGTTCCCGCGCGCGGGCGCTGGATGTCGTGGCCTTCGCATATTCAAGGCCACCCTTCGACAGCTGCAGCCAGCGCGCATCGTCGATCAACAGCGAAGCGACGTGGGCCGCCAGCTGTCGCGGCCCTTCTCCAACAAGCACATTGACGCCATCTTCCAGCAGCATCCCCTCGGCCGCGATTGGCGTGCAAACCGTCGGCAGGCCTTCGGCAAGGCTGCCCGCCACCTTGCCCTTCGCGCCGGCACCGTATCGCAGCGGCGCCACCGACACGCGGGCGCGGCCGAGCAACGACTTCAGGTCATCGACGAAACCGATCGCACGCACTCCGCGCACCTCGCCTAGCGCCGCGACCTCCGGGGGCATGTGGCTGCCGACGATCTGCAGCTGCGCCCCGGGCACTGCCTCGAGCACCAGCGGCCATACGGCATCGACGAACCAGCGGATTCCGTCGACGTTGGGCGGATGGCGGAACCCGCCGACGAAGCACACCCCTTCGCGGCCATCCAGCGGCCGGACCTCTTCCACCGGGTCGTGGATCAGCGGGAACAACACGACCCGTGCCCCGGGCAACTCCGCTTCGAGCAATGATCGTTCGTAATCGGAATGCACCAGCGCGACATCGGCCTTGGCGATGACGCGCAGTTCCTTGCGGCGCGCCTTCTCGGCACGGGCCATCGCCGCGGCATCGCCATCCAGCTCCGCCTGCCGCATCTCGCGCACGTAGTGCAGGTCGGCATTCAGGAAAACGATCCGTGCCGCCGGATACTTCCGCCGCAACGCATCCATGTGCGCGTCCCCGACCCCGAAGCGGTGCAGGAAGACGACGTCGAACGAGTCATCCCGCCGCGAAAGGAACGCGCCCATCGTCGAATAGGCCGGATGGTAGATCGGCTCGATGCCGATGCGCTGCAGGTCGCGCGTCGTTCCGCCCATGTGGGCGAAGTTGTCCTCGGGGACGAAGGTCACCTTGTAACCATGCCGCAGGAACGCCTTCATGACCTCGAACGCGACCACGGAGCCTGCATCCTCGTCCGGCGTGGGCGTGCAGTGGTCGACGAACAGCGCCCTGCGCGCGACCAAGCGCTCTTTTTCGAGTTCCGGATGCTCGGCGTTGGGGCGATGCGCCGCCAACACCCCGCTCCAGCGATCGTGCAGCTTGCGCAGGTTTTGCACCTGGTAGGCCTTTGCCCCGGAGCCCAGGTCGGTGCCCGAGCTGATGCCTTCGAAGTGCAGCAGCTGCGACAGCGGCTGGACCACGGTGCGCCAACCCGCCGCGCGAACGCGGAACGCCAGGTCCGCGTCTTCCGCGTAGGCGGGCACGAATAATTCGTCGAAACCGCCGAGCTCCAGCCACAACCGGCGAGGCAACGCGATCGATGCCCCGGAAACGTAATCGACGTCGCGCAGGTAGCCGTATTCCGGACGCCGGGGATCGTCCAGGCGCCCGTAGTTCCAGGCCGATCCGTCGCGCCAGACGATCGCGCCGCACTCCTGCAGGCGTCCGTCCGGGTAGACCAGCTTGGAACCGGCAAGGCCTATGTCCGGGTTGGCGTCGAGCGTGCCTACCAGCTCGTCCAGCCAGCGCGGCAACACCAGGGTATCGTTGTTGAGGAACAGGACGTATCGCCCGCGCGCATGCCGTGCGGTCTCGTTGCAGTTGCGGACGAAACCGAGGTTCTGCGGGTGCCGGACATGGCGGACGCCCCGGATCGGCGTTGCCAGCGCTGCCTCGGTGGCATCGTTCG
>JAKFFI010000080.1:0-1963 GCA_036677085.1 Porticoccaceae bacterium
TTGGCGCCGCCGAAATTCAGCATGCCGTTGTGCAGCCAATAGCGCGCGAAGATCCTGCCGCCGTGCGCGCATTCGCTCTGCGCGATCTCGTTCTCGTGGTGCGGGAACTGCAGGTCGACGCCGCCGGCGTGGATGTCGATGGTCTCGCCGAAGTGGGCGCTGATCATTGCCGAGCATTCGATGTGCCAGCCCGGGCGGCCGCGGCCCCAGGGCGAATCCCAGCCGGGCAGGTCGTCGGTGGACGGCTTCCACAGCACGAAATCGCCCGGATCGCGCTTGTACGGCGCCACTTCCACCCGCGCGCCAGCCAGCATTTCCTCCGGATCGCGGCGCGAGAGCCTGCCGTAGTCCTTGAAGGTGCCGACCGCGAACAGCGCATGGCCTTCCGCGGCGTAGGCGTGGCCGTTCTCGATCAGGCGCTCGATCATGGCGATGATCTGCGGGATATGCGCGGTGGCCTCGGGTTCGATATCCGGCGGGGCCACGCCCAGCCGGGCCATGTCCTCGCGATAGGCCGCTGCGTATTTGTCGGTGATGACCGAGATGGCGACGCCCAGCTCCTGGGCCGCCGCGTTGATCTTGTCGTCCACGTCGGTGATGTTGCGGGCGTAGCGCAGGTTGCCGTAGCGGCGACGCAAAAGCGCGGCCAGCACCCCGAACACCACCGGGCCGCGGGCATTGCCGATGTGCACGTAGTTGTAGACGGTGGGCCCGCAGACGTACATCGTGGGGCAAGCGGGGTCGAGCGGCGCGAAGGCTTCGGCCTGTCGCGTCAGGTTGTTGTGCAGTCGCAGGGTCATCGGTGGGGGCTTGGAAGAAAGCAAGGGGATTCTACCGGTCCATACAGGGCTCTGACAGCATCGATTCAGCCCCACTCAAGGCGCGCTGCCTACACTGTGCTCCGGTTCCCAACCAAGTGGCCTCATGCGCCGGTCCTGTTTGAGATTGTTCGGACTCTGCCTGGTTGCCCTCGCAGCGATGCCCGTGGCGGCGCAGGACATGGCTTCGGCCCCGGTCACCACCGTTGTCCAAGCCGAGAACGTGCGCCTGGACTATGCGCAGGTGCTGAGAGTGGAACCCGTCTACCAGACCCTGCGCGCCTCCCGCACCGAAATGCGCTGCGAGGAAATTCCCGTCCCCAAACCCGCACCGCCGCCAGAAGAGGGGCGCTGGACGAAGATCGTGGATTCGGTGAAGGGTGTATTCACCGATGACCCGGAGCCGCAACCCAAGGCCGAGCCACCCAAGCCCAGTTGCCGCATGGTGCCGGTGGAACGGGAATTCCGCCGTCCCATCGCCTATGACGTGGACTATGTCTATAAGGGCATCAAGTACCGCTCGCGCCTGGCCGACGATCCCGGCAACCGGCTGCGCATCCGGGTTTCGGTGATGCCCTACGTTCCCGGACAGAACGTCGCCTCGCCCTGATCCTTGCGCTGCAGCGCAGCACATGCGACGATTCGGCCAATGAAGATGAACCAGCACCAGCACGCAAGCAGCGCCCGCATGGCCTCGGGCATGACCTCGCGTGCCCGCCGACCGGAATCCCGTTTCTAGCTGGGTCGCCGGACGTCTTCGCCTGTCTTACCGGAACCCAGCCTGGCGCTGGGTTTTTTCGTTTTTGAACCAAATTCCCTGAACCAAGGAAGCCTTTGATGAAGCACTTCTTGAACACGCAGGACTGGAGTCGTTCCGAACTGGACGCGCTGCTGACGCAGGCCGCGCTGTACAAGCAACACAAGCTGGGCGATGCGCTCAAGGGCAAGTCGATCGCCTTGGTGTTCTTCAACCCGTCGATGCGCACCCGCACCAGCTTCGAGCTCGGTGCGTTCCAGCTCGGTGGCCATGCCGTGGTGCTGCAGCCGGGCAAGGACGCATGGCCGATAGAGTTCAACCTGGGCACGGTGATGGATGGCGACACCGAAGAGCACATCGCCGAAGTGGCCAGGGTGCTGGGCCGTTA